>JBBSAB010000013.1:0-124487 GCA_038252755.1 Polyangiales bacterium | reverse complement strand
GCCCAGAAAACGCGGCCGAGCGCGTGGTAATTCACCACGGGCGAGCGCAACGAGATCAGCAGTCGGCAATCTCGACCTCTCGCTCAATCTCGTCCTCGCGTCGAGCTCATCAAGTCCGTGATCAAATGCTCGCTGCCCAACTATAATTGGGTTGCAGGGGCTTGGGTTGGTCGGCTTTAGTGGGCTGGATAAACGCGGCCTAAACGGGGACGCGCGGTCGCGATTTTGTCGAAAAATGCTGGTCCCGGCGAGATAAGAGCTGGTCTGGATAACGCGCTAAGGAGAGTTCTGGGATTTGCGCGGCGCGCATGGGCTGGCCAATGTGTGGCTCGCCGCCCAGCGGGGCGGCGTCGGCATGGAACGCGACTGGGCCTCCCGGCCTCCCCAGTAAGAATGTCGCGGCGAGTCGTCAGGCGACTTTGGGCATGAGGGTTTGCCAGCGGCGGCCGGTTTTGGGGTCGAGGAGGGTGGTGCGGGTTTCGTAGACGCGGGCGGAGCGGTGCAGGGCGCGGAGGGCGCGGGGGAGCGGGAGGGATTGGTAGCTGGCGGGCCAGCGGGTGCGCAGGATGTCGCGCAGGGCGGGGGCGTGGCGGGCGCTCATGGCGGGGAAGAGGTGGTGTTCGACGTGGTAGCCGAAGCCGAGCGTGAGCCAGTCGAACCAGCGGGGGCCGGTGACGCTGAGTGAGTTGAGCAGCGGGTCGTTCACTTCGGTGTGGGGGCTGAGGCTGTGGTTGGTGAGGATGAAGCTCATCACGATGCTGTTGGCGACGACCAGCGGGAGGGCGTAGGCGAACAGGAACGCGACGGGGCCGAGCAGCGCCGCGACGACTGTCCAGAACGCGACGCCGAGCAGTGTTTCGAGGATGGCGCGTGTGTGCTCGCGCGGCGTGAGCCAGTTGCGGCGGCGTGCGTCGACCAGCATGTGCACGCTCTGTATCGAGAAGCCGATCAGCAGGCTGAACGCGCCGACCAGGCGTTTGCGACCTGGCGCCAGCTCGGTAACGGCGCGAACGGCGCGGTTTTGCTGGTATTCGTCGAGTGTGGGGTAAGCGTCTGGATCGACGCCGGGTTCGTTGGTGTGGTTGTGGTGGACGCGGTTGTGCCAGGCCTCCCACAAGCGCGGCGAGACGACGAACGGCAGAAAGCCGAGCCAGCCGATGACGCGGCGCAGCTGCTTACTGCGCACGACGGCGCCGTGCAGCGTCTCGTGGCCCAGGAACGTCATTCCGGCGAAGCTGCAGCCCATGATGACCGAGACCAGCGGGTAGGCGAACCACGGTAGCTGAAACGCTGACAGCAGCAGCGCGCCGCTCACCAGCACCGACAAGTGTACCGGTATCCACAGCAACCGTGAGCGCGCCGGCGCGAAGTGCTCAGGTGACAGGAGCGGGCGGATCTCGTGCGCGTAAGCCGAAGTGGGGCGAGCTTTCACGCTATTGAATCTGACGTGTAGCGCACGCCGCGACCATCACCCTTACGTCATGCTTTGTCAGGCTTGCGCGTTGACGCGAGCCGTCACTAAGCTGCCCGGCATGACGAGCACGGAGCTTCCTCGACAGGTCTTCGGTTCCACTGGCGTGCAGGTGCCGAAGGTCGGGCTCGGTACTTGGTACCTCGAGCAGAGCGAGCCGAAGGTGGCGATTGCCGCGGTGCAGGCGGCGCTTGAGCTGGGGCTAACGCACGTCGATACGGCGGAGCTGTATGGCTCGGGTAAAGCCGAGAGCTTGGTCGGACAAGCGCTCGAAGGGCGCCGCGATGGCGTGTTTTTGGTTTCGAAGATCATTCCTAGCAATGCCAGCCGTCAGGGCACGATCAAGCATTGCGAGCAGACGTTGAAGCGCCTGCGCACCGATCATCTCGATTGCTATTTGTTGCATTGGCCGGGCTCGTACCCACTCGAAGAGACGATCGCCGGGCTCGAGGATTTGGTGAAGGCGGGCAAGACGCGCGCCTGGGGCGTCAGCAACTTCGACGAGGACGAGCTGGCGAGTGCGCTGGAGATTGCCGGGCCTGGTCGCATTGCGTGCAATCAGGTGCTGTACCACTTGGAAGAGCGCGGCATCGAGCACGCGGTGTTGCCGTGGTGTGAAGAGAACCGTGTCGCGGTCGTCGGTTACACGCCGTACGGGCAGCACCGGCAGTATCCGCCGCAGGGCGCGAGCGGAGCCGTGCTGACGCAGCTTGCCGAACGTTTGAAGGTGACGCCGCGGCAGGTTGCGCTCGCGTTCTTGACCCGGCGGCCTGATTTGTTCGCCATTCCCAAGTCAACGAATGTCGAGCACCTGCGGGAGAATGCGGGTGGCGCGCAGGTCGTGCTCTCGGCCGCGGACGTCACGGCCATCGAGCGCGCCTTTCCGGTGGGCCGTCGCCGCCGCGGCGTTGCGATGCTTTGAGAAAAAGTCGAGCAACGCGGCTGCCGGCCCCCTAAAGTGCTCGGTCGGTGGCTATCAAGGGACTTTTTAAACGACTTTCGGCGTCACCCACCAACCCGGGCAAGCCGGCGGCCGCGCGCGCCTTCGACGTCGCGGACCTGTACCGCGGACCAGTCGCGGATCGGCAAGCTGCGGTCGACCCGCAAGGTTTGCCGCTCGACGAGAAGTTGCGCCAAGCCTACTTCTGGATCGTCAACACCGCGATCATCAGCCCGCACTACGATATCGAGTACAACGACGCGCCGCCCGCCACGTTCACGCTCGGTGACAGCAAAAGCCAGCTCACGTTGCCGACGGCGCAGAGCTACTCGAGCTTCGTACTGTTGCCGCTGCTGACGTTCGCGACACGCCGCAAGTGTTTGTTCATCGGCGGTCCGGGGCGCGGCAAGACCGCCAGTGCGATCTTGATGGGTGTTTTGGCGGGCTACTCGGTGCGCGACGTGAAGCGCGCGATGCAGCACGGCCAACCGCAGATGACAATCGCCGATTTGCTCGGCAACCCGCTGCCCAGCGACTTGGTCAACGCCAAGAGCATGGACGACATCCGGATTGCTTGGCGCAAATGGCTCAGTCAGCGCGTCAAGATCATCGACGAATACAACCGCATTCCGACTCGTACCCAGAGCGCACTCTTGACGGTGATGGGCGACAACTACGCCGAGCTGCTCGACCATATCTACGAATGCCCGGAATCTGCCTGGTATTTCACGGCCAATGACGACCAGGGCGGCGGCACCTACCAGGTGATCGAAGCCTTGCGCGATCGCATCGACGTAGTCGTCCAAGCGTTGGCCTTCAACTCGCGCTTCTTGCACGAGCTCTTGCTGCGCGTGGAAGAGAACGCGCGGCCCGAAGAACTGGTGCCGCGCCAGGTCATCTTCACTGAGACAGAGATCGATCAGCTGGGCGAAGAGATCCGCGCCGTAGCGTTGCCGCCAGAAGTGCGGCGGCGGCTGGAGTTCTTCAGCAGCCAATTCGAGTTTTGCGAGGTGGCGGCGCACCAGTTCGAATACAAGACCAAAGACACCGTGCGGCTCTCCGGCGTCGATTGGTTGACTGTCACCGGGCAAGACACCGGTCGCGATCGCTTGAAAGACTTGGGTTGCCAAACCAAGAACGGCTTATCAGTGCGCGCGCTGATGACGCTGATTCACTACGCCAAGGCGATGGCGTACTTTCGCGGTAGCCCGCTGGTCGGTTTGGATGACGTGCGGCAGGTGTTGCCGTTCGTGCTTCACGACAAGCTGACGCCGGATCCGGACGCGCCGTTCTTCGAAGCGCCGGGCAATGCGCCGCTGCGCGCCGATCGGATTGGCTGGTTGCGGCGGCTGTTCGACGAAAGCGCTGCCGAATACGACCGTTTGAATCTCGACCGCGAAGACCCAGTGGCGCGGCTTTCTGAGCAATTCCAGCTGGGTTTGACCGGCATCACTGAGAGCGAGGTGCGCTCGCGGCTGTCACGGATCGAAACTTTGATCGCCGAGCTGGCGCGCGGTAAGAAACTGTACGGGCATTTGTACGACGACGTGCTGGTGCTGAAGTACCTGCACCACCGCTACACCAACTACCTGCGCTGGGTCGCGACACAGTAGCCATGCTGAGCGAGGCTTTCGTCAGCGTGCTGTCGGCTCGAAGGGCCGACTACAATGCGCAATTCTTGGCGGCTCGTCGCGCGGCGCCGGAGCTCGACGAAGAGTCGTTCAAAGTCTTTTTGGCGACGTCGGTCGAGCCGCTGGTCAGCGCGGTGGCCGCGTTGGATCCGACGGCGGTGGTAGAGGTCGTCGACACCGCGTACAGCGTGGGGCTCGAGCTGTTGTCGCAACGGCTGGCGGGGCCGCGTGCGCATAGCCGCGCGCTCGACAATGGATTTCAGCAGCTGTTTCCGCTGTTGGCGCGCTTCATCGCCCGTGCGCCGGAGGCCGTGTTGCCGCGGCTATGCAACGCGCTGCATCAGTTGGCTACCGTGCCCGGCGTGCGGCCCGACGAGTGGTGCAGCGCCTTGGCCCGGCTCGCTCCAGCCGTACAAAGCGTCGAAGAATTGCTCGGCTTGGGCCAGGTTTTGGCCTGGTTGGCCGGGCTGGCGCATTACCGCTCGAGCGCGCTTGCGTTGTGTCGCAGCTTGCCGTCGCCGCTGGTTTTGAACGCGCTCGGCGTGCCGGGGGCAGCGCTTCAGGCGACGCTTCTCCGCTTGGAGCAGGATCCGTGGTTCGTGCCGAGCGCGCCTGGGCTCGGCTTTCGGCTCGTCGGCAGCGTGGGCAGTTTTCGTGGCTTCGGCGGCGCGTTCTTGGCGCCGCCGCAGGTGACGCGCGTCGGGCAGGAGCTGTTCGTCGTCAGCGGTGACGACGCTTGGCTGCTGGCGCTCGATGCCTTCGGCTGCACCTTGCACCGGGCGCGCCCCGAAGACTTGGTCGGCGCCAGCTTCGACGTGCAGAACGGCAATGTAGCGCTCGAGCCAACGCGTGTGATGGGATTTGGCAAGACGTTGCCGCTGCGCGACACGGGGCCGTTGACCAGCGCGGTCGGTAACGCCAATACCGTACTTTTTACGACCGCGCATTCCTACGCCGTCGCGGTGGTCGCGCTGGAGGGCAGCCCGTGACTAAGAGCGCCGCGTCGCGCACCGAGTTGGACCAGCTGGCGGAGCGTTGGCTCGCGGCTTGGCCGGACGCATTGGCGGCTTGGAGCAAGTTCACGCGCCTGCGCCAGCCGGAGCTGTGCTTGACGACGAAGGCTGCGGAAAAAGCCGGCCTGAGCGGCAGTTTCGCGATGATTCGCCTCACCGATCAGGCCGTGATCGTCAGCTTACCGGAGGTGATCGCGAGCGGCGTCGGACATCTTGCGGTCGAAATCTTGGCGCACGAGGTCGGCCACCACGTGTTGGCGCCGTCGAACCTGACCGACCACGGTCGGATGATAGCGCGCATGCGCCGCGCCCTGCCGACCCTCGAACGCCATGCCCCGTTCCTGGCCAACCTGTACACCGATCTACTGATCAACGACCGCTTGCAGCGTAGCGCCGGCTTGCGGATGCATGAGGTGTACTTGGCGCTGGGCATGACCAGCTCGCCGAGCAAAGTGTGGCGGCTCTACTTGCGCATGTACGAGGTGTTATGGTCCTTGCCGCGCGGCACGCTGTGCACTGGGCCGATGCAGGACCGTATCGAGGGCGACGCTTGGCTCGGGGCGCGGCTCTTGCGCAGCTACGCGCGTGATTTCATGGCCGGCAGCGGCGGCTTCGCGAGCCTACTGCTGCCGTACTTGGCTGAGGACGAGCACGCGCTCGACGGTCACGAAAAGTTGTTCGACACGCGCGACGCCGCCGGCGGCAGCAACCCGAGCGGCCTTTCCGAGGGCGAGAGTGAGCCGGCACCTGTTCACCCGGCGCACGATCCGCGTCTGAGCGACGAGCTCGGCGACGTCACCGCCGACGAAGCCAACACGCAACCGAAGGAGCCCGGCGCACCGAAGGCCAACGCCGGCCAAACACGCCAACCCTTCGAATACGGGGAAATTTTGCGCGCGATGGGCCTCGTGATCAGCGATCACGAAGTCGCGATTCGCTATTACCGCGAGCGCGCCATCCCGCACCTGATCCCGTTTCCGCGTCGCCGGCTGCCGAAGAGCGTCGAGCCGCTGCCGGAAGGCTTGGAGCGCTGGGACTTTGGCGATCCGCTCGAGCAGGTCGATTGGCTGGAGAGCGTGATGATCAGTCCGCACATCGTGCCGGGATTGACGACCGTCCAGCGCGCCTGGGGCACGATGGACGGGCAGCAGCCGAAGAGCGAGCCGCTCGACCTGGATCTATATGTGGATAGCTCCGGCTCGATGGCGAATCCGCAGCGGCTGATCTCGTTTCCGGCGTTGGCTGGCGCAATCATTTGTATCTCCGCTCTACGCGCTGGTGCGCGGGTGCAGGCGACGCTGTGGAGCGGTGCGCGGCAGTTCACCAGTACGCCCGGCTTCGTGCGTGACGAACAGTTGCTGCTCGGCGTGCTCACGGGATACTTCGGCGGCGCGACCGCATTTCCGATCCACGTGCTGCGCGACACATTCGACAAGCGCGGACCCACGGCGCGACCGGCGCACATCTTGGTGATCTCCGACGATGGCGTCTCGACTGCCTTCGACACTGACGAGCGCGGTAACTCTGGCTGGGACGTGACGCGGCGCGCGTTGGCCATGGCGCGCGGCGGCGGCACTTTCGTGCTCAATTTGCCGGCCAATTGGGACAACGTCGATAAGACTCATAAATACTTTGCCCAGGCTTATGGCGCGATCCTCCGCGCGCGTAACGAGTTGGGCATCGACGTGCAGCGCGTTGCGGACTGGGACGAGCTGGTGGCGTTTGCGCGTGCGTTTGCCCGCAAGACCTACGCTGCGGAGGCGAAAGGTGGCTGACGGCGCGCAGCACCTCGAAAGCGCTCCGGTCGCTGAGCGGCTGGTCGTGGTGTGGCGGGTGACGACGCGCTGCAATTTGAGTTGCGGGTTCTGCGCGTACGACCGCACGTTGCCGTTCACACGCCGCGATACCGACGAAGCTTCGGCGCGGCAGCTAGGGCGTTCGCTGCTGCAGACTCGCGATAGCTTGGGCAAAGAAGTGCACGTCAGCTTCTTGGGTGGCGAGCCTTTCGCCTGGGAACCTTTGCCGCGCGTTGCGCGACATTTCGCCAAGCTGGGCCTATCGCTCGGCGTCACCACCAATGGCGCGAGCCTCGGCAGCGCCGCCACGCGCGAGCTATTGCTCGACTGCTTCGATGAAGTCACGCTGAGCATCGATGGCTTGGGGGCCGTGCACGATGGCTTGCGTGGCTGGCCGGGCGGCTTCGACCGACTCGCGGCGTCGCTCACGGCGCTCGCCCAAGCAAAAGCCCGCCGTGGTCGTGGCCCCGTCGTACGGGTCAATACGGTCTTGATGCGCGATAACATTGGGGAATTCCCGGAACTGTGCCGTGCGCTCGCCGCGCTGGGCGTGCAGGAGCTGACCTTCAATCGTCTGGGAGGTCGCGATCGGCCGGAGTTTTTTGCAGCGCATCGGCTGACGCCGGAACGACTCGAGCGATTCGCGGCGGAGTTGCCCGCACTACGGCGCGAGCTTGCCGAGCAAGGCTTGTCGCTGCTGGGTGCTCACGCTTACCTCGAGCGGCTGCTCTCGCTCGAGCGTGGTGAAACGTTCGCGGTGCGTGATTGCGAGCCTGGGCGGCGATTCTTGTTCGTCGATGAGCTCGGTAAGATCGCCCCGTGCAGCTTCACGCTCGACAGCTACGGTGAGCCAGCCGCCGCAGTGTCCGGCAGAGACGGCAAGTTTGCCGACTTGCCACGGCGTTTTCTTGCGCGTCAGCGCTGGCAGCGAGCCGGCGCGTGCGACGATTGCGCAAGCACGCAGGTGTTCGAAAAATTTCGAGGTGCATGATGGATCAAGAAGGTTGCGAACTCAGCCGTCTGATGCGGCGCATCACCGAAACGCCGCCAGAATTTCTGGACGAGCCGCGGCTCGGTCAGCACGGCACGGTCGCAGTTTCGGCAGTGGTGGGTGATCTGTGTCACTGGCACGGCATTGTGCCCGGCTCGGCCGCGCTCGATGCGTTCGCGGTCGGCACGCCCAAGTCGGATCGGAATCGGTTGCGCGTCAGTTTGCTGTTGAGCTGGGTCTTGGCGGAAGATTGGTTTCGCAGCCTCGATTTGCGGGCGGCGCCGCTGATCCCGCTGCTGTTGCAGGGCGCGAGTGAGCTGAGCGAACATGTGGCGGTCGAAAAGCTGGTGTCGGATCCCGAGCGGCGTGAGGAATTGGCCCGCTTTTGCCTCGCACGGCTGGGTTTCCGGCCGCTGGGCGAAACGCGTGCTCAAGCCGAGGACCGCCTGACTAGCCTCAGCGCGGCCGAGCGCGCGCGCGTGCTGCGGGCTTCACGCGAGGCCGAAGCCCGAGCGCGTGCGGTGCGTGAAGCCTTGGCGCGCAAAGCCGCCGAGGAATCGGCCGACAAATACACGCGCGAATGACCGACCCGAGCGACGCCGAACGCTACCCGACCTTGACCGAGGAGGGGAAACGCATGCTGCAACGGCTGCGCGAGCACCGCCACGCGCCGATCTTCCGCAACGAAAGCGGTAACCGGCTCACGCGCGAGGACGTCGAGACGGTGCGCGCGTTCGAGCGCGAAGTGGTCGAGGCCGTCGTGGCCGATCAGCGCGAGGAGTCGGCGCCATGGTTGGCCGAGTACCTGGCGCGCGTGTACCGCGAGGTGCCGTTCTATCGCGCGATGGGCGGCGCGCCGCGACGTCTGACCGACGTGCCGCCGGTGGGGCGTGCGGAGCTAGGCCAGGATGTTGCGCGCTTCGTGCCTGATTCGGCGCCGGTCGAGCGTTTGATCAACTTTCGGACCAGCGGCACTACCGGGCATCCGCTGTTGATCGCTTCGCATCCAGTCGTAGCTGCCAGCTACTTGGCGTTCCACCGCCGCGCGCTGCGGCGTTTTGGCGTGACGTTGCGCGCGGCGAACGGCGACGTGGGCGTGGTGCTGCTCGGCTACCAGCGCAAATGCTTCACGTACGTGTCGGTCACGCCGACGATGGACGAAGCCGGGCTGGTGAAGCTCAACCTGTATCCAGACGACTGGCGCGATCCGGAAGATCGCCGAAAATACCTCGAAAACCTCTCGCCCGAGGTGTTGGCCGGCGATCCAATCTCCTTCGTCGAGCTGCTCAAGCTCGGAGCCGCGCTGCGGCCGCGTGCGGTGCTGAGCACTTCGATGACACTGTTGCCCGCGCTGCGGCAAGAGCTGGAGACGACATTCGAGTGCCCGGTCGTCGATCTGTACTCGCTCAACGAAGCCGGTCCGATCGCCGCCTTCGACGCGAACTGTGGCGGGCACGTACTGTTGCAGCATCGCATGTTGGTCGAGATCTTGGACGCCTCCGGAAAGTCCGTACCGCGCGGTCAGCGCGGTGAGGTGACGCTGACCGGTGGCTTCAACTTCTGCTTACCGCTCGTGCGCTACCGCACCGGAGACTTCGCGTCGCTCGAGCTGCGCGGCGCCGAGCCGGTGTTGGTCGGGCTCGAAGGCAGGGCGCCCGTGCGGTTTCGCACGCACGCCGGCGAATGGCTCAACAATATCGAGGTGACGCACGTGCTGCAGCCGCTCGGCCTCCGGCAATTTCACTTGCAGCAGCGGGCCGACGGCGCGCTCTTGCTGCGGGTCGCGGGCCTCGCGCGCCACGAAGCCGGGCTGCGCGCGACCTTGCTCGGCTTGTTCGGCGTCGAGCAGGCGCTGGTGGTCGAAGAGTTGGATGGCGCCGAAGGCAAGCTGCTGCAGTATTCGTCGGAGCTCGTGCCGTGATCGCGCCGGTCGAGCTCGGCGCGAACGGCTTCAACACGCTGTCGATTCTGCTGGCAGGCCGAAACAACGTGCACACGTGGTGGACCGGCATTCTGGGAGGGTTACTGTTCGGTTACGTCTTTTTCGAAGCCAAGCTGTACGCCGACGTTACTTTGCAGGTGTTTTTCCTCGCCACCAGCATCGACGGCTGGCGCAGGTGGCAGGGTGGGCCAACCCGCGAGCTGCCGGTCACGCGGACGAAGGCGTTCACACTTGGCAAGCTCACGCTGGTCGGGGTGCTGGTGGTCGTCGTGTACGGTCTCTTGCTGCATCGCTTCACCGACGCGTACGCACCGTTTCTCGACTCGGCGATCCTGGCGTTCAGCGTGTTGGGGCAATTTTTGCTCATGCAACGCCGGGTCGAGACGTGGTGGTGCTGGCTCTTGGTCAATACGCTGGCGGTGCCGGTGTACTGGCAGCGTGGTCTGCACGTGACGTCGCTGCTGTACGCGGCGTATTGGGTCAACGCGCTGGTTTCGCTGCGGCACTGGCGTTCGGATCTGGCGGCAGCGCAGGAGCCGCAGCAGGCGCCGTCGTGACTGTGCGTTTTCGCACCGGCTTGGTCGTGGGCAAGCTCTCGCCGCTGCATCGCGGCCACGAGCACTTGTTGGGCGCAGCGCTTCGCCAATGCGAGCGCGTACTTTGCCTCAGCTACTCGAGCCCCGAGCTGCCGGGTTGCGGAGCGGAGGCGCGCCGGGGCTGGATGTCTGAGCTTTTTCCGGCGGTTACGCACCTGGCGCTCGACGAGGCTGAGGTCGAGCGACTACGTCTGCAGCACGGCGTGTTGCCGCAGTTGCCGCACAACGACGCTTCCGAATTGGAGCATCGGTCGTTTGTCGCCGAGCTGTGTTTGCAGGTGTTCGGCGTCGCGGTCGACGCGGTGTTCACGAGCGAGCTGTACGGAGACGGCTTTGCGGCGGAGCTGCAGCGGCAATTTCGGGCCGCTAACCTGGTTGACGCTCGAGTCGCGCACGTGCGCGTCGATTTGGACCGCAGCACGGTGCCGATCTCGGCCAGCGCGATCCGCGCCGATCGCGAGTTGGCGTTCACGTTTCTCTCGCCGGTCGTGCGCGCGTCGTTCGTGCGGCGGGTGTGCCTGGTCGGCGGCGAATCGTCGGGGAAAACGACGCTGACGCGCAGCCTGGCCGCCAGCTTCGAGACCAGCCATTGCGAAGAATACGGTCGCGAAAAGTGGCTCGAGCGCGGTGGCGAGCTGCACTACGAAGACTACCTGCTGATCGCCCGCACTCAAGTCCAGCTCGAAGCGCAGGCGACGCGGGCGGCGCGTCACGTCACGTTTTGCGATACGTCACCGCTCACCACGCTTTTTTACTGCTTGGACCAATTCGGTGGGGCCGAGCCTGAGCTGAGCAGGCTCGCCGAGCGGTCGTACGATTTGTTCTTGCTTTGCGCGCCGGACCTGCCCTTCGTGCAGGACGGTACGCGGCTCGATGTGGCTTTTCGTGCTCGTCAGCACGACTTCTACTTGGCGGAGCTCGAGCGCCGGCAGGCGCGCTGGTTGCTCGTCGAAGGGCCGCTCGAAGCGCGCGTCGAGCAAGCGCGGCGTGGCATAAGCGCGCTGTAATTGCCACGCTTCGCTCAAATGGCGATGCGGTTGCCGGGGCTGCCGTACGCTTTGGCGGGTGGCCCACGTACCAGAATGCCTAGCGTGCGGTACGTGCTGCTTTTCGCTGTTGTCGACGTTCGTTCGTGTGTCGGGTGACGACCATGCGCGGTTCGGTGAACGCGCCGATGCGCTCGTCACCTTCGACGGCGTGCGCGCCTACATGCGCATGGTCGACGGGCATTGCGGCGCGCTCCAAATCGACGCGCGCTCGGGCCAGTTCGTCTGCTCGACCTATGCCACCCGCCCGCAAGTCTGTCGCGATCTCGCGCGCGGTTCCGGTGCATGCCAAGGCGAGCGGGAAACGAAAGCCGAGCGCCCGCTGGTAGCGTTGCGGCTGGCCGCTGCGAACCCGACGCGGTCGTGATATCACGGCGGCTTGGGCTACCTGGGTTACTACTTTGCGTGGATTCAAGTTGCTGCCAAGCATTGTCCGACCGCCCTGGAGCTGCAGCAGGCGCTCGGCATCGCGGATCTGGGCGGAATGCCCGAAGATACGCGCGCCGACTGGGCGGAACAGGGCCTGCACCTGTTCCGCCACGACGTTTCCGTTCGCTCGACCAGCGTTGCCTGGGCGGACGATCACGTCGCAGTCACGATCCGCGCTTTGCCCGCGCCCGAAGACTGCGAGCTGGCGCTGCGCGTCGTGGAGGTGGTGGCGGAGCTGAGCGGCGCGGCCGAGATCCAGAGCGAAAATTTCGGAGCTCTCGAGTTGGCCCAGCTGCGCGACCTGCACGACGCCGCCTGGGTCAGTCAGCAAGCAAAATCAGGCGCGAGCGTGGTGGCGGCGATGATTCGTGGCGGTCGCGGGCCGATGGGCATGCCGGGGCCGGTGCGCGATTTTTGGATCGGTGAACGGTTGCTGGCTGAGCTGACGGCCGCCGGCGAGCCGGACGCGTTTCCTACCCGCGTCGTGGAAGAGATGCGCCGCGTGCAATGGAGCGTGCCGAGCCAGTACCGCACCGCCGGGCTGTTCGTGGCCAAGCCCAAGGCGGAGGGTGAAAAGAAGACCCAGCTGGTGATCTGGTTGCCCGACGAGCACCTGCTGTTGTCGCGCGTCGACAGCGTGGTGCTGCGCGCCGGGGACGATGACGTCGTGATGGTGCCGTTCGACGCGCTAGCCGAGCTGACGGCAGGCTTTGGCGAGCTGCTCGACGAATGCCAGTGGCTGGTGCGACCGGTGCCGGACGACGACTGGACACGGATCGTGGCGCGGGCTCGCGAAATCCGCGGTCGCTGACCGGCGTTTCACGCCGTGACGGCCAGCCGCAGCTTCTCGAGCAACGGTTGAATCTCGGCGTGGCGCAGCTTGAACAGCGAGCGGTTGGCGACCAAAACGCTGGAAACGTCGAAGATGGTCTCGACCTCGACCAGGCCATTTTCGCGCAGCGTGGCGCCCGATTCGACCAAATCGACGATCGCGTCCGACAGCCCGACGATCGGCGAAAGCTCGACCGAGCCGCCCACGTAGATGATCTCGGCCTGGATGCCGCGCGAGGCGTAATGCTCGGTGGCAATGTGCGGAAACTTGGTGGCGATCCGCGGCACATCCGGCAAAACGGCACCGGCTGGCGCCGCCACGACCATCCGGCATTTGCCGATGCCCAAGTCGAGCGGCTGATACAGATCGCATCGCCGTTCGCGCAAAACGTCGCGCCCGCTCACGCCCAGATCGGCCGCGCCGTACTCGACGTAGGTCGGCACGTCGTCCGGCTTGAGCAGCAGAAAGCGCAGCTTGCCGTCGGCGCTCTCGCGCACCAAGCGACGGTCGTCGTCGCCGAGCGCGGTCGTATCCAAGCCGGCGGCTTTGAACAGCGGCGCCAGCACCTTCATCACGCGCCCCTTCGGGATCGCGATCGTCAGCGGTCGGGTGTTCACGGCTCCTCACTCTCGAGGGTGATACGCTCGATGTCAGCGCCCGCGCCGGCCAGCTTGTGCTCGATGTGCTCGTAGCCGCGGTCGAGGTGGTAAACGCGGCGCACGATGGTTTCGCCCTCGGCGACCAAACCGGCCATCACGAGCGATGCGCTGGCGCGCAAATCGGTCGCCATCACGCTGGCGCCAGACAAGCCCGAGACACCGCGCACGATCGCTACGTTACCGCGCGTCTCGATGTGCGCGCCCATCCGGATCAGCTCCGGCACGTGCATGAAGCGGTTTTCGAACACGTTTTCGGTCAGCACGCTCTCGCCCTTGGCCAAGCAGCACAGCGCCATAAATTGCGCCTGCATATCCGTCGGGAAACCCGGGTGGGGCGCGGTGCTGACGTCCACGCCCTTCAGCTGTCCCAGCCGGCGCACGCGCACGTGCTCGCCTTCGCGCTCAATTTCGATGCCAGCTCGGCGCAGCTTCACCACCACCGGCTCCAGATCCTCGAGCGGTGCGTTCTCGAGCAGCACATTGCCGCCGGCCAAGCCGACCGCGGCCATGAACGTGCCGGCCTCGATGCGGTCGGCGATCACGGCGTGGTCGAACGGTGCCAGCTCACTCTTGCCCTCGATGTGGATCGTGGAAGTGCCGGCGCCGTCGACTTTGGCGCCCATCTTGTTGAGCACGCGACCCAGCTCTTCGATTTCCGGCTCACACGCCGCGTTGACCAGCGTGGTGCGGCCCTTGGCCAGCGCTGCCGCCATCATCAAGTTCTCGGTGCCGCCGACCGTCTGCATGTCGAACACGACCTCGGCGCCGCGCAGGCCCTTGGGGGCGTCGGCGATGATGAAACCGTGCTCGACCTCGATCTTGGCGCCGAGCGCCTCCAGGCCTTGCAAGTGCTGGTCGACCGGGCGCGCGCCGATCGCGCAGCCGCCGGGCAGCGAGACCTTGGCCGAGCCGTAGCGCGCGAGCAGCGGCCCGAGCACGAGCACGCTGGCGCGCATCTGCCGCACTAAGTCGTACGGCGCTTCGGGCTTGACCGGGCCGGTCGGCGCTTTGACGCGCACCTCGGGCATCGCGATGTCGACCGGGCGGCCTAGGTGGCGCAGCAGCGCGGCCGTCGTCTCGATGTCACGCAGGGCCGGCACGTTGCGCAGTCGGCTCTCCCCGTCAGACAGCAGGGTGGCACACAAGATGGGGAGGGCGGCGTTCTTGGCGCCGCTCACGCGGATGGTGCCGGACAGTGCTCGGCTACCGCGGATCCTGATCGCGTCCATGTGACGCTTCGATATGCCGAACCGCCCCGCCGCGCAACCTTCCCCGGGCCTAGGCTGCCAAGCCGCAGCCCCAATCGCAGAAACTTCCGTATCGTCTCCAGGCCAAGCCGTCCGGACGCCACGCTGAGCGCGTCTCGGGTCATGCGCTTTCTGGTCTGTCGTTTCGCGGTTCCTGAATCTTCACAGGGAGGACGGGAGGACGGGACGCACGGGAGGTTTTTGTTTGTTCGAGCGGTGCGAATCGAGCGGCGACGGTGCAGGATCCGCACGACGTTGCGCGTCTCGAACCCCAAAATTCTCGCCTCCCGTTCCTCCCGTCCTCCCGTCCTCCCTGTGAATCTCGGAGGTTCTCGGCGCGGGCCATCAGCACGACAGCGGCCCGAAGCGCCCGCACGACTTGGCCCCGGGACGGCACAGAAGGTTCTGCAGGCAGGCTGCGGTTGGGCAGCCGAGGGATGGGACGAATGCTGGGGCCCGGGCAGCCCCTATCAAACGGCGGGCAGACGTGGCTAACCTCGCGGAGATGCGTCGCGGCGGCTGGGCTTTTGGGTTCTTCCTTGCTGGGGTGCTGGGTGCGAGCTCGGCCAGCGCGGATGTGCCGGCGCTGAACCTGCGCGGGCTCGAGTTGCCGACCGACGAAGCCGGCGGGCTATACACCGAACCGGCCAGGGCCCCAGGTCCGCTGAATTGGAACGCGGCGCTGGTCGGCTCCTACGCTGACCGCCTGGTCGTGCTGCGCGACGGTTCGGGCGCGGAGGTGGCGGTGCCGGTCAAGCACCAGCTCTCGCTCGACTACCTGTTCGGCATCGGCTTGGGCGATCGCATCGCGCTCGGGCTCTCGCTGCCGAGCGTGATCTACCAAACCGGCAGCGGTGACGTGGCCGGTCGGGTGAGTGGTGCGGCGCCGCTGCCGAAGAGCGCGCTGGGCGACGTCGGGTTGTCGGCCAAGGCCGTGCTGTTGCCAGCGGGTGATCTGGGCGGCTTCTCCGTCGCGGCGCTGGCGCGCGCCACGCTGCCGACCGGTGATCCGACTTCCTACATTTCCGAAGGCAGCGCCACCGGTGAGCTGCGGTTGCTGTCGGAGCTGAGCCTGGTGGCGCTCACGCTGCGTGCCACCGTCGGCGCCAAGGTGCGTGGCTCGGAGACGAGCTACGTCCGCCAAGGCTTCGGCCACGAATTGCCGTGGGGCGCCGCGATCGTGTTGCGCCCGCAGGCGTTTGGCTGGGACGAAAAGGGGCGTTGGTTGTGGTCGGTGGAGACGCACGGCGCGGTGGCGGTCACGCCCAGCTTCGCGGCAGCCGCCGGCAGCCCCGCGGTGATCGGCGCCGTCGCTCGCTACACGCCGAGTGAAATTTCGCTGTTGGCCGGGGTCGAGGCCCCGCTCAACTCCGCGATTGGCGCGCCGCTCGTACGCGCTGTGCTCGGTTTCGGCTGGGCGCCGCGCTTCTACGACGCTGACGGCGACGGCATCGAAGACTCGAAGGACGAGTGCGCCGAGCTGGCCGAAGATCGCGACGGCTTTCAAGACAGCGACGGCTGCCCCGATTTCGACAACGACGACGATGGCGTCGCGGACGAAAGCGACAAGTGCCCGACGGAGAAAGAAGACGCCGACGGCTTCGAGGACGAAGACGGCTGCCTCGACCCGGATGACGACCACGACGGCATCGCCGACGTGAAAGACGCTTGCCCGCGCGAGGCCGGCCCCGACTCGCCCGATCCGAAACTGCGCGGCTGCCCACCGCGCGATCGCGACATGGACGGCGTGTACGACGCCGACGACAAGTGCCCGAAGAAGGCCGAAGATCGCGACGGCTTCGAGGACGCGGACGGCTGCCCCGACCCGGACAATGATCAAGACGGCATCCTCGACGCCGACGACGCCTGCCCGTTGGTCGCCGGAGTTGCCCGCGAAGACGCCAAGCTGAATGGCTGCCCGAGCCCGGACAAAGACGGCGACACCTTCGACGACGCCGACGATAAATGCCCCGAAGCTGCCGAAACCTTTGACGGCTTAGAAGACACCGACGGCTGCCCCGACACCGACGCCAAGAAGCCGCGCCCGCTGCTGGCGAGCTTCGACGACAAGACGTCGAGCGTGAAGGTATCAGCGCCGATCACGTTCGAGGCGATGCCGCGGGCGTTGGAGCTGACCGAAAAGTCGCGCGCCGCGCTGCGCGCAATTGCTCAGCTGCTGCACGACAAGCCCGGTTTGACGCTGTTGGTCGGTGTGCGCCCGTTGGGTCCGAGCCCGGCCGCCGCGCAAGAGGCTGCGAGTCGCAGCACCAGCATCGTGCTGGCGTTGCGTGCGCTGTCGCACCGCGACGACGTGGCGGAAGGCGTGAGTTTCTCGGTCGTGGCCAAGCTGCCCGGGGCCGCAGCCAGCGGCATTGGGTTCGGCACGACCGCGGCGTCGACCAAAACCGCGCCGCCGGCCAAAACCAAGGCGAGCGCCAAGCCATGACTTGGCGGGGCTTCCGGCGCGTTCTGCCCGTCCTGGGGACGGCAGGGTGCGCGCTTGGACTGCTCGGTCACGCGCAAGGTCGAGAGCCGCCACGCGGCCAGAAAGCGCCGTCGCTGCTCACGGAGCTGGGAGCGCCAGCGGCCGAGCGGTTGCTGGCCAGTGACGCCTCGCGCGATCGACTGCGCGGGCTGGCGCGGCTTTCGGGGTTGGGCACGCCGCGCGCTGTCGACTTGTTGGCGCGCGCGCTCGATCCGGGCGGCGCTGCGCACGGTGCCGAGGAGCATTTGGCGGCGGTGCGCGCGCTCGCCCCGCACGCCAAGCTTCCGCCGGCTCGCGACGCGCTGGTGCGCGCATTGTCGTCGCCGCCGGTCGAGGTGGACGCGGGCCCGCTCTCGGCGTGGGTACAAAGCGCTTCGGCGCTGGCGTTGGCGAAGACTCAAGACCCGGCGGCGCTGTCCGCGCTCGGTCGTGCGCTGCGCAAACCCGGTCACGCTGCCGAGCTGACCCGTGACGCGTTGCTGGCGAATCCCCCGCAAGATCTCGGGCCGATTTTGCGTGCGCCGGGGGCGCCAACCAAGGAGCTGTGCGACGCGCTGGGCGAGCTCGGGGACCTGCGCGCCGAAACGTTCCTGCGCGAAGTCGTGCGCCGAGGCGCACCCGAGGCGCGCGCGGCGGCGGCGCTGGCTCTGCTGCGCTTCGGCTCGACCGAGGTGGTCGAGCTGGCTCGGCATTGGTTGAAGGCCGAGCGCCAACCGGTGTTGATCGCGGCAGCAGTCGAAATTCTGGCTCGGCGCGGCACCGCCGACGCTGGCGCAGCGCTGGCGGAGCTGGCCAGTAACGAGGCGACGCGCCAGCTCGCGCTCGGCTTGTTCTTGCTGACCGATGGCAGCGTGCCGGCACCGGCGACGCTCGAGCCGGATATGGCTGGCGCCCGCGCGCCCGCGCTGCTCGAGCTGTTCGCCCGCGGCGGCGCTTGGACCGTGCCGCGGCTCGAGCGTGCCCTGCAGAACTCCGCCAGCGCGGGGCTAGCGATTTACGCGCTGTCGCGCGCTCCGGGCGGCCGAGCGCGTGCCCGGCTCGAGCGGGCGGTTGCGGAGCCGCGGCTGCGAGCGCTTGCGTTGCGCGCTTTGGCGCTTCGGCACGCGCGGCTCGGTGAGGACGCCGGGTTTCTGAACAAATTGCTGCCCGGCGCGCTCGGTTCCTCGGAGCCGAATGAACGCGCGGCGGCGGCGTTTGCGCACGCGTTGCTCGAGCCGTCGACGCTGGCGCAGCAGCTGACGGCGACCGACGCCGTCATGGTGCGAGCAGCGGCGCGCTTGGCGACTTCGGGAGCGGGCGCTCGCGCTGCCGTACAGCGACTGCTTCACGAGCGCGATCCGGTGCTGCAAGTGGCGCTCAGTATTGGTCTCGCCGACGCTGACGCCGCGGAGCTGGCTCCGACGCCGCTGTTGCTGGAGCTGACGCACGGCGCCGGCCCGGCGTCGCTGTTGGCCGCGGCCGCGCTTTCGGCGCGCAAGGACGCGGATCTATTGCCGCTCGTGCGCGAGCTGCTGACCAGCGGCGATCCGTGGCTGCGGGCGCACACTTTGCTCGGTTTGTCGCGCGCTCGCGATCCCGACGCGCTCGGCTTGATCGAGAACGCCTACCGATTCGAGCCCGACGCATCGGTGCGGCACGCCGCGGTCGTCGCGCTCAGCCGGCGTCCGGAATCGGTCAAGCTGCGGACGCTGACGTTGGCCGCTGAGTTGGATGCGTCGCGCGCCGTGCGCGAGGCAGCGCGGCTGGCGCTCGCCGGTCAGACCTTGACCGATGGCGTGGTCGGTTCGGAGACGCTCTGGCTCGAGCTGTCGAAGAATCCAGGCCTAAGCGCCGCGGCGGTGCCAGTTTCACTGGTGCGTGCAGGCGACGGCCTCGCGTTGCCGCTGCTGGCCGACCCCGACGGCGTCGTTGTCGGAGCCGGCACGGATCCGGCTCGGCTCGAGGTTCGACTTGCGCTTCTGGGCGAACGGGTGAACGTTCCGGGGGCGAGTCCATGAAGAAAGCCGCCGCCGACAAAGCCGCGCCCGCGAAAGCGCAGCCTGAAGCTCCCGGCTTCGAGGAAGCGCTCAAGCGCCTGACCGCGATCGTCGAGCGGCTCGAGAGCGGTGATCTCTCGCTGGAGCAGTCGTTGTCGTTGTTCGAGGAGGGCACACGCCTGTCCCGTTCATCGCAAGCTCAGCTCGACAGCGCCGAGAAGCGTGTCGAGGAGCTTTTAGCCATCGACGCCGCGGGCCAGCCCGTCGTGCGCGAGCTCGAGCCGGAGTAGCCACGTGCAGCAGCTGGTCGAGACAGCCGCGTTTCTCGCCATTGGCAACGAGCTTTTGAGCGGCAAAGTCGTCGAAGCCAACCTGGCGCCGCTGGCCAAGACGCTGCGTGCGCTCGGTATCGAGCTGAAGGCGGCAGAGATTCTGCTCGACGACGTACCGACTTTGTCGGCCGCGATCGCGCGGCTATCGGCGGCGCACGGCATCGTGGTTACGAGCGGCGGCGTCGGTCCGACCCACGACGACGTGACGATCGAAGCCGTGGCCCACGCGTTCGGCCGCAAGGTCGTGCGCGACCCCGCGCTAGTCGAGCTGGTGCGCCAGACGTTCGGCGAGAAGACCAGCGACGCTCACCTGCGCTTCGCCGACATTCCGGAGGGCGCGGAGCTGCGGCGCGCGCCCGACGTCTCGTGGCCGACGCCGGTCGTCGAGAACGTTTGGATCTTGCCGGGCGTGCCCGAGGTGTTTCGGATGAAGCTGGCGACGCTGCGCGCGTGGGTCAAAGGTCCTCGCCCATTCGTGACGCGCGCGTTGGTGCTGAACCGCGACGAGGTCGACTTGAAGGACACGCTCGATGCGGTCGTGGCAGCGCACCCGAGCGTCAGCATCGGCTCGTATCCGGCGCTGTTCAATCCGCGCTACCGCACGCGCATCACGTTCGACGCCACCAGCGAAGCTGCCGTGCAAGCCGCGCTCGATGATTTGCGCGCGCGAATCGATCCGAGCGCGATCGTCGACGTCGAGTGAGCAGCGGGCGCGCGACGGTACGTGACGCCACCGCCAACCGGTATTGCTCGCGCCGCTTCCTGCAGTCCCGAGGCCTAGCTACAACTAGCTTATGGCTAGCGATGTGGCTGTAATAACAGCACTTTGCCTGCGGCGTCCGGCGTGGCATCCACATGGACTAGAGTACGCTCCATGGGCATGGATGCTGCGCGGCCGTGGAGCTGGTGTTGCGGGTGCGGCGGCGCTTTCGTGCTGCTCACGTGCGTGCTCGCCTGCGGGGGTCGTGAGGCTGCGAGCAATCCCGCGGCCACAGCGCGCGGCGGCACCGGCAATCTGGCTGGTGCCGCGGATTTGGGCACCGGGATGACGGGCCGTACGGCGACGGGCGGCACGGGCACGAACTCGGAGCCCGGCGGCAGTTCGGCGGAGGCCGGCGCGGCCAGCACCCCCCAGGCGTGCGACGCAGCGTGCCTCGACTCGGTGGCGAGCATGAAGAGCGATTTTGGGATCGCCTGGCAGAGCTCGTGGTTCTTGATGGGTTGTAAAGCGTTGCCGGGGCACGACTGTGTTAACGCCGCCATTTGCCCGAGCGTCGACGCTCCCCGGTTCGATGACCGTGGCATCAGCACGCTCGAAACGTTTCCAATTGGTGGTGTGCCGGGCCAACGCTACAAGGTGACGTTCACGTTCAACGCCGTCATGTCTGCCAAGGACTACGTGGGCGGCAAACGGGACCAAGGCGACAACGTTCCGTCTAGCGTCGACGTGACCCCGCTCGACGGCTTCTACCGAGACGGCCACGCCGTCGGCACGTCGCCGACTGGGGCCCTGAACGGATACGACAGCTGGCGACTGAGTGTGCTGGACGAAATGGGCGTCGAGCTCCGTCACTACTTCATGAACTCGCTCCCTCCCGGAAGGGGCTACGAGTCGCATCGCACCTTCTTGCTGAGCTACACCAAGTCGATCGTGGTGGTGGGCGGCGGCAAGGTCACGCACCTCGTCCACGGTCCCAACTGTCGCTCCATCGACAACTGCGGTCTCTATCAGCTCGAGCCTGAAGGCTGCGCTCCCCGCAACATCCCGAATGAGCCTGCAGCAACCGTGCTCCCGGCAACGTACCTGGATGCCGAGGATCAGCAGCTCAAGCCCACCAACGTTCTCAGCGTCTTCAACCCCGAAGCGACGCAGCCTTGGCGCTCGAACCTGGGCCACCTCACCGTCACGGCCGTGGAAGCCACCGATGACCCGGTGACTCAAGACTACTTGTGAGGACCAATGAACGAGGGATGCCATCGTAACCTAGCACTGCCGAAGCGCGTCGCTTGGATCTTGCCGTTCGCGTTCGTCTGCGCGTGTGGAGGTCGCCAGGCCAGCAACCCGCCTCGGGGCGAGGTTGGTAGCGGCGGGATGAGCCAGGGGACCGGCGGTGTGCTGAGCGTCGCTGCTGCGAGCGGCGCGGACGCCGGTGGAACTGGTATGAGTTCGGAAGCAGGCAACGTTTCTGCCACGGCTGGTGCCGCCGGAGCGCCGCAGGTTGCGCTCTGCGTGGAGCCAACCATCGAGTGCGTGACTGGTCAGCCGAGCGACTTTGGCACCGTGCTACGGAGCTCGTGGTTTCTGGTCGGCTGCCAACAAAAGCTAGGCGGTGACTGCGTGACTGCCACGCCCTGTCCCAATCAAGACGCGGCGACGTTCGAAGGCAAAGGCGTTACCACGATCGAAACGTTCCCGCTCGGTGGGACACCCGGGCAGCGTTACAAGGTCACGTTCGGGTTCAATGCGATCGCGTCCGCCAAGTACTACGAAGGGGGAAGCCGGGACCAAGGAGAGATGGTCCCGGCTGCGGTGGAGCAGGTCACGTCGGACACCTTTTATCGCGATGGCCGCGCAGTACCTTCCAACTACGACACGTGGGAGCTCGGGGTGTTCGACCACACAGGCGCCGAGGCCCGACACTACTACATGAATGCGTTTCCGATGGGCGGCTACGAGTCACATCGCACCTTCTTGCTCAGTTACACCAAGTCAATCGTGGTGGTAGGCGGCGGCAAGATCACTTACTCGGTGCACGACTCCAACTGCCATGCGATAGACAACTGCGGCGCCGGCTCGCAAGACGCCGCAAATTGCGTCGACGCGCGCACTCTGCCCAATGAGCCAAGGAACGTGACGCTGCCAGCGATGTACCAGGATGCGCAGGATCTGCTGATCAAGCCGACCGAGCAGCTCAGCGCCTTGAACGCCGACGCGGTTCAACCCTGGCACAGCCAACTCGGTCATCTCACGGTGACCGCCGTCGAAGCCACCGATGACCCGGTCACTCAAGACTACCTGTGAGCATTGACAGAGGCAGCGTCGCGCAGGATCTAGTCTCGACTGTGGCTGTCGTACGAAAGAGATTCGCCGGGCTGGCGCTGGCTGCCGGTAGCCGGTGGCGGCCGTGCCCACGCGCCGAAGAACGCCGCCGATCGTTGGCGAATTTGACGGTTGGGCGTGCTTGGCACGTCTGCTGCTTCTAACGGCGTGCGAGAGCGAGGTTTAGTTTGCTGGCGATCAGAGAACGAGCATTGGAGTCGGGGGTTCACGATTTGGGGGACGCGGAGCTACTCACGCTGTTGCTGGGCACGGGCAGCACCGGTCACTCGGTCGAGCGCGTGGCACTGTCGCTGCTCGAGGCTTCGGGCGGTATCGAAGGCATCGCGCGGCTCGGTCCGCACGCGTTTGCGGTGCAGCCCGGCGTCGGCCCGGTCAAGGCCGCGCGCTTGGCCGCGGCGATGGAGCTCGGGCGCCGAGTCGTCATCCGCTCGCTCTGCGAGCGCCGGCAAGTCCTCGACTGCTTCGAGGCTGTCGCCGATTGGGCGCGGCCGCGCTTGGCGGCGCTCGATCACGAGGAAGTGTGGTTGCTCTGTCTTGACGGTCGCAGCGGCTTGAAGGCGAGCACGCGCATTGCCCAAGGCGGCCTGCACGGCTGCGCGCTGACGGCGCGCGACGTACTGGCACCCGCGGTGAAGAACGGCGCGGCCGCCATCTTGCTCGTGCACAACCACCCGAGCGGCGACCCGCAGCCCAGCGTGGATGACATCGAAATGACCAAACACGTCGCGAAGTGTGCCGAGCTCATTGGCATACCCTTGTTGGACCATGTTGTCGTGGCGCGGTCCGGCGCTCGCTCGGTGTTAGACGAACGCGTGTAGGACCGGGTTCTTGTTCTCTGTTCCCTGTACCGGCTCCGCGCCGAGTGACGCGAGCGACGGATCTTCGTGGCGCCCAAGTCTGGGCTCGTTCACGCCTTCCGATCTTCCGATCTTCCCGTGAAAAAATCTGGTTCCCCAAAAGCGCCGGTAAATTGCCGTCAAAGACTGGCTTTCCGAGCGGAGAGGCGCTGGGCTATCCTGCTTGGTCGATGAGCAGTCCGGAGATCCATTTCGGCGCGTTGACGGACGTCGGTCGTACGCGTGAGCACAACGAGGACAACTACCTCGTCGACAAGAAGCTCGGGCTGTTCGTGGTCTGCGACGGAATGGGCGGACACGCCGCGGGTGAGGTGGCGAGCGCGCTGGCCGTTCGCACGCTTCACGACGAGATCAAGAAAGAAGCCGAGCTCATCCGCGACTACGCCGAGGGCGCGTCCGGCGGCGCCAAGGTCAGCAAGCGCGACATCCTGAACATGCTCGAGTTCGCGGTCAACCGCGCCTCGAACAAGGTGCACTCCGAGGCCGCCAAGGACGCCAAGAAGCGCGGCATGGGCACGACGCTGGTGGCGCTGCTGGTCGTCGGCAAGGAAGCCTTCATCATCTACGTCGGCGACAGCCGCATCTACTTGCTGCGCGACGGCGTGCTCGAGCAAATTACCGAAGATCACACGGTTTACAACGAGCTCATCAAACGCAAGAAGATGCCGAAGGAGCAGGTCGAGCAGCTGGCGCAAAAGCACGCCATCACTCGCGCAGTCGGCGTCTACGAGCACGTCGAGCCGGACACGCTGGTGGTCGATCTGCTGCAAGGCGACCGCTTCCTTTTGTGCTCCGACGGCCTTTCTGGCTACTTCGAGGGTGACGATCTCGAGCATCTCGGCCGGTTCTTGGCCAAGCCCGACGCCGACAGCGTCGTCAAAGAGCTGATCGACTGGGCTAACGAGCACGGCGGCAAGGACAACATCACGTCCGTCATCGTCACCGTTGGCGACGCGTCGGACCGCGACGAGGGCCGCGCCGCGAAGCTGCAGCTCAAACGCGAGATTTTGGCGCGCATGCCGCTGTTCCGTCCGCTCAATGATCGCGAAATCTTGCGCGTGTTGCAGGTCACCGACGTGCTCACCTACAAACCGGGTGAGGTCGTGATGACCGAGGGCGAGAAGGGCGAGGAGCTCTACATCGTGCTGTCCGGCCAGCTCAAGGTGACGCGCAACGGCGCAGACGTCGCCGTCTTGCCGCCGGGCGCGCACGTCGGTGAAATGGCGCTCGTGCGCAGCCAGCCGCGCTCGGCGACAGTCACGTCCGAGCTACTGAGCGAGTTGATGGTGATCCGGCGTCAGGAGTTCTTCGAGATCCTGCGCAAAGAGCACCAGCTCGCGGTCAAGCTGCTGTGGCAGTTTACCGGCGTGCTCGCCGATCGGCTAGCCGAGACGACGCGCGAACTGGGAGCCGCCAAAGAGGAGCTGGCCGCCGAGGACATCACGAGCGAGATCTTCGCGGAGGACGAAGACGAGGATCGCAAAACGCTGATCATTCCGCCGCCGCCGCCCTCACGGCGCGCTGAATGAGCAGGTCCCGCTGGGTGCTGCCGCTGGGGCTGGTCTTGCCGCTCGTGGCGTGCGCCAAAGGCAAGGCCGAGCACCGCGCAGGCGACTCGGCCAACGAAAGCCAGAGCGCTGTTGCAAGCGCCGCAGCTCCGTCGGTCAGCGCGGCGGTTAGCGCGGCACCTCTGCCGCCGTTGCCGGATCCGACCTGCCGGGCGCTGCGCGTGGAAGGCGACGCTAAGATTGGTGACGTTGTCTTGGTGTCGGGGGCGCAGCTCGACGGTTCAGCGTGGGTGACCCTTGGCAAGGGTGCGAGCCTGACGCTGAAGCACGCAGCCAGCGGCCGCGAGATCTCGCTGGCGGGCCCAGCGCTGTTTCGCGCCTGCCGCCGCGGTCGCGAACAGGTGCTACTCGCCGCGGGCAAGGTCGTGGTCGGCAATGGCATGGGCGCCCGACCCGGCGCCGAGGTGCTGATCGCGACGCCAGTGGCCGGTGTGCGCTATGGCGACGCCGAGTTCACGCTCACGCTCGACGACAAGAAACTCAGCGTTCAAATGCGCGCCGGTCAGATCGAAGTCGATTCGGCCGCGCCCGCCGCCGTGGGGGCCACGACCCACGCTGCCAAGAGCTCGTTTCACGCGCCCGAAAAGCTCGTCATTCCACTCGGTAAGCCCGACGCTGCGGCGCTGATGGCGCGTTGTAAGGGGGCGGCTGAAGCCGCCGAGGCCACGGCGCGCAAAGTCGGCGATCGCGCGGCGACCGAATCGCTCGGCGAACGCGCTCAAGCCCATGTGCGGGCGCGCAAGGCGGCTCGAGCGGCTTGCACCATCGCGGCGAGCGCTACCGGGCTCGTGGCCGACCCGACCGCGGCCACCGGGCTTTGGGCCGAGGCGGTGCGTTGGGAGGGTCTATGGGAGACCATCCCCCATCCTGGCCGTGCCCAAGCCCCGGAAAAGTGACCGATCCGTTGACAGTTCGGACCGCGCGCCGCTAGCGTCCGCTGAAACGGGCGCGTGTGTTCGCCCGAGGTCCCAGGATGAGGCGCTTGACCTTAAAAACGTGCTCTGCCCTGCCGCTGGCGGGGCTGCTTTTGACCTCGCTTTCGCACGCCGAGGAGCCCCGGAAAGTCAGCGAGCCTTCGGTGCTGCGCGAACCCTCCGAGGTGGTTCAAGTCGTCGACGCCTTCGATGACGACGATCTGTTCGATTTGCACCTGTCGCTCGGGTACCAAAGCACTTGGACGAGTTCGAAGATTCTGCGTGAGTCTTCGCTCAGCGACGCGGGCTTCAGTGACGGCGGCTACGCGCGCGCCAATCTCAATGTTGCTGAGTACTCACAGCGCGTCAGCCGTTTGAACACGCGCGCCGACGTCGGCCTTTACAAGGACCTGGCGCTGGTGATTCGACTGCCGATCATCCTGTCGGATGATCGCGAGCTCAAAGGCCTCTCGGGCAGCGACAAGAATCAGACTTTCGCGCTAGCCGGCGCGCCCGGTGAACAGCTGTTTCAGCTGCCGTTCAAGTCGCCGACACGCAGCGGCGTCGAATACCTGGCGATTGGCATCGATGCTTCACCGATGAATCAGGCGCGCGACGCGACGAAGCCGACCTGGCTGCTCGGCATCGAGGGCCGCTTCGACGTGAGCGAGCCGATGCACGCGTGCAACAAGAGCCCCGCCACCGTCAACACCAATTCTGAGCTTCCGGTCGGGGCGACGCAGCTGCAATGCGCCAACTACTCGGACGTCAATCGCGACGGCGCATCCGGCGGCTATGAAACCGGCGGCCCGGCAGGCTCGCTCGAAGGCGCGTTCACCGGTGGCCGCAAGCCCGGCGTGAGCCGCGGCGTGACCGCGCTCGAAGGCCACACGATCGTCTCGCGGCGCGTGAAATACATCGAGCCTTACGGCGGTTTTCGCGCGCTGCTCGAGTTCCAGAACAGCAGCAGCGACTATGGCGCGACCGATCTAAAAGGCTCGCTCGTCAATCATCCGCCGCTCAAAGGCACGATGATCTTCGGCCTGAACGTGATCCCGTGGGAAATCCGCGAGGCGTTCCAGCGGCTGGCGTTCGATTTCCGATTTACCGGCACGTACGTGTCGGAAGGTCGGGACTATTCGGAGCTGTTCGACGCGCTCGGCACGTCGGACGCGGCCACGCTGCGCTACCCGAATTTCGCCGAGTTCCAGGGCGGCACCGGCGACGCTACCGGCACGTCGGTTGTAAATCCCAATTCGCAGAAGGTGTACTTCACCGGCCTGACCGACGTGCAGCAGCACGGCGTGTACACGCTGTCTGGCAGCGTGAACTGGCAGGTGGGCGAGTACGTGAAGTTCAACCTCGGCGCTGGCTACACGCTGACGCAGGCTCACTTCATCACGTTCGACCAAGCCTGCAACCCGGACTTTGCCAACGATTTGAGCAAGTCCGGCCCGTGCCACGGCACTAAACCGGACGGCGCGGGCACCAAAGACGTGGCGAGCGGTATTCCGAACCCCAACTACCGCAAGCCAATCAACGATCCGGGGCATCGCTTCAAGGTCAGCGGTGCCAGCGACGTCGACGCTTGGATTAACGCGACCGTGATGTTCTGAGGGCCATGGCCTGCCGCGCTGCACGTGCGGTTCTGGCAGCGCTGACGGTCACGGCTGCAGCTCACGCTGGTCCGAACGACGTCGTGGCGTTGCCCGCCGCGCCAACTCACGAGACGCCGACCGACGCCAGCGTCGACGCGCTGCTGCCGCACCTCGATCAGCTGGTTTCCGAGGCTGTTCAGGACTTGGGGCTCACGCTCACGCTCGAGCCACGCGGTGCGCGCGAGGTGCCGTCCGACGAGCAGCTAGTCAAGCGCGCCCACGATTCCTGGTTGGTACTGCCGACCCTGGAACGCGATGGCAGCGGCCTGCGCGTGCGCATCGTGGCGATTCGCCCGGGCACACGCGTCATGCTCACGCGCAGCGAGCGCTCGACGGCCGATGATCTCGACGTCCGTGTCGCGGTCATGATGCGTGATCTGGTCCAGTCGCACCCCGAAGCCGCGCGCTCGGCGCACGCTGCGCCAGCCGCCGCCGAAGAGCTCGAGCCGCTCGAGCCGCGCTCCAACGGTCGCGCCGTGCTGGCGCTGAACGCCGCCGTTTTCGGCGGCTACGTCGGCTACTCGATCCAGGCTGCCAGCGGATCGGCCGACGATCGGCTGGTCTATCCGCTGGTTGCGCTCGGCACTGGCGTGGGCCTGGGCGCGTCGATGCTGGTCGCCGATGAGTGGGACGTCAGCGTGGGCGGCGCTTGGTTCCTTTCGGCCGGACTGTGGTGGCCGACCAGCTCCGGCTTGCTACTGGCCGCGCACCACGATGTTCCAAAAGAAGACCGCTACGTGTACGGCGTCGTCGCCGGCACCGGTGGCGTCGCGCTGGCGGTCGCGGCGATGAGCCTGACCGACATCACCGACGGCGACGCCGCGCTCGTACACAGCGGCGGCGTGCTCGGGATGGGCCTCGGTGGCCTGACGCAGCTGTTCGCCGAGGGCCGCACGAAGAAGACCCCGATCGGCGGGATGGGCTACGGCGCAGCCGTCGGGACGCTCGGCGCAGGCGTGCTGGCGACGCAGCTCAACGTCAAAGCCTCGCGCGTGCTGCTCGTCGACCTGGGGGCGACGCTCGGCGCGCTGACCGGCGCCGCCGCGGGTAGCCCGCTCTTGCTCGTCGATCGGGAAGAGAGCAAATCGCGCACGCGCGCTTGGCTCGGCAGCATCTTTGCGGGCACGGTGCTGGGCGCTGGCATCGGTTGGTGGTCGACGCGCAAGAGTGACGCTGGCGTGCCGCACGCGCTCTTGCCGGCGCTGCCCTACGCCATCGCCACGCCCGACGCGCATGGCGCGCGCTTCGAAGCCGGCATGCTCGGGCGGTTCTGAGATGGGCGAAACTACTGACGACGCCGAAGCGCTACGCGTGATGATCGCCGGCGACTTGGCCGGTCACCGCGCCGACGACGCCGTGCTGCGTTCATTTCCTGGCTTCAGCCGCAAAGAGGTCAAGCAGCTGTTCGAAGCTGGTCGGGTGCGCGGTTCGGGCCGTCGGCTGAAGAAAGGCGACCGCGTCGAAACGGGCACCGAGCTGGTCGTCGAGGCGCCCAGCGTGGCGATCGCGCCCGACGCCTCCATCCCGCTCGAGGTGCTGTTCGAGTCCGAGGACTTCGTGATCGTCGACAAGCCGGCAGGGCTGCCGACGGCGCCGCTGGTGCGGACCGAGACGCGCTCGCTCGCAGCGGCCTTGCTCGCGCGCTACCCCGAAATGCTCGGCGTGGGTTTTCGCGAGCGTGAGCCTGGGCTCGTGCACCGGCTCGACAACGAAACCTCGGGTGTCGTGCTGGCCGCGCGCTCGGCCGCAGCGTTTCAGGCTGCGCGCTCGCTATTCGAGTCCTCGCTGATCGAAAAGCGCTATTTGGCAGTTGTTGCTAGCGGCATGCCCGAGCAAGGTGAGCTCGAAACGCTAGTCGGCCCGGACAGCGCCGAGCCGCGTCGTGTCCGCGTCTACGATGAAGCGCCCGCTGGCTATGCGAAGCTCGCTCGCACTCGGTATCGGGTCGTCGAACGGGGTGCGCACTTCGCGTTGGTCGAGCTCAGCGTCGAGCGCGCCTTTCGTCATCAGATCCGCGTGCATTTGGCGTATCTGGGTTACCCAATCGCCGGCGACGCGTTGTACGGCGGAGCGGCAGCGTCCGAGCTTGGCGCTCGCCACGCCCTGCATGGCAGTTACATCGCGTGGGCTGGCGACGCCGCTCGCGGCGGCTTCCGCGCCGAAGCCGGCTTGCCCGCCGAACTGCGCGCGCTGCTGGGTGGCGCGGGCGGCGGCGGCTGAGTCAGCACCTCGACCAGCTCGTTCACCAGCGCCAGCGTCTCGGCGACCGTCGGTAGCTTGGGGCGCAGCACGGCGACGCGCTCGTCCGGCTTTCGGCCGCGCTGAAACGAGGTTTGTGCCGGCAAGGCTTGCGAGCACAGCGAGCCCTCACGCACGCGCAACAGCACGTACGGCTCCGCCACCATGCCGCCCAAGCCGAGCGCGTGGTCAGCGCCGACCTCGACCGCCATCAGTCCGGCCAGTGCGCCACGTGGTTGCACCAAGAGCCGCAGCTCATCAGCGCTGCTGGCGCCTTGCGGCAGCCGTGCCAACGGCACCGCGCGCAGTCCGCGCCGACGCAGGCCGCCAAGCACCCGCTCGAGCATCCGCCGCGGGTCACCACCCGGCACCGCCGGTAGCTCCTGCGCGCGGCCGGTCAAGAACACCGGCAGCAAGACGGTGCTGCCCAGCAGGAACTCGACCGCGCGGTACGGCGAATGTTGGCGCTCCAGGAAGTGCAGGACCAGCACGCCGACGAACAGCGCGCTCAGCACGAAGGCGCCGAGCAGGGTGCTGCCGTCGAGGTAGCGGCCCGGCAGCTGCGTGCGCTGACGGGAAAAGGCGTCGCTCTCCGAGAGCGGCAGCCATTGCCCGGGGCCGCGCGGCGCGACGCGGCCGGGAGTGGCGTACAGCGCGGCGCAAGCCATCACGCCTAGTAGCAAGACGCCGACCAGCGTCGGCTCGTCCCAGCGCCCACCAGCGATCACCGCCAGGCCCAACAGCACGCCACCGAGCGCCGCCCGCAAGCCCGGAGCCAGCGGCACCAGCGCCTGCGCTTTGGCATTGCGCAAGGCTGCTGCGGCGTGGAAGGCGTGCCACTTGGCAAACACCAGCAGCCCAAAGGCTAGGCCGGCGCCGACCGCGCCCAGCAGCCAGGTCAGGCGTTCGCGCGGCGACTCGCCCAGCTCGCGCGACGCCAGCAGCGCGGGTGACTTGGGCGCCGCCGTGGTCGTGAACGCGTCGAACGCTGAGTCGGCAACCCAGACGCGCCACAGCGCCGGCTCTCCGCGCGCTACGTGTGGCCGCATGATCTCCAGCTCGTCTTTGCCCGGAGCGCGCCGCAGGTTACCGACGAACACGCCGCCGAGCTCGTCGAGCTCGTTGATCGCGCCACTGCTCGAGCCGGGGCTCGGCAGCATCGGGGCGACGTTGGCTTCGGGGACGCGGAACGTCACACGCGCCGAGTCCAGGCCGTCGTCGAAGCGTGGGCCCACCCAGCGCAGCTCGACGTGGTTGCCTACTCGCCGAATCAGCTCGCGCTTCGCCAGCTGGGTCCGGTAGCTGAAGCGGAACACGTACGAGCCCGTCTTCAAGCCGCGCTCACGCTCCACGGTGAGCTTCAGCGAACCGTCAGGCTCGCGCGAAACCGAGAGCGGCACGGTGCCGAACTTCTGGTCGTCGGTGCAGATCACGGTCGCGTCGGGCAGCGGCTCGGCGTCACCGTCCACGCCCGCCAGCGGCAGCTCAGCCAGCGGGCCACCACGCAGCCGGATGCCGAGCTCCTGGGTAACGGTGGCGGTGCCGTTACGCTCGACGTCGACGGTCGCGGCGTGACCGGTGACCCGCGTTTCGACCCAGCCGGCAGCGGCATGGGCAGGAATCGCGACCAAAAGGAGGGCTGCACTGGCCAAGGCAGCAAGATGTCGTCTCAAGACATACATCAGACCACCTCTGCATACCTTGGCCGACAGGAGAGGCCAAAGTTTCGGATCCTCAGGACTTATCGAAGCGAGCTCGGCTTACTGCTTGTCGAGCGCATCCTTGAACGCCGGACCGGCGCTGACCGCGGCGGCGCTGGCGTCGCTGAAGACCGCGGACGGCACCTCGATGTCGACGCGGGCACTGCCGGCGCCCACGGTGCTTGAAAAGGAAATCGGCGTCTCGCCGTGATGCGGCGCGGCGGCGACGGCTTTGCCGACGTCATGCTTCTTGGTGCTGCGCTCGAGCGAGCGCGCCACGTAGGCCAGCGTCATGAAGCCCGCGGCGATCACGCGGTCGTTGTGCACCGGCTTGGCGAAGAAAATGCCAGGCTCGGCCTTGCGATGCTCGCCCATCACACGCGCCATCTCCTTCGTGTCGTCGCCGGTCAGCATGTACGTGAACTCGCCATCGGGTTGCACGACGACGTTGATGCGGCTCAGTTGTTTCGCGTCGGGCGCTGGCAACATGTTCTTGAGGATGCTGGCGAATTTCTCGTTGGCGCCGGCCCACGCCCTCAGGTCAGCGGTGATCTCGAAGACCGTGGCCGGTGTCTTGAAGCCGGGCAAGCTGAGCGATTTTTTGGTGATCTTGGGCCAGATCTTTTCGTCGATCTGCATTTTCTGTTTGGCCCAGCGCTTCAGTGCCGGATCGGCGATTAGCGCGAAGAAATCGTTGTGCAGGGCGAGCAAGCGCGCAGCTGGCTCCGAGACGCGCGTGATCATCGTGTCAGAGTGTTGGTAGCCGATACTGTCGTTCTGGCCGGGGCTGACCGCAAAACCGAAGCCTTCGGGGAACTTACTCAGCCAGGCGTCGATGACGCGCCGCGCGCGTTTGCGCGTGGCCTCTGGCAGCTTCTCGTGCTCCATCACCCCTTCCAGCAACTCGCCCGAGATGCGCCCGATCGCCGCGTAGCGCTCAGCGGGGAGCGTGGTGTTGTAGGCAGCGAGCGTCGTGCCCGGTGGCAGGCGCGGCAAGGTCGCGGGAATGGCGGTCGGCTTCATGGCGGCGATCGTTCCGGCTGTCCACGAGGTTTCGCCCTTCAGCCGCAGCTCCGCCGAGCCGGTGAGCACATTGCGTGAAGCATCCAGTCGAGCCTCCAGGCGCAGCTGATCCAAGTCGTTGAATAGGTTGATGGTTTCGTCGACACCGCCGTAAATGGCGTCCGACAGCGCGCGGTCGAAGCGGGCGGAGTCGAGCGCTACTTCGCGCATCGCGACGCCGGCCAAGAGCCGCAGCGCCGTCACGTCGTGCCCGTAGTGTTCCTGGAGCGGCTTGGCGTCGAGCGTGAGCTCGAAATCGGCGCCGGTTTGCGGCTCACTGGGCAAGCCGCGCGTCGCGTACGGCAGCAGGGCGTCGACGTCTTTGGTGCCATGCCCGCAGATCAGTCGGGCCGGAGCTGCGCCGAGGCTGACCGCCACGGCGCAGCTCGTGTCCGGGAAATCACCGACTCTAAAAATGCCTGGCGCGAGTTTGCGCGTTGGAAGCTGCAGGGCTTCCGCTGCGCTGAGCGCTTCGTCCAGTGACTTGAGGCCGACCGAGCCGATGATCAGCGGTGGCGGAACCTTGCCGTCGCCGAACGCGTCGAGCGCGACCAGCATCTCGACCGGTGCCTCCCACAGCACCGCGCGCGACATCGCGCGGGCCTGCTCCGGCATCATGTCTTCGACACGCAGCGGCAGCGAACTCCACTTCGTCAGCGTCTCCGCGAACAGGCGGGGCCGCGCGATCCGACCCACCATCACCACCTCGGCCGGTCGCTTCACCGGCGAGAGATCCGGCGCTTCCTCGACCACAATCGGTGCGACGTCGACCGGCTTCGGCGGCGGCGCCTTGGCCTCCGGTTTCGGACCACAAGCTACGAGCGTACAGGCCACACAGGCACTACCTACCCAAGAGCGCATTGGCGGCAGGCTAGCATGGGGTAGCCTGCTGGGAATGGCCGTTAAGGTATACCAATATCCCAAGTGTTCGACGTGTCGGAAGGCGCTCAAATGGCTGGACGCGCGCGGCGTCGCCTACGACTCAATCGACATCGTCACGACGCCTCCCAAAAAGGCCGAGCTGATGCGCGTGCTCAAAAGCGGCGTACCGCTGAAGAAGCTCTTCAACACTTCGGGCCAGTCGTACCGCGACGGCGGCTGGAGCGAGAAGCTAGTCAAAGTGACTGAAGCTCAAGCCGTCGACGCGCTCGTGAACGACGGCAAGTTGATCAAGCGGCCACTCGTTCTGACGACGGACGGAAGTCTGGTCGGTTTCGACGAGGCCGCGTACAAGGCGGCGTTTGCGGCGTTGAAGTGAGCGCTGGGCGCCCGCGGCTCTGCTGCTGGCGCTGATCGCCGGCTGGCCCGCGGTAGCCCAAGCTGCTGAAAAGGTCGTTGGCGCATTCTAGAGATTTTTCCGACCGTTTTTCGGTCGCTCCCCCATAGACAAAGCATGAGTCGAGTTGGGCCCAGCTGGCGTACGTGGATCCGCCTCTTTCTGCTCGGTTTGACGCTTAGCGCCAGCGCGCGCGCCGCGTGTCCCCAGCAGCCTCCCCCCGCGGCCACCGCCGATTTTCAAGGCTTCAAAGGCCGCATCTTCGAAAAGGACGGCAAGACCATGCCGTACCGACTGTTCGTACCCACCGGCTACGACCCCGGCAAGGCCTATCCGCTGGTCCTCTACCTGCATCACGCAGGCCTAGTCGGCACCGACAACTGCATCCAACTCACTGAAGAGGCGGGCTCCGGCGGCTACGGTGGCGTGTTTGTCCACGACGCCACGGACATGGACAAGAAGAAGTTCGCGACGCAGGCCAAGTATCCGCACTTTCTGGTCGCGCCTCAGGCCACCAATTCGAGCTACGGCTTCGGCGGCGGCGTCGAGGGCTCGGCGACGGGGGCTGAGCATCCGACGCGAGCGCTCGTCTACGGCATCCTCGACGCGCTCAGCACCGAGTTCAACATCGATGCACGCCGTCGCTACGTGACCGGCATCTCGATGGGTTGCTACGGCACCTGGGACATGATCGAGCGCCGTCCCGACTACTTCGCGGGCGCTTCGCCGCAGTCGTGCCGTGGGGATCCAGACAAGGACCTGCTGAGCAAGTTGGTCGACGCGCCAATCTGGTCGATGTGCGGCACGGCCGACAGCTACTTTGCCGGCGCGCAGGCGATGGCAGACGCCATGACTGCGGTTGGTGCGAAGAAATTCGTCTTCACGCCATTCCAAGACGTCGGGCATTCGATCCACAACCTCGGCTACGACTACCCGGGCTTTATCGATTGGATGTTCGCGCAATCGTTGCCAGCGCCAGCCGTGGACCCTAGCGTGGGCGGGGCTGGCGGCGCCGCCGGGGGCGCTGGCGCTCCGAGCGGGGGTGCAGCAGCAGCTGGCGCAGCGGCTGGCGGCACGTCATCTGGCGGTTCCGCAATCGGCGGCGCTGCCAGCGGTGGCGTAGCTGGAACCGTCACCGTCATCACGCCGCCTGCCGGCACCGGTACGGCTGGCACCGGCTCGGCCGCTCCGACGACCACGACTGACGACAGCAGCTGCGCTTTCGCGTCTCCAGCAAGGCCGCTTCGTTCCGCGTGGACGGCGCTCGGGTGGGGGCTGGCGTTGCTGAGCGTCGCGCGCCGCCGGCGCCGCACTTCAGGAGCGCGCTGACGCGTCCTGCAGCACCAAGCGCGGACCCTTGAACACGATACGGTTCCGCACCGGGTAGTAGTACGTCACGAACAGCACGAAATTCGCGACCAAGCTCAGCGCTTCAGGCGCCACCGTTGGCACGAGCTGCAACAGCAGCTTGAAGACCAACATGTTGAGCGGAAAGCCGATCAACTCGGAAATCACGAAGCGCTTGGCTTGCGGGGCCGCGCTCTCGGCTTCGGCCCGAAACGCGAATGAGCGGCTGCCGAAAAACAACACCACGCCGCCCGCACACAACCCGATGACGCGCGCCCACGTCGCGTCCAGGTGCAACAAGCGAATACTCAGCGTGAGCGACGCGAAATCCAACGCGGTGCCCCAGCTTCCGACAATCAGCGAGCGCCCGAAACGTAGCGCCCGCACCCGAAGCGGCTCGCGCAGCGGCGTTTCGGGGGCGATCAAGCTCACCCCCTAATTCTAGGACCGCGCGTCGCATCCGCCAGCGGGTACAAAACCGAAACGCCCGAAGCCGTCAGGCCTCGGGCGTCTCTTGCGGTGTCACTGAAGTGTCGCCACCCGCTCGGTCTCGTGGGCTTTGGGGTCCCAGCCCCAAAGCGGTGGCTTCAGTTGCTTTCTTCGAACTCGGCGTCGATCACGTCGGCGCCCTTCTTCTTCTTGCCGCCTTCGTCGCCGCCCGCAGCCGGGCCAGCGTCGGGGCCGCCCGCACCGGGGGGAGGACCGCCCGCGCCTTCGTACATCTTCGCGGCCATCGCGTGCGCTTCCTTCTCGAGCAGCTCGAGCACGCTCTGCACCTTGGCGTCGTCTTGCTTCTCGACGGCCTCGCGGCCTTCTTTGATTAGCTTCTCAATGCTGCCGATGTCGATGCCGTCCAGCTTGTCTTTGTTCTCGCTGATCTGCTTTTCGAGCGTGTAACACATGTTGTCGAGCTTATTCCGACGCTCGATCTCTTCGCGGCGCTTCTTGTCTTCTTCTTCGTGCGCGGCGGCTTCCTTGACCATGCGGTCGATGTCGTCCTTGTTGATGCCGGACGACGCCGTGATCGTGATGCGCTGATCCTTGCCCGTGGCCAGATCCTTCGCGCCGACCGACAAGATGCCGTTGGCATCGATGTCGAACGTCACTTCGATCTTCGGCATGCCGCGCGGCGCTGCCGGCAGCCCCTCCAAGTGGAACTTGCCGAGCACGCGATTGAGCTTGGCCTCGGCTCGCTCGCCCTGCAGCACCAAGATCTCGACCGACGTCTGGTTGTCGCTCGCGGTCGAGTAGATTTCCTTCTTCTGCGTCGGGATCGTGGTGTTGCGCGGAATCATCACCGTCATCACGCCGCCCAGCGTCTCCACGCCCAGCGAAAGCGGGGTGACGTCGAGCAAGACCACATCTTGCACGTCACCGCTCAGAACGCCGCCCTGCACGGCTGCGCCGATCGCGACGACCTCGTCGGGGTTCACGCCCTTGTGCGGCTCTTTGCCGAAGAACTTGCTGACCGTCTCCTGGACGAGCGGAATGCGCGTCGAGCCGCCGACCAGCACGACTTCGTTGATGTCGCTCGGCTTCTTCTTCGCGTCGTCCAGCGCGCGCTTCAGCGGTTCCATCGAGCGATCCACCAGCGGGCGGATCATCTGTTCGAGCTTGCTGCGAGACAGCTGCTTCTGCAGGTGCTTAGGGCCGGAAGCGTCGGCGGTCAGGTAGGGCAGGTTGATCGTCGACTCTTGCTTGCTCGACAGCTCGATCTTCGCCTGTTCGGCCGCGTCCTTCAGACGCTGAATCACCATCTTGTCTTTAGAGACGTCGAGGCCGGTGTCCTTCTTGAACTCGGCGACCAGCCAATCCATGATCATATGGTCGACGTCGTCGCCGCCCAAATGCGTGTCGCCGTTGGTCGAAATAACCTGCACGACGTTGTCGCCCACTTCGAGGATCGAGATGTCGAAGGTGCCGCCGCCGAAGTCGTAAACGGCGATGATTTCGTTGTTCTTCTTGTCGAGCCCGTACGCCAGCGCAGCCGCGGTCGGCTCGTTGATGATACGCTTCACGTCGAGGCCCGCGATACGACCGGCATCCTTGGTCGCCTGCCGCTGCGCGTCGTTGAAGTACGCGGGCACCGTGATGACGGCTTCCGTCACCTTCTCGCCCAGGTAGTCCTCTGCGGCTTTCTTCAGCTTCTGAAGAATCTTTGCCGCGACCTCGGGCGGCGCCATCGCTTTGCCGCGCGCTTCGATCCACGCGTCGCCGTTCGGCCCCTTCACGACCTTGTACGGAACCCGCGAAGCCTCGGCCGAACCCTCTTCGAAGCGACGTCCGATGAAGCGCTTCGAGGAGTAGACGGTGTTTTCGGGATTCGTGACCGCTTGGCGCTTGGCAATCTGACCGACCAGCACCTCACCCTTGTCATCCCACGCAACGACCGACGGCGTCGTGCGGGCGCCCTCTTCGTTCACGATGACCTTGGCTTCTTTGCCTTCCATGACCGAAACGACGCTGTTCGTCGTTCCGAGGTCGATTCCGATGATCTTGCCCATAGCGCTTACTCCTCAACTCCTGCCGGAGGTCTCCGGCTTGGTCCCGGCCGCGCTCCTTACGGAGTGGCGCCACGGAAACCGTGAATCTTTGCGGCTCGGGCTATTCCCGATTCACCGACGGCCGGCAACATAATCATGTCGATCGGGCGGTCAAGGCACAGACTTGGCTAAGGATCGCAAAGTCGTTGGGGCGGCCGATCCTGCGATCCGCGAGACAGCCAAGGACCGCGCCCGGATGAAAGTTTCCGCGCGGTTTTGACGTTTCTGCTTGACCAATTTTTGGCCGCGGTTAGTGTCCCCGCCTCCTTCCCCCGGGGCTGTAGCTCAGCTGGGAGAGCGCTGCGTTCGCAATGCAGAGGTCAGGGGTTCGATCCCCCTCAGCTCCACAAAAACGGCGGTTCCAAAACGGAGCCGCCGTTTTCGTTTGAGGGGATGCCCACCCCACCGGCGGTGCTCGCGCTGCGCGCTGCGCTCCGGCGGCCCCTCCCAAACGCGGGCTGCGCCCGCGTGGGAGGGGAAAAGAAACCCGGCAACCGGAGACCGGGACCGGGACCGGGAACCGGAGACCGGGAACCGGCAACCGGAGACCGGCAACCGGCAACCGGAGACCGGTCTCCGGTGACCCGATCCCGGATACCTGTCCCGGTCCCGGTTTTCTCAGGATGCCAGTGTGCTCGCCTGCGTCTAGGGGCTTGGCTCGTGCTGCGCACGACGCTCGCTGTGCTCGCGCCCTAGACGCAGGCTGCGCGCACTGGCGTTGGCGGGGGGCGCTTGCAGTGCAGGCGAGAGGAGAAAATATGGGAAATCTCATTGTTGGCGAAATCAGTCTTCAGCTCATTGAGGCGCTGCGGCCTGTCGCGGCGCGCATCAAGCGGAAGGACCGCTCGCTTGCAGATCAGCTGGTGCGCGCCGCGAGCAGCGTCGCTTTGAACATTGCGGAGGCCGATTATTCGGACGCGGGCAACAAGCGCGCGCGGCTGTTCACGGCTGCGGGTAGCGCGAATGAAACGCGGGCGGCGCTGCGAGTTGCGGTGGCTTGGGGCTATTGCGAGGGGAATCAGGCAGAAGCGGCGCGCGGCTTGGCGGACCGCGTCATTGCCATGCTTTGGAAACTCACGCGCTGAGCGGACAAACCTGCACGGTATCTCCACGGGCGCTTCACACGGCGCGCGGGCGGGAGTGGCACGCTGAGAGAATGAAACGGCGGTTTTCGGTTGAGGCGCCCGACACAGGCGCTGGTTGCAGGCCATGCGACGGCGGTGAGGTAGACGATCGAGTTCGATTCGGCGAAGCCGCCGGGGCGCGTCGTCACGGTCACCGCGGCACGGCTTCGAGCGGGAGCTCCAACCCCTCCACGCGAGTCAGGTTGCTGCTGTCGGGAAGGCCGAGGAAGCCGCTGCTAGGGCCGTTGATGAGTCGCATGTTGAGCGTCGTGGTCCGTCCGCCGAAGACGGTGACGCTGAAGCAGCTGATATGCGCGCACACCAGGTAAATGCCGCTGTCGAGTGCCAGCGCATACCTGCCATCTGCCGAAGAAGTCGCCTTGGCCAGCGGGGGCGTGGCCGTAGTCGCGGCCCGCACGTCGGCACTGGTTTTCGCCGGCGCGTCGACCGGCCAGGCGTAGACCTGCTGCGCCGCGGCGAACGAGCATTCCTGGCAATCGTTGGCGACCGCGTCGCTCTCGCTCGCTAGGATGCCTGCCACGCGCGACTCGCGGCCGCCGGCGCTGGCGCGTTGCGAAAGCGCTTCGCAAGCCGTTCGCTCACAAGGGCTGCACGCCAGACACCCCGCCACGGCCATCGCTCCAAGTTCTCTGAACATTCGCTAACCCCTCCCAGCAGCTCGAACGCGCTCGAGGATCTCGACATCGGCGAGATCTTGCGGACGGCCGGCGGCGCGCTTGTTTGCGATCAAATCGTCCAGCGTCACGATCGGAATCGAGAGGCCGTTCACCAGCGCGATTTCGGCACGCGCGACCACGCTTTCGGTTTCGATGCCGTCGGCGGAGCGGAGTAGGTCGATGCGAACAGGCGGTGCGCCCACGTAGGCGATCTCGGTTGGCGCGAGCGTGCGCACGCTCTGCACGACGTGGGCAGGCGCCCCGAATCCGGCCAGCGCGTCGGCCGCGCGCTCGAGGTTGTTGTCCAGCCCGGACAGCAGGAGGTCGAGGTCCTTGGTGGCGCGAGGCTTGGCGTGGTAGCCGACGGCGTAGCCGCCCAGCACCGCGTAGCTAACCTTTGAGCGGGCGAACTCCGCCAACAAGTCTTTGAAGTCGGGGTGTAGGTCCATTTTCTCCGCGCAAGGCGAGGGCATCCTCCACCAGTGACCAAACGGTCTTGAGCCGGTCGACTGCGGCCACGGCCAAGCATTGATCGACGTCTAGGGACTCGAGGTGCTCAAATGAGGCGGCGACACCACCGACCCAGTTGGCTCTGCGCGCGTCGCGGCGTTCCTCAGCGGTGGACACGTCTTGGGTATATAGCACGCCGATACCTACATTGGTGCGGGGCGGGGGCTTGTCGTGCGGCTGATTTGGCCGTTGTGCGTGGGGTGCGCTCGGTGGTTCGCCTTGCTGGTCGTGGTTCCCGTGGTCGTGGTTCCCGTGGTCGTGGCTTGTCGCCCAGCGTTGGCGGTTTGAGGGCATCCCGGAGAGCGCTGTTTGGGTGCGCGCTGGCGCTCGGCGGGTGCCGGTTTGGTTATGAGCTCGTGCCTCCCGATGAAGTGGCGGGGCGGTCTGGTCTCGCGGGACAGACGGGCACGGCGGGCAACGGCGGCGTGAGTAGCGGCGGGGCGGGGGCGAGCTCAGCGGGCTCCGCTGGCAGCAGCGCCGGCGTGAGCGCGGCCGCGGGTGCGACGGATGGTGGCACGGGTCAGGTCGCCCCTGCCTGCGATGATGGCGTGCTGCAAGCGGACGAAGAATGCGAACCGGCGCTGGCAGGCGCCGAGGACTTGTGCCAGGCGGATTGCACGTACCACTGGTACGACCGCGCCTACGCCAAACGCCGCCGCGTCACCTTCGACAACGTCGGTGCGACTGACCTGCTCGGCTTCGTGGTGCCGGTGGTGCTCAGCGCGAGGGAGCTCGACTACGCGGCGCTCCAATCGAATGGGCAGGACCTGCGGTTCGTCGATGCTGACGACCAAACTCTCTTACCCTACGAGATCGAAGCTTTCGGACCGGGCGGAGCGTCCGTCGTTTGGTTGCGCCTACCGAGAGTGCCGGCCGGCAGCAGCGCGAGCGCCTGGCTGTACTCCGAAAATCCAACCGCGGTGGACGCGCAGAACGTGCCCAAGACTTGGTCGGTCGCGTACGCAGCCGTCTATCATCTCAACGGAAACGCAATTGATTCGGCAGCGAACAGCGACGGCGTCGTAACGGGCGCCAAGAAAGGCTTCGGTCAGCTCGCGTCGGGCCTCGATTTCGCTACGGAGAACGACACCGTCGACGCAGGCTCGGCGGTGGGCGTCGACGACTTGTTCGCAACCGGTGGCACGATCACGGCCTGGATCCGCCCGCGCGGTTGGGGCGAGGGCTCGTTTGGCCGCGTCGCCGACAAGGCTTCGGACACCATGACCGCGGCCGGCTGGGCGCTGCAGGTCGACGGCGGCACCGCGCCCAACCACGCGTTGATCTTCGAGCATGGCTTCAGCGGCGGGCTCGGTCGTTGGAATGGCCCCGACTCGTCGATCGCGCTCAACACGTGGGCTCACGTCGCGATCGTCGACGACGGTTCGAGCGCCAACAACCAGCCGCTGATGTACGTCAATGGCGTCGCGCAGGCGCTGACCGTGCTCAATCAACCTGCCGGTACGCGCGCCAGCGACGCCGCTATCAACTTGGGCATCGGCGACCAAGTCGCCACCACGCAACGCAGCTTCGACGGCGTCCTCGACGAGCTGCGCCTCGAACGCGTCGCGCGGACTCCGGACTGGATCCGCGCCGAGTACCGCTCGATGTTGCCCGGCGCCGTCAAGGTTGGCGACGAGCAGACGCACCTCTAGCGGCTACGCGGTCAGACCCGAGAGCGGACCTTTGCAAAGCTCGGCGCGGCCGAAGGTCGTGTCGTCGACGCCCATCGCGTTCAGCACCGAGACGAGCAAATCGTTGTGGTAGTTGTTTTCGAACGTGAGGTAGCGGCCCGTCTTGAAATAGCCGCCGGCGCTGCCGACCAGGAAAAACGGCATATTTTGCCAAGAATGCAGCGAGCCGTGCGACAGCTCGTTGACGACCAAGATCAACGTGTTGTCCATCACCGACGTGCCCTCGACGTCCGGCATGTCACGCAAGAGCTGGATGAACGCTGCCAGCTGCTTCATGTACCACTGGTTGATCACGGTAAGCTTGGTCTCGATGGCTGGTACCACCGCGCCCGCGCCGCTCAGTACGTCGTGCGAGAGGCCGTGGAAAATTTCCGATGCGTTCAGGAACGCATGTCGCGAATTGGCTGCGCACCAACCGTATTGCATCGAAGCGACGTGCGTTAGGCCGCAACCGAGCGCGGTCGCCATCAGGCGCAGCTGCGCGTCGGCGATCGCCGGCATCTTGTCGAAGTTGTCCCAATTGCTCTCGTTCCAGTCACCGGGAGCCTGCGAGGTGAGCGTCGGAGCCGTGCACGTGAATGTGCGATCGAGCCGCGTCGCCAGGTCCTCGAGGGCGGCCTGTTGGGCTTCGATGCGGCGCTTGTCGTCACCCGACAAGTGCCCTGAAATCGCTTTGGCTTGTGCCGCTACCGTCGCCAATACGCTCTTTCGCCGCAGCTTGCGCCGAACTGCGGCAGGATCCTCGGTCATCAGATTGCCAAACAGAGTCTGGAATACCAACGCCGGGTTGTTTTCCACCGGCAAGTGCTCGCCAGCCGCGTTGAAGCTGAGCTCGGGGAAGGCAGCATCGACCCCCAGCTGCAGTGATTTCACCAGATCGTCGCCGCCGAGCTTATTGGCCAGGTATTGGTCGAGCGAGATGCTGCTGGCCACGCGGTCTGCGCCTTTCAGCACCGGGTAGGTGCCCGTGAGGATCGAAAACGACGCGTGCTCGCCGCTCGCCGCTGGATTCGACCCGTCGTAGCCCATGCTGATGCCGCGCAACGTGCGCGCGTTGCTGCGATCGGCAGCGTCAGGAACGGTTGGTCCGAACAGCAGCAGCCGATCGCGGTGGGGTGTGAGCGGCTCCAAGATCTTACCCAGCGTGAAATCGGTCTCGCCGCCTTTCGGCCGGAACTCCGTCTCGACCGTGCCGTTGGGTGTGAACCAGACGACGAGTCGCTTGCGCGGTCCACTTTGCGCGCGCGCCGCTTCTGGCAAGAGGCAGGGCAGCAGGCCGGTAGCCCCGAGCGCGAGCAGCGCCTGGCGGCGGTTCAAGGAGCGTCGCGTGGTGGTCAAGGAACGAGCCTCTTGGTGAATGCGCGGCTGTCGATGACGCGCAGCACGAGCGTTCGCAGCGCCTCGCCGCCGGTGATGAAATCGCCGGTAATGGCGTCGATCTCGGCGTCGTCTTGAGCATCGGCCCGCCGCCGATGGGCGAAGCGGTACATGTTCTGCGCGAAGCAGCGCCGCGCCTCGTGCGACGACGCCACGGCGTTGGCTAGCTCGATCGCCGATGACCACTGGGTTGGCTGCGCTGCGCTATCCAACGTGGTCGAACCGCTCGAGTCGATCGGCAGCGCTCCGGCGCTGGTCGTGACTTCTTGGGTACGAAAACGACCGATGGCGTCGAAGCCTTCCAAGCCGAAACCGAACGAGTTGATCATCCCGTGGCAGCCACGGCACGCCGCCGCAGCCGTTTTGGCTTCGACCTGTTGGCGCGTCGTGTCTTGCGGCAAGCTGGCGTCTGGCGGCTGGGCGAGCGCGTTCGGCGGCGGATCTGGCAGCGCGCGACAAAGCAGGTTCTTGACGATGTAAACGCCACGATGGATTGGATCCGAGCGATCGAACTTGCCCTTGAGGGTCAGGAAGCCTGGCTGAGTGAGGATGCCGATCCGTTCGGTCGCGGGCGCGGAAACCGAAACCAGGCTCGCGCCGCTGACGCCACTGATGCCGTAGAGCGAAGCCAGCTCTTCATTGACGAACAGCTTGGGTGACCGGAAAAACGCGTCGAACGTGCCGGTGGCGTAGGCGTCATTCAAGAAGCTGCGATACGAATCGGCCAGTGACGTTGCCGTCGTGGCGCTAAACGCGGGATACACGACTGGGTCACGGTTGATTGCCGCGACTTTCGATGGCTCGAACGTCTGCTCCAAGAAACTTCGCATGGCATCTTGCGCGCGCGGATCAGCGAGCAATCGCTCGGCTTGGGCTTTGAGCTGCTCGGTGGTCTTGAGCATGCCGGTTTGCGCCACGGCCAGCAGCTGATCGTCGGGCATGCTGCCCCACAAGAAGTACGAGAGCCGGCTGGCCATCTCCGAATCGACGACGTCGACCACGCTGCCGGTCGCGGAGTCGTCGAGCGCGGGCACGTGGAACAGGAAATAAGTCGAGAGCAACGCCGTCTGAATCACCAGCGAGATGCCGTCCTCGAACCTGTCGCCATTGGCGCGCCCGACCTGAAACTGCGCGAACAGCTCCGCTCGATCGGTGTCGCTCAGCTCGCGCCGGTACGCGCGTCGTCCAAACTCGGCGATGAACGTGTGCGCGCAGGCTTCCTCGCCCGTCGGGGCCGGGTCGCACGAGACGAGCCGGTCGGCGTGCGCGATCGCCACCTGCGCCAAGCGCTCGGCTGCGCTTTCGGCGCGCTCCACCGAAAGTGCAGACACCGCGTCGCCCAACGCATACTTTTCGACGATTGCATCGGCCGGAAATCCGCTCGATGGCGCGGTGCTGAGCTCAGTCGCGTCGAGCTTCAGCAGATCCCGAACGCTGCGGTCGTACTCGGCGTTGCTCAACCGATTCAGTGGCAGGGCGAGCTTCAGCTCCGCCGCGGTCGCGGGTCCGGTTCCGCCGAACGCTCCGCCCCCGATGCCGCTGGTTCCGCCTGCGCTCGTCGGCATCGGTGTACCGCCGCCACTCGCGCCGCCCTCGCACGCCACAGACGCGAGCGCACAGACCAATGCCGCCTTGTGCAGGTGCGCGGCCAGCGGCCGCACGCTTCGGCAGTCTAGGCTCCGATGACGCATGGTCCACAACAGAGTCGCGCCAAACGCGCGCGTTGAGACCATCAATCTCGTTACTCGTCATCTATTCGATGCCAATGTACGCGCCACGCCTACAGTTGCGCCGCTGGCAGGCCTCGTCACCCCGGTAGACCCTCGTTCACTCGCGCGCGGCGCCGGTCGCGAGATCGTGGCGGAGCTCGCCCATGTCGCCGGCCTTCGGTGGATCGCCCGTAGCGATGGCTATGGCGATGTTGAACAGCGCGATCAACCGCGGCTGCGTGGACTTCAGGTAGTACGCCGAATCGGCTTTGACTTCGATCAGGGCGATGCGTGGGTCGTCAGGTCCGCCGTCGCGCTCACCGCCTTCGTCGCCCATCCACGCCTTCCAGTCGGGCTTGTACAGCTCGTGAATCATCGCCTTGTCTTGCGTCTTGCCGCTGTCGATGCCGGTGATGAACCAAAGATCGGTACCAGCGCGCCTCGCGTGAGTCTGCATGGGACGTGACACGAGCGCGCCATCTGGCGCGCTTTACCGCGGAGGGTGGCGGCGCTTTCGAGCTTCAGCTGCGACGGTTGCGAGCACCGGTTTGGTCACGACGTTGGGAGACGATCGCCACCCTCCTGCTCGAAACACCCCTCGAGATCGATCAAGCGGAGCTGCGCTTCTCGCCGTTCAACTCGCGGGCGGGCACTCGTCCGAAGGGCTTCGTGCATGCGCTGCGGGTAGCCGCATACGCCGCCAGCCAGCAAGCGCGGCCGACGAGTGACGCGGCGACTCCATAACGCGAACGCTCAGGCACTGAAAGCTGCCGCCAAGAGCTGGTAGGAGCGGGCGCGCGCCGCTGGATCGTGGGTGACGGTGGTGACCATGAGTTCATCGGCCTGCGTTCGCGCGACCAGCGCTTCGATGCGCTCGCGCACCGAGGCCGGTGTGCCGACGATTTGCAGGTGCCGGTAGCCTTGGGCAATCGCGGCTTCTTGCGCCGTGTACGGGTAGGTGAGCGCGGTTTCGGGTGACGGGATCTTGCTCGGCCGCCCGGAGCGCAGTTTCACCCATGAGAGTTGCATGCTGCTGGCGATCCGCTCGGCTTCAGCCGCGGTTTCGGCGCAAATCACCGACACGGCCAGGATTGCGTGCGGTGCCTCGCGCGTATCCGACGCTTGGAATTGGTTGCGGTACGCGAGCATCGGCAAATCCGGCCGATCAGGGCTGAAATGCGCGGCGAACGCGAAACCGAGGCCGAGCTTGGCCGCGAGCGCCGAGCTGAAGTCGCTCGAGCCGAGCAGCCAGATTGGCGGCAGTGGCACGTCTTCCGGGTACGCCGTTACGCCGACGAAAGGGTGGGAGATTTGTAGCCCCCTGCCGAGCTCCTGCAGCTCGTCGAGCCGCTCGGGGAAATCATTCGCCAGCAGCGCTTCGCGTGAGCGGCGTAGCGCCAACGCGGTGACCTGATCCGTACCGGGTGCGCGCCCCAAGCCCAGATCAATGCGGCCTGGGTACAGCGCCTCCAGCATCTTGAACGTTTCGGCGACTTGTAGCGGGGCGTGATTTGGCAACATGACGCCGCCCGAGCCGACGCGGATGCGCTGAGTTTGCTGCGCCGCCAGCGCGATCATCGTTGCGGGCGCCGTACTAGCGATCGCCGGCATGTTGTGGTGCTCGGCGTACCACAGGCGCTGGTAACCGAGCCGATCGAGCTCTTGCGCCAACGCCAAGCTGTGGCGAATGGCTTCGCCGCTGGTCACGCCTTCGGCAACGGGGACTAGGTCGAGAGCTGAGAGGAGCATTGCTGCGAGCGCGCACGTCGGCGCACTCGCAGCAACGTAACGCCCAGCGCCGCCAACAGCCACCCCCCAGGCGAACGCGGTGCGGCGGGCAGCGCGACCGAGCAACCGCCGCGGTCGTCGCCGCCGCCCCTCGGCAAAGTGCACACCGAGGTATCGCCGAAGCTCTCACAAACCTGGCCTTCGTTGCACTCGCGAGTAGCGGTGCACGTGGTCGTACAGGTTCCGGTCCTGCCGTTGGGGGCGAAGCAAACCAAGCCGCTCTGGCACGCTTCCGGGCCGCACGGTTCGCCTCGGCGGGCGCCGTTGTCGGGCACACTTTCAGCGCCGCCTGCGCCGCCGTCGCCGTCCGGCTGCACCAGTACTGGCGGATCACTCAGGCGGGTCGTCACCCAGAAGGGTGCTTCGTAGCCGCCGAGCTTGGCCGCATCTGTGGCCGTTTCGATGATGAAATCTTGCCAGGCGGTGACGGTGCTGTAGACCGGCGTGCTGCAGTCTGGCCCGCCGCGCGACACCACGCCGACGACCTTGCCGTCCGCGTCCAGCGCCGGCCCGCCCGAATCACCCGAGCAAATTCCGGTCTCGCCGCGGAACTCCGTCGATTCGACGCCTTCACCGCAGCTGCCCGGTTGGCACTCGATGCTCAAGTCGCCGAGCACCATGCGCGAGCCGGTTTGGTTGCCAGATTCATTCAATCCGTAGCCGACGGCCGTATATTTTTCGCCCGGCTCGACCTCGCGATCGATGCGCGGGATGGCCGGGACTGAGATGTCGGCGGGCACGTTCTGCTGCAAGATGATCAGCGCGACGTCGTAGCCGCAGGTATCCACGCCTTGGCCCGGCACCCGTACCTCGGCCGCCGTGAAGAAGGCGCTGTGGTCGCGCGGCATCGGATCATTGGTCGTGAAGAACGCGCTCGGCGGAAACGGATCACCGAGCACCGAATCGCCGCACAGCACGTGATCATCACCGGTGCCGGGCGAGACGCAGTGGCGGGCCGTGAGCAACAGGTTGGGCGCGATCAAAGTCGCCGTGCACAGCGCGCCCGAGTTCATCGTTTCGCGCGCCAGCAGGAAGACGCTCTGGTGCGACACGTCGGTCGTACCGCCCGCGATCGGTTGTGCGCGGCTGGCGGTCGGCTCGCTATTCGGCGCGCTGCAGGCGAGCGCGGTCAGCGTGACGCCAACGAGCGCGGACCATCCAGCCACCGAGCGGGACCGGCGACGCTGCTTATTCGGATGATCCATGCGCTTCGGTGCGATCGGGGAGCCACACTTTACGCGGCCGACCATTGTTGTGCTACTCGGGAGCGGACCGCGTGAGAACGATTCGAATTTCACAGAAGATTCCTGCTTCGAGCGATGCGCTGTGGGTGGCTTGCGCCACTCCTTCTGGAATTGCGGGGTGGCAGGCCGATAAGGTGACTGGTTCGGTGGAGGCGGGCGCGACGGTAGGTCTGGGGTGGCCGGACCTCGGTGTTTCCATCCATCTGGACGTGTTGGAGATGGACGAGGGGCGGCGTGTCGTGTTCGGTCACGGCGAATCGCGCGTGCGCTTCGACGTTAAAGACGGCGAGGTCGAGCTCTCACACTCCGCGCCGTTCGAAGACGACGAAGAGCTCGGTACCGAATCATCCTGGCGGCTCGCGCTCGGCACCCTGGCGCATTACCTCGATCGCTACGCCGGTCAGGAGCGCGAGACGGTGTGGCTCGTCAAGCCCGCCAAGACGACGGCAGAATCAGCCCACGCCTTTTTTACGTTACCCGACGCCTTGGGCGCCTGGCTTGGGCGGGCATCGGGACCGCTCGGCGCGGTGGGCTCGCGCTACCGTATCGCGCTCAGCGGTGGCGGCAGTATGAGCGGCATCGTGCTCGCGCACACCGAAGGTCGCGACTTGGCGCTGCGCTGGGACGAAGCCGACTACTCGGTGATCACGTTTCGCACCTTGCCTTCGCCCACGGGCGAGCAGGAGCGGCTGCTGGTCATCTCCTGGTCGCGCTGGTCGCACCTCGAAAACGCTGAACGCATCGCCGGCGAGCTCGACGGCGCTTTGGCTCGCCTCGTCCAACTCTTCGCCCAGCCGACAACTGCCGCCAACTGACGGAGCTGCGAGCTGCGAGCTCCGAGCTCCGAGCCGAGAAACGCGCTGCCGCCTTCTCGCTCTCGCTCTCGCCGCTCGCTCTCGCCGCTCGCCGCTCGCTCTCGCTCTCGCCGCTCGCTCTCGCAGCTCGCAGCTCGCAGCTCGCAGCTCGCAGCTCGCAGCTCGCAGCTCGCAGCTCGCAGCTCGCAGCTCACTCCGCGTCGCGACAGCAGCGCGCACCAGTGCTGTAGTCGTAGTACGCGGAGGCGTGCACGCTCACCTTTGCTTCGCAGCCTTGCGTCGTCGAACGCGAGTAGAAGCCGCCAAGAAACATGCCGTCTTCAACCCATTCGTCGACGTTGCCGACCATGTCGAAAATCCGGTCGTCGTCCCAGCGCGAAGCGCAAGCGGTAGTTTCGCCGGTCGTGCGGAGCAGCGGCGACTCACCTTCGTAGACGAGGTTCAAGCGCGGATCACGGTGACCGAGCGACGCGGAGCCGTGCAGCACCGCTGCCGGGTGAATCAACCGGTACACGTTGCAGACGCCCTGGCGGTAGCCGCCGCCGTACGGATACTTGAGCGCCGCCTTGCCTTTGCAGGCGCCGACCCATTCGTCTTGCGAGCACAAACGCTTGCCGGCGTTTTCACAGGCGCGGCGCGCCAACACTTGCGACAAGTAGCTCTGCGGCACGACTCCGGGTCGCGACACCGCCTTGGCCTCGAAGCGCCCGCTGCGCTGCAACTCGCTCAGCGGCGGCAGCGGCATGGCGCGCGCAGCCGCGTCGCCCAGCTGGTCCCGCTCGATCAGCCAGCCGCGCCAGACCTCGCTGACCAGCGCGGGGGTGGGCGGGTAGTAGGGCGAAAGTGCCTCACCGGTCGCCTTGTCGACGGCGCTCACCTCCCAGCGATCGATACAGTAGCGGCCGACGCGCGCCATCTCGTTCGGGCAGCCTCGGACACGGGCCGTCTCGGCTTCTGCCCGGTTTGGCCCCCAACCAACCGCACCGAGTGCGCCCGCGGCCAGGGCAAAGATTGCGAGCGCTCGCTGCCTCACCGCCGGACCATTGCACGCCTGCGCGATACGGCCTAAATCCAAACTCGATGACGCTGGCTCCGTCGGCAGCTGGGAGCGCGCTCCGCGAGCGTGTGGCGCGCGGCAGCGGCGTTGTAGATGCGCGAATTCTGTCGGCTTTCGAGCAAGTGCCGCGCGAAGCATTCCTGCCGGCGGAGCTATTCGCTCGCGCCTACGAAGACGTAGCGTTGCCGATCGGCCTGGGCCAAACCATTAGCCAACCTTCGATGATCGCCTTGATGCTGCAGGCGCTCGAGTGTTCGCCGCGTCACCGCGTGCTCGAGGTGGGTGCGGGCTCTGGCTACGTCTTGGCGCTGTTGTCACAGCTCGGCTGTGAAGTGTTTGGAGTCGAGCGGCACGCCGAGTTGGCGGCGCGCGCGCCCGAAACGCTCCGCCGCATCGGCGTGACCGACGTCGTCGTGCACGAAGGCGACGGCACGCGCGGCTGGCCCGAGCACGCACCTTACGATCGGATCCTGGTGTCGGCCGGCGCCGCCGCAATCCCCGAGGCGTTACTGGCGGAGCTGGCCGAAGGTGGTCGCTTGGTCATGCCAGTGGGCGGCACCGAAACGCAAATCTTGGTCACATGCGAGCGCGATGACAAAGGCTCGCTCCACTACCGCGCTGGCCCGCGCTGTGTCTTCGTACCGCTGATCAGTGACTCGTCGCCACCGAGCGCCACTTAGGCCGAGCCGACGGTGCGGGTCGTGAATGCGATCGGCGTCGTGCCGACGTGAGTGTACGCCGCCGTCCAGGCGTGCTCGCGCTCAGTCTCGAACACCAAATCGGGCGCGACGTCGATCGGCAGCCAGGACCCGGTGCGGATCTCGTTCTCGAGCTGACCCGGGGCCCAGCCGGCGTAGCCGACCAGCGCGACCAGGCTCCGCGGCACCGTTCCGGCCGCGATCGTCTCCAGCACCTTGCGTGAGGCGGTGGCCGTGATGCCGGTCCCGACGTCGAACTGGCCCTCGTGGTCGATAAAACGCTCATCGCTCCGGTAGACCAGCCAAACCTGCTCCGGCGAGACTGGCCCACCCAAACGCACGGAGCAGCGGATATCCGGGGGGGTCTCGGTGATCTGCGACCGAACCAGCAGCTCGGGCAGCGTCATCAGCTCCCGACCGTTGATGATCCAGCCAAAAGCGCCCTCCGGCCCGTGCGCCGCTAGGAGGACGACCGAACGGTCAAAGTTCGGATCGCCGGGCGGGGGCGACGCCACCAAGAGCCCCGGAGCCAGCACGGACATAACCCTGCAAGCTACCCCGGCTCCCCGTGCCCGTCGAGATGGAAGGCCCGGCGGCCGTGCGCGGGGGGGCGTGGGGCGGGCGGGCGAGGACAGGGCGACGGGTGGGCCAGGGGCAATCGCTGTACCTTTCGGGCGGGGTGGGGATGTTGATAGAGTGGCGGTTCCTCATGGAGGTCACCTTCTACGGCGTTCGCGGGTCGGTCCCGGCACCTGGCCCGCACACGGTGCGCTACGGCGGCAACACGTCGTGTGTGGAGGTGCGCTTGTCGGACGATTCGACAGTCGTGCTGGACGCCGGCACGGGCATGCGTGCGTTGGGTAACGCGTTGATCAAGCGCGCTCGTTCGACGCCCGTGCATCTGCTCTTGTCGCACACGCACTGGGATCACGTGCTCGGTCTGCCGTTCTTCTCGCCGTTGTATCGCAGCGACACACACCTGTTCGTGTACCCGCTGGCTAACGACGCGCAGGAGCTTTTCCAAAAGAACATCTTCAACGACATTCATTTCCCGGTCAGCGTCGATGACATTCCGGCGCGGCTTGAGCTCACCCGGCCAGAGAAAGCCGAGTGGCGGATCGGCTCAGCCACGGTCCGGCGCATCCAGCTCAATCATCCCGGTGGCGCGCAGGGCTTCCGCATCGACGACGACGACGGCACGTCGGTCGCGTACCTGACCGACAACGAGCTGCACGCCGAAAACGCCAAGACCAGCGTCGAAGCGCTGGCGCGCTTTGCCGGCGGTTCGGATCTCATCATCCACGACTCGCAGTACCTGCAAGAGGACATGCCGGCCAAGCTGGGTTGGGGTCACTCCGTTGTCACAGAAGTGCTGAGCCTCGGCATCCTGGCTGAGCCCAAGCAGCTGGCGCTCTTCCACCACGACCCGGAGCGCAGCGACAGCGCGCTCGATCTGATCGGCGAGACCAGCCAGGCCTTCATCAAGTCCGCGGGCAAGCACACGCAGGTTCTCGTTGCGAGCGAAGGCCTCTCGGTTCAGCTCAAAAAGTAGCCCCCGCGGCACCAGCTCGCCGGCCGTCAACGACTAGTCGGTGACGAGCGCCTTTCCGCGAGTAGGATTCGCGTCCCTTCGACCCCCGACGAAAGCTCTCGACCCCCAGACCCCCTCCAGCTCCTGAAAACTACGCTTCGGTGAGGTAGCCAAGCGGTTAGGCAACGGTTTGCAAAACCGTTATACGCCGGTTCGAATCCGGTCCTCACCTCCGATCTGTCCCGGCAGCTGTCCCAGGGCGCCTTCTGGCGTACACTGGGCCGGCCCGGATGAACGACACGGCCGACGACGAGCCCACGCTAGAGCCCCTGGCCGACGGTACCGGCCACCGGGTGCGGGTTCGGTTTGGCAAGCAGCGCCGCCGCTTCCGAATTCCGACCGTCGACGTCGACCTAGCGACGAACCGGGCGAAGGTCCTGATCGGGCTCGGCGCCCAGCTGGGGGACGTGCCCCCTGAGCTCGCCAGCGACCTACTCGAGAAGGCGGGCGCTGCCGATGGCCCCGAGCTGAAGCGCATCAAAGCCGTGGTCGAGAAGCTCGCCAGCGGCACCGTGAAGGTCCGCCGCAAGGTCGAGAACCCGCGCACGCTTTGGACAGTGCAAGAGCTTGGTGAGGCTTGGACGGGCGGCACGCTGGCGAATGAGTACCCCGATCAAATTCACCGGCGGCGCAGCGAACGTGACGACGAGATCCGTCTCCAGCGCCACGTCTACCCCGTCGTCGGCGCCGTGCGCGTGCGTGACCTCACCGTCGAAGAATGCGAGCAGGTCATGCGATCGCTCGCGTCGACGCTAGCCGTCAACACGCGGCGCAACGTTGGTTTGACGCTCGGTCGGATCCTGACGCTCGCGGTGTACCCGTTGAAGATCATCAGCGCGACGCCGTTCCCGAAAGGTTTGCTACCGAGCGCAGGCAAAGGGAAGGGCAAAGCGCTCGCCGACTACCGCCCCGCCGATGACGCTACGTTGATGGCGTGCGCCGCGGTGCCGTTGGCGTACCGTCTGCTTTGGGGCTTCCTCGCACGCGAAGGCATGCGCTCGTCGGAAGCGATTCAGCTGCGCTGGGGTGACGTCGACTTGAAAGACGGCTCGGTCGTGCTGGACGAAAACAAGAGCGACGACCCGCGATCGTGGCCGCTCGATCCTGGCGTCGTGCGCGCGCTCAAAGCGTTTAAGTCGGAGGGAGCCAAGACCGGCGACCTTGTTTTCGTTGAAGAGAACGGGGGCGAGCACAACCGGCACGCGCTGGCCAAGACGCTGCGGGAGCACTTGCGGGCGGCCGGGCTCGAAGAGGGGCCGCGGGCGAAGCTGTTCGAGCACTCGAAGACGCGGCTTCAGGTGCGGGCGCACGACCTGCGGGCGGGCTTCGTGACGACAGCGCTGGCCAACGGCAAGACTGAGACGTGGGTAGCGGACCGGACCGGCCACAAGTCGCACTCGATGATCAAGCGGTACACGCGCCAGGCCCGCACGGCGGGCGACCTGAAACGGGGGGACTGGAAGCCGCTCGACGCGGCGCTCGGGCTGAAGCGGCGCTAGGGTCGGACCGCAAGCGAGGGGTAGGGTACTTTCCCTGCCTCCCGAGCTACTCGGCGGCAGTCGCGGTACGTTCTGATTCAGGCGCGCGCGCGTAGGCGCCTTCGGACGCTTTGTTGATCGCGCCACCAAAAGCTTGCACTGCGCGCTGAAGCGCACCGGGCGCCTTGAGAAACGCAGTACCGATTAGGGCTGCCTGGTAGCCAGCGGCGCGCGCAGCCTCAAGATCGTCGGCTGTGTGCAGGCCACTTTCCGCGATCGCGATCTTGTCGCTTGGGATCAAGCTTCGCAATGAAGCGTGCAGCTCTAGCGAGGTCAGGGGATCGCGGCCCGTCTGACTAAGCACTTCGGCGCCAGCGGCCGCACTTTCCTTCGAACCTTCGAACCTTCGGGAGTTGATGCCCCAAATCATGGCGTGAGCGGGCACGATCCGGCTCAGTTCAACAGGGTCGTTCCCGCCCATGCCGATCTCGACCAGCGCCTTCATGCCCAGGTCGTGCGTGATGCTAAGCAGCCTGGCCAACAGCACCTCGTCGTCGGCGTGCAGTGCTGCCATCAAGAGCACTGCGTCAGCGCCGTAGGCCCGGGCTTCGTAAATTTGGTAGGGATCGACGATGAAGTCTTTCCGAAGGATCGGTTTGCCGGGCACGGCTTCGCGCGCGCTCCGCAGCTCTTCAACCTTGCCGCCGAAATGGTCGACGTCCGTCAAAACTGAAACGGCGCTGATCCACGGCGCGTCGGCATAAGCCCTGTACGCGCCCTCGACGTTATCCGGAGACATCTGGCCCCCGCTCGGCGAGCGGTGCTTGTGCTCGGCGATCACGCTGAAGCCGTTGGCTAGCGCGACATCCAGCGGTCGAACGGGCGGCCCAGCGTTAGCGTCGCGTTGAATCGCGCTATCCGGGTGGGCGCGCCTTCTCTCGTTGAGGCGTTCCCACGTGTCTCGGACAATCGTCTTAAAGAGAGGGGACATCTATTAGGCGCCCAGGTAGTGAACGGCCGTAGCGCGTTCTTGGTAAAGGGGAAAGCCCTTCAAGGGAAACTTCGCCAGTACTCGTCCCTCGCCGAGGGTGTGCGTGATCGTCTGGTGCTTCTCCAAGAAACTCAGCTCCTCCGGGGTCAGGTGCTCGTACTGGATGGCCACTTCTTGGAGGTCAATCTCTTGGTCCTTGGCGTTGGCCATGACCGCCTTGAAGTCGACCACGGGTAATTCTGACCACGGTTGCCGGCTTGGAGGCAAGCGACACTCTGGCACCACTCGCGGTGCGCGCTCCCCCTGGACGGAAAAATGACGGGAGAGAGATACACTTGAGCATGGGTCAAATGGAACCCACCGCCAAACTCACGCGCCGATCCCCGGACTGACACGCCACCGGCCGCGCCAGTGGCGTGACAGCCCGTCGGCCTAACGAGTCACTCTGAGCGCTTTAGCGAAACGCGGCCCAAAACGCCCCGGTCGCCTGACGCGCTTGGCGGCTCGTGGCGTGGGTCGTGGCGCGCCTGTGGCGCCACAGGCTCGCCAGCCGCCCGCATGGCCCAGCCCGTGAGCCATTCGAGCATCCGGGGCCCGGACCCCGTTCGTAAATTGACCACGGTTTGGGGCGGTGGAGCGTCTTGCGGATTTGCAGGCAACCGGCTGTGATGCCCGATCGGAGGAAACCCAGATGCTCAATGATCTAGGATCGTGGTGCCTGCTCTCATTCCTGTGCTGTGCGTGCAACCAGACCCCGAGCGGCTCAAAGGACGCCGCGCCCTCGGCGGCTCCCGCTCCCGTAGCGGCCGTCCCGGCAGCCGCATCGGTGGCGCCCGAAGCACCGTTGAGCGACGAGGCCGCTGAGAAAATGGCGCTCGACACGACGATCGCGTTCATGAAAACAGCCGTTGCGGACAAGCAGCGCTTCCCGATGAAGGATGCGAAGAACTACACCGCTGACGACGACCCTAACAAGCTGCTCGGAAGGCCGGGGCAGTACCTCACCAAGATGGCGTGGACGGTGAGCGGTGGAGACGCCACACTCGAAGTTTTCCGGAACCTGGATGACGCCAAGAAGCGCGCCGACTATGTCGACCAGATCGGCAAAAGCTCCCCGATGTTCCTGCAGTACGTCTACCTAAACGCGAAGCGGAGCGCGGTGCTTCGACTGCCGAAGGATGCGACGCCAGCGACGGCGAAGGACTGGCAGACGATGTTCGAAGCCCTCTAGGACTCGGCCAGCGTTCGGCGTGTCAGCCCCCGGGCCTGCGCACTACGCGGCCCAAAACGGCTCGAATCGTTGCCACCGGGTGACACGGTCAGTGTCACGCCGTTGATTGCCCGCTCAAGGGGGCTTATGCGGCTCGGAACATCCCGGCAAGCCGGCGCTTCGCCGTCGCGCGTGGGGCTGGCTCGCGCCAAACGACGGCACCCAACGCCAACGCTTCGAGGGCGGCCGCCTCGGTCTCGAAGCGCGCCTCGGCTCGGCGGATTCCGGGCATATCGTGCCGCACCAAAGTGATCGCCGCGCTCCCGCCGAAAAAGATCAGGGCACGCTCGCCGGGCAACGCGGCTCGCCAAGCCCGGCAGCTGGCGTAAGGCACGACGGCGAGTGGCTCAGGGAGTCGTTCGGCCAGCGTGGCCACGAGCGGCACGGGCTTCGCCCCGGGGGCAATCGGCGCGGCCCACGCTGGCACCTGCAGCCCACGCTCGGCGCAGTACCGTCGGCAACGGAGCCGAACGCTGTTCCGGTTCGCGACGGCGCCAACACGCGCGTGCTCCCCCGCAAGCCGCTCGAGGTTGGTGACGTACGCCGCATGATCGATCGGCTTCATAGCGCCACCGATGCGCACGCCGCCGTCAGCGACGGGAAAAGCCGGACGGTGCCACCGTCGACTAGCGCGATGGCGTTGTTGATCCGCCCAACTCGGCGCGCGGGCTTGCGCAGGCGCCAAGTTTCGATTTCCCAGGGCACGTGCGGCAGGTGCTCTAGGACGATAGGCGCGACGCCAACGGCGGGCATCACTTTTTCACCCGTTGCTTCGAGCGTTCAAGCTGGCAGCGCAGCGCGTGGAGCTCGGCATCGTCGGCCCACATGCGGTGACCGATCGCTTCCACGTCGCGCATCGGCTCGAGCAGAATTGCGGCCGCAAGCGTGAGAGTCGCGGCCGCGTGCGCAGCTTGCTCGCGGGTCACTGCTCCTCAGTCCAGTACGGCAAAGAGGGATCGATGCCGTCGGCGGGCATCGGCATGACGCGGTGCTTTGCGAAGTCCGCTCCGAACTTGCTCACGGCCGTAAGGTCGACCGAGCCGTCTGGGTTCAGCCCTGTTACCTCGGCTTCGAATTTAAGTCCGTGAAGGTGAAGTGTGACGTCGTCGCCGAGTTTGATCGTGTGGTTCATGGGGTGCTTTTTCTTCAGGTGGGTTGGGCAGATTCCGCGATGGCGCGCGCGCGCCAAACGGAGAGCGGGTGATCGGTCTCGAAAATCACGTAGAGGCGCGCGATTTGCCGAGGGGCATTGAAGCCCGAGTTGATCGCGTGCTGTAAGGCGCGAACGCTCTCTGGCTGCATTGCCTCAAGCTCGGCTGTTTCACTGCGCGCGCGTTCGAGGTCGGCGGCTACGTCGCGAAGTGGAGGCGGGATGAGTGATTCGGCCATGGCGGCGATCTCTCTGTCGATCTCTCGCCCGTCGGCTTCGGCAATGTCTAGGCCCGCGCGCGCAGCGGCGATCGTCGCGCGCGTCGCATGCTCGACGGCGTGCTCGGCCTGAGCTCGAGCATCGCGCGCGGCGGTGATCTTGGCGATCATCGCGACCGCGGCGGGCCCGCTCAGGTCGGCGCCCACCGAGCGGAACGCATCCAGAGACTTCTGGATCCGATCGCGCGTCTTGGCTAAGAATTTCCGGGCTTCGGCGGCGCGCTCGCATTTCTTTGCGCCGAGCGCGCGTATGGCTCCCTGTAAAGCCTCGATCTCGCGGGAGGCCCGAGGCAAGGCCAGCTGGTCCGGGTCCTGTCCCCAAGGCAATTGCGTGCCTGGCAGCTGCGCCCACAAGGCAAGGCGCTCGCCAAGCGCGGCGCGAAGAAACTCGCGAGGCGCGGCAGGAACTGAGCCCGCGGCGCGCTCGGCAGCGCGGCCGGCGAGGCCGGGCGTGCGCGCTGCTTTCTGGGCGGCCGCGGTCTGGATGGCCTGCGAGATTTGTTGCTGGTCGGCTTCGTGTGTGTCGTGTGTTTCTTGGTTCATGGTTGTTCTCTTCGTTCAGTCGGGTTCACTTGCGTTTCAGCGCGGCGCGTGAGGCATCACGCTGTGCCGTCAGCGCCAAAAAAGTGCGCTGCTGGATCGGGTCCATGCGGCTCATGATCTCGGCACGGAACGCCGTGCGATGCGGGTCCACGATCGGCGCGGACTGGCGAGCGGCCGTCACGTAGGGCGCAAGCGATCGGCGCGTCGCAGCGTGCGGGTCGGCTGCTGGGCGGCGGGCAAGGGGCTGCGGCGCTTCGCCGGGCTTGGGCGGCTTTTGGTCCGCGACTTCCGCCAGCGCGTCCGGCGACGACTCAAGCTCAGCGAACAAGTCGGAAATTGCCTGGACGACGGCGGCGCGATCGGATGTCTCCGGATCCAAGCCAAGCGCGGTGCACACGTCAGCACGCACGGCGTTTGGATCGGCGTCACCAATCGCGGCCAAGTGCACAAGCAAATGGCGGAGCACGACGCCGGGCGCTTTGCCTAGCGCGGCGCAGCGGCTCCGGAATGCTTGCGCTTGGGGCAGCGTGATGCGCGCCGCAACGGTCGTGCTCGCACGGCGAGCGAACTTGCCGGCGGCCAGCGGCTCGATGTCGTGCAAAGCTGGCGCGGCTACGAGCGCCACGTTGTAGAGCTCGGCGACGCGGCCGCCGTCGCCCACGGTGAACGTTGGCGAAAAGTAGCGTTGTTTGCGACTCGCCAAGCGCTCGGCGCCGTCGGCCGTGAAACTGACGTTGACTGCCCAAAGTTCGCCGTCACGCACCGCCAGTCTCAGCCAGCCACGGGCGTCGCCAGCGTCGCTCCGCTGCGCCAGGGCGCTGGCATCGATCGAGGAGTGTTCGAGGTCGATGGGGAGATCGGCGTTCGCCTTGTTGAAGGCGGCCATCACCGACTTGGCGGCGGCGGCGTCGAACACGAAGTCGCCCTTCGAGGAGGTGTTGATCCCCTTGCGGAAGATCCGAAACTCGGTGGGTGGCTTGGTGGCGTTGGGAGCGGCTGTCGAAAGCGCCGCGGTAACGAACTGCATGTTAACAAGCCTTACACGTAGCGCAATACGGTGCAACGTATAGCGATACACGCTCACTCTGCTACGGTTTGAGGCATGGCCCGTCGCATCGCAATCTCCGTCTACGTGGACGCCCAACAGCTCGCCGAGCTGCGCGATCTCAGCGCGGCGTCGCTCGTGCCGGTGGCCGCCTTGATTCGGCTTGGCGTCGACGCGGTGCTGAAGGACGCGCTACCCGTCGCGCCCGCGGCAGGGCTGCCCGCGGTGGAGTGATGCGTCCCGGCGTCGCCGCTACCTGTCACCCCGAGCGCCCATGCGTCGCCCGCGAGTTGTGCAGTCGGTGCTACGCGGCGGTGTGGTACGCGGAGCGGGGCCGCGCTCGTTATCGCGCCCGCCTCGTCAGGGCGGCGGCGCAGCGCGAGCGTGACGCGGCTTGGTTGGCGGAGCGTGCTCGCGGCGGCGCCCTCGGCTAAACGGCGCCCGCGTGGTGCCGTGCTAGGCCGGCGTAACACACGCCGAACGCCCCTCTGGAGCCCGCGTTTGCCCGGCTCGGCGTTAGCGGTGGGGAGATGTTATGCGCCGTCGTTCTAAACCGTAACAAGACCGCGAGCCTGTGAGGTAAGCGCGCGTATTTGTTGCGTTTCCAGAAATGGCATCCGCCCAAAGCAGCGCCCTACTTTAGCCGATAGGGGTGCACCCATACCGGCATATGCCATCGATAGGCGAATAATTACAGGCGGTTACGCGGCACTGACTCGAGCGGCATGGGCGCTGCGCACTGCTGCCTACACGAGTCCGGTGCCAGAGGTGCCACGTGTGCCACGTCCCCCCAGAGACTCTCTATATGATCTTGATCTAGGTACTCTCTGGGAGAGCCTGGCACCTCTGGCACCTCTGGCACCGATGCGTCCTAGTCGTCCCGCAGCCGGATACCGAACCACCGGCGCTTCTTGTTGACTCGAGAGGCGTCGTCCCCGCCAGTGACTCCGAGGGCCTCGAGGCGCTTGCCCCAAGCGGCGCCGGCCAGCGGTTGCCGTACGCTGTTGGCGCTGCACCAAGTCACGTACCGGTTGCGCAGCGTGGTGGCGTCCACCTGCCCCGTGGGGTCGAGCACAACGCACTCATCGAAGAACCCAGCCGCCAGGTTCATGTCGCGCCTGTAGGCCGTCGTGGCTGCCTCTACCGCGGCGCACGAGCCAATGCCGTCGCGCTGCCAAGCGAGGCAGCCAGCAACCGCCCACGCCAGCACGGCGGGCGCGTGCTCGGGGGCCGTGAGTTTTTCTTTGAGTGCCTGGTCCTGCTCCGCTTTCGGGATCACGTGCGTGAACGGCACGCACCGGACGCGGCTCCAAAAGCCCTCGTCGTCGTCGGGGATGATCGGGCGGTCGTTAGCGCCGAACCAAAGCGCGAACGTGGGGTCAAACTGGATCTCCCCCTCGTACTTCGCCGCGGCCGTGAGCACGTCTCCGCCGGTGACTTTCTTCATCAGTTGCTGATCGAAACGCGCGCTGGCTTTCACCTCGATCGTCGTGACGAGCCGGGCGCCGAGTAGCCGCGTAACGTCGCCACGATTGCCACCGACGTTGTGCCGGATCATCCACGTTTCAGCATCGGCGCTAACGGCGTAGTCCCCGAGCACCCCAGCAACAGCACCGAGGAACGTGCTCTTGCCTCCGTCGGGTGGGCCGTAGCCGAACCAAAACGCTTTCTCACGCCAAGCGCCAAACAGCGCGTAGCCGATCGCGCGTTGCAGGTACTCGGCTAGATCCGAGTCGCCACCCGTCAGCGTCCGCAGGAAGCCATCCCACAGGTCGGAGCGCGCGCCGTGCTCGTACGCCGTGGCGCACTGTTTGGTCATGAGCAGATCGCGGTCGGGCTCGCGGAGTTCACCGGTCCGAAGGTCCAGCGTGCCGTTCTGGACGTTGAGCAGCCACGGATCGGCGTCGAGCATGTCGGCCGTCACGGGAACGCCGGGCTCCGTTTCGGCGAGCGCGATCATGTTCGTGATGCGCGCCCGGTTCTGGCACTCGGCTGCAAACCGGAAGGCTGCCTTGCGCTTGTCGTCGTCTGTTTCCGTCTTGGCGTCGTCCCAAACCGTTTCGGCTGCGGCCTTGGCGTTGCGTTCGATCTCTCCCGTGGCGTCGGCTTTCCAGCGCGCGCCGTCCCAGCAGTACCAGAGCCCGCGCGCCCGGAAGTACCGCAGATCGGCGCCGTGTAAACGCACGAGCCGCCGCGCATTGCCGAGGTCTGTGCGTTGCTCTTCGACGATCGCGGCCCCGTCGTCGTTCGCGTGCGCCGCCAAGCGCTTGGCTTGAACCCGCGCCATCACGTTGCGTAGGCTGTTGGGGTGTTTTTTGACGATCGCGTCAACAGCGCCGAACGAGTCGCCCAAGATTTCGCGCGTCTCGTCGTTCGGGCCGTTGATCGGCGTAACCCGCCTGTTGTCGCCGATGTACTTGCCGCGCAACGTCGTGCCGTCGCGGTCGGCGAGCACGTTGATGAGAGCGGCGCGCTCGTCACACGACCACCCCTTGCCCGCGAGCCACCCCAGAAACACGAAGCGCCAGCCGTTGCGATTGTGATCGTTCCAAGCCGGCTCGACGGCGTCGGCTAACTCGAGCACGAGCGGCTCGACGACTGCCGGCGGCCCGCCTGTTGGCTCGACGAGTGCGAGCGACTTGGCGCGCGTGGTCGACTTGGCCGGCTTGATGTAGTGCTCTTCACTCCACTCGGGGATCTCCCCGATCACGTCGGCACGCTGCTCGCCGATATTCTCACGCATCACGTTCGGCAGCCGGTATAGCCTCGTCCAGTCGGCACACGACGGGTCGAGCGTGAGCTCGTGCGTCTGTTCCAAGTACGCGCACCACCCGCGGTAGTGATCGGTCCAGGCGTCGTGATCTTCGGGGCCGCGTAGCCACTCGTCGCACCGGGCGAGCACGCGATAGCCGCCGTTGGTTGTGTAGTACGCGAGCCCGCTCGCTTCGATCCGAGGAAGCGTTTCGGCGCGCCACTCGTCGCGTGCGGCGGTCTTGCTGTCGTGCGCCACCGGATCGTCGACGTCGCCGATCAGCATCACCATACGAACCTCGATGCCCTCGGCTAGGGCACCGCTTGCGAGTCGGATCGTCACGCCATCGATCGCCGCGGGCTCGTACGCCGCGAGGTGGGCATCCGTTGGCCACGCTCGCGTGAGCGCCTCGGATAACGGCATGCCGATCGCGTCCGCGCCGATAGCGCGCTCCGCGAATTTCTCGTTTTCGGGCGATGGTATGTACTTCGTGGCGAAGATCGTGATCTGCGGGTCGGTATCTGCGGGCGTCTGGCTTGCCGACTGTTCGGCGTGTGGCATATTCATGGGGTCCAGTTTCGTCTCGTTGTTGGTTCTCGCGGTTTCGGATGCGGCCTCGGTCCTCGGCATGGGATCGGGGCCGCGGTGTTTTGTGGGGCTCATGACAGCCGCTCCCGCTGCCACTGCCGCATGCGGCCGACGGACGCGGAAAGCGTCTCAGACGTCAGCGGCTCGATGCTGTAGTCGGGCGCGCAAGTGCACTCGCCGCTGACGACGTAGGAGCACCAGCCGTCGTGCGCGACGCGCAGCAGCTGTGAGCCAGTGCCGCCGAGCGGCTTGCGTAGTGCGCGGCGGAACCGGCGGGCAAAGGTGCTCACGACTCCACCGCCTTGAGCAGCATCGACAAGTTGTGCCGCGCTTCCCGGATTGCCCTCGCGGCTTCGACGCGCTGGCTGTCATCTAGTTTGATGGCGTGGCGGTTTTGCGCGCGGCCGTACAAGCGTCCGTCAGCTAGTACGCCCAGCAGCGCCTCCGCGGCAGTACCTAAGCCATGTAGGTTGAGCACGAACTTGGCCGTGGCACTTTTCGTACACCGCTCGGCACGCTGTTCGGCGCGGGTTGGCGTGCTGCGCGCCACAGCTTCGACGTGCGCAGCTGTTACGCCACCGGCTGGCGCTGACTCGACTGCTTTTGCCCATACCTCGGCTTGCTCGGCGGCGGGCACCTTCGCCAGCGCACGGGCTTGGCGCTCTTTCGTTGGCGGCGGAAGGTCGTGTCCCCCGTGGGAGACATTCTCGACAACGCCAGCGGCTGTAATCAGCCGGTAGGCATGGGCGCGTTGAAGGTGCCAGCGCTCGGCGCAGTACTCTTCGAACGACTCGTGACTCAACAGGTAGAGCCGCTCATCCCGAACGCGGGTTAGGGCATTGCCGACAGCAACGAACGACTCCAAGCCGGCGGCAATCACGGTCTCTAGTTCGGCGAGAATGGCGCGCTCGTCGTCAAGCTCGATAGCGGTGCTCACGCCTCCCCCCGTTCGCTCACGTCGACTTCGAAGCCAGCCGACGCCAGCAACTCCGCCAAGCCGTCGTCATCCTCGCCGGCTTGCTCGCGCAGCAACCGGAGCACACGCGGTGCCAGCGCCGCCGCCAACGCGTCCAGCGCCACGTCCTCGGGGCTCTTGGGCGCGCTCATGGCGCCACCGAGGCGTGAGGGTCCGGAATGTTCAGCGCGGTCAAGCCGCGACGGATGGCCGCGCGCGCTAGCGGGTGGACGCGCTTCGGCTGGTCGTAGTACCGGCGGACGGTTCTCGGGTCACAAGTGGCGGCTGCTGCGATTTGTAGACAAACGGGACGGGGAAGAACGATGGGCACGGTGGCCTCCGCGGAATTGCGGTTGAGGTTTCCGTGCGGGTCGCATCGCGCCGTTGCCGTCTTACGTTCGCAGCCACCGCTAGGTGAATTATCTGCGCCGCCCCTGAGTAGGTGTTAGGCATGCTCGCTTATCTTCCAGCCGCCGGGTGCTACCCGAACGCCAGGGGTGAAACCTGGAACACTAAGAGCGTGAGCGATCACGGATGCCCGTGCAAGTTCACGCCCGTGTGAATGCCAGCCACACCGCGACGTCTAAGCGCCGGCTTGGGCGAGCAGCCCGTGCAGGCGTCGCACGGCCGCAACGGTTCGAAAAACCGATTGGGACAACCCCGGGACAGGCACTTTTGCTGGCCCGCCGGTACAGTGTTTCCCACTAGAGAAATGGCACGTCGCGAGCCTCAAAAAGCACGCGGCGAATTGCAAAACCGTTATACGCCGGTTCGAATCCGGTCCTCACCTCCGAATCAACGGACCCATTGGGCACTCGTTGTTGGGCTGCAGCGCGATTGCAGAAACTAACGTGGCGGTAGCTCCAGTGTTCTAGCTGTTCCCACGTCGCCGATGATTACGCTGCCGCCTGGGGCAGCGCCAGATCGGGCCATCCTGCGGGGGACGCCTGGCACGCGTGCTGCAGGTAGCTTCGTCTGAGGTTGCAATGAACGACAAGGGTAAGAAGAGTCTCGAAGGTGAAGGCAGCTACTCGGCGACGCGACGCTACAATGCGGGAGTGGCTGACCACGTCCGCTCGGCTGACGTCGGGGCGCTCGCAAAAAAAGCCGCCAAAGCGCTCGAAGGCAAGGAGGGGGAGGCGCTCCGGAACGCGGAGAAGCTGGGCAAGCGTGGACCGAGCAAGGCCGCTTTGGACCGCCCGAGCGGCAAAGCCGCGGCACGGCGTTAGGCTGGCGTCGCGACACACAAGAGCGCCACGCCGTGGCTGTTCTGAGCGTCCGCGTCACGTCGCAGGATCGGACTTCCGCTGTTTCACTGCGTGATCGGCATCGCGTAGTGGAACACCGACTCGTCGCTCGTGGGGTGGTAACCGGCGCCGTAAATCTCAAGATCAGGTGCGTAGGTGTGGCGGTATTCGGAGCCGGCGAGCCAGGTGGCGTAGGCGTAGCTGACGGTGTGGTCGATGCGGGGGGCGGGGCCGCGGTGCTCGAAGCGGGCGTAGGTGCCGGCGGGGACTTCGATCGTGACCATGCCTTCGGGAGGGGTCGCGACAGCGGTGACTTCAATAGCGGCGTGGTACTCGAGGCGGTCGCTATCGGCTTGTTCTTGGCGCACCACGCCGTAGCAAACGCCGGGAACCCGATCGGGGATTTCGCCTAGGCGTCCGATGAAGGCTCCCCACAGCGGCGGCAATTGTTCGCCGATGTTATTTTTCTCGGAGTCCACGCTGTAAAACAGCGTGCGCAGGCCGACGAGCAAGAGCGGTTTCTGCTCGCAGATCTCGGGCGTGAGCGCGTCGTTGCGCGTGACCTGTTGCAGGTATGCTTCGTCGAAGCGCGGCTTTTTGAGGAACAAGCTCTTGTCGCGCAGGCTGCGGTATTTCTGTGGCGTGAGCCCGAACGCTTGCTTGAAAGCGCGCGCGAACGCCTCCTGCGATTCGAAACCGGCCAGCATCGCGATATCGAGCACGCGCAGTTCAGTGCTGAGCAAGCGCTCGAGCGACGCGGCCAGCCGACGCGAACGAATGTACGTCTTCAAGGTTTCACCCGTGAGCGCCTTGAAGATGCGCTGAAAATGCCACTGGCTGATGCCGGCCACCTTGGCGACATCGGACAGCGCGACGTCTATATCGAGCTTGGTCTCGATGTAGTCGACGCCACGCTGAATTCGCTCGAGGTAGTAGCTCACGCTGGCTGCGGACTCCCGGGCGGCGGGTCGAAGAAGCCGGTCATCGTGACCAAGCGGTTTTGCTCATCGTACTCAGCGTAACTGATGCCGTCGCCGAGTGTCGCCCCGTTGCCGCTCGCCATCTTCCAGCGCGCCACGCTGCGCCCATGGTGCGAAAAGAACTGCTCGGTGACGAAGTGCCCACCCGGAATCTGCTCGTGAAACGCGGCCATGTATGCCGCCAGCTCGTCCCAGCCTTTGGCTTTCGTCAGCGGGTCGGTATACACGCAGTCAGGCGCTAGGCAGGTCGGGTAAATTTCGCGCTTTTCCGCGGGGGAGGCGACTTTCCAAGATCCGACGTAGCGCTCCCAAACCTCTCGCAGTGCGTTATTCATGGGCTCAGCCTACGGAGGCCGAACCCACGCCTTCTGACATTTTGTGCGGTTCGAATTGGGCTAACGTTGGCGCATGAGCGAACCCGCACTCACCCCGCCGATCGTCGTGCACGTGGACGATGCTCCTGAGTTGGAGCGCGGCAAAGGGCAATTCGGCGCTGCCTTCAAGTCGTTGACGCCATCGATGCGGCCGCGCGGCGGCAGCTTGGGCATCAACCGCATGCGCCTCAAGAAGGACCACACGACGGTTCCATTTCACTACCACCTGCGCGAAGACGAAGCGTTCTACATCCTGTCCGGCCGCGGCGTGCTCCGTTATGGCGACGACGTACGCGAGATCCGCGCGGGTGACTGCATCTCGTGCCCAGCGGGCACGAAGATTGCTCATCAGATCGCCAACCCTCACGACGAAGATCTCGTCTACCTCGCGATTGGCGCTTTCGATCCGCACGAAGTGTGCGTCTACCCGGATAGCGACAAGGTCATGGTGCGCGGCCTCAAGGCGGTGGGTCACCTCGACCCCAAAGAATATTTCGACGACGAGCCGCAGCCGCCGAAGATTTTCGAGCTGGCCGCGAAAGCCGGAGCCGGCAGCTGAGGCGCGGCGCTGTGCCCAAGAATCAGTAAACGTATTGCTTGGCTAGCTGCGTCGCATGGATCTGATGCTGCGTGACGTCGATGCGCAGCGCAGGCTCGAAGGCGGCGTTCTGGATGCCGCCGCGGGCTTGGGCGTCGGTTGCGCCCGCGCGGCTCGTGTAGCTGTTGGAGCGCGGGCCGCCGACTTGCCAGCTGAGGAGGTGTTCGAGCCCGAGGTCGATGACGCAGCCGTATTTGGCTTGCCGCGCGTGGTCGCCACGTTGTTTGGCTAGCGCGTAGGCGTGCGTGATGCCTTCGAAGGCGTAGCCGGTGTTGCGGTTACGGGTCAGGATCGCGTGCTCGTCGATGATCCAGTCGGCGAGTTGGAGCACGGTGTCGCCGTAGATTTTGGTGTCGGGGAAATCGCTAGTCGCAAGCTCGTAGAAGGCCATCGAGCTCCATTGGTAGAAGCCCTTGGTCACGTCCGAATCGGCAACCTTGGCGAGCGCTTGGTCGACATTGATGCGTTTGCCAGCGGCGGCGCGCAGCATGATCTCCGGCAGTAGCTCCTTGTGGCCGAGGTACTTGGCGGCTTTCACCAGCGCGAGCAGCGCTTCGCCATCTGAGTACGACGAAGGCTCACCGTGCGGCTTGCAATTCTTGACGTCGAAGCCGCCGTACCAAAGCCCACTTGGATGCGCGCTCTTGCCCAACATCTGCAGGTACTCGGCGACGCGCGTTTCGAACAGCGAGCGGCGGTCGCTCGCTAGGTCCGGTGACGCACGCAGGTATTCGACGTACGAGAGCGCGACGAGCGCGACGGTGCCGGTGACGCCTTCGGCGCTGCCCGGGTACACGGTGCAACGCGCGCCCTTCACCAGTTGCGAGTGCTCGTCGAAGAAGCCGAGTCCGCGCTGGATTGCCGCGGCCAGCTGCGGCCGTCGATCGTCTTGGTAGAGGAGGGTCAGGCCCCAAAGCGCGCCGGCTTGGCGCGTCTCCTGGTCCTCGTCCGAAAATGCTTCATCACGCCAGTCGTACTCGTAGTCGAAGTTGCCTTCCGGCCGCTGGTGGGTCAGCAAAAAGCTCGTGCCGAGGTTAATCGAGCGACTCAATACCTGGCGGTCGAGGTGGGTTTGGCAGCGTCCCGAGCCGGGCGATTCGAGCAGCCAGCGCACGTAAAAGCGTTCGCCGCGCCACCAGAGCAGGCCACCCAGGAGGGTTGCGAGCACGGCTGAGGCTGTGAGTATTTTCCGACTCCGCGGCCACGCTCGAAACGCTGCGACTAGCATCCGGTGCGCAGGCTACGACGATTGGTGGCTTCGCGTAACAATCGCGCAACCGGGCGGACGCCATGCCCCTGGCAGTGTAGACAGGCGCCCCACGATGAAACGCGAAGGGTCCTTCGTCCAAGCGGTTGAGCTTTGGTTGCCTCAGGGTGAGGTGTTGGCCTTTGGCGCGGGTGCCTATCGCGGTCACGAGGCGCTCCGGGTGGAAAGGGCGGCGCTGACTTTCCACCCGGGCGAAGGCATCCCCGGCTCCGTTTGGGCGAACGGCAAGGCCCTGTTGTGGGACGTCTCGGAGACGTTCCTGTCGCCCGAGCACGCAGCGACTTCGGGCATCGACGCTGGGTTCGGTTGGCCGCTCTTCGACGGTGACCGACTGTTCGCCGTACTGACCTTCCTGCTCAGTCGTCGGATGGAGGCGCCGAGCTGCCTCGAGATCTGGGATGTGACCGATGAGCTGGACGTGCTGAAACACGGGCGCGGTTACTACGTTCACTGCGCCGAGCTCGAGCGCTTCAGTCCGTGGATTCAGTTTCCGCGCGGCACCGGTCTGCCGGGGCTCACGTGGCTGAGCGGCCAGGCGCAGGTGATGGCCAACCTGGGCGAGTCGAACGCGTTCGTTCGCGCCGGCTTGGCGGTGAATTGCGGCCTAAAGCACGGCATCGGCTTGCCCGTCTACAATGGCAAGAAGCTGATCCAGGTGTTGGCGCTGCTGGGGGCCGAGCGGCGCTCGTTCATCAGTGGCGCCGAGATCTACTACCCGCAGGGTCGCGAGCTCGGCGCGGCCACGTCGTTCGATTGGAGCGGGCGCGGCTCGAAGCAAGGCGAGTCATTTGCCGACGTCGCAGGTCGGAAGCTCGCCGAACAGGTGCTGGCGAGTCGAATACCCGCGCTGTCGCACGCCAAACAGACTGACGACCAAGAAATCTCGCTCGCGCTGCCGCTGCACGATCGCAAGGGCCTGAAGCAGATCGTCGTGCTGCGGCTGCGTTGAGCCTGAGACGCGCTCAGCTCTTGGGCGCAGTGGAGGTGGGCTGGCCGGCGTCGACCCAGCCGCGGATGCCGTCGCGCATCACGCTGACGCTGGCGTAGCCGGCCGAAGCCGCGCGGGTCGCGGCCGCGTCAGAAGCGCGGCATTGCGTGCCGCCGCAATAGAAGACCAGCGCCGACGACTTGTCGCTCGGTAGCTCGGTCAAGGCGTAGCTGCGGTGATCCGAGAGCAAGAGCGCGCCCGGCACCACGCCGTATTTCTGGCGCGTCTCGGCGCCATTGGCGTCAACGGCGACGACCTTCTTGTCCTTCAGCGCCGCCGCTACGGCGGGCACGCTCAGCTCGGCGAGGTGCTGTTCAACAGCGGGCACCTTCTCGGTCGCTTTCGGCTCACTGGGGTGAGAGTTACAACCCAGGGCCAGACCGACAACGGCAAACGCAATGAACTTCGACATCCTCGAGCTCCTCAGTGGTGCCAAAAACCGGCGCGCCAAACATGCCAGATGGTCGGGAGCGACGCCAGCTGTTGAAATGTTGCAGCATGTTGCTGGGAAAGCCGGGCAAGATCGCCACGACGACGGCACGGCGGATCCGCGCTAATATCGGCCGCAAATGAGTGGGACTACCGAGCTTTCCGGACCGAATTTGGCCGAAGGAATCGCAGCGAGTGACCTTCAAGACGGTCACATGCTGCTCGGTCACGCCGCGGGTGAAGCCGTGCTGCTGGCGCGACGTGGAGACGAGGTCTTCGCGGTCGGCGCGACGTGCTCTCACTACGGGGGGCCGCTGGCCGACGGCTTGCTGGTCGGCGACACCGTGCGGTGCCCGTGGCATCACGCCTGCTTCAGCTTGCGCACCGGGCAAGTGCTGGCGGCGCCAGCGCTCAAGCCATTGCCGTGTTGGGACGTCGAGCAACGCGCTGAGCGCTTGTACGTGCTCGGCAAGACCAAGCGGCGGACCGAAGCCGTGACCGTGCGTAGCGGCCTGGCCAGCGTCGTGATCATCGGCGGCGGCGCGGCTGGGTTGGCGGCGGCCGAAGCCCTGCGGCGCGAAGGCTATGTCGGCAAGCTGACCCTGCTCAGCGCCGACAGCGCTTCCCCCGTCGATCGCCCGAATCTGTCGAAGGATTACCTGGCCGGCACGGCGCCAGAAGAGTGGATTCCGCTGCGCCCGCCGGAATTCTTCGCGGAGCAGCAGATCAACTTGCTGCTCGGTGTGCAAGTCACGAGCATCGACGTCGAAGCCAAGCGCGTCACCACCGCGGGCGGTGCCAGCTACGACTACGACGCGCTCCTGCTCGCGACCGGCGCGGACCCGATTCGACTCGATATTCCAGGCGCGGATTTGCCGCACGTGCACTACTTGCGCTCGCTGGCCGACAGCCGGGCGATCATCGCCAAGCTCAGCCACGCCAAGCGCGCCGTCGTGCTCGGCTCCGGCTTCATCGGGCTCGAAGCCGCGGCAGCGCTGCGGGCGCGTGGGCTCGAGGTGCACGTGGTGTCGCCCGATGCGCGGCCGCTCGAAAAGGTGCTCGGCACGGAGTTGGGCGACTTCATTCAGGCGCTGCACGAACAGCATGGCGTCGTCTTTCACCTCGGCCAAAAGGCGAGCAGCATCGACGCCAAGCACGTCACCTTGGCTGACGGCACGCAGCTCGGGGCAGATTTAGTGATCGCCGGAATTGGCGTCAAACCTGCGCTCGGGCTGGCTGAAGCGGCAGGGCTACGCACGGATCGCGGCGTGGTCGTGAACGAGCTGCTGCAAACCAGCGATCCGGCGATCTTCGCGGCCGGCGACATCGCGCGCTGGCCTGACCCGCACTCCGGCGAAAACATCCGCGTCGAGCACTGGGTCGTGGCTCAGCGCCAAGGGCGGATCGCAGCGCGCAACATGCTCGGGCACCGCGAAGTCTGTGATTTCGTTCCGTTCTTTTGGAGCCAACACTACGACGCGTCGATTTCCTACGTCGGCCACGCCGTCGGTTGGGACCGCATCGACGTGGACGGCAGCATCGCTCAGCGCGACTGTCGGGTCGAATACCGGCGCGGTGAGCGCACGTTGGCGGTCGTCACGATCAATCGCGACCTCGAGAGCTTGCGCGCCGAAGCTGAGGCCGAAGCGCAGCTGGGCTAGGGCGCAGCCGGTTTCGGCGGTTCGAGTCGCAGCGGGTAGTTGATGAAGACGCGCCCGCCGCTGGGCGCCGGAAATTCGAGCTTCTTGATCGCGCCGAGGATGCAGTCGACGGTTGCGTTGTCGCTGAGCGCGTCGCCGCCGTTCGACGTGTCGGCGTGGGCGACCTTGCCGTCGGGCGCGACGACAAAATTGATGTCCACGCTGCCGTGCAGGTCGGGTTTGGTCTGCAGGCCGCGCTCGTAGCAAGCTTGAATCGCCGGGCCGACGGACTTCAACTTCTCGTCGATGACCGATTTCGGCAGCTTGCCGCGCGTCGGGGCACCGTTCTGTGCGACTCCTGGCTCGATCGGCTTGGCCTCCGGCGCAGCAGCCGAGGCTGCAGGTTCTGGCGGCGGGGCTTCTTCCGGCGGCAATGCCACGGCTTCGCTGGCCGACGGGGCGGGTGCGGCCACGGGAGCTGCGGGCGGCGGGTCCAGCAATTGGCAAGCCGTGAATGAGGCCAATGACGCGACCAGCAAAGACGAGAACGAGAAGCGAGCGCTGCGACTAAACACGAGGCGGTAAATAGCACGCCCCCAGCGCCGCGGCGCTGACGCTAGGATGCCGCCCCATGCTCTATCCGCTCGAGACCGCGACGCGCGAGCTGAAGTCGCTCGATGGCATTTGGCGGTTGTGCTTCGACGCGGAGCGCCGTGGCGTGGAAGCGCGCTACTTCGAGGCGTTTCCGTTGGCGCAGGCGATCGAAATCGCGGTGCCGGGCTCGATCAACGAGCAGGTGGTCGAGCGCGAGCAGCACCTGAACCTGGACTGGGTCTGGTACCAAACTGCGTTTCGCGTGCCGGCGACCTGGTGGGGGCACCGCGTCTTCTTGCGCATCGGCGCGGCGACGCACCGCGCGGACGTCTACGTCAACGGACAGCTGTTGGGCAGCCACGAAGGTGGCTACACGCCGTTCGAGGTCGAGCTGACCGGCGTCGCGCGCCCCGGTGAAGTCAATCAGCTGGTGGTGCGGCTCGACAGCTTGCTGTCGGCGACGACTGTGCCGCAGGGCGGCTTGGATCCGGCGCTCGGTGGCGTCGCGAATTGGCGCGCGGGCAACAACCCCAACGTGCACTGGGACGCGTTTCCGTTCATGGGCATCCATCGCCCAGTCGTGTTGTACGCGACGGGTGCGACACGGATCAGCTCACTGAAGGTCGAGACACTGCGGCTCGCCGACGGAAACGCCGCGCTGCGCGCGCGTTGCCAAGTCGATGGCCCGGCGCAGCAACTACGCCTCAGCGTCCCCGAGCTGGGCGCCGAGGTCGTGCAGAACGTGAACGCCGACGGCAGCGTGGCGTTGGACCTCGAGCTGTCAAGCGTCACGCCGTGGAGCCCGCGCGAGCCCAAGCTCTATACATTGGAATTTCAGGCCGAATCCGCGGCTGGCATCGAAGATAGCTACGGTCTTTCGTTCGGGATTCGGCAGCTTGCAGTCTCCGGCGGCCAGTTGTTGCTCAACGGCGAGCCGGTGCTGTTGCGCGGCTTCGGCAAGCACGAGGACGCGCCGATCATTGGACGTGGGCTCAGTCTGCCGCACGTGGTGAAGGACTTGAACCTGCTGCGCTGGGTGGGCGCCAACTCGTTTCGAACCTCGCACTACCCGTACGCCGAAGAGGTGCTGCAGCAAGCGGATCGCCACGGTATCTTGGTCATCGACGAGGTCGCGGCCAATACGCTGTCGATGCGCGCGGTGAGCGATCCCGAGCGACGCGAACAGCTGGCGGCGGCGCATCGCGCGCAAATCGACGAGCTGATCGCGCGCGACTTCAACTACGCCTCGGTGGTGGCGTGGAGTCTCGGAAACGAGTGCGAGACGTACGTCGAGAATGGTGACTATTTCGGGCACCTGGTCCGCCACGCCAAGCGCCAAGACGTGACGCGCCCGGTGCTATTCGTTATCAACAGCGAGCCGGTAGCCGAGCTTGCCGCGGGAGATTTCGACCTGATCTGCGTCAATCTCTACCCGTCTTGGTACAGCGACTGCGGCAACCTAGACGCGATTGCGCCGGCGCTCGAGCGCGTGCTGGGCGGGTTTTGGGAGAAATACGGCAAGCCGATCATCATCAGCGAGTTTGGCGCCGACGCCGTTGCGGGCATGCACAGCGAATACCCGGTGATGTGGAGCGAGGAGTACCAGCTCGAGATGATCGAGCGCGTGCTCGACTGCGCCGCGCGCTATCCGTTCGTGGTTGGCACCCACGTCTGGAACTTTGCCGACTTCAAAGTCGGGCAGCATCCAGGCCGCGCGATGCTGAATCACAAGGGCGTTTTCACGCGTGATCGTGCGCCCAAGCTCGCCGCACACGCGCTCAAGCGTCGCTGGGCGGGTCAGCCGTAACGAAATTTTTCAGACAGCCCGCAGCTTGATGGCTTTTTCTGGACAAACCGTAACGCATTTACCGCAAGCGTGGCAGTCGGCAGGGCGGGTGACAAAGGCTTGTTTGCCGCCGTGAACGAAGACTTTAAAGCGCGTGAGTAGTCCGAGCGCGGAGCGTTCGGCGTCGGTCAGCTTGCGCACCGTGAAGACGTCGTAGGGGCACACCTCCACGCAGTCTGCTTTGGCCTCGCAGCGGCTCGTGTCGATGATCGGGACGAGGCGACCGGGCTCTTTGCATTCGGCGGTTTCGGGCATGCCATGGGAGTTTGCGGCATTTCCGAACGGATGAATGCGAAGATTTGTGGAGCGGCCACGCCTGTTGCTCCTTTGCGTCAGTGTCTGGAAGCGCCGTTCACGCCCGCGTCGCCAGCGCGACTTTCGAGCCCGAAAACCCTCGGCATACCGGTTGCATTACGCCTGCCGCATGCGCTGCCGCGGCAGGTTCCGTTGCGTTTTTGCTGTCTTGGCGGGCCTGTTTAGCGCCGGCAGTGCGCGCGCGCAGCTGCTGGTGGCGGCGACGCCTGGAGAGCCGGCGCTTGCGTTCGCCGAACTGGCGTACGCGCAAGGGGAGGGGGCTCCGGTGACGTGGCTGTCGTTGCGAGTGAAGCGCGGGCCGGTGGCGATCGTCGCCACGCTTCCCGACGACGCGCACGCCGAGCCGGGGCTCGACGCTTGGTTGGCTTCGCTCGAAGCGACGGCGAGCCCGAACGTCCTCCTTCCGCAGAATAAGACCAGCTGCTTTCAGCCGGTGAGCTTCGTGCATGTGGCGTGGCCGCGCGGTCGTGGTGTGCCCGCAACCGAGCTTTCGGTGTCGACGAGCGAGGACGCGCTGGCGGCGCTCGCCGAACAAGGGCTCGAGTTTTCGGGCGAGCTCCCCAAGGCCGGCCGCTACCTGATCTGGTCCTGGCCGGAGGCCGACTTCGACCAGACGACGCGCACGCTCCGGATCGTGGGTGGGGCCGCGCCGCTCAGGCTGCTGCCCGGCGCCGCGTTTCCGGTCCTGGTCAACAGCGTGACGCGCGGCTCGAAGGCGTTGCCGAGCGAGCTCGGGAACGACGAGCTGAGCGTGACGTTCGTGGCCGACAAGCGCGCGCGCAGCGACTACCGCGAGCGTCTGGAAGATTTTCTGAACTCACGCTCGGAGTCGTTGCTCGAAACGCGCGCGCGCGGGCCGCTGTTCGACTGGTCGCTGTACGCGGACACGGTGTCGCTCGCGTCGCTGATGCGAAATTACGCGTCGATCGCCGGCAAAGAATTGCCGGAGCTGGACGCCGGCCGGTGCGCGGAGCAGCTGGGGGTGCTGCGTGACCCGGGCGCGCCGAGCCCCTCGGCTTGTGGCAACGCGGTCGACGCACGCTTGGCGCTGACCGCGGCCGGCTCCGAGCAAGCGACACTGCAGCGCTTCGCCGTATCGGGCGTGTCTGGGTTCGCGCCGGGTGACGCGACTGAAGGCGGCATGCCCAGCGCGCCCGTGCTGCGCGCGCAGCTGCTCGACGAGTCGGCCTGCGGAGCCAGCGAGCCGACGCCGATTGTGGTCCACCCCCCGGCGCGAACCGGCGGCGGGAGCAGCCCGCCGCCGAGCGGCAACACGACCGTGGTCGTCGAAGAGACCGTCGTGATCGACGACGCGCCGCCGGCCGAAGTGAGCTGTGGTTCCTCGCCCCAACCCGAGCCGCAGGACAGCTACTACTCGGACAACACCAGCAGCAGTGACAGCTGCTACTCGGACAGCTCGAGCAGCAGCGAAGCCGACTCCAGCAGCAGCGACTGCTCGGGCGATAGCTCGACGTCGAGTACGAGCGACGACACTGGTTGCAGCTCGGACACGTCGAGCACCAGCACCAGTGACGACAGCGGTTGCAGCTCGGACACCTCAACCACCGACACGAGCAGCAGCGACACTAGCTGCGATGGCGGCAGTGACGAGAGTTACGACGGTGACACCTGCACCGGCGCGGCCGCGCCCGGCGGCGAGCGCGCCGAAAAGGCCCAAGCCAGCCTGGCGACCGGCTCGCGCTCGCACGCCCGCCGGCCGCGGCGCACGAAGACCAGCCTGTCGGCGATGGCCTTTGCCGCGGTTGTCCTGCCGATCCGCCGGCGAAAACGCGGGCAAAGCGCTAGCGGTTGAAAGCCGCGGCGCAGCCTTGCAGTCTCGTGCTCTTCCGATGCAAGAGCGCCAGAGCTTTCGACGTCAGTGGCTTGTCCCGATCGTCTTTTTAACCGGAGCGGCGTTCGCGATCTTCTGGCTGTTCTACAGCGTCGACTACTTCGTCACCGGTGGCACCGGCGCTTCCTCCGACGCCGGGCCGCCGTCACACTACTTGGCGTTCGACCCGAGCAGCATCACCGACGCGGTCAGCTCCTTGGGCGGTATGATCGCCGCCGTCTTCGGTATCGTGATCACCGTCGTGTCGCTGATCGTGCAGTTGTCGGCCGATCGCTACACTGGCGTCGCGCGTCTGTTCTTGAGCGACCGGCTGAACCTGGCCGTGATGGGCTACTACGTGATCGCCTGCGTGTGCGGCGTCTGGGTCAGCGTCTCGATCCACCACGACTTCGTGCCGCGCTCGGCCTTGCTCGGTATGCTCAGCGCCAACACGCTCGGCCTGGTGCTGATGGGCCCGTACTTCCGCTACGTGTTCTGGTTCGTCGAGCCGATGAACATCGTGGCGAAGATTCGGCGCGACGCGCTGAAGAGCACGTTGAACGCCTTCGATGCTGCCGATTCCGAGAAAATCTTGCGTGGTCAAGCCGTCACGCTCGGCGCGATGGAAGAGCTGACCGACATCACCAGCAACTCGATTTCCGGCAAAGACAAGATCATCGCCAGCGGCGCCGTCGACGCACTCAAGGATTTCGCGCTCGAGTACATCAAGAACAAACCCAAGGCGTCGAGCGCCTGGTTCGACATCGGCCCGCATATTCGCGCCAATCCCGACTTCGTGGCGATGGATCCAGAGTCGCTACAAGACCTTGAAAAACGCCGCACTTGGGTCGAGTGGAAGGTGATGCGTCAGTACCTGGGCATCTACAACGAAGCCTTGGTGATGATGCGCGACATCAACTACCTGGTCGCCATTGATACCCGCTACATCGGGGAAGCGGCCGCGGTGGCTAAGGACGCAGAGCTGATTCAGCTGGTGTACCGCTTCATGAACTCGTACTTGCGCGCGGCTTTGAACGCGCGTGACGTGCGCACCGCTTACAACATCTTGAACCAGTACCGCTTGCTGGTCGAAGCCATGCTCCGCAACGGTAACGCCGGCGCCGCCGTCGAGGGCGTGCGACACATGTTTTACTATGGCCACGTCAGCTTCGACATGAAGCTGACGTTCGTCACCGAGACGGTCGCCTACGACGTCTCGACGTTGTGCCAAATCGCCGCCGAACTCGCCCTGCCGGAAGAAGCCGAGATCTTGCGCATGTTCTTAGAGCTGGACCGCCCGCTGCGCGTCTCGAGCCAAGAGACTGCGCTGCTCGGCGTGCGGAAAGCGCAAGTGAAGCTGGCGGCGTACTACCTGTCACAGGGCGCGGAAGATAAGGCGCGGCTGATCGCCAAAGACATGGAGAGCGAGCCGCCCGAGCGCCTGACGTCGATCCGCCGCGCGCTCGAAAGCGTCACCAGCAAAGACTTCTGGGAAATCATCGACCGTGGTCGCAACTTCGAGTTCATGCCCGAGAAACAGCGCGCCCGCCTCGCCGAGTTCTTCGGCTGGCTCAACGTCACCGCTTAGCCCCCAGGGCTACCGCGCTGCAGCTCCATTGCAGAAACCCCCGTAGCGTCATCGGGCCGCGTTGGGCGAAGGAATCAACAGGGAGACGGGGAGATGGGGAGGGCGAGAACGCATTTCTCGTTTGGAAGACCAAACAAGAAATCGATTGCTCCGGAGAGCGGGGCCTTACCGTAGGCGTCGACCCCGGCTGGGTCGCCAACCCAAAAATCCTCCCCCGACTCCCCGTCTCCCTGTTGATTCGCTTCTCCGATTTTCGGCTAGTTGCGGGCGGTTTTGGCGCTGCCCAGCTCGATGAAGTCGCGGCCCGCGGAGTCGCCGAAGTCGTCGTTCACTTCGACGCGCACGACCCACGGTCCGGTCCCGGTCGTGGGCAGAACCTTCGCCGAGTAGATGTTGCCCGAATGCGTCCAGGTCGGCTCGATGGGCGCGACGTTGACGAACACCTTCGGCCTATTCTTCAGGTCGTCCTTCAACGGGCGGCCTTGGTGATCGAACAGCTTGACCGTGACTTGCAGCGCTTCGCCCGGCCAGCGCGCGGTCTTCGGACCAATCTCGACTTCGGCTCTCAGCGTGCGCGGCTCGAGCTTGATGCCGAGCTCCTCTTTGGCGCCGGGTTCGCGCAGCCGTAGCAAGGTGCTCTCGCCGCGCGCCAAGCCGACGTCCTTCGGCGCCGGAATGAACACGCTGGCGTGGCCGTAGCTAGCTTCGAGGCCGTCAATGCCGAGCAATTTCACGCGGCCGGAGCGACCGAGCAAAATCGCGTCTTTGGTGAGTCGGGCGCCCTCGGGTAGCTGTGCGCCAATCACGCGTAGCGTGACCGGATCGGAGGTCGCGCTCTCGACGCCGAAGCGGTCGACCGAGCGCGCCTGAACCTCGTAGCGGCCGGGCGAGAGCTGCGGCAACTGCTGCAGGTCCGAGCGCCAGACCGACTCGGTCATCTTCGCGCGCTTGCTGCCGTCGACGCGGAACAGTGACATTTGCCGGTACTCGACGTTTGGGCTCGGCGCGGCGTGCAGCTGCGTCGAGACGTCGCCGTTCAGCGCCAGCAGCATGCTGCTATCGACTCGCAGCTTCGGCGGCGGCGGCACGGGTTGCTCGCTGGTAACGCCGCCGCCAAAAGAGCGCACGAGCCCACTCGGCAGCGCCTTCCAGTCGTTGCCGAGCGCTGCCAGCATCTCGCCGCGCTGAGCCGCGATCGTGATCCGGTCAGCAGCGGCGATGACGAGGCTCTGCCCACCTTTGGCGACGGCGCTTACCTTGCGCGGCGCTTGGATCAGCACGGCGGTCTTCGGCTTCTTGGACTCCGGAATCGTCACGCTGACGCGACCTGACGTCAGCTTGATGACTTGCACGGTCGTTTTGTCGGTGCCAGTCGTCGCGAGTTGCAGCCGTATCGGACGGCCGAGCTCGTACTTCGCGTCTTTGGAGAAGGTCAGCACCGCTCCGCCGGGCAACGTGCGGGTTTCGCCGGACGCAGCTGCCTTGGCTGCTGGCGGTCCTTCGCCTGCCCAAGCAGACGACACGACCGAGCACGACAACGCAGCCAGCAGAAACCCTCGCGTGGACATGCCCCCCTATACGGCGCCACGTTCAGGTGGCTTTAGCGATTCATGATCCCCACACAGGCCGACACGTGCGCTGTGGAAAACCCCTGCAAAACTTGGGTTAAGCGTTTCACGCGTGTGACATTTGTGTCGGGCGCTCAGGCACCGTAGCCGGCCTTGTTCAGCTCCGCCAACACCCCGTCCAGCAGCGCTTCATCGCGGCGCATGATCGCGACGTAAAGCAGCCGAACGCGCGAGTCGGTCGATGGCAAGTCGCGCATCAGCTCGCCCGCGAGTCGCATCTTGCGCTCCAGCCGATCATCGAGCGAGCCCGTGGCTGGGCGAGTGCTGGAATGACTACGCTTCGTCGAAGGCGCCCCAGCGTCGGTCTTGATCTCCGGCGAGGAACCTGGGCGTGGTCGTCCGCTGTCCGCCACGTCGCGCGGACGAATGACCGAACCTTCGTCGTCTTGCGGAGCGGCGAGATCGGGGAAGGACGGGTGCTTTCGTGCCATGTCAGACATTTCGGTTTTCCGGCTTCTCACTCTGACGGATACGTCAGTCGTGCAAACTAAGCAGATGCAGGTTCCATTCCGAGGTTCAGACCCGCGGCCCCCACACGCCTTGGCTTGCTGCGTCAACTCGCAAACCGAGGCCCAGCGCTGGGGAATTCGACGTTTCAGCCCACGGCAGAATCGGCACGGTTCCAGGCCGCGGTGTGGCGATTCGTCAACGGCTGGCAGTCGACCACGACACCGAGATCGCGGCGAAATCGGAGCGGGCGTCCCCTTCCACTCCTGGCGGAAGAGCCATCCGGGCCGGCGGCGGTTGGCACCTAACGTCGGCATTTATCGCACCCAACTTGCGAAAGCCGCAGTCGGTTTCTATGGTCTGGTCCCCCGACCCCGAAAGCCGACCGTATGTTGATGAGGGCCACTCCAGAATCGCCGCGGATGTTCGAGAGCGATTTCATCGATCTCTTCTCGCGCACGCCGTGGACGATCGTCCCCATCCTGTTCGTCCCGGGTGCGACGTTCCTGTTCTGGGGCGGCCTGCACTACACGGACCTGGGCGTTCCCTCGATGCTTGGGCTGACGCTCGCGGGCTTCGTGTTTTGGACGTTCTCGGAGTACTGGCTGCACCGGCTGTTCTTCCACTGGGAGCCGCCCGGCAAGTTTGGCGAGCGCATGCACTTCTTGGTGCACGGCGTTCACCACAAGTGGCCGAAGGACAAGTACCGCCTGGTGATGCCGCCGGCCGTGAGCATCGCGCTCTACTTCATCTTCGGCGCGCTCTTCTACTACACGCTCGGCCCACGGCTGACGTGGGGCGTGCACTGCGGCTACGTGATTGGGTACATGTTCTACGACATCACCCACTATTACATTCATCACTTCAACCCGAAGTCGGCGTACGGCCTGCGGCTGAAGAAGAACCATATGCTGCATCACTTCAAGACCCACGGTGAGCGGTTCGGGGTCTCGAACATGGTGTGGGACAAAGTCTTCGGGACGACTGGGACTGCCCGGGCCACCGAAGCGACCGCCAAGTGACTGCCGAGCTCGGCGGCGCGGTGAGCAGCGCGCCGAGCCTGCAACAGGTGGGCAAGTGACGGAGCTGCGTGGGCTCGAGCTCACGGTCGAGAAGCTCGTGCCGGGCGGCGACGGCTTTTTACGGCTACCGGATGGCCAGGCGTTGTTCGTGCGCGGCGGAGCGCCGGGTGATCGGATTCGGCTCGGCGGCGTCGAAAAACAGCGCGGCACGCTGTGGACCAACGACTACGAGTTGCTGTCGCCCAGCTTGCTGCGGGTCGTCCCGGAATGCCCGGTGGCGACCACCTGCGGTGGCTGCGATTTGATGCACGTGTCACGCGAAACCGAGCTCGCGCAGAAGACGTCGATGCTGCAGGAGGCACTCGAGCGCGTGGCAGGTGTGGCGCTCGCGCCCGAAGCCTTCACCAGCGGCGCGGCGAGCCTCGGCTACCGCTCGCGCGTCCGCTTCCACGTCGGGCGTCACGGTAAGCTCGGATTCTTCGCGCGCGGCACGCACCAGCTGGTCGAAGTGCCGGGTTGCGCGGTCGCGGATCCGCAAATCAATCACGCGCTCACGCTGATCCGACGTTTGGCGCGACGCTTCCCGGATGCGCTCGGCGGTTTCAGCGACGTGGAGCTGCGCGCGACCGAGACCGACGTCATCGCGCGGTTCGTGCCGCGTGATGGCATCAAGCCGATCGCGGCCGAGCCGTTCTTGCGCGCCCTCGGCAAAGAGCTGCGCGTGGCGGGCAGCGAGCGCGAAGCCCAGGCGCTTTGCGAGCGCCGTACCCTGACCGATGACGTGTTCGTCGAAATTCCAGCTGACGCGTTCTCGCAAATCAACGTGCCGGTGAACCGCGAGCTGGTGGCGGCGGTGGTGCACGGCGCGAAGGCGCGTGGCGTCACCAGCTTCTGCGACCTGTTCGCGGGCGTGGGGAATTTCGCGTTGCCGCTCGCGCGCCTGGGCCTCTCGGGCGTGATGGTCGAGCGGGCGCCGAGCGCGGTGCAGGCAGCCCAGCGCGCGGCAGCCGCGCAGGGCATCGCAAAGCTGAAGATGCGCACCGCCGACGCCAGTCGGGCGCTGACCGATCTGGTGCGCGAGGGCCAACGTTTCGACTTGGTGGTGCTGGATCCGCCGCGCGAGGGCGCGCCCGAGGTCGTGGCCGGGATTCCGGGCCTGGCGCCGCGGGCAGTCGCCTACGTGGCGTGCGATCCGGTGACGTTGTCGCGTGATCTGAAGCCGCTGTTGGCCGCTGGGCTCAAGATCCAGAGCGTGCAGGCCTTCGATATGTTCCCGCGCACCCACCACTTCGAAACGCTGGTCTGGCTCGAAGCCGGGGCGTAGCAAAGCCCGCGCGCGAGCAGCTTTTGTCCAAAAGGTTGGCCCGGCGCGGCGCGGCTGCCGAAAATTCGCCAATGGACACCTTGGAAGCGCCACGCTGGCTCGTGACGAACGGCGATACCACGATTGGCCCGGTTCACACCGAGCTGCTGCTGCGCGGCTACATGGGGGGCCGGATCCCCTTGAACTGTCGGGTGCGCGAGGTGAGTTGGGGCTCGTGGCGTCCGCTTGAGCGGATTCGTGAGATCGGTAGCTTGAACCGTCGGTTGTCGCGCGACGGCGCGCCGCTCGATCTGCGTGAAGCCGCCCGGCGTTTGCCCGTGACCCAAGACGCCGGTGAGCTGCTCACGTTGGCGCTGCAGCTGGCGGCGCTGGCGCTCGACGCCAACGCTGGCTTGATTCACCGCTACCGCGACCCGGTGACGACGCCGGTGACGTCGGCGGTGTTCGGCGTGCCCGCCGAGCGCTTGGGCGAGGTGCTGTCTCACACCGACCCGAGCTACCTGCTGGCGCTGCACGGCAAGAGCCTGTGCGGCAGCCCGTACCACGGCGTGACCGAGCGCCTCGTCGCCGAGCGCCTGCAGCATGACGCGCCGCTCTGCAGCGTCGCCATGGCGCCGATCATCGCGCGCGGCCGCCTCGTAGCGTTGCTAGAGCTAGGGCGCGCCGATCACGTGTTCCGCGCCGCCGATGCCGAAGATCTCGCTCAGTTCGCCGCGATGGTCGCGTGGCGGCTGGGCTAAGCGCGGGCTGGCTCGTGATTTGTCTGCTAGGCTCAACAGGGGCGCAGGCGCTTTTAGCGGGTTCATGAGTCAATCTACGCGGGAAAAGTTACTCAGGTACCTGGCGTTGTTCGCAGCGTGCGGCGCGATGAACAATGCGTGTGACCGACCGCACTACACCTACTCCAATGACGTGCCGGTCAGCGGTGGCACATCATTCATCGGCCCAGGTGCGGCTGGCGCGGTAACGCTCGGCGGTGGTCCACCGATCGATCCTTGCGCGCTCGATCGTTCGGCTGCTGCCTCGCCGGTGTTGGCCAAGCACGTCGTGAGTAACCAACTGGCGGGGCGGGCCGAGCTGTACGCAGAAGTGACCGACAGCGAGGTCTTGGCGTTGAAGAAGGGTGGGTCGCTGCTCTTGCCACCACCGACGACGCCACCGGGTACCCTTTCGCCGCTCAACGCGGTGCTCAACGCGTCACTCAATGTATCGCTGCCTTCGACGCAAGCGTCGCGTGCCTTGGCTCAACTGCTCCAGAGCCGTTTCAAGGCGACGCGCTCGCTTTGGCCCAACCCGTGGGCGCTGCGGCTGGTCGACCACGTCGGCACCGAGCACATGACCCCGCTGCGCATCTTGCTCAAACCGGAAGCGTGGATCGTTCGCATCGACATGGGCTCGCTGTTCGTCGTCGACGTCCGAAATGGCCAAGTCTCGGTCGATCAAGCGCTCGCCCACCCCGAGCGCATTGCGGTCGTGTACTACGTTTACGACGACCGCATCCCGGGCAATCCACTGGCCCAGTGTGAAGGCGGCAAACGCGAGTTTGCGCTCGGCAACGAAGCCATGGTCGCGGAATTCTCGCTTGGCACACCCGAGATCTTGGCGCGACTCGACTCCGACATTGCCGACTTGACTGGGATGTTCAACGTCGTTCGCCAGTGCACGACCGTCGAGCGCGGCACGGGCTCATTCCATTCCTCCACGGCGTGTCAGGCTTGGGACTTCTTCGACGCTTCGACCGAGTATTCGGCGTACCAATGGTCGCTCAGCAACCCGGTGGAGCTGTACAAGCCGACGACGCAGAACTTGGCGAGCTTGATCGATGTGCTGAGGAACGAGCGCTTCGAACCGGATTCGTTCGTCTCCGCTGCCGAAGCGCAGGGCGGCGCGGGCGCTATCGGCGGCGCGGGCGGCGCTTCGGAGCTCGGTGAGGGTGGCTCGGCGCAGAGCGGCGCGGCACAGGGCGGCGCTCCTTAAAGCGAATCACTGAAGGTGCGAACGGCGGTCTGGATCGCCAGCTCCAGCGCTGCCTGAGTCGTGGCGCGCTGTTTCAGAGCCGTCTTGGTGGCTTCGAGCGAGTGGTCACCGCTTTCCACGACGAACAGGTCGCTGCGCGCGGTCATGCGCTTACGCACCTGTTCCAGCTCGGGCAGCGCGCACAGCGAGTCACGCGTGCCTTGGATGAAGAGGACCGGCGTCTGCAAAGCGACCAGCACCTCGTCGCGCAGCTTGCCGTTCTGGCTGCGCAGCGGGTAACCGAAGCAGACCAAACCCGCCACGCCGGCCTGGCCAGCCTGGGCCCCGGCTACGGCCAGGTGACAGCCGACACGCCCGCCCATGCTCTTGCCAGCCAGCAGCAGCTTGTCGCCCGGCTCGCTCTCGCCGCGGAGCAGCTCGAACTCGGTGCGGTGGGCGGCGACCAGAACATCCAGCTTGTCCGGCGCTTTGCGCATCCCGGCCCGCATGTACGGGTAGTCAAAGGCCCGGACACTGCCGAGCGCCCCAAGCAGGTCGGCGTAGCGCCGCATCCAGCCCGAGGAAGACGGCGCGCCCGCGCCATGGGCCAACAGGAACCGCAGCGTCACGCGCCCAGGCTAACCTTTGCTGCACCCGGAAGTGGCTGCCGGACGCACAAAAGGACAACGGCTCGGAGCGAGGGGAACGCTCCGAGCCGTTGAGAAGATTAGGGAGACGGCGACCGAGGCGGAGGGGGGTGCACCAAGGACGCCGTCTGCAAGCTCTTTACCTAGCATGTACCGTGCCAGCGAGTTACCTCATATATATCCGATGGTTACACTTCGAGTCACCGTCTAGTCATTTCATTTCTGAAATAACTCATGCGGGCTCGAAACGTTCCCGTCACTTGGAATCTGACGAATCGTCACCGGGCGATGGCACCGGGCCCCCTGCCCGTTCGAGGCCTATGCTTGGAGTGTGCGTTGGTCTCTTCGCCTCGGCAGCGTCTCCGGCATCGATATTCGGGTGCACTTCACGTTCGCGCTAATGGTGGTGCTGTTCGCCGCCCAGCTGGCGGAGCCCCACGGCTCCCGCGGTGCGCTGTTTGGGGTGCTGCTGGTTTTCTGCCTGTTCGGTTGCGTGGTGCTGCACGAGCTGGGGCACGGCCTGGTAGCTCAGCGCCTGGGCGTTACGGTGCGCGAGATCGTGCTGTTGCCGATCGGCGGTGTGGCGCGTTTGCTGTCCGAGCCGAAGAAGCCGCTGCACGAGCTGCTGATCGCCGTCGCCGGGCCGCTCGTGAACGTAGTCATCGCGTTGGGCTTGTTCGTGGCGCTGCGCAGTCGTGGGCCGTTGCCAGTGTTCGAGGTCGCGGACATGCAGCGGCAAGCGCTAGCGACGCCGAACGCGCACAGCCTGCTAGTGCTGTTGTTTTACGGCAACGTCTTGCTGGCGGTTTTCAACATGGTGCCCGCGCTGCCGATGGACGGCGGCCGTGTGCTCCGGGCGCTGCTCAGCTTCTTCGTTGGCCAAATGCGCGCGACCAACATCGCCGCCGGTTTGGCGCAAGTGTTGGCGGTCGGTTTGGCGTTCTTCGGCTTCCAGCACGACCCGCTGTTGGTGTTCATCGCGCTGCTGGTGTTCATGGGCGCGGGGCAAGAGCGCGCGACCGCGCGGACCAACGTGCTCCTGGCCGACCTGCACGCGGGTGAAGTTTGCGATCCCGCCGCCGTGACGTTCGCGCCGGGCGACAGTGTGGGCGCTGCGGTGGACCAGACCTTGCGCTCGCCGCAGGCTCACTTTCTGGTCAGCCACGGCGTCACGCCGATCGGTACGCTGTCGCGCGACGAGGTGATCGTCTTGGCAGGTCGGGTCGGCTTGCATGCTCCGATCGCCAGCATCATGCGCCGCACGCTGGTGCGGGTACCGCCCGAGATGGCGCTGTCCGAGGTGCGGCGCTTGCTGCAGGAGAACTCGGGCGCGCCGGTCGTGGTGCAGGGTGAAGAGGCGGCATTGGGCGTGCTGGGGCTCGACGACATTTCGCGCATCGCGTCGCTCGCCGATCACCTGGCGCGCGGCGGCGTGCGTCGGCCGGTCCCGGTCGATCCGGAAACGTCCGCCTAGCGCGCCCGCGCGGAATCCCGTAGCTTCGCGGGCGATGGTGGAAACCCCGAGCGTGACCGAGCCGGCGCCGCGTCCCGTACCGCTGACCGCGTTCGAGAAGCGTTTCAATCACCCGCCCGGGCTCGTCGTTTTGTTCTTCGCCGAAATGTGGGAGCGCTTCAGCTATTACGGCATGCGTGGGCTGCTGAAGCTGTACGTGGCGAACTACTTGTTCGTCAGCTGGCGCCAGATCAAGCAGGGGCAGCCGTTCACTCACGGCGGGGCGATCGACGTACTGGGCGGCACCTTCTTCCGCTCGCTGCTCTCGACGCCGAGCGACGCTTCGTTGGCGGGGTGTATGGCCAGCGCTGCGCGCAACTACCCGGCGCTCGATCCGACCGCTGCGCTCGACGCTGCGCGACAGGCCTGCATCGCGCAAGAACACGCGTCGATTCTGTACGGCTGGTACACCGGGCTCGTCTACCTGACGCCGTTCTTCGGTGGCATCATCGCCGACCGTTTACTGGGACAGCGCAAAACGGTGCTGGTTGGCGGCATTTTGATGGCGCTCGGGCATTTCGTGATGGCGTCGGAGCAAGCGTTCTTCGTAGCGCTGGGCCTGTTGATCATCGGCAACGGCGCTTTCAAGCCGAATGTCTCGACGCAAGTGGGCGGTCTGTACGCACCGGGCGACCCGCGGCGCGACGGCGCGTTCACGATCTATTACATGGGCATCAACCTGGGTGCGTTCATCTGCAATTTCGTGTGCGGCACGCTGGCCGTGATCTACGGCTGGCACTACGGGTTCGCGGCTGCGGGGGTGGGCATGCTGCTTGGGTTGACCGTGTACGTCTTCGGCCAGCGCTACTTGGCGACGGACAACGTCACTCTGCACAAGGACGATGGGACGACAGCGCAACCGCTCGACTCGGGCGAGTGGCAGCGCGTGGCGGCGCTGGTCGGCCTGTGCGCGCTCAACGTGGTGTTCTGGGCCGTTTACGAACAGCAAGGCAACACGATGCAGACCTGGGCGGACGAGCAGACGGTCTGGCCCGTGATCGCTGGCTTTCAGATCCCTACGACGTGGTTCCAGTCGGTCAACCCGCTGTGCATCGTGGTTTTGGCGCCGCTGCTCGACATGTTCTGGCTGCGTCAGGCCAAGCGTGGCAGCGAACCGTCGAGCGTGAGCAAGATGGCGATCGGGTGTGTCATCTTGGGTCTCTCTTTCATCGTGATGGTGGTCGGCGCGCAGGTGGTGGGCACAGGTAAGGGCAGCCTGTTCTGGCCGGTGTTCTGCACGCTGCTGCTGACGGTGGGCGAGCTCTACCTGTCGCCGATTGGCCTGTCGCTGGTGACCAAGGTGAGCCCCGTCCGCATCGTGTCGATGATGATGGGCATGTGGTTCGTGTCGAGCTTCCTGGGCAACACCCTCTCTGGGTACATCGGCGTGCTGTACACGCGGCTGCCCAAGGAAGGCTTCTTCCTGCTGCTTACGGCGTTGGGCGTAGGCGCAGGTCTGGCGATGTGGGCGTTCAACAAGCCGATCCGGCGCGCGATCGGCTCGTCGGCTGCGTAGCTGCCGGCTGGCGTCCTCGGCCGGCCCGCGGGGACCTAGGACGCAAGAATCTGCTGCCACCGTTTTCGTCGGCGTCGGCAGTCGCAAAAATACCTGCTTGGAAGCGGGACCAGAGGCGTTCAGAATCCCGGCCCCGATGCCGGAACTATCTCCGAACCTGCCCCGAGCCGAGGCGGGCGATGCGGCCGACGTTGCGCTCGCGCTCGAAACGGCGCGTGCACTGTGGACCAAAGGTCAGGGGCTAGAATCCGTGCGTTGGATCCAGCGCGCGGCGGAGAACGCGGAGTCGACTGGCAATGATCTGCGCGCGGTGTCGTTGGCGCGAGCTGCCGCAGACCTGCGTGCCGAAGTGAGCGTCGGTTCCGAGCCGCCGGGCGCGATGAACGAGGCGGCCGCGCTGACCCCGTACGACGACTTCAGTGAATCGACGATTGTCGACTCACCGGCGACTTCGCTGGCGCGCGCTTCGCTGCAGAGCGGCGTGCAAATTGCGGCGGCGCCGTCACCGCCGACCGAGTCTTCCGTGATGTTGGTGCCGAGCCCGCTCACGCCACCGGTCGCGCCGAGTCGCGTTGCCCAACACCAGGCCGTCCGGGTCGCGGTAATGGGTGGGGATCCCGCGACGCGCCAGCTCTCGGTGCAGGTGCTTGGTGAAGGCGAGGCGGCGCCACCCGGTTATACCGAGGCGCTCTTGGTTTCGCTCGATCCGCAGCGCAAGCTGTTGGTCTGAGCCGACCACACCGCTAAGCGTACGCTTCGCGTAGCCCGGCCAGCGTCGTGGCGTCGAGGAGCAGCGGTTCGCGCGGCACTTTGGCGAGCGCAAAATTGATCAAGGCGACGCGCGCCGTGACGCGCTCACCGCTGTGAATGCCGCACGATTTCGCGGCCCAGGCGACGATTGCTCGCGGATCCGTGCCGCCTTCGCGCAGCTCCTGCAGGCTCAAATCGTCTTCGCGCTTGGCTAGCCGCCGCCCGCTTTCATCGAGCACGAGCGGCACGTGCACGTGGCTCACGGCGGGCAAGCCGAGCGCTTGCTGCAGCAGCCGTTGGCGGGCGGCGCTCGAAAATAGGTCTTCACCGCGCACCACTTCAGTCACGCCCTGGCGCGCGTCGTCGATCACGACCGCGAGTTGATAAGCTGGCGCTCGGTCACGCTTGGCGATCAAAAAGTCGCCGACTTCGGCCTGGACGTCGAAACTGCGCTCGCCCAACAGCTCGTCTTTGATCGTCACGGTACCGTCCGGCACCAGCAGCCGCAGCCCGGCGTCTTTGCCCGTTCCGGCGCGGGCGGCGGCGAGCGACGGAAATTTTCCGCGGCACGTACCGACGTAGCGCGGTTCGCTCTCACCCAGCTGCGGCGCACTCTGGGCCGAGCGCACGTCGCCGCGCGAGCACACGCACGCGTACGCCAGGCCACGCTGCTCGAGCCCTTCGGCGGCCGCCGAAATCTCTTCCAGGCCTGCTGACTGCACGTAATCCGGACCATCCCAGTCGAGCCCAAGCCAAGCCAAGTCACGCAAAGCGGCTTCGCTCATCCCCGGCTTGGCGCGCGGCCCGTCCAAGTCTTCGAGCCGCATCACGAGCCGCCCGCCCATGCTGCGCGCGCGCCACCACGCCACCAAAAACGTGCGCGCATGCCCCAAATGAAGCAGCCCGGTTGGGCTCGGCGCTAGACGACCGACGTACACTCAGCGGGTCCTAGCGCCGTTACTTCGCGCAGCCGCAGCTGGCGACGCGGTGCGAGGCGTCTTCGCGGATTTGGCGGGCGCGTTCGCAGCGCTTGCCGCCGTCGGTGTCGAGGCGGCACACGGCATCGCTGGCGCGGGTCAGTGACGAGAAGGCTTTGCACGCCGTTTCGCAGGTGTTCACTTCTTTCGCCGGAGCGGGCGGTGGCTTGGCGTCGTCGGCTGACGAGGATTTGTCGGCGCGCCGGCCTTCGGCGCGGGCGGCCGAAGGCGTGCTTTCGGCCCGCGACACGGAGGGCGCAGACGCGCCAGCTGCGGCTGGTGCCGGCGCTAGGGCGGGCTCGTTCAGCGCGAGCCGGTCGAGATTGAAGCGGGCCTTTTCGAGCAGCGCTTCGGCGTCGGCCAGCGTCGCCGGCTCGGCTTCGGCTTCCTCTTGCGGTGCGGCCGTAGTGGGCGTGCCGGGGATGCCTTGGGCGGGCGCGGCTTCGCCGCCCGACTTGGGGGCCGTGAGCTCCCCGCCACAGCTTGCCAGCAGGCTGAGCATTACCAAAACGGCTCCCAAACCTACGCCGCGGTGAATCGTCTTCATGATGGGCCCTGGGAACAGACGCACGAGCGACGGAAACGGGTCACCGTGACGCGCTTCCGCCGTAGTTTTCAGCCTTCGGCGATCAAGTACGCCAGCCAGCCAGGCTGGTTCGGGGCGCGGGTGCGCTCGCGGTAGGCGTCCTTGCTCACGTCTTCGCTGGTGTCCCAGTATACGTGGACCTTCTTGAAACCTGCCTCGAGCAGCAGTTCTTTCAGCTCGGGCATGGTCCAGAAGCGCCAGTCGTAGCGGAATGCCTTGCGCAGCTTGGTGCCGTCGTTGAACTCGAAGTGGATGTAGTTGGTGACATCGTGGGTGATGGCGTCGAACGTGTTCTGGTCCCACACGTACGTGAAGCCCGCCTTGATCTTGCGGTGCTCTTGCATCGGCTCGTGCGACTCCCAGCCGCCGTACGCGTCGATGAAGAACATGCCGCCCTTGGCAACGCCGGCGCGCGCTTTGATGAAGTAGTTCTTCATCTCTTCGCGCGTCTTGAAAATCCAGTAGCTGAAGTTGAAGGCGCAGACGATGTCGTGCTTCTGCTTCACCTTGGCGCGCACGTCTTGCTGTAGCAACGTCACGCGCTCGGCCGCGTCGCCGAGCGGCGCCAGGTTGTGCTTCTTGCCCCAGTCGAGCGTCGGGCGATCGATGTCGAGGCCGGTCGCGGTGCGCTGCTTGTGGCTCTTGACCCATGCTGCGCTCAAGATCGCGGTGCCACAAAAGTCTTCGCGGAAGCTGAGCGGCTTCTTGCCGCGGATCTTCGTGAACCACGAGTTCAAGAAGTCGACCTCGGTGTCGGGCGCCTGCACCGACAATTGGTAGAGCACGTGCTTGTCGGCGGTCTTGGCCGTGAAGCGCGACTTCTTGGCGGCGCGTTTGCGTTTGGCTTTGGGCATCGCGCGCTCGTTTACTTGAGCGCCGGCCCGTCGGGAAGTCCTCTCGAGACCCCAGCCGCTACTTACAGCGAATCAAACGCGCCCAGGTGCGTCGATCGGCCACGTAAGCGAGCATCGCGCCCTCCGGCATCGAATAAAGGGACACATCCGCGAAACCGCGCGCGGTGGCTAGCGGCTCGGAGCTGGCAGTCTCGTCGAGGGTCAGCTGCGACAGCACCAGCTCCTGATTCGCGGTCGGGCGGGCGTCGGCGGGCCGAACGTAGATCGCCGTAGGCGCGCCGCACAGCGTGGCCGCGGCGGTCGGGGAGCGGTCGAGACCGTTCTCGTAGGTTCGCCAACGCAGCGGCGGATCCATTTTCGGATCCTTTTCGAGCGCCAGTGTGGCGAGCCCGAAGTGACTCGCGTCGCGCTCGACGGGCAGCATCAGCCAGCTACCGCTGTCGGTGCCGACGCTCACGATCTCGGTCATGCCTTGCGTCGCGCCCGAAACCCACACCACGACGTCTGGATCGAGCGTGCCGGTCTTTGCGTGAAGCTTGCGCGCGTGCACCGGCGTCATGCCGCTTCTGCCGTCGATGTAGCTGGCGATCACGTCTTCGCCGACGCGCGTCAGCGAGACGCTGCTGGCGGCCGCGCCTTCCGGCGTCAGGTCGAGCTTTCTGCCGTCGGGCAAGCGCAGCCGAGCCACCGAATCTTGCTTGCCGATAGCTTGCGTGATGTAAGCGACGACGTCGGGCGACCCAACGACGGCGACGCGCGTGCCGTCGCGCGCGTCGGTGGCGACTACCTCGAGCTCACCGCCGGCGAGTGCGCGCCGCACGACGCGCCCCTTCGACACCCAATACGCGTGAGTCGCGCTCAGGGCGGGGCCGCGCGCGACCGACCAGAACTCTTGCGCGCCGCGGGTCGCAGGCTCGAGCGCGCCGGGCGCGGGCTTCTTGGATTTGCTGGGCGGCAGCAGCAACTTGGAAATTGCCAGCTCGTCCGTGCGCGTGATCATCACCACGCCCTGCGCAAATGCCGCGGCGGGGGCGGCCGGACCAATGTCGTTTAATCCGTCGAGCAGGTAGCGACTGTTCTGGACCGGTGTGTCGTCCTTCGCATTGTCGGCCAGCGGTTTGGGAGCTTGCGGTTTGCTCTTGGGCGCCGTCGTCGTCGGTGGAGCGCCGTCGGCCTCGGGCTCTTCGACCACCGGTGAGCGCGACGCTGACGGCTTGGGCTTCGAGAGCGGGGTGGCGTTGGGCAACGGCGCACGCTGTTCGCAGGCTGCCAACGCGAGCACCACGACGCCAGTTGCTACCGCTCGGCTTCGACGCAGCAGACCCATCAGTAGTCTTTCTAGCCTGCGGTCAGGTGCTCGACGAGCGTTTTTACACCGAGGCCGATAAGCACGATGCCGCCCAACGCGTCGAGGCGGCTGCCGAGCGCGGCGCCGAAGCGATGGCCGGCGAACAAGCCGAGCGCGCTCAAGCTCGCGGTCGTGATGCCGATCGTCGCCAGCGACAGCCCGAGCGGCAAGCCCATCAGCGGCAAAGCAAAGCCTGCTGCCAGCGCGTCGATGCTGGTCGCGATGGCGAGCAAGAGCAGAACCCGGAGGCGGAAGGCGTCGGCTTCGTCTAGTGGCGCCTGCTCCTCGCCATGAAAGGCTTCCCACAGCATCTTGCCGCCGATACCGCCAAGCAAGGCGAAGATGACCCAGTGGTCCCAGGCCACGATCGCCTTGCCGACGCGATTGCCCAACAGCCAGCCGAACAGCGGCATCAGTGCCTGAAACCCGCCAAAAAATCCAGCCACCAACGCTACGTGGCGAAAGCGGATCTGCCGCGCGGCAAGCCCGCGCGCCGCCGCCACCGCCATCGCGTCCATCGACAGCCCGAACGCCAACACCAAGATCGCGCCGAGCTTCATCGCCGCGTTGCTCGCGCGCTCACTTCGCGGCCACTTCGACGCGGCGCACGGCACCGCTCAGCAGATCTGTCACGTACAGTTTCGAATCCGCGCCGAGCGCGATGCCGGCGAGCGAGCCGGACGGGAGCGCGGTGTCGTAAATTTTCTGCAGGCCGCCGGCGGTGTCGAAGCTGTAGATCAGGCTGGTCGCGTTGTCGGTCACGTAGATGACGTCTTCGGCCAGCGCGAGGCCGCTCGGTTTTGTCAACAAGCCCGGCGGCACGAGCTCGGTGAGCGTTGCGCCGTCCATGGCGCCGCTGCTTTGCAGTTTTTCGTCGTAGACGGGAATCTTCCCGCCCGCGCGTGCCGTGCTGGGATCGACGCTCAGCACGCGCGCATGGCCAGTGTCGGCCACGTACACCAAGTTGCGAGCCGTATCGTAGGCCAGGTGACTCGGAACCTCGGCGACGCGCAACAGCTCGCCGGTCACGTAACGCTTCACCTCGCCGTCCGAGTGATCTTCGCCGCCAACCGCGTGCGGGCGGTTGAAATTGACCCAATCGAGCGAGCCAGCGTCGCCATTGAAGGCCCAAAACGCATTGGCGGACTCGTGCGCGATACCCATGCAGTACGGAGTTTCGTGCAGCATGTCGATGTGCGTGCCGTTTTGCCCGGGCTCGGGCTTGACCCCGAAAATCGCCGGATCTGCCGACCACAGCACGGGCCCAGCGTACGGAGGGTCGCTGCCTTCGTAGTTGTCGGTCAGCGCTTCACCGCATGAGCTGAACAGCAGGTCGTCGCCCCAAGCGATGGCGTTGGGGCGTCGCATGAAGTGAAATGAGTTGCCGTCTTCCTTGATCACCCCGGACGGGGCATCGCCGGTGGCATCGGTGATCACCGCCATCACGCCGCGCAGGGCGCTGCAGCCGGTGTCGATGTTCAAAGTACAAGGCTTGCCGCTTGGGAATTGCTTCAGCGTCACCCACAGCTCGCCGTCGATGGTCGGGTTGAAGGCGAGCGCGGTGGCGCTAAACGCAGTCTTGGTCTTGGGTGTGTAAACGTCGACTAGCGTAACGGCTTCGGTCGTCGTGCCGCTGCCCGCCGTGCCGCCAGTGCCCGCCGTGGCGCCGCTGCCCGTCGTGCCGCCGGCCGCATCGTCGGGTGAGTCGATGCCCTGCGACGAGCAACCGAGCAAAGCTGCGCTGCAAACTAACCAGGACGCGGCAAACCGAAGGTCGTTCACGCGCGCCTAGCGTAGCGCCGCGCGCCCCGCCAGCCAACCGAGCGCGCCGCGGCAAGCATTTTGCGCCTTGCGCCGACCGCCGATCCGCGAGAAAAACCCTTGTTGATGAACGTTTGCCGCGCTCTATCACGCCTGGGTGCAGGTTTCTTTCCTGCGGCGCTGGGCTCGTCGTTGGTGCTCGCCGGTTGCGCCGTACAGCCCGCACCGCTCGCCCCAACGCCGGGCGCGAACGAAGCGACGGCGGCCGGTACGGCTGCGGGCGCTCAACCCGGCGCACACGCTGGTGCTGCCCGCGCGCCGGGTGCCGCGCCGAGCGCGATATTTCCATCGGCACCTCTCCCGGGCGGTGAACAGCCCACGCCGGACAAGGCGCTGCCCGAGCTGCGCGTCGAGCCGCTCGGCATGCACGTCGGTGGCGGCAAGAATTCGCCCGAGGAAAAGGCGCCGTTTCATCGCGCGATCGAGCAACGCTTCCCGGCGTTTCTCGAGTGCTACCGGCTCGCCGAGGATCCGTGGACCGGTGGTAGCTTCGGCATCGACATCAAGATCTCGCGTGCGGGTGGCGCACCGACGCTCGAACAGCCGCGCACGCGGATCCGTGGCGCCGGCTTTCAAGAGTGTCTGGTCGCCGCCTTCGGCAAAGTGCAGTTCGAAAAGCCCAAAGCTGGCCCGACCGTGATCAGCTACTCAATCTTGTTCACGCTCGGTAAGGGCAAGCACTAGCGGCCGAAACGCGCAAACGGCATCGCCACCGGCGCGCCGCGCAGTGCCACGTCGGTCAGGTGGCGGAGCAGTGGCAATTCATGCGCCTCGGTCTTGCCGACGGCATCGAAGGTCGTGACTGCGCGGTCGAGCTCACGCAGCACCTCTAAGCACTCGAGCGTCGCGCCTTCCATCTTGTCGATCGCTTCCGCCAACGACAGGCCAAGCCCGAGCCACTTGCCGAAACGCCCGGTGCGGCCGCCGTTGCAGGTGACGGTGAGATCGCCCGTGCCGGGTAAGCCAACCGCCGTGCGCGGGTCGCCGCCGCTCAGCGCGACCATCCGCTGCATCTCCAAGATTGCCTGGGCGAATACGCCACTTTCGTAGTTGTGGTACGCGACGCTGCCGCTCTTGCCGCCGCGCGCTTCGTGCACGCCTGCGCCGAATCCGACGCCCATCGCGAAGGCGTTTTTCAAGGCCGCACACGTCTCCGCGCCGACCACGTCTGGCTCGACGTGGACGAAGTAAAATGGTCCGCGCGCGAGCGCCGCCCACGTTTCACACGCCTGGCGCGACCGCCCGCTGAACACGATGCTCGTGGGCACTTGCCCCAGCAGCTCGCCCGCGATGCACGGGCCGGCCACGCCAACTGGTGTTACCCGCGCGGCGGCTTCGGCTGGCAACGCGGCCTGAAAAACGTCCGGCAATACGTCGAGCCGCTCGTTTTGCCAAACCAAGCCCTTCGACACCATCAAGACGGGCTTCGGCGCGCGCGACAGCTCTGCTCCCAGTTTCTCGGCCGCCCAGCGCACGCCCGCGGAGCTCACACCGAGCGCGATCGCTTCGGCACCGGCCAGCGCTGCCGCCAGCTCCTCGACGAAGTACGCGGTGACGCCCGGAACCGGCGCACGCAGCTTGGGGTGCGGCGCGCCCGCCTTGAGCGCCGCGACGATGTCGTGGTCGAGCGGGGTACCGACCAGCCGCACTGCGTGACCGTTCGCGACGAACGGCGCCGAAAGCGCGCTGCCCATCATGCCTGCTCCGACGATCGCGACTACGGCCATGAGTCGTGTTTACCCAGACGGAGCCGGAGCGGCTAGGTCCTTCTGCTTGGCGGGCGTGCTCGGCTTCGATTGCGGGTCCGGTAGCGAAAAGGTCGGCAACGGCGGCAGGGCCAAACCAGTCGGAACCGGCGGTAGCCCCAACTCTTTGCCGATAGCTTCGAGCTTTTTGCCGACCTCGCCGCCGATGGCTTGCAGATCCTTGGCGTTCGGCGCGAGCGAAATCAGCTCGGCCAACGACAGCGGGCGCAGGCCGCAACCGACGCCGATCTTCTGCGTCAGCTTGGCGTTCAAGAGATCCTTCGTGTTGGCTTTGATGCCGACCTCGACCGAGACGTCGCCGCGCACCAATGCCAGCGCCGTGCGTTTGCCCTGCTTGCCGGAGACGCGCCCGAGCAACTGTCCGAGCCGCGACTCGGCTGCTGCGCCCGCCAGTGCGTCGCACGGCAGTGCGCCCTTCAAGTCGAGGTCGACGCTGGCATCTCGGCCTTCGCGCAGCACGCTGCCGCCGCCGTTCAGCTCGAATTTTGCCGCCTTCACCTTGGCGTTCGTCAACGTCACGCGGTTGCGCGTGGCGTCGATTCGCAAATCGGTGTCGAAGGTCGTGAGATCACCGAACACGAAGCCGTCGAGCTCTGGCGGATGCGGCGGCACGAAGCCTTTCAAGCTCGAGCTCAGCTTGCCGGTGACTTCACCGCCGGTGAGACCGGGCGGAAATGCCAGCTCGACATTGCCGGACGCGATCACGTCGGGCAACGGCAGCGGGATCCCCAAACCCTTGCCCAACAGTCCGAGCTTGGTCGGCGTCAGCACCACGCTCACCTTGGCGGCGCCCTTCGGATCCACGCTGGCATCAAGCCGCAGCGGCGCGGCCTGCGCGTGCTGATCGCCGAAGCCAATGCTCACGTCGCCGCCGGTCGTGGTGAAGCCCGCGCCGACTTTGCCCAGCTCGAAGCCCGAAAGCTTGCAGCTCTGCGCCGAGAACGCTGCGCCGGCGACCGTTCGCGTCAGGAAACCGCCCGAAAGCTCGAGCCATGGCGCGGTCGCGGGCGCTTCGGCCACGCGCACGCTGACGCGGCTCGCGATCAGCGGCGCCGCGAACGCGTCCGGGTGGTTCTTCGTCCACTCGCCGAGCTCGAGCAGCACGCGCGGCAAGCTGCCGCTCACGCCGACCTGCACGTCCGAAACCTGCACCTGCGTCGGCTCGAAATCCTTGAGCTGTACGTCGACCAGACCGAGCTTGGCCTCGAACGAGGGCGCGCCGGCAAGCTTGGCCGTCGCGCCGGTCAGCTGCACCCAACCGAAGCCAAATCCAATCTCACCCGGCGTAAGCGCAATGCCGCGCGCCGCCGCTTCTGCTACGACCCGCTTCTCGATGTACCGCGGCAGGTACACCCGAATGCCGAAAAGTATGGCCCCGACACCGACGACGATGATGCCGAGCGCGACGAGCAAGCCGTGGCTGCGTTTCACGCCCTGAGCCTAACATGCCCAACTACCTCACCCCCGAAGGCGCGAAGAAGCTTCAGGCCGAGCTGAATCAGCTGCTCAACACCGACCGCGCCAAGGTCGTGCACGAAGTGGCCGAAGCCGCGGCGCAGGGCGATCGCTCGGAGAACGCCGAGTACATCTACGGCAAGAAGAAGCTGCGCGAGATCGATCGGCGGATCCGCTTCCTCACCAAGCGGCTCGATTCAGCCGTGGTCGTCAAGCAGGAGGGCACCCACGAGGAAGTGCGCTTCGGCGCCACCGTCGACGTCGAGGACGAAAACGGCAAGAAGAGCAGCTACCTGATCCTCGGCCCTGATGAAGCCTCGCCCTCGACCGGCAGCATCAGCTTCCAATCCCCGCTCGGCCGCGCACTCATGAAACGCAAAGTCGGCGACACCGTCAGCGTCGTCCGCCCCGCTGGCGAAATCGAAATCGAAATCAAGGCGATCCGCTACGAATAGCGCCTTACGGCTGCCGGCCATCGCGTCCTGGTCGCGGTCGCCTTGCCCCTGGCACCCCGCGGGCGAGAGTCTTTGCAGGAGATCGGGAGATCGGGAGTTATCTTGGGTTGCGACCCGGGCGTCGCCGCCCGCTGGCGTCCCGGCTCTTCGCGATGACTCAGGGTTCGAAACTAAAAAATCTCGCCTCCCGATCTCTCGATCTCCCTGCAACATCTCCCAGGCAGAACGCCACTGCCGGCCGCACGCAGCCAGTCCCGGGACAAACCACTGCTTCGCTGCTCGATTACTTGGGTAGGCCGTGTTTCTGGTTGGCGTGGCCAGCTGGCCACGCGGAGACAGGGCCTACCCCGATCGGATTTGTTCAGCGCGCGACGGGCCAGCGCACGCGGTAACCGCGACCGCGCAGGTACTGAATGGCGTCCGGCGCGCCAGCGGCGCCGAGGCGTTGCCGCAACTCGTACACCTGGTTGCGCGCGGCGTTGCCACCGACCGAGCCGTTGAGCACAACGCGGTTCAGTTCTTTCGACGGGACGAAGCGCTCGGAGTGATCGAGTAAGAACTCGAGCACCGCGCACTCTGCACGTCGCAGTGACACCTCTTGCTCATTGACGGTGAGCGTTCGCGCCAAGCGATCGAGACACAGCGGACCCGCGCGCAGCACACTTCGGAAAACTTCCGACGTGCGTCGCGTGCGCGCCACCAGCGCCAAGATGCGCAATCGAAGCTCAAGCCCATCGACGGGCGAGCGCAAAAAGTCGGTTGGCGATTCCCGCTCGAACAAGCTGGGTGAGGGTTGGCCCGTTCCGGGGACAATCCACAACACTGCTTGAATGGCGGGTACTTCGCTCGGCACCGTCACGTCCGCTTTCGCGACGCAAACCGTGGCCAACGAGGTGTCGTCGCTGACGGTGATTCCACCGTCAGCGAGGGATGTGCCGAGCTCGGCGAGCTCGGTCGAATCGAAACCGCGAAGGCACACTAGCTGCGCTTCGCCTGCTGCTTGCGTCGCTTGCCCCAACATGTAGGTGATGCTGCGACTGCCGGTTTCTGGGGTCAACTACCTCAGGTGTGTGAGCCCCAATTTTCATGACTTTTGACCACCTCCGGAACCTCAACTGACGCAACGATGGCGGAATACTGTACTGTGGGCCGAACCAAAAACCTGAGCTCTCTCCAATACATGCGACGTGTCGACCGGGGGTCGGAAAAACTCGAGTGAGCTAAACGGCATCCGCGCGAGGTGAGCACTCATCTTGGAGTGAATCGGGTGCGCACCTCACTCGCCTTCGCGGCGCTTTCGTTGCTGACGAGCTGCACCGCGCAACTCAAAGGCGGCGGTGGCGGTGCTGACGGAACGCCCGGGCCTGGTCTGACGCCAGGTGGTGGAGGAGCCAGCACCATCCCCCCGGGTGAGAAGCCGCTCGACTGCTCCAAAACGCAGGTCGCCAGTCTGCCGCTGCTCCGGCTGACCCGCGAGCAATACGATAACTCGATTCGCGATCTGCTCGGCATCGACGGCCACCCGTCGCTGGCTTTAGCGGCTGATGAAAAGCTGGCGGCGTTCTACAGTAACTCGATCTCGCCGGTGTCGCGGCTATCGGTCGAGCAGTACCGTGACGTTGCCGAAGACTTGGCGGTGACTGCCGTCAAGCAGGTCGATACGCTCGCTGGCTGCACGGGCGCTGACCAGAACGCCGCGTGCGCCGACAAGTTTATTCAGAGCTTCGGACGCCGCGCTTTTCGGCGCCCGGTCAGCGCTGAAGAGGCCGCGCGGTACCGTGGGCTGTTCGACGCCAACGTGGCGCGCGGCTTCAGTGAAGGCATTCGCGTAGTCTTGCAGACGCTGCTGCAATCGCCCAATTTCGTCTACCACTTGGAGCTCACGCCAGCGCCGGCCGGCGTGGCCGTCACGCCGCTTGGCGGCTACGAGGTGGCTTCGCGGCTGTCGTTCGCGCTGTGGGACAGCTCGCCCGACGTGCAGCTGCTCGACGCCGCCGGTGCCGGCAAGCTCGACACGAAAGAAGGCCTGCGCGCCGAAGCCGAACGGCTGCTGCAAAGTGACCGCGCCCGGGACGCGCTCGCCAGCTTTCATCTGCAGTGGCTCGGGCTCGACAACCTGCTCGACACCGAGAAGGATCCGCAGCTGTTCCCGCAATTCACCGCCTCGCTCAAAGGCGCGATGCGCAACGAAGCCGTCAGCTTCGCTGACTTCGTGATTCGCCGCGGCGACGGCCGCTTGGCAACGCTGCTCAGCGCGCCGTTTACCGTCGCCAGCGCGGATGTGCTGAGCCTTTACGGAGCGACTGCGGCGCCGGCCGCCGACGGCACCGTGCAGCTCGATCCGACGCAGCGCGCCGGCCTGCTCACGCAATCCGGCTTCCTGGCGGCGCACGCTCACGCCAATCAGTCGTCGCCGGTGCATCGCGGGCTCTCGGTGCGCAAGAATCTGCTGTGCACTGATTTGCCCGACCCGCCGGCGAACGTGAACAACAACCCGCCAGCGCCGGATCCGAACGCGACCACGCGCCAGCGCTTCGAGCAGCACCGGACCGATCCGACCTGCGCCGGCTGCCATCAGCTTTTGGATCCGATTGGCGTCGGCTTCGAGAACTACGACGCGGTTGGACGTTACCGGATCACCGAAAACGGTTTGCCGATCGATGCTGCGGGGGAGCTGGTGAGCGCCGGAACGACGAGCGGTACCTTTACCGGCGCGGTCGAGCTGGCCAAAAAACTTTCGACCAGCCCCGAGGTGCGGGCTTGCGTGCAGAAGCAATGGTTCCGCTTTTCGCTCGGGCGCTTCGAAGGGCCGGAAGATGCGTGCACGCTCAAGAGCCTGAGCGACGACTTTGCGGCCTCTGATTTCGATGTGAAAAAATTGCTGCTGTCGCTGGTCACGTCGGACGCGTTCCGTTACCGGAAGGTGCAGCCTTGAAAGCCTTGCAAAGCTCGGTGCGAAACCCGCGCGTCAGTCGGCGTGCGTTGCTCGGTGGGCTCGGCGTCTCGGCGGCGCTGTCGCCGTTCCTTCCGCTGCTCAACGCGCACGGGCAAGAAGCCCAGCCGTTGCGATTGATCTTGTGGTTTACGCCGCACGGCACCGTCTACGACAACTGGAAGCCGAGCGGCGGCCAGACTGACTTTACGCTGAGCCCGATCCTCAAGCCGCTGGAGCCGTATCGGGCCAAGCTCAACATCTTGGACGGTCTGCGGATTCAGGCCGATGGCGTGGGCGCGCCGCACACCAAGGGGCCGCCGCTGCTCTGGACTGGGTCGCCGCTGAACAACGACATGACGTTCACGCGCTCCGACGGCTCGGGCGGCATGTATTACGGCTGGAACAGCGCGCCCAGCCTGGATCAGATCCTGATCGGCAAGCTGAAGCCGACGACGCCGTACAAGTCGCTGGAGTTTGGCGTGCGCTCCGGCGGCAGCCATCCCGGCTCGCGCATGATTTACACCGGCACGCGGACGCCGTTGGCGCCGGAGACCAACCCGTGGGCCGCGTTCAAACGGCTGATCGGCGACATTGGCAAGACGACGGGCGAGCTGGAGCGGATTCGCACCGAGCGTCGTTCGGTGCTCGACGTGCTGGGCAGCGAGCTGACGTCGCTGCAAGGCAAGATCAGCAGCGCCGACAAGCTGAAGATCGACCAGCACTTGGCGGCGGTGCGCGAGATCGAGATGCGCCTGCAAAACTCGAACGTCGCCTGCCAGGGCCCGGTGCTGGGCACCGAGGTCGATACGAACAAGGCCAGCAACACGCCGGTGGTGATGGATGCGATGGTGTCCTTGATGGCAGCGTCGCTGTCGTGCGGCCTGACGGATTTTGCCAGCATGCAGTACCGCGTTGGCGAGAACGACGGCGGTTACCTGTACGACTGGCTCGGCATCACCGATCTCGAGCATCACTTGATGACGCACGAGGCGGACACGAACATGACCGCGAAGGGCGAGCTGACCAAGATTTACACTTGGTACGCGGAGATGTTCGGAAAATTCTTGGCCAAGCTTGACGCGATTCCCGAGGGCGGCGGCACGATGCTCGATAACTCGCTCGTGGTGTGGGGCAGCGAGCTCGGCAAGGGCAACTCGCATTCGTTCGAGAAAATGCCGTTCGTGGTCGCGGGCGGCGCGGCCGGCAAGCTGAAGACCGGGCGCTACCTGCAGTTCAACGGCGTGGAGCACAACCGCTTGCTGGTCAGCATGGCGCAGCTGATGGGCGTGCCCGAGATGGACAAGTTCGGCACCACCGACACCAAGACCGGCAATCTAACCGGCTTCATGTGAGTCGAGGCGCGCCAGCCTGCTGCAGCGGCGCCGTGATAGGTTGGCCGAGCGCAAGGTTACCGATGACGACGCCGACCAACGACAGCGACCGCGCTCCGGAGGAGCGTGGGGCACACGAGACAGAGACAACTACTGAACGCGCGTCCGTCGTGGTGCGCCCCGGGTTGTTTCTGACACTGGTGATCGCGAGCGCTTTCGGCGTAGGCGCCGTGATTTACTGGCTGCTTCGCACGATGCGTATTTGATGTACTCTGCGCGGCGGGATGCTGCGCGTGTGCTTCGTGTGCTTGGGTAATATCTGTCGCTCGCCGATCGGCGAAGGCGTGATGCGCCACCTGCTGGAGGGGGTCGGGCTCGGCGCGGTGGTCGAGGTCGACAGCGCCGGTACTGCCGGCTACCACGCTGGCGATCCACCCGACGCGCGCGCGCGGGCCGCGGGACGGCGCTTCGGCGTCGAGGTGGGTGGTCGGGCGCGTCAGTTCAAACGCGCCGACTTCGATCGCTTCGACTACGTGCTGGCGATGGATCGTGCGAATTTCGACGATCTGGCGGAGTTGGCGACGAGCGCCGAAGCGCGCCAGAAGCTGCACCTGTTGCGCAGCTTCGACCCGAGCTCGCTGCAAGGCGCCTCGGTTCCTGACCCGTACTACGGCGATGACGAAGACTTCGACGACGTCGTGCGCATCTGCTTGGCGGCGTGCACGCCGCTGCTCGAGAAGCTGCGCGCCGAGCACCATTTATAAGGGCGAATGATCGAACCGGCGCTCGAAGAGGCTTTGCGCTACGCGCTCGGTGCGGCGCTGAAGACGACGCGGCGGCTGTCGGGCGGAGACATCAACGACGCGTTCGAGCTCGAGCTGAACAGCGGCATGCGGGTTTTTCTTAAGACCAACCCCAGCGCCCCAGCCAGCATGTTTCCGGCCGAAGCGCACGGGCTTGAGTGGTTGCGCAGCGCGCAGGCTCTGCGCGTTCCGGAAGTGTTGGCGGTCTCGAATGGGCGCGCAGACGAGCCGTGTTTCTTGGTACTCGAGCTGCTTTCGCCGGGCACGCCGCGGTCCAACTTCGATGCGCGGCTGGGGCAAGGCTTGGCACAGCTCCACCGCTTTGGTGCGTCGCGCTTCGGCCTGGAGCGCGACAACTTTATCGGCTCGTTGCCGCAGCGCAACCAGGCGCACGACAGCTGGGCGGAGTTCTTTTGGTCGGAGCGCCTCGAACCGCAGCTCGAGCGCGCGGTGGCCGCTGGGCAGGCCACATCACGCCTACGCGCGGGTTTCGAGCGCCTGGCGTCGCGGCTCAAGCAGCTGGTCGGGCCCGAAGAGCCGATCGCGCGCCTGCACGGCGACCTGTGGGGCGGCAACCTGCACGTCGACGACAGCGGCGCGCCGTGCTTGATCGACCCCGCGGCCTACGGCGGGCACCGTGAGGTAGATTTGGCGATGATGCGGCTGTTTGGCGGCTTCAACGAGAGCGTGTTTCGCGCCTACCACGAGGCGTGGCCGCTCTCGCCCGGCTCGGCCGAGCGCATCGCCTTGTACCAGCTCTATCCGTTGATGGTTCACGTCAACCTGTTCGGCGGCGGTTACGTCGAATCGGTCGAGCAGAACCTTGCGCGCTACGTCTGAGTTGGCTACGGCTCTGCCATGGCTTCCGCCGCGCCGCGCCTCGTCACCATCGCCGATGGCGAAAACCTGCTCGATGCCCTGGCCGAAGCGTGTGGTCCCGGTGACGGCTGGATTGCCGCCGTCGGCCATGTGGATTCAGTCGAGATTCGCGTCGCGGGCGAAGGTGCTGACGTGCGCAAGCAGCTGCGCGGGCGGCTCACGTTGGCGCAGCTTTCGGGGCCGTACGGCGGTCCCTACTTTGCGACGTTGGCGCGCCATTCGAGCGTTGGCTCGGAGCTGGTCGCCGGGCAGCTCTTGGGCGCGCGCTCAGCAGCCGTGACGGCCACGTTGTGGACCGCCCAAGGCAGCGTGCGCGAGCTGGTCGACGCCGCACCGGCGCGCGCAGAGCCGCCGGCCGTAGCCGAAAAAACTGCGGCCGCGGCCGCGCCGGCAGCGTCAGGCTGGGCAGCAGCTGCGCACGCGGCAGCTGCCGACTTGAAGGAAGAAGAGGTCGAGCCCGCGCGCCCGGAACGCGGCGACTTGGTCCGGCACTTCGCGTTCGGCCTGTGTGAAGTGCTGCAAGACACCGGTGATCGGCTGAAGCTGCGCGACATGCACGGCCCCGGCCGGATCCGCGAGATCGCGCTCGACATGCTGGATATCTCGCCGCCCACCGAGGCAAACGGCAAACGCACTTTCAAGCTCAGCCGCAAAACGTAACGTCCGCCGCGTGGCGAGTCGAGATTTCACAGATCGGGAGATCAGGAACAATCCTTGTCTCGTGTTCACCTCCAAGGAAATATTTTTTGTTTCGGTCCTCCGAACCAAAAAATGCGTTCTCCTTGCACGACTCCCGATCTCCCGATCTCCCTGTGAAAAAATCTCGAGCCGTAGAGGGGGGCCACCGCGCCGCCACGAAAGCTTCTGCGATTCAGGCCGCAGTTTGGCAGCCCAAGCAGTGATGAATCACGGCCAAACCAGCCAACCCCCAGGAGTTATTACAATTCGGGCGCCAAGTCTTCTTCGCCGCAGCCGAAGCGTGGGCGGGCGGGGATGTCGTCGATGCTGGGCACTAACATGAGCCCGAAGTGACCGGTCGTGGCTCCCGCGAATGGTGCGGTGACGGTACCGGTGGTGGTGCCGCAGTAGAAGTCGGAGATGCCGCAGATCGTGCCGTGCAGGGTGATCTGCGAGGTGATGTCGATGCCGAGCGAGATCGCGTTGGCGATGCCGGGCAGGGTCGAGTTGGCGGTTGGCGCGTCGAAGTGGCCGTCGTCGCCGATCGCGTACGGACCCACCTCGAGTGGGTCGCCGACTTGGGTGCGGCGGTCGGTGGCGTCGAGGGCTTTGTAGCTGTATTTGACGGCTGTTGCTCCGTCGAGCTCGGGCGTTTCGACCTCGCCGAAGAACAGGATTGCGGTGCCGGGTAAGGTCGATGTTTCGAGGGCGAGCAGCGCGGGTCCGTGCACCAGGCCGGGCGCCGGTGGCATGCAGCCCGGTTCGGCGCCGCCAACGCCGTCTGGCGCGCCGCCCGCGTCACCTGCGAGCGTGACGCGGCGATCTTCGAACTCCTCAAATCGGCCCTTGGCGTTGGAGCAACCGAGCGCGACCAGCGCCACCGCGGGGGCGAGGAACAGAGCCGCGACCGAGCCTGTGCGCATCCGCTCCAAGATAGCGTTCCGGAAACGGGGAGGGTAAAGGTTTTGGCTTGCTCCGCATGCGCCGGTGGTTTCTCCGTCTTGCCCTCCGTCTAGCCCCCCCGTTCGCCCTGACGTGCCTTTGGGCCGGTTCTTCAGCGGCCAGCGGCTTCTCGGTCGCGCGCTTTTCGGGCGAGCACGGGCACCCGACGACCGACAACCCGACCGCGCTGTACTTCAACCCGGCGGCGCTGCGCTCGCAGCGCTCCGAGCTGTTTGTCGACGGTTTGTTCGGAGTTCGCCACGTGACCTACGCGCGAGCGGCGCGGCCTAGCGACGCCGCGGACCCGGCCGGCGCCGAGGGCGCCAACGTCGGCCGGGCCACCCTGACCAATCCGATGGCGAGCCCATCGTTGTGGATCGCCGTGCCGCTGTCTTCGCGGCTGGCGCTCGCGGCCGGCGTCTTCACGCCGTTTGGCGGGCCGATCAGCTGGGACAAGCGCGCGGCGTTCATCGGTTCGGACTACCCGGGGCCGGTCGATGGCGTGACGCGCTTTCACGCTATCGAGGGGCTCTCCATCACCACCTACGGCGCGCTGGGCGCTTCTTACGCGCTCGGTGGCAGCGGCCTGCGCTTGGGGCTCGCGCTGAACGGTGTCTACACGCGTGTCGACGACGTGCGCGCGTGGAGCGGCGGTAGCAACGGCGCTGCTGGCGAGGGCCGCTCGCTGTTGGAGGTCGATGGCTGGGCGTGGGGCTTCGGCGCCGGCGCATTCTACGAAGACCAAGCCAAGCGCTGGCGGCTCGGCTTGTCGTACCAGTCGCGGCCGAACGTCGCGGGTGGCCTCAAGCTGGGCGGCAAGCTCTCCAACGACATCGGCGGACCGAGCAGCGCGGACGTGCAGCTGCAGGAAGACTTGCCGGACATCGTACGCCTCGGTGCGGCGTATCAAGCGCAGACGAACGTCGAGCTGCGCGCCTTCGGTTCGTGGGAGCGCTGGAGCGCTTTTCAGAGCCAATGCGTGACCAACGCCGGCGCGGCGTGTGAGGTGTTGCCGAACGGCGGGCAGCCGAACGGCGGCAAAGTGCTGCAGAACGTACCGCGCAACTTTCAAGACGGCTTCGAAGCGCGCGTCGGAATCAGCGTCTGGACCTCGCCCGGTTTGGAGCTCTTTTCGGGCATGGGAGTGATGAGCAAGGCCGTGCCGAAGCAGACGTTGGAGGCGAGCCTGCCGGATTTTTTCGGGGTGACGTTCTCGCTCGGCGCGCGCGGTCGCGTGTCGGATGCACTCAGTGTCGCTGGCTCGTTGTCGCACATCGTATCGCCCGCGCGTGACGCCAAGAGCCGATTTCAAAACTACCAACTGCCGAGCCAACTGCCCGACGCGAGCGGCCACTACACACAAAGCATCACTTACGCCGATATCAATGTAGCTGTGCGGTTCTGATACCCGCCCCCACACGAGGCCACATTGGCAGTGTTTGGGTTGGGACCCAAACACCACGCGACCGGGCCGTCGCTCAAAATACTGATTCTGGAAAGTGCGAGTCACCTCAGCTACGTTGAAGAACGATGAGGCTTATTTACGCTTACTTGGGTTTCGCGTGCGTAGCGTCGGTGATCCCGGCGTGCGGTGGTGGTGACGCGTTCAGCGCTAGCGACGCTAGCGATGCTGGCGCGGCAGGAATGCCGGTCGAAGCTGGCGCGGGCGCCCCGGACAGCGGCGGTTCCACGACTACCGGCGGCTCAACGAATACTGGCGGCAGTGTCGCGATGATCGGCGGCCGAGGTCCGAGCGTGGGCGGCGCGCCGGATGTTGCTGGCGCCGACGCGGGCGGCGAGCCCGGAGCGGGTGGCGCTCCGACGCCGCCCGAGTGCGTCTCGATCGCCGATTGCGATACCAAGCGTGGTGCAAGCCCGTGCGGGGTCTGGCAATGCAACGCCGGCGCCTGCGAAATCGACAGCCCCGGTTGCACTGACGCGGACGGTGACGGTTTCGGCTTCGGCGCCACCTGCGCGTGCGCCGGGCTCGACTGCGACGATACCGACAATAGCGTCGCCGATTCGCTGCAGTCTTCTTGCTACACCGGCCTCAAAGGCACGCTTGGCGTGGGCACTTGCCAGGGTGGGCAGGCCATCTGCACGGCTGGCGTGTGGGGACCGTGCGTCGGCCAGGTCACGCCGGGCGGTGAAGCATGCAACGGACTCGACGACGATTGCAACGCAACGCCCGACGACAAGCTCGGTAACTTTAGTTGTGGCTTGGGTGCTTGCATGAACACAGTCCCGGCTTGCGCCAGCGGCGCGCTCGCCAAATGCGTTCCGCACAGCACGGCTGCGGTCAACGACGCGGTCTGCGACGGCATCGACAACGACTGCGACGGCGCGATCGACGAAGATTGCACCTGCGTGCACGTTGCGCCGACCGGTAACGACGCCACCGCCACGGCCGGCGGCGCCGTGACGCCGTTTCTGACGATTCAAGCGGGCATCGATTGGGCGGCTGCGCATCCGCAGGGCCCGCAACGCGTCTGCGTCGCCAGCGGCGCTGCGTGTGCTGCGGCGGCTGCGTTCGCCAACGCGGCTAGCACGACGGTGACGATGGCTAACGGCGTCTCCGTCTACGGCAAATACGAATCCACGGCTTGGACCCGTTGTGCCAACTCGACCACGATCATCCAGCCGCAAACCGCCGCGGGCGTAACGTTTCCGGCCAGTGTCACGGCGACGACGGTGCTCGACGGCTTCAAGATTGATCGCTTCAACTCCGCAACCACGGCTGGCGTGACCATCGACGGCGCCAAGAAGGCGATCCTCAGCGATATCTCGATCGTCAACGCGCCGGTAGTCACCAACTCCTACGCGGTCAACGTGATCAACGGCGGTCAAGCCACCGTGGCGCGCAGTCACATCGACGCCGGCACCGGCTCGGCCGAGTCGATCGGCGTGCGCGCTGTCGGTTCGAGCGTGCAGGTGGTAGACAACTGCCTGTCGCCCGATCCGACGACCGGGCGCTGCGATGACTTCTGCGGCGCGAATCCCTCGATTCGTGGTCGCGTGGTCAACGGTACCGGCGTCACCTACGCGGTGCTGCTCGACACCGCTCCGGGCTCGAAGGTCGAACGCAGCGCACTGTGCAACGACAACGCCGACACTGGCGCGATGATCCGCGTCAAAGGCGACGCCACGGGGCTGGTGATCCGCGGCAACATGATCAGCGCTTTCAACGGCGCCAAGGACTCTCACGGCATTTGGCTCGACGACTGCGCCGGCGCCGCGCCGTGGATCGTCGACAACCAAAGCATCGCGGTCAACGGCACGACGGCTCAGACGCGCGTCGACGGTATTCGCGCCGAGGGCGACTGTCACCCGGTCGTCGACCGCAACGTCAACATCTCCGGCGGCGGTGAAGGCCAAGCCGCCAATCCGACGGCTGTGCATTGCTTAGCCGCAAACGGCGTCGCCAGCCGCTGCGTCGTCGACGGCAATCTCGCGCTGCTAGGTTCCAACTTCGGTTTCCCGCCCGTGGCGGCGGGCGTCCGCTGCGAGAGCGGCAGCTGCGTCAAGGTGACGCGCAACGTCATCAGTGGTCGTGGTGGTGTTACTTCCTACGGTGTTTGGTTGGGGCAGACGGGCGCGTTCGTTGCCAACAACGTGGTGCGCGGTGGCTGCGCCTCCGACACTGCTGTCGGTACCTATGCCGAGGACTCGTATGCTCGGCTCGAGAACAATCGCATCTCGGGTTATACCCCGAGCGACTGCGGCCAGGGCAGCAACGTCCCCGATCCGAAGAAGAGCTACGGGCTGCAGCTCTTCACTACCCAGGGGCCGAACGAGCTCGACGTGCATTCGAACTTTATCGACGCCGTAGGTGAGGGTGATTGCGACGGATGGGCGGTCGCGCTGAACGTGGCCGGCGCACCTCCCGCGGGACCTTCCGGTATCTTCCGCAACAACATCTTGCGTGCTGGGAAGTGTGACAAGAGTCGCTCGGTGTTCTCCGAGTTGGCCGCCGCTGCGGATCCTCGGATTTTCGAGCACAACGACCTCGATCCCTACAACGCGCCGACGCAGCTGTACTTGAACGAAAATGGCTCGGGCTTGAAAACCGCCGCCGCCGTCAACGCGCTGATCGACATGACGACGTTCGGTAACATTTCGGCTGACCCCACGTTCGTCAACTACCCGACCGACGTGCACTTGAAGGCCGGCTCGGCGTGCATCGGCGCCGGTACCTCGAACGGCGCGCCCAGCGTCGACATGGACGGTACTGTTCGCGACCCGGCCAAACCGGACATCGGTCCCGACGAATTCTGAGCGACTCGGCGCAGGCGGAGCGGGCTACGCGCGCAGCGAGCGGCGCGCGCGTGGTTGCTCGCCGCGGCCGTGTGCGTGCACCGAACGCCAACCAGCGCGACCTTCAAGGATCCCGCCGTCGGCGGTCATCGCCACGACCATACCGGCGTCGGCGATCATGCTCACGAACGGCGCTTGCCAGCTCGGATCGTACCAGACTGGTCGCCAAGCCAGCTCACGCGCCGGGTCACGCACCCACAGCCGTCCGACACTGCACACCCATTCGCGATCAAGCACGTCCATCGCGGCGGCCGTCAACGCTGGCGCGCCCTCGGCGATCGAGCTGACGGCTTCTTGCCCTTCGATGCGCAACGCCACGCCGTCGCTGCCGACGACGATCGCCAGCCCGCGCTCGGGCTCGGAAGCGCCGCTGACGAACGCGCGCGCGCGCGGCGTGAGCAACACCGTCGTTTCCCATTGGGTCGGCGTGTAGATGGCGGCAAAGCCGGTGCCCTGCTGCAGCCGCCCGCAGATCACCCAGCGCTCGTCGTCGAGGCGCAATAGCGAGGCCACGTACGCGACGCCGTCGAGGGGCAACGGCTTGAGCCAACGCCGCGCGGCCATCGCCCACAGCTTGGGTGGCTCGCCTGGGCGTTGTCCGACTGCCGCCAGCAGATCTTCGAAGCGGCCGCTGGCGTGTGAAAACGTGACCTGCGGATCGGGGGCGCGGACGACCTCGCGCACGCCCTCGGTCGAGTACACCGCTAGGGTGCCGCTCTCGCCGCCGACCAGCCAGCCGCCGGCTTCGAAACGCCGCGCGAACGCCATGCCCGCCGGCAAATCACGCGCGACGTCGTGCGCCGGGATCCAATCTTGGCCGTTCCAAAATTCCGGCCCTTTCGAGGTGAAGGCGAAGCAATGCCCGTCGACGTCCCAAGCTGCGCTCAAGATCACGCGGTCGCCGCCAGGCGGATGGCGAATCGTCCAGCTCCAGCTCGAGACATCGCCAGGCGCGGCGAGATTGAGCAAGCTGTTGACCAGGCGGCGGCTCGGCTTCGGCGGCTCGCGCGTTTCGGTCAGCCAAGGACCGAGCGCGTTGGCGAGCTCCTGCGCGTCCTGGTGGCGTTGATCGGCCGCGAGCGACGTGGCACGCGCCAAGATCGCGTCGATCGCCCGGCACGCATCCGGCCTTTTGCGCAGCTCGGGCGACAGCGCCCGGCCCTCCAGGATGCTGTGCCGCTTCTTTTCGCGCATCAGCAGCATCGCCTGCACGGGTGTGTCGGCGGGGAAGTATTCGTCGCCGGTCAGCACCAGGTAGATCAAGCAGGCAAAACTGAAAAGATCGGTGGTGATCCCGCTCACACCGAGATCAGGCATGCACTGCTCGGGCGCGGCGTAGCCGACGGTGCCGACCGGCACGCCGCCAAACGTGGCGTTGAGCCCGGACGGCCGCGCGATACCAAAATCCGAAATTTTGAAGATTTCCGCCTCGCCGAAGCCGCAGCACAAGATATTGCCGGGCGTCAAATCGCGGTGCACCACGCCCACGCCGTGAATCGCGGTAAGCCCGCTAGCCAAGCAGCGCACCAAATGCGCGACGCGCGCGCCCGCGAAGGCTTCGCCGGTCTGTTCGATGTGGTAGCTAACGCGCTCGAGCACGGTCGTGCCTTCGACGCCACCGTGCACGTACTCGACCGCGAGCCACGGCGTCGCGGCGTGCTGCGGACCGTGCAACTGCGCGGCGCCGGTGTCGATCAGTCGCACTACGAACGGGCACGACGGGACGCGCTCGTTGAGCCGGCCGAGCGCTACTGCCTCCTTCTGTACCAGCAGTGCCGCCGCCCGATCCGAATTGGCTCCGAAGGCCGGTCGCACCAGCTTCACGACGACTGGTGACAGGCCATCGGGAGCCTGGCGCAGCGACAGGTACGCCGTCCCCATGCCGCCCTCGCCGATCTGCCGTTCGAGTCGGTAGCTCACCCCGGGCTGCAGGTCTGACTGGATGACGCGTCCGCTGATGGATACGGGAGAAGAGCTCGATAGTCGGTCGGACATGAAGTCGGGCCCCCCAAACGCGCCACGCTGCCCCCGCCCTGAGTCAGCCATGACGCTATCACGGTAACCAGGGCCTGGGGAACGCTGCGAAACCTGGGATATCGCAGGGGTTTGTGGGGGTGTCAGGGGCCGCCGCGGAGGTGACATTCCGGAGCCTTGACGCTCCCGAAGTCCAAGGGCTTATAGCGGCGCATGGCTGCCGTTCGCGACTTCATCACGCACCACTACCGTCACTTCAACGCGGCTGCGCTCATCGACGCCGCCAAGGGTTGGGAAGACCACTTGGCCAAGGGCGGCAAGATGCTGCTGACGATGGCCGGCGCCATGAGCACGGCCGAGATGGGCCTCGTGATCGCGGAGCTGATCCGCCAGGACAAGATCCACGGCATTTCGCTGACCGGCGCGAACCTCGAGGAAGACGTGTTTAACCTGGTCGCGCACAACAGCTACCGCCGCGTGCCCAACTACCGCGAGCTCGGTCCGAACGACGAAAAGGCGCTACTCGACAAGGGCCTGAACCGCGTCACCGATACCTGCATCCCCGAGCACGAGGCGATGCGCAAGATCGAGAAGAAGATGCTCGCGCTGTGGGACAAGGCCCAGAAAAGCGGCGAGCGCTACTTCCCGCACGAATACTTCTACCAGCTCTTGCGCAGTAAGGAGCTCGAGCCCGAGTACGAGATCGATCCGAAGGGCTCGTGGTTGCTCGCGGCGGCCGAGAAGAATCTGCCGTTGTTCGTGCCGGGCTGGGAAGACTCGACGCTCGGCAACATGTTCGTCGCTGGCGTGGTGCGTGGCGAATACGGCTACCAGGTTATGAAAGCCGGCCCGGAGTACATGGGCCAGCTGATCAACTGGTACAAAGAGGTCGACGCCAATCACTCGATCGGGTTTTTCCAGATCGGCGGCGGCATCGCCGGCGATTTCCCGATCTGCGTGGTGCCGCTGATGGACCAAGATCTCGAGTGGAAGGTGAAGACCTGGGGCTACTTTGCCCAGATCTCCGACTCCACGACGTCGTACGGCTCGTACAGCGGCGCCCCTCCCGGCGAGAAAATCACCTGGGGCAAGCTCGACGTCGACACGCCGCGCTTCATCATCGAGTCGGACGCGACGATCGTGTTCCCGCTCGTGGCAGCCTACCTACTGAACATGTAAGTCTCAGGGGCTGCCAAGCTGCGGCCTGAATTGCAGAAGCTTTCGTAGCGTCGCGGTGGCCAGACCGTGGCGCTCGAGATTTTTTCACAGGGAGATCGGGAGATCGGGAGATCGGGAGTCGCGCGAGGGACGCAATTTTTGTTTTGGAGGACCAAAACAAAAATTATTTCCTTGGAGGACGAGAAAGAGCTCGCTTTGCTTCCGACGGCCAATCGGCGCTGCAGTCTCGCGGGCGGCAGCGTGACCCCAGAATTCCCGCTCGCACGACTCCCGATCTCCCAATCTCCCTGTGAAATCTCGACCACACCACGACGCGTGGGCAAGGCGCGACCGAATACCGCCACGGTAGTTTCTGCGGGTTGGGCTGCGTTTCGGCAGCCAAACTGAGATCGACTTGACGAGCAGGCGCGGGAACGGAAGTCTTGGCCCTCGTTTGCAGGAAGCGGATATGAGTGTCGCGGTTCTGAGACAGGGCGGAGCCGAGGTGAGGGGAGCGCCGGCCGGCGACGCGGGCGAGCTGCTCGACACGCGCACGAGCATCGAGACCCCTGAGCACGTGGTGCTCAGCTATCACTTGGCCGGCCCGATTCGTCGTGGCCTGGCCTGGGGCATCGATACGCTGGTGCGCGGCTTGTTGCTCACGGTCGTCAGCTTCGTGCTCGGGCTCAGCACGGTGTTCGGACCGGATCTGATGAGCGGCTTGAAGAACGGCCTCGTGCTCGTGCTCGTGTTCGTGCTCGAGTGGGGCTACTTCGTCGCTTGCGACATGCTGATGAGCGGGCGCAGCGTGGGCAAGAAGGCGCTCGGTTTGCGGGTCGTGACTGCGCAGGGGTTGCCGGTCGGGCTCGGTGACAGCTTGTTGCGCAACCTGCTGCGCGGTGCCGATTTTCTGCCGCTCGGCTACGTGCTGGGCGTCGTGTGCATGGTGTTGGACGGACGCTTCCGTCGGCTGGGTGATCTGGTCGCCGGTACGCAAGTGATCTTCGAGCCGAAGGTGGCCTGGCGTGCGCCGGCCCGGCTTTCGCCGCCGCCCAGCCAAGCGGAGCTGGCGTGGTTGCCCGCGCACGTCGAGCTGAGCGCTTCCGAGCGCGAGGCGATCGAGCTGTTCATGCTGCGCGCGGGCGAGCTGCCGCAGGCGCGGGCCGACGAGCTCGGCGACATCTTGGCGTTGCCGCTGGCCAAGCGCATGCGGCTCCGTTACACCCATCCAGCGCGCTTTTTGGGCCTGCTCTATCACTGCCACATTCAGGCGGGCCAATGAGCCGCGACCCGGCAAGCTTCGTTTTTTTGCGCACGCCGCTGTGGCAAGAGCTGTCGAGCAAGCTGTCGGCCGACGGCCCTTTGTGGAAGCTGTCGCCGACTGAAATTTCGCGGACTGCCGCGCTGTACCGCGCGGTCAGCACCGATTTAATGCGCGCCCGCACGCTCGGCTGCACGCGCGACGTGATCGCCTACTTGGACGCGCTCACCGCGCAAGCGCACAACGCGCTGTACGCCGCCTCGCGCAGCGATCGTCGGCTGCGCTTGGTCGAATTGGCGCTCGACTTCCCGCGAGCGTTTCGCCGTGCCTGGCCATTCATGCTCGCCAGCGGCCTGTTGTTTTGGTTGCCGTTCGGCTTGGGTTGGTTCGGAACGCTGCACTTTAACGGCTTCGCCGAGCGCGTGCTGCCGACCAGCATGCTCGAGTCGATGGTCGACGCGTACTCGTCGGGCTTCGACGCGGGTCGCGACGCAAACACGAACGCCGGCATGACCGGGTTCTACGTTTACAACAACGTCGGCATCGCGTTTCGTTGCTTCGCTACCGGGGTGTTGTTCGGGCTCGGTAGCATCTTTTTCCTCGTTTATAACGGGCTCGTGACCGGCACGGTCGTGGGCTACGTGGAAAAGAGCGGCCACGCCGACAACATCTTGACGTTCATGTGCGGCCACAGCCCCTTCGAGCTGACCGCGATCATCATCGCGGGCGGCGCTGGGATGCGCATGGGTTACGCGCTGCTCGGTACCTCGGGCCGCACGCGGCTGGCGTCGTTGCGCGCCATCGCCGACGACTTGATCTCCTTGATCTTGGGCGCGGCATTCTTCCTGTTCATCGCCGCGCTGGTCGAGGGCTGGTGGTCGCCGTCTTCGCTGCCTGCCCCGGTAAAGTGGGGTTTTTCCGGGGCCATGAGCCTGGCCGTGGCGGCCTTCTTGGTGTTCTACGGCCAGCGCAAGCGGCTGCCCGTACCCAAACCAGGCGGCTTGCCATGAACGTGCTCACGACGCGCGTCGTGTTGCGCGAGCGCACGCTGGCCGAGGTGTTCGACTTGGCGTTCCGCTTCGTCGCGGTACGCGGCGGGCGCAGATACCTACGCTTGTGGCTGTTCTCGTGCGCGCCGCCGTTCTTGATGTGCATCGAGTGGCGGCGACAACAGCTCGATTGGGGATGGGTGTGGGCGTTCGCCTGTGCGGGCTTCGTGGCGGCGCAAATTCCGTTCACGCTCGCGGCCAGTCGGCTGTTGCTCGGTGACGAGCTAACGCTGCGCAGCCTGATCGCACCCTCGCTCAAGGCGATCCCGCATCAGCTCTTCATGCACGCGATGGCGCTCGCCGCGATCGCGGCCAGCTCGGTCGTGATCGTGCCCGTGCCGTTTCTGGCGGCGCGTTTCCTCTACCTGCCGGAAATCTCGTTGCTCGAGGGCTCGGGGCTGCTTCGCGCCTACGAGCGCGGCTCACGCATCAGTAAAAATCGACTAGCTCAAGCGCTGGAGACGAGCTTCCTGTTGCTGACCGTGTGGGCCGCTTTCGTGCTCGGTGCTGAAGTCACCGGCCGCGCCATACAGACGGATCTGCTGAGTTTTCCGGCGCCGGTCGACGCGCTCAGCAACGGCGGCTCCTGGTTTGCGCTGTTCGGCTTCTTCGCAGCGGTGCCATTCCTGGCGACCGCGCGCTTTCTGGCGTACATCGACGGTCGCACGCGCCGTGAGGCTTGGGACGTACAGCTGCGCTTCACCGAGCTGGCCAACCAACGAGCTGGCGCATGAGCGACGTCGATCAAGCCAAGCTCGACCAAAGCCTTGAGCACGCGTTCGCCCAGGGGCAGCTGCCGTTCTGTCACGACAAGCAGTACCGGCTGAAATACTCGGACCGCTGGCTGTGCTCGCTGAGCGAAAGCGAACTGCAGCGCTGCCCAGCCTTCAAGCAGCAGTGCGGCGTGGCGATCAAGCCGGAGACCGACAGCGACAAAGGCACCGGCGTGCATGTCGCGTCGTGGGTTGGTGGACTGGCCGAGGGGTTGTTCTGGATCTTGATCGCTGGGTTGGTGGTGGCGCTGGTGGCGGCGCTGCTGCGGATCCGGATCTCGCGCCAGTCCAAAGACGAGGTCGAAGACCGCAACAGCTTGGAGCCACCGCTGGGCGAGGCGCCGGCAGCTGCGGTCAGCGGCGACAAAGACGTGCAGCGCCTGCTCGACAAGGCGCGGCGCGCAGCCGAGCGTGGTGAGCTAGGCGTTGCCATCGACGCGGCGCACGCGGCTGCAGTGCAGGGCCTCTCGGCGACCGGCCACGTCGAGGTCGATCGCGATCGCACCAACGGCGACTATCTGCGGGATTTGCGCAAAACGCCGCCGCTGCAGCAGCAATTCAAGGCGATCGTCGGACACGTCGAGGTCGCGCAGTTCGGCGGAGTCACGCCGACGCGTGGCGCGTTCGACCAGGTGCTCGAGCAAGTCATGTCACTGTTGCGGCGCCTGGCGGTGCTGTCGCTGTGGCTCGTCCTAGTGCTCGGAGCGCTCGGTTGCGGGTCGCGCAAAAGCGCAGAGGGCGAAGAAGTCTCGCCCTCCGGTCTGTACACGCTGCGGCGCCTGTTGACCGACCAAGGCGCCAAGGTGCACATGCGGGTGGCGCCGCTCAGCAAGCTCGACGCCGACGTCGGCGTGCTGCTGATCTACGCGACCGAGGTCGAAGAGACCGAGCGGAAGCACGTTTTGGACTGGGTGCGTGACGGCGGCTCGCTGGTGCTCGTCGGCAATTCCGACCTGCCCGAGGCGGGCGAGGTGGAGGTCAGCGCGCAGAACTGCGGCCATGTCGCCGAGCGTGGACCGAACGCAGGGCTAGCGCCGCTGAAGCTGGCCGTGGTCGGTGAGCGAACGCTGCGCGTTACTTCGAAGCCGGAGTCGGTGGTCGCTCAGCACGTCGACGCCACCTGCGGCGGGTCGCCGTACATCGTCACATCGTTCTTGGATGACGGCCAGATCACGTTCATTCCCGAACGAGAGCTGTTGTCGAACGTGTCGCTGAGTGTCGGCGACAACGCGCGACTGGTGGCCGAGCTGTTGTTCACTCCAGATTCGACGATCGAGCTGGTTGGTCCGTGGACGGGAGACGGCTCGCAGTCGCCGGTCCAATCGCTGAAATCCGCTGGCCTTTTGCCGGTCATGGCCCAGCTCTTGGGACTCGCGCTCTTGCTCGCGGTGCGCCAGGGCACGTCGTTCGGTAAACGTCGCGACGTGCACACGCTTGAGCGGCGCGCCTTCGCGGACCACGTGCGGGCGGTGGCCAGCAACTACGCGCGCGGTAACGCCGGGCGCCTCGCGGCTGCCAACTACGGGCTGTTGCTCGTCGATCAGCTGCGTGAACGGACCTGCCCCGGGCAAAGGCCGACACTGCTGCAGCTGGCGGCGGTCGTGGCGCGGCGCGTTCGCCGGCCCGAGACCGAGATCGTCCAGCTGCTGGTGGAAGCGAAGACCGCCTTCGACGATCAGATCGACGGGCAGGGCATCAATCACAAACTCATTCGAGAGCTGGAACAGCTCTCGTTACAAGCCGGAGGAGTTTCTTGAACATCGAACAGGCAAGCCAGGCGCTTCAGCGCGTGGCAGGTGAAGTCGGTCGCGTGCTGATTGGGCAGGACGAGCTCGTAGAGCAGGTCTTGATCGGCCTCTTGGCGCGTGGTCACGTGCTGCTTGAGGGCGTGCCCGGGCTGGGCAAGACGCTGCTTGTCAAGGCCCTGGGGCAGACGCTGGGACTGTCGTTCCGGCGCATTCAGTTCACGCCGGACTTGATGCCGAGCGACGTGACTGGGTCCAGCGTCTACAACGCCAAGCTGTCCGAGTTCAACTTCATCCCCGGGCCAATTTTCGCGCAGCTGGTGCTGGCGGACGAAGTCAACCGCGCGCCGGCCAAGACGCAGTCGTCGCTGCTCGAAGCCATGCAAGATCGCAGCGTCTCCAGCGACGGTGTGACGCGCAGTCTGCCGAAGCCATTTCTGGTGATAGCGACGCAAAATCCGGTCGAATCGCAGGGCACATACCCGCTGCCAGAGGCTCAGCTCGACCGCTTCTTGCTCAAGCTGGAGATCGGCTATCCGGGCAAAGCTGGCGAGCTTTTGCTGCTCAAGAACTACGTGGCCGGCTTCGACTCCAACAAGCTCGAGGGCTTCGGGCAGGTCCTGAACGAAGCGCAGGTGCTGGCGATGCAAGACGCCGTGACCCAGGTGCGCGTCGCCGACGAAATCCTCGAGTACATCACCAACATCGTCGAAAAGTCGCGCTCGCATCCGGCGGTCGCGCTCGGCGCGTCGCCGCGTGCTTCGATCGGCCTACTGGCGGTGTCACGCGCGCAGGCGCTATTGCGCGGTCGTGACTTCGTGGTGCCCGACGACGTCAAGTCGCACGCCCATGGTGTGCTGCGTCATCGCCTGCTATTGCAACCCGACGCCGAGCTCGAAGGCACCAGCCCCGACGCCTGCGTCGACGCCATCTTGCGTGAAGTGCCGGTGCCGAAGACGGTCGCCTAGGCCCAGGGCCGCACCGGAACCATGCGCCGCCTGATCCCGACACGCGCTCTCTTGCTGTTGGCGGCAGCTCCATTGATCGCGTCTTTGCTGTCGCTGTTCAACCCGTGGCTGCTGCGGGCTGCGCTGTTGCTCGATCTGGGACTGGTGGTCTTGGCGATCATCGACGGGCTGTTGGCGCTACGCCGCAAAGTCAGCGTGCAGCGGACGGCGCCGGACGTCATGTCGTTGTCGCGCCGCAACCGCGTTAGTTTGCGCCTGCGTTCAGAGTCGCGTGGCAGCTTGACGGTCGCGCTCAATGACGACCTGTTCGAAGGCGCGCAATCCGATGATTTGCCGCTCAAAGTGGCGCTCAAAGGCCGCACCACGGCGGTCGTCGAGTACCACGTCGAGCCGTCGCTGCGCGGTGCGCATGCGCTCGGTGACCACCACCTGCGCTTACCGTCGCTGTTCGGGTTGTGGACGCTGCAGCGGCGCATCCCGGCCAGTAAGCTCGTGCGCGTCTATCCTGATCTGAAGCAGTTGCAGCAGTTCGATCTGCTCTCGAAGCAAGATCGCGAGCTTTCGCTGGTGCGCGTCTCTCGTCAGAAAGGCGGCGAGAGCGAGTTCGCGCGCCTGCGCGACCACGTGCCGGACGATGATTCGCGGCGCGTGGACTGGAAAGCCACCGCGCGGCGTCAGAAGCTCACCGTTCGCGAGTATCAGCTCGAGAGCAACCAGAACCTGATGTTCCTGCTCGACGCCGGGCGCGTGATGACCGGCGTCGATTCCGGCATTTCGCGCTTCGATCACGCGCTGAACGCCTCTTTGATGCTAGCGCACGTGGCGGCGCGTGGCGGCGACCGCGTCGGCGCGCTCGGCTTCGACGACACGCTGCGCGTGTTCATGACGCCGCAAGCCGGTCGTCAAGCCAGCCGCGCGATCATTCAGGCCACATACGACTTGTTTCCGCGCCTGGTCGAGCCAGATTTCGACTTGGCCTTCCAAAGCTTGGCGTCGCGCGTGAAGAACCGCACGCTGGTCATCCTGTTCACGCACGTGATCGATTTTTCAGCCGCCGAAACGCTGGTTCGTCGGGTGCGCGCGATCGCGAAGCGGCACCTGCCGCTGATCATCTGCTTTCGTGATCTGGAGGTCGAAGCGCTCGCCGACCCGAAAGGCAGCTCCGATTTGTACTTGAAGGGTGCCGCTGCCGAGCACCTGCGCTGGCAAAAATCACTGATCCACGAGCTCAAGCGCGGCGGCGCCATGGTCCTCGAAACCACCGCCCGCGAGCTCACCGGCAAGCTCGTGAGCCGCTACCTCCAAATCAAAGCTCAACGCTTGCTCTAGTCGCGTCCCGCGGGCAGCTGCCCGCGCAGGCAAGGCCTATCCCCCAAGACGCCTCAAACCGACGAACTGTTCGCGATGTCGCCGCAACGACCGCAGCATGTTCCAACCTGAATCGTGTCAAACCGAAGCTCATCCCGGGGCACACGCGAGTGCTCGGCGGCAGGGTCAGGCGGGGCGTAAGCGGGATCCATCGACGGTCTACCTAGTCGTCCGAATCGACGTGGGAGCGTCGGTTGAGGAAGCCCTGCGTCTCCGCGACCGAATGCGGCGTCGAGCCACGAGTCGCCTACTCTCGTCCCGCCGGCGATCGCGAGCCCGGATGATTTGCCACACCGTCACCCAAACGGTGAAAATCAGGCCGATCCAAACCCACATGCCTTGGACTAAGGTAGCGTCTCGAGCCCTCGCCGTTAAGCCCTACGTGTCGCTGACACAGGACAGCACCGCGAAGATGTTGTAGCGGGCGTCGTAGGGGTAGTAGCGAATCAGGCGCTTGGCGTCGGCGGGACAATCGGCGACATCGGGGTCGGTGCCCAGGCCGAGCGCGGGCTCGACGTAGCACCAGCCGCTCGCGGAGCCCTCGTAGGTGCCCTCGCTGGCTCGTGACTGGCACGCGGCGAGCGCGTCGCCCGAGTGCTGCAGTAGCCCGCAGAAGCAAAGATCAGCGCAACAAGCGAGCTTGCATGCCTGGTCCTGCGTCAGCCGGGCGCTCGCGAAAGCGCGCTGTTCGGCAGTGACAGGGGCGAACCCCGGCGCATCACACGCGCACTCTTTGGAGCCCGTGTCGAACGCGCTCAATAGCTGGCAACCCACCCGGCCATAGTTCGGACTCGACTCGTCAGTGATCGGGTCAAACGACTGTGCCAGACACTTCCGCGTGAACGGTTGCCGCACTACCCCGACATCCGAACACACATCGCTCGGTTCCGAGCTACAGCTGCTCAACACCGCGCTCAGCGCCGCAAGCAGCGCGAGCGTCTGAAAAAATCCCCGGAAGCCCATCCGCGGCTGATTCTGACACGGTGGTGCGCGCCGCGCGCTATTTCTTCTTTGGCGGCTCCAGACCGCGAAGAAGGCGGACGAGACCGAACGCCATCGGTCCCCACGCGACCATGTAGATCCCGCCGTTGAGGGCCAAAGCATAGGTTGCGCCCGTTATCGCGATGCCAGCGGCAATTCCGAAGATGCCCGACATGACATCCATGCGCGCCTGCCGCTCTCGCGATTCAGCCTCGTCCTCATCGATGCCCTCGGCCGCGGAAGCCCCCGTCGTAGCGGGAGCTGGCGGTTCGACGAATGCTCCCGACGCAGCCACGAGGTCGGCGCCGCACTCCGCGCAGCGCACGATGTGATCGAGGTATTCGGCCTGTGAACGCGCCGCGATTCGATGACGGCATCGGGGATTGGGACAGTACTTCATGGATGCGATCAGCTGAGTGGGGTAGGTAAACTAGCCGTCGCCGCGAAAAACGCATGGCTTTGGGGCGTCGCGGTCATTTTGGAGGTGCGGCTTGGCGAGCGTGTATCAAGCTGCAAGGTGGAACCATGAAGCAAGGCATCACACTCGGTAACCTGCGGGGATCCCTAGTTTTCGGCTTCGTGGTGAGCATCGCTGCGTCTTGCTCGCCTTCCGGCGGCGACAGCACGGTGAAGGGCGCGACCACGGGTAATCCCGCCACAGCTGGTGGCAAGGGTGGGTCGGGTCCCGGCACGGGTTCGGGAGTCGGAACGGCGGGAACCAAGCCTCTCGACTTGGGCGAAGTTCCTTCGACTGGCCCCGTAGGGCCGTGCAAGGGCCTCGAGTGCGCCGTGCAGGTCTGCGCTGGTGGCGGCGACACGACCATCAGCGGAAAAGTCTACGATCCTGCGGGGAAAATGCCGCTTTACAACGTCGTAGTCTACGTGCCCAACGCCCCCGTGCCGGCGTTCACCGAGGGCGCATCCTGCGATCGCTGCGGCGCGAACATCAGCAATCCAGTCACTGCAGCCATCACCGACGAGTCCGGCTCGTTCGTGCTGCACAAGGCCCCCGCTGGGGCGAATATTCCGCTGGTGATTCAGGTCGGCAAGTGGCGCCGGCAGATCGTCCTCCCGGCTGTCGCGGGCTGCGTCGACACGCCGCTCACCGATCCGCAGGTCACCCGGCTGCCGCGTAACAAGCAAGAGGGCGATATCCCGCGCATCGCCATCGCGGCGGGCGGTGCGGATGCGATGGAGTGCCTGCCTCGCCGGCTCGGCATCGACGACGCCGAGTTCACGACCAGCGCCGGCGACGGCCGCATTCACCTCTTCACCGCTACCGACAATCCGCCTGGGGATCTATCGGTCAAAGGGTTCGATCCGACGTTGAACGCCGGCGTGGCGCTGCCGCACTCGCAAACGCTTTGGCAAGATCTGGCGACGCTCAAGAAGTACGACATCGTGATTCTGTCATGCGAAGGCAGCGAGTTTCCGCTCGAGAAGCCGATGGCTGCTCGCCAAGCCATGTACGACTACGCTTCGCAGGGCGGGCGCATCTTCGCGTCGCACTGGGCGGAGGTGTGGTTCGCCAAAGGGCCCGCTCCGTTGCCGACAACCGGTCAATGGATGCAGCGGCCCAACCCGGCTGAGGCCTCAGTCCCGCTCGACGCGACGATCAACCAAACCTTCCCCAAGGGCGCGGCGCTCGCCAAGTGGCTCGTCAACGTCGGGGCGTCCACCACGCTCGGCACGCTCAGTGTCGTCGGTCCGCGCGACAACATCCAATCGGTGAATCCCATGCTCTCGCGCGAATGGATCACGCTCGACAATCCCAATGCCACACCGCCCAAGGTCGTCGAGTACATGTCGTTCAACGCGCCGCTCGGCACGCCGGAGGCGGAGGCTTGCGGGCGCGCGGTCTACACCGGCCTGCACGTGTCCAACAGCATGGAAGATCGCCCGCAGCCACCCGGCTTTCCCAAAGAATGCGAAAAGACCGATCTGACCGCCCAAGAAAAGGCCGTCGCGTTCATGCTCTTCGATCTTAGCGCCTGCATCCAAAACGACAGCGAGCCGCCCAAGGTGCCGAAGTAACGGGCTAGTCCTCGGGCCCGCGCAGCATCATTGTGACCCAGGGTTAGCGCGTGTTGCAGCGGATTTCGAGAATTTGCGGGGACGTTCGCTCGAGTGAGCCGCACGCGAAAACGTCGCCGAGGAAGTATCGAGCGCCCTGCGCCGGTTCGTCTTCGGGATCCTCGCAGGCCCAATCCTGATCCTCGGGATCGAAGTAGGTCGAGCCGACGACCTCGGCGTAGGAAGCGTGGCCGAGGTCGATGAGCGCGCACGCCTTGACAGACTAAGCTAATAGCTTACGATATCGGGTGCGCTTTGAGTGGGACCCAGACAAGGCGGCTCGCAATCAGCACGTCCACAACGTGTCTTTCGAGGAGGCATGCGAGCTGTTCACGACTGACGCTCCCGTGCTGGAAGTGTACGACGTTGACGATAGCGATAGCGAAGACCGGTTCAAGTCGATCGGTCCGATCCGGCGAGGCTTGGTCCTGGTTGTGTGGACGGAACGGTCGGACGATCTGGTTCGCATCATCAGCGCATGGTGGGCGAGCAAGGCGGAAGAGCAGCTGTACGCTGAATACCTGGAGAATGTACCATGAGTGATCGGGCAGAGCTCACGCGAGAAGAAGTAAGTCGGGCGCTAACTCGAGCGCAGCGCAAGCGAATTATGTCAGGCCAACTCGAGCCTGGCGACGTTGCGGCATTGCGAAAGTTTGTCTGTTTGACGCAGGAGAGATTCGCGGAGGCGCTGGGCATCAGCGTCCACACGCTGCGTAATTGGGAGCAGGACAGAGTGCTGCCGGACGGGCCCGGACTGGCCCTGCTACGGATCGCGGCGCGTCACCCACGAATCGTGCGCGAGAACGTCATCTCCGCCGCTTAGCACCGACGGCACCAGCGTCGCGGTCCGCCCATCGTACCGCCGTTCAGCTGCGGCCGCATCCCGAAGCCCGAAACCACGAGGCGATCAGGTTGCGACGAGCGAGCCCGTGAGACATCACCACGGGCGACAAGGTGGGACGGCTCAGGTCACGACGAGGCGCGGCCGTCAGCTTCAACAGCTTTACGGGTGGACCGTACCGCTTTCCATGATCTCGTCGAAGGGCGAGAGTGGTCTTAGGAATGGCGCGCATTTGAAACGCGAGAGCGACGGAATCTGCGGGTGGCCCGTCGGGTGTGGCTGAGATGATGGCGGTGCCTGCGAGGCGCGCCCGATCCAGGTTGGTCGTCAGCGGGACAACGAGAACCGACTGGAGGACGCTGTTCAGCGCGTCGCTCTGCCAGATGATGACAGGCCTTCGCCCGGTTTGTTCCTGAGGACGGTGGGCACCAAGGTTCGCCCACCAAAGTTCGCCACGCCTCAACCCCGGTCCTCACGGTCGAGCGCGGCCGCCCAGTCATCGAGACCGGCGCTCGCGAGGTCGGCGTCGTCTGCGTGAGATGCGAGGCGTGCCAAGTCCCATCGTGCGCGATCTGGTTGACGAACGACGATCAGCCCGACCCGTTCACCAGGGCGCAAGTTGAGCGGCTTGGCAGGGCGGAGGATGCCGTTCTCGTAAAGCGCTTCGAGGGGTCGCACTGGTGTCAAGCTAGCACCTTCGGGATCAGGCTGCGAGCGCGGCAGGGGCTCGGATTTCACGCTCGCGACGCCGTTTCATTCCCCGCCTGTCCAACGTACTGCTGTTAAGCTGCGGCCGCATCCAGAAATCACGACGCCATCGGCGGCGACGAGAGGCAGGAGGCTTCAGGTCTCCACGACGCGCGGCCGTCTGCTGCAACGGCTGGTTGGGCGGCGCGTCACCAGGTTGCGACGGCGCTGGTTCACGGGAGTTCCCGCAGCGGTCCACCTCAGGGCGTGAGTTAGGCGGCGCTTTCGGAAGCGGCAGAAGCTTACTCGACGGTGCTCTGACGAATGGCTACGTTAATTTCGTCGACGGCATCGTGGATCGACGGATTGAGAAATGAGCCGAAGTCGCGCTCGGAACCATCCACGAAGTGCACCCGAAGGGACCAGAGTGGGCCTGTGTCAGACATGCGTAGCTCTGAGGCGCTCGCGACGAGTTTTCTGGGGATGCTCGCACCTGGCCACAGCGCACCGTGCTGGTGGAGTTGAAAGGCACTGGGAGAAATAAGCACGTAGGCCAAGCCGAAACGGCGGGCCAGAACCTCGCCCACACGGACCGCTGCTAGAAGGGCTCCGCCGCCAAGGAATTGCCAACGCCACGCGCCGGGTAGCGTCGCGCGGCGCGACATGAAGAACAGCAAGACTGCACCAAAGATGAACGACGCCCCTGTGATGACTGCGGTAGCTGGTTGACTCTCCCCCAGTCGGATCCGCTTCATCGGCTGTCCGCCCAACGTACCGCTGTTAAGCAGCGGCCGCATCCAGGAATCGGGGGCGCAACCGGATGCGACGAGCGAGCCCGTGGTACATCACCACGGGCGAGAGGCACGACAGGGAAGCAAGCCATGACGCGCGGCCGACAGCTTCAACAGCTTTACGGGTGGACCGTACCGCTTTCCATGATCTCGTCGAAGGACGAGAGTGGAGCGCGGGACATGCGCTCACCGGTGACGAATCTTCAACAGCGAGCACGAGATGCTTACCAACT
>JBBSAB010000012.1:0-127943 GCA_038252755.1 Polyangiales bacterium | reverse complement strand
CATCGGGCATCTGTTTTTTGGGTTTGGATTGGCGTCCTTCCCGGAAACGGATACCCGACTATTTCTATTTCCATCGCCGCGTCGGCGCGAATTCGCTTTTGTTTTCGCGCGCTTCGGCGTTTATCGCCGCGATCTAGCTAAACCTAGTTCGCGGGTGCGCCGCACGAGAGCCAGGTGAGGAACGTTCGGCGCTCCGCTGGCGACAGTGTGAAGCCGCAGTTCTCGGGTGGCATCTTGCAGGTCGTGAGCGAATAGGCCACGTCGCTCTGAGCCCTCGCCACGTCCTCATGCGTGTCGAGCGCGTATCCGTTTTTCGTCGTCGCGTTGTGACAACCTACGCAACTAGAATTGAGCAGCGGGGCGACGTCGGTCTTGTAACTGGGCGGCCCACTCACGGTTGGGTCCGGGCAGGTCGCGGGCTCCGTCGGGCAATTGGCGGGGACGTGCCCACCCGCGTGGATGTTGATAACGCACTCGGTGGTGGCGTGGTCCCTGTCCTCGGCGGGCTCGCTGCATGCGGCCGCGGTGATGCACAGCGCAGCCAGGGCGGCGGCCGCTTTGGAACAATGCGACATGTAACTCAGACTTGCAGCGATCAGCGTTCGCAGCAATCCGAGAGTTCCGATGGCTTGCTGCTCCAGCAGCCAGCTTACTGGCCTTGCCCACATGCCGGCGGGAGACCCCACGAAGCTGGCTTCCCTACGTCGCGGATGGCTGGCGAAAGGTTGGCGCAGGGCGCAGACGCGAGCCGAGCGCCGTCAGCCGTTTCTTTGCGCCGGCAGTGATCGACGCTGCGCGCGCCGAGATCGCACGCGGGCCTTGTTTGACAGAGCGGTGCAGTAGGCAGCGAATCGGGCAATCGTCCCGGTCGGGGGTAGTCTCAGCCGGCTACGTGGACCTCACGGCGTCAGCACCAGGTTGAGCATGCCGGGAGCAATGACGAGCGACGCTGCTAGTCGGTCGGGGCGCTTGGGGGCGGTCAATACCAAGATGGCGGAAGCAGCCACGCCGGCGAGTCCGATGCCGATGCCGACATTCGAGATACTGGCCGAAACCTTGGCGTCGTCGTTGAGACGCACCGCTTCGCGATCTGTGCAGCGCAAGGGTGAACAGCGGCTGGTGGCCTCGTCGTGATTGGCGATGGCTCGCAGACCAAAGTAGCTACCGACGCCCAGCGCCACGAGACCACCGCCACCCACGACCCAACCGATGGTGCGCTGCCGCGCGCCTGGCGGGGGCGAGGAAGACGCTTGGCGCAGCTGAAGTGGGGGCACGTCGACAATCTGCCGCGCACCGTCGGGCTTGACTTCGATGACTGCCGACCACGGCTGCATGCGGGGCGCGCTCGCCTCGATGCGGTGCGGGCCCGGATCGACCGGGATGGCACTGCCCCAGATCGCCGCGCCGAGCTCGACGCCGTCGCGCTTGATCTGAACGCCAGACAGGCGCTGAAGCTCAGGCGGCACGTTGACCACCAATCGCGCGAGCCGCGGCGCCAGCGCATGCGCTCGTTCCTGCGCAAACTCGACGCGATCGGTGCGGCCTTCCCGCGCTGCAGCCGCGGCGCCTTCGGAGAACTCGGCCCAAGCGCTGGCGGTTTTGCCTTCTGCTTCGTGACAAATGGCCAGAGCGATGAGCGTGCCGGTCGCCGCGTCGAGCCGCAGGCTTTCTTGCAGCTTGGGGCACGCCTCTGCATAGCGCTTTTCTTGAAGTAGCTGCTTGCCAACTTGAAAAAGCGTTTCGGCGAGCGTCGCGTCAGCGGCTGGTTGGCAGGGAGCCCTAGCGGTGATCAGAAGTGCGACCAGCAATGCGACGGCAGCGACGCCGAGGCGGCTCCAGCTCGTTCTCCTGCCAGCCAGAAAATCACTTGCGACTATCGATGACTCGGTCAACGCGACTTCCACTGGGGACTACGGGTGCGCTCGCGTTTTTCGGCTTGCGAGTCCCCTTCCGTACAATGGGCGCACTGGAGAGTCTAGCGGCGGGCGCAGCTTCAGCCGGCAAGCTCGCTGCTGGCGCCGGCGAGGCAGAAGCCGCGCTGGCAGGAACGATCGACGGGGCTAACGCCAGCGTGGGCAATGGCTGCGGAGACTGCGGCTCGCGCAAGAAAAGCAGGACTATCGTCAACGTCACCAGCGCGAATGCGACCAGAACGATGAGCGCTCGAAGCGGCGAGCCAGTTACCGAGCTTTCGGCGCGCGCGCCCGCGGGCTGACTCGGTGCAAGCGCCGAATCGTACGTCGCCCGCTGAATTTCAGCGACGCAGCGACGCCGCTCCGCCAGGCTCGGGGCTGCGAGCTGCTCGAGCCAGACGCGCACCTCGCTGGCACTAGCGAGCGCAGTGCTCGCCTCCAGCGCAAGTGCCATTTCACGCGCGCTCGAAAAACGCCGCGAAGGCTCGCGATCAACGGCACGAAGCACGAGCTGGTCGAGCGCCGCCGTGACCTCTTGCGCATGCCGGCTCGGAGGCTCGACCACATCGCCGAGCACCGCCGCCAAGACCTGCGCCTCGTCGCCCTTGAAGAGCCGTCGCCCCGCGAGCGTTTCCCAGAGCACGACGCCCGCGGAGTACACGTCGCTCAGAGGACTGGGCGTGCCACGGATTTGCTCCGGGGCCATGTAGGGCAGCTTGCCCTTCAACTGCCCTTCGCGAGTGGTGTGCAGGCGGCCGGCAGCTTTGGCGATGCCGAAGTCAAGCAACCGCGGCACGCCGTCGCTACCCACCAGCACGTTGTGGGGTGAAACGTCGCGATGAATGATTCCGAGCGGCTCCCCCCGGTCACTGACGGCCTCGTGGGCGGCGTGAAGGCCGTGCAGCATGCCGCTGGCAATGGCTGCAGTGATACGCACGGGAATGCGTTCGCCGCGTTCATCGGCCAAGCGCAGCAAACGCGCGAGCGGCTCCCCTTCCACGTACTCCATCACCAAAAAGAGCTCCCCCTCGAGCGACACAACGTCGAGCATCGGAACGACGTTCGGGTGCACGATTCGCGCAGCCAGGCGCGCCTCGTCGCTGAACATCGCGGTAAAGTCCGCATCCTTGGCGAATTGGGGGTGCAGCTGCTTGATCGCGACCGTGCGCGAGAACCCAGCGGGTCCCAGCAGCCCGCCAAGATGAACCGTGGCCATCCCACCCGAAGCGATCTCGCCAAACAGGACGTAGCGACCGATCTCGCGACGGCTGGACTTTACCACTCCGCCGAGCATACCAAGGATCACGGCCTGGCACCCATGAACCACGGCTCCCGCACCGCCAAGGCCGGCTTTGGTGTTTTGCGTGGCCGTTAGCGGTCCACGGCAGCGCGCGCGGTGCCGCTCGTGCCAGAGCGGCACCGCGCAGGACTTGGGCATACAGAACGTGTTCGTTTCGACGAGCGTTGCCCAACCGCTACGGTAGCCGCGTTCACCCAGCAGCGTCACGGCGCCGGACCGTTGCCCCAACTCGCGCTCGCTCCGGCGAACGCAGCGGACCGCGTTGTCGACATCCATGGTCCCCATTTCGAAGCCGCGACCGCGCTAGCCCAATCGTGCGACGATTCTTCGAGGAGCGCCGGCGCGCCGCGACGAACGTCTTTCAACAGACGCGGTGGGACAAACTGATTGTCCGTATTGACGTGTTGATTGTCACGAGCGGCACTGCTGCCAGTCGCCACCGCGGGCTCGGGTGATCTGCAAGATCACCCGTGATCTCTAAGTGGCCATGGCGAGTGTCTGGGATCGCTGGTCTGGGCTATCGGAGATTTTTTGACCAATCAGTGACGCTCAAGACACCTATTGTTTGGGTAGCTCGAGCTGCCCAGGTGACCTCATGAAAAGACTCAGCTGCGTCGCACTCGTTTACACTCCCCTCATCCAGGGTGCGATGCTGGCCCTGACCAGCTGTACCGGCATCCTGGCTGATCCGTCCGGCACTGGCCCGAACGGCGCAGCAGGCCCTGGCGGTGGAATCGACGTGGGCAGCGGGCCACTCGCGGGCGGCACACCGAGCGCCGGCTATGTCGTGCCCGCAACCAGCCTGCGACGGCTCACGCGCCGCGAGTATGACAACACGGTTCGCGACTTGCTCGGCGACACGACCGCACCAGCAAATGCGTTTGCCGACGATCCGGTCGGCGTCACCGGTTACGAGACCCCGGGCTCGCTGGGCGCACTCGAGGTCGAGGCCTTCATGCAGGCAGCTGAGGCGCTAGCCAACGGCAAGCCGTCCCAGCTTGTCACCCTCGTCGGTTGCACGCCCGCCAGCGGCGCGGAAGAAGAGCCGTGCGCCGTGCAGTTTATTCAGAGCTTCGGGGAGAAGGCCTACCGGCGCCCGCTGCTGGCCGAAGAAGCCAGTGACCTGCTCACCCTCTACCAAGAGGTACGCCAGATTGCCGGCGTCTCGTTCGCCGACGGCATTGCTGCGGTGATCCAGGGCACGCTGCAGTCGCCCAACTTCCTTTACCATCGCGAGTGGGGCGCGCAGCAGCCTGTCCTCGAAAACGGCGAGCTACGCCTCACGAGCAACGAGCTCGCATCGCGGCTCTCTTTCTTTATCGCCGGCACGATGCCCGACGCCGAGCTCCTAAAAGCTGCCAAGGACGGCTTGCTCACCGACCCTGCCGTGCTCGAAGCCCAAGCTCGGCGCCTAGCCGGCGCACCGGGCGCCGTTGCCGAGTCGATCAGCGACTTCGTACGCCAATGGCTGCAGCTCGACGTGGCACATCTGGAAAAGAGCCCCACCGCCTATCCGGAGTTCGCGGCGGTCCAGCCACTCTTAGCGAGCGAGCTCGGGCGCTTCATCGGTCACGTGGTCAAGCAAGGTCTCCCGCCAAGTGCCCTGCTCACCGACCCGACGGTGTTCGTCAACCGTACCTCGGCAGCCGTCTACGGTGTGCCGGTGCCCGACAGCGATGTGCTCGTCCCGATCGCCGCCGACCCCCGCCAACGCGCCGGTGTGTTCACCCAGCTTGCGTTTCTGTCGACTCACTCCACATCGGTGGGCTCGCATCCAGTCAAGCGCGGCAAAGTGATCTTCGAGCGAGTGTTGTGCGGTGTCATGCCGCCCCCGCCCCCGAACGTGCCGCCGCCCGCTGCGCCCCAGCCAGGCCAAACGACCCGCGAGCGCTTCGCCTTGCACGAGGAAAACGCTTGTGCGGGCTGTCACAGGTCACTCGACCCCCCTGGCTTCGCGCTCGAAAACTACGACGGCATCGGCAGGTACCGCACCACCGAAGCCGGAAAATCGGTGGACGCCAGCGGTGCGTTGACGCTGCCCTCGGGCCAACAAGTCGCGTTCCAAAATGGCGTCGAGTTGATGTCGCAGCTCGCGACCAGCGTCGACGTGCGCAGCTGCCTCACACGGCACCTGGCTCGCTACGGTGCGATCGTTCCGGAAGGGTCCGACGCGGAGGTAGCGGCCGAGCTGGTCGCCCTGCCCGAAAGCAGTGGCAGCCTGGTCGACGTCTACGTGTCCATCGTCAAGAGCAAGGCTTTCCGCTATCGCGCATTGGCCGAAGGAGAAACGCTATGAGCCGCACTAAAGACAAGTACTCGCGCCGTTTGTTCTTGCAGGCGGGCGGGCTCGGGCTGGGGCTTTTACCGCTGCTGAGCGACGAGCTGGCCGCGGCAGCCTGCGGCGGCGCCGCCGGCAAGAAGCGCCTGATCACGCTGACCTGGGGCAACGGCCTGCAGCAATGGGTCAGCGGTACCGGGGCCAACTTCACCCTGCCGGACATCATGAAGGCGCTCGAGCCGCACCGCGCGGATCTGCTGATTCCGGACACCATCTTCTGCAAGACCTTCGACGACCAGTACCCGCAGGACGCCTTCGACAACAAGGCCCACGACTCGCCGGTGGCGCAGCTGCTTGGCCGACCGCTGGTGTTCAATCCGAACGATCCCAATGCTCGCATCGCCAAGGCGCCTAGCGCATCACCTTCGCTCGACTACTTCATCGCCGACGCGCTCCGCAAGACCAACCCCACGCCCTATCCTGTGGTGAACCTGGCGGTGATGGGCAAAAGCAACTACTGGACGTGGCAAGCGCCCTCGGTGGTCGCCACGCCGGACAGCGATCCCTATCACGCCTTCGATTCCATCTTTGGCGGCGCCGCCATGGGAACCGACATGCCTTCGATCGACAAGACGCGGCTGATGCGCAAAAGCGTGCTCGACTACGTCGGCAAGGACCTGGCACGCTTCGCCCGCACGCTGGGCACGGCGGACAAAGTGCGCATCGAAGCCCATCTGGCGTCCGTTCGCGCCATCGAGCAGCGGCTGGTCAGCGGCCCGGCGAGCGGTGACTGCCAGGTCCCCACGCTCGCCGCAAAGTTCGACGTTCAGTCCTCGGACAATTTCGAGAAGACTCTGCGTGCACAAATGGACATCGGCGTGGCAGCACTAGCCGCCGGCGTCACCCAAGTATTGACCATCCAAGCCTCGAACGGCAGCGGCACCCACGTGAACCTCACCTGGCTCGGTTACCAAACCGGGACCAACTACGGTCACGACGGCTGCTGCGCAGACGCCAGCTCCCATCATGCTTCTGCCCACGACAACGGCAAGGCCAAGACCGACATCGACACCTGGTTCTTTGCCCAAGTTGCCTACCTACTGGACAAGCTCAAGGCCCAAACCGAAGGCAACGGGTCGCTGTTTGACAGCAGCGTCCTGCTCGTCCCCAACAACATGGACCACGGCAACAACCACAAGGTTCGCGACCAACCCTGGCTCATGGCCGGCAGCGCTGGCGGCGTCTTCAAGACTGGCCGCGTCCTACAAACGAACAACGCTTCGCACACCCAGCTCCTCACCGGCATTTGCAACGCCTTCGGCGTCTCTCCGGAAGGCTTCGTGGATCCGGCGTACGGCGGCGAGTTGCCAGGGCTGCGCGGGTAGGCGGGTACCGGACTACAGCTCGTCGACCGATCCCACTCCGCCGAGCATACCGAGGATCACGGCGCAGCCAGGGCACCCATGATCGAGGAGCCGCCCGGGCCAGGCTCCGTCCACAGTAACGCCATCTGGCCATCGACGAGCGTTGCCCAGCCGCTGAGGTAGCTGCGTTCGCCCGGCAGCGTCACGGCGCCCGACCATTGTCCCCACGCGTCCCCGTTCCAGCGGACGCAGCGGACAGCGTTGTCGATATCGATCGTCGCCAGTGCGAGCTCCGTTCCGTCACCGGCGAGCACGACGCCATGTCCTGCCTTGCTCGCGAGCGGTGCAATGGTGGGGCCGTCGTTCCAGCCCAGTCCGTCGAAGCGGCGTTGCTCGAAACTCGATCCATCCGAGGTTCGACGCACCGCGAGAGCCTCTTGGGGCGTGCGGGCCAGCACCGTCCAGTCGTTCACGCTTTGGCGTTTGGGCGAGGCAAACACTGGCGCGGGCGGCGCCGACCACGGGCCGGGACCGCCCAAAGACCAACGCACATTGGAGGGGGTGCCCTCCACGTCCGCGTCCTCCCAGAGTGCTAGCAGTGCACCGTCTGCCAGAGGCACGAGCGCATGAGCGTTCACGGCAGTCTTGACGATCTCGAGCTGCACCTCGGGCGCCCAAGATTCGTCCCAGGCGGTGCCGGTATCGGACGCCGCGGAGCGCACCACATACTGGTCGCCGCTGCCGAAGTCCATCTGGATCCAGGAGGTGGCATAGCTGACGTAGTCATCGCTGCCGATTGCGACCGCCGGTCCGTCGGGGTCCAAGCTTGGAGAATCGGCCGTGACCTGGCTGCGCTCGACCGGAGCACCAAAGGTGATGTTTTCCCCCTGAATGGTAGCGCGCGCGTGGTAAACGCGCCGCTCGCCGAGCGCGACTGTCTGGCTGATGACCACGTGGATCACGTCCACTTCGGAGATGCGCGCGTAGGCGACGCTGAAGCTGCTGCCGTCACTGCCGTGCGGATTGGCGAGTGTGAGAGGCGTGCCGTCGAGCCAGCTCACGAAATCGGTGGAATGCTTGGTCTTGAGCAGATTCGGCTCGGCGGCGTCGAGGTAAAAGAGCCACCAGCGCTGTGAGGCCGTGGCATAGATGAGCTTAGTCTGTTGTGCTTGCCCGGTCGGAGTCTGGGTGCCTTCGCCAACGCTCGCAATGAGCACCGGCCTTGCAGTATCGGCCGGCGCTGGCTCGCCGGTAAGTGACAGGTCGCCGATACCTGCGATCAGCTGGCAGCCCGTGGTGCTCACGACGATGCCGCAGGGGCCAAATATACTCGCGACCAGTCGACACTTCATCTGCAGCGCACTTTTAGCGTTGGGCACGGGCAGCGTACCACGCGTGCTCCGGGGAACGGCTGGCTCGTGTTAGGCTCAGGCCGTGTGCCCGGGCGAGTTCGACGACCTTGACAGTCTTTCGACGACGCTCCGGCCGCGCCCCGCGGGTGCGGCCGGCGTGTTCGTGCTTACCGTGGTCGAAGGGCCCGACCAGGGGAGCGTATTCCGCTGCGATGAGGCGAGCCCGCCTCCGATTTTGCTCGGGCAAAGTGAAGTATGCTCGATCAGACTCAGCGATAGGAGCGTCTCGCGTCGGCACGCCGCCCTCGAGGTGACTGTCGGCAAGCTGAGGGTGACGGACCTGGGCTCGAGCAACGGGACCTTCGTCCAGGGTGTGGCGGTCATCGATGCGTTTTGTACCGGTGGCGAGCTGCTCCGGGTCGGGGCCACGGCGCTGCGTGTGGACTTGGGAACGTCCGCGCCGTCCGCCGAACTCTCGGCCGCCACCTCGTTCGGGTTGCTGCTCGGGGCGAGCGCGGCAATGCGGCGGCTCTACCCGCTTTTTGCGAAGCTGGCTGCCTCGAGCGTGCCGGTGCTCATCGAAGGCGAAACCGGTACGGGGAAAGAGGTGCTCGCTGACTCGCTTCATTGCGAAGGTCCGCGCGCTTTGGCTCCTTACGTAGTCTTCGATTGTGCGGCGGTGGCTCCCAACCTCGTGGAGTCGGAGCTATTCGGGCACGAACGTGGCGCGTTCACCGGTGCGCTTTCCGCTCGAAAGGGCGTGTTCGAACGAGCCAACGGGGGCACGCTGCTGATCGACGAAATCGGAGATCTGGACCCGCTGCTTCAGCCAAAGCTGCTGCGCGTGCTGGAAAAGGGTGAGGTGCAACGGCTGGGTGGCAATGAATCGGTGCGGCTCGATGTGCGGGTTTTGGCAGCGACACGAAGGGACCTCGACCGCGAGGTGCAGCTCGGTCGTTTTCGCGACGATCTGTACCATCGGCTGGTTGTGGCGCGCGTCGAGCTGCCGCCGCTGCGCCGTCGTAAGGGCGACGTGGCGTTCCTGGCTCGGCATTTCGCACGCGCGCTGGGTGGCGACGAAGCGGCGATTGCTGACGAGCTGCTGATGCGCTGGGAAGACTACGGCTGGCCAGGCAACGTTCGCGAGCTGCGCAATACCGTCGCCCGGCACCTTGCGCTGGGCGAGCTGGCTGCGTTCGAGACCGCGGACGAAGACGTGGCGGCAGTCCCCGCCGCGCAACCCGCGACCAACGGGACCGTTCAAGTTCCGCTGGCGATGGGTCTGCCGCTCAGCGACGCTCGCCAGCGCGCCGTCGACCAATTCGACCGCGCCTACGTCCAGCGCATCTTGGCCAGCCACGGCGGCAACGTCACCCGAGCCGCGGAAGCGGCCGGTGTCGCCAAGCGCTATTTTCAGCTGCTGAAAGCCAAGTACGGCTCGTAACGGGGCGAGATCTCGGAGCTCACCGATGATCTGCCAGCTCACCCCTAAACTGCGCGAAGGGTGATCTCGGAGATCGCTGGAAGCTCACATGCTCGGAGCAATCTGGGGCCGCAGCTTCGCGGCATGATTAGTGCTCCTAGCGAGCCCGCAGGAGCCCGCGCCAGCAAGCGGGACGCGAGATCGCCAAACATGCGCACGTCTAGATTGCTTTTGGTGCTGGCGCTGGTGACGGCGCCGGGCTGCACCGCGAACAGCGGCACCCCCTCACCAGCCAACCCGGAGCCGACGCCAAGTAGCGGCGGCTCCGGCGGCTCCGGCGGCTCCGGCGGCGCCGGTTCCCCGACCGAAGCCTGCCAGGTTGCTCCGGCGCTGGCCCCCGCGCGCCGCCTCACGCGCGCCGAGTACAACGCGACCGTGCGCGACTTGCTGGGCGAGCTCTCTCATCCGGCCGACGCGTTTCCTGCGGAGGTCGGCAGCACCGAGTTCGGCAACGACGCGCTGTCGCTCGATTTCTCGCGCCTGCTCATGGAGCAGTACTTCGGCGCCGCCCGCAGCATGGCAGAGCGCGTGATCGGTGACGCTGCCGCATTCAACGCCCTGCTGGGCTGCAATCTCGTAAGCGTAGGCGAACAGGCGTGCGCGGCCGGGTTCATCGAGACCTTCGGCGCGCGTGCTTACCGAAGGCCGCTCGAAGCGGCGGAGAAGCAGCGCTTACTGACGCTTTTCGGTGCGGTCTCCTCGACGGCAGGTTTCAAGCCGGCCATCTCGGCCGTGCTCCGCACCGTGCTTCAGTCGCCTCAGTTCCTGTACCGGGTCGAGCTCGGCGCGCGGTTGCCCGAAAACGCGAGCTTGCAGAAGCTCGATCACTACCAGGTGGCTTCGCGACTCTCTTACCTGCTCTGGGGCTCGATGCCCGACGCTGCCCTATTCGAGGCTGCTAGCAAGCAGCAGCTGGGCGGCAAGGAACAGATCCTCGCGCAAGCGCGGCGCATGATCGAAGACCTCAAAGCCCGCGAGCAAGTCGGCTACTTTCACATGCTCGCGTTCAAGACCGGCGGAATCGAAAACATCACCAAGGATCCGGCGACTTTTGCGCGGTGGAAGCCAGGTCTCGGCCGCCTACTGTCCGAAGAGACATCACGCTTCCTCGATCACGTCGTTTGGGAAGGTGCGGGGGACTTGCCCACGATGTTGACCGCGCCCTACACCTTCATGAACGCCGAGCTGGCGAGCTACTACGGCGTCCCGGGCCCGACCACCGAGGCGTTCGAGCGGGTCATGCTCGACCCAGCACGGGCGGCTGGCTTCGTCACCCAAGCCGGTCCGCTCACGCTCTTGGGCTCCGGCACCCAGACCAACCCGGTTCGCCGCGGCCTCTTCGTACGGGCAGACTTGCTCTGCGATTCGCCACCTCCGCCGCCTGCCGACTTGATGGTCGTGCCACCGAAGCCACAGCCGGGCCAGACTACTCGCGAGAGCTTCGCGCAGCATAGCCGAGACGCGACGTGTAGCGCCTGCCACCGACTGCTCGATCCGCTCGGTTTCGCGTTCGAGTCGTTCGATCCGATTGGCTTGCCACGCACCATGGAAGAGGGAAAGCCGATCGACAGCAGCGGGGATCTCGTGGGCACCGATGTCGATGGGCATTTCAATGGCGCGGCAGAGCTGCTGGCGCGGGTCGCTGGCTCGGCTCAAGCGCGGAGTTGTTACGTCAAGCACTGGTACGAGTTCGGCTATGGACGCGGAATCACCGCAGCCGACGAGTGCGCGGTCGCCCAGCTCGACGGCGCATTCGCCAAGGCCGGGCTGAAGACCAAGGATTTGCTGCTCGCGCTCACCCAGATTGACCCGTTTTCTTACAAGGCCGTAGAACCATGAGCCGTACTCTCGATCGGCGGACTTTGCTCAGAGGTGTGGGGGGCATCGCGATCGCGTTGCCGCTGCTAGATGCGATGGTGCCAGTTGGGCGCGCCCGGGCGGCGACGGCTTCTCCTCAGCGCTACATCACCTACTACTCGCCGGGTGGCACGGACATGACGACCTGGCGCCCGAGCGGCAGCGAAACCGACTTCACGTTGGGTAGCAGCCTCGCGCCGCTTGAGCGACTCAAGCAGCACCTGCTCGTCATGAACGGCATCGACTTGAAGGTCACCAGCGCTGGTGTGGGCCACCCGCACGCCAAGGGCATGGGCGGGCTGCTCACTGGCGAGCTGCTGCCGGCCGGCCCCTACGAGACTTGCGCCGGCAAGTCAGGCTTCGCGCTGGGTCGTTCGATGGATCAGCTGATCGGTGATGCGATCAGCGCGGATCGCAAGTTCAAGACGCTGGAGCTTGCCATCCGTTGGCCTTCAGTCTCGCTGTTCAATCTCACCGTGCACCCGGGCAACACCATCATCTACTCCGCCCCCGGTAAACCGGTACCACCGGCCTTGAATCCGCGCGCGGTGTTCGATCGCTTGTTCAAGAACCTCGATGGCGTAAGTACGGCGGAACAAACCCAAACCCAGTCGATTCTCGATGCGGTGAAGGGCGAGTACACCCAGCTCATCGGCAAAGTGGGCGCGACCGACCGCCACACGCTCGAGGCGCACCTAGCCGGCATCCGCGAGATGGAAAAAGGCCTAACGCAGGTCGGAGCCGCGCAGTGCATGCCGCCGGATCTCGGCCCCGACCTGGACCTGCCCTATGCCGGCGGTACGAGTGAAGGCGGCGACGGACACATCGACCTCTCGAACGACGAGCCCATGCCGCGCACCGGCAAGCTGATGATGGACATGCTGGTCTACGCCATGGCCTGCGACTTGACGCGCGTCGGCACTCTGCAGTGGGCTGACTCCTCTGCCAACAACACCTTTCCCTGGCTCGACCTGAACGATACGCACCACGGCTACCAGCACGACCGCGGCTACAATCCCGCAGCTATCGGCAAGATCCAGAGCTGGTACGCCAAGCAATTCGCCTACTTTCTCGATAAGTTGCTGGAGGTTCAGGAGAATGGCCGCCCGCTCCTGGACAGCACGCTCGTATTCTGGGCAACCGAGATCTCGCACCCGAGCACCCACGCGCAAGATGACATGCCGTTCATGCTTGCGGGCAGCGCAAACGGCGCCATTCGGCCGGGGCGGTGGCTGCAGTTTCCTGGTCGGTCGCACAACGATCTGCTGGTGGCGATTCAAAATGCCTTCGGCATGGATGTGACGACCTTCGGCCGCGCCGAGTTCTCGACTGCGGGTGCGCTGCCGGGACTCAGCTGATGATGACTGCGGCGCGGCGCGGTGCGGCGGGTGCGCTGGTGGCTGCCGCTGTCGCACTGGCCTGCGGCGAGTCGCAGCCAAGTTCCGCGCGCCCGAGCGATCCTTTGCCAACTACTGGCGGTAGCAATCCAGAGTCAGGTGCCGGCGTCGCCAATCTCCCTGGCGGCGGAAAATCCGACGCTACCGGTGGCGGTGGCGGTGGCGGTGGCGGTGGCGCTCCGGGTGCTCCGGCAGGTGCTCCGGCAGGTGGCGGGCTCGGTCCCTCGGCCATGGCTGGCAATCCGGTGGCGATAGTGAAGGGCCGCGGTACGCCCGAGTACGGCGGCTATTACGCCGAGATCTTGCGGGCTGAGGGCATCTCGTCATTCGACGTGCTCGAGCTTGGCGACCTCAGCTCGCTCTCCAGGTACCAGCTGGTCGTGCTCGCGGAAACGCCGCTCAGCGACGCCCAAGCCGAGCTTTTGACCGACTGGGTCGGCGCGGGCGGCAGGCTGCTCTCGAATCGACCGGACCCGCACCTGTCCGAGCTCTTGGGGATTGGCCCCGCAAAGGGCACGCTGGCCGAGGGCTACTTGCAGGTCAGCCGCGCCCGCTGGGGCGTGACCGACTCTGCCTTGCAATTCCATGGTGTGGCCGACCTTCACGACGCGCTTCCGGGCACCAGCGTCGAAGGCAAGCTGCTGCGAGCGAGCCGGGCCGACGCGGGCGCGCCAGCGCTCACCTTGCGTCGCAATATTGGGCCCGGAGGTGGCCAGGCTGCCGCGGTGATGTTCGATCTGGCAAGGTCGGTGATTTTTACGCGCCAAGGCAATCCAGAAAAAGCCGGCAAGCCTCCCGTTCTCGACCCGGTGCCACGCGCCGCGGAGCTCTTCAACGGCTACCTGGACGCGCGGAATTTCAGCATTGCTCAGGCCGATGAACAGCAACGGCTGCTCGTCGCTGTTCTTCAGGATATGAATGCGGAAGGCACGCCCGTGCCTCGGTTCTGGTACTTGCCCGGTGGACGAAAGCTCGCGGTGGTTCTGACTGGCGACGACCACAACGCCAATGGCACCGCCGCTTTCTTCGACACCTTGCAGGCGCCGCCCTACAGCCCCGCTGGGTGCACGATCGCCGACTGGGGCTGCGCGCGCGCCACTTCGTGGCTGTACAGCAGCGTTTCGGCGCTCAAGAACGGCGGCGCACAAGGCTTCGTGTCTCGGGGCTTCGAGCTCGGACCGCACGTGGCGCTCAGCCGAGACGGCGGCTGCGCCAACTGGACCAGTCGGGCAGATCTGCTCGAGCGTTTTAGCGCTCGCCTGGGCGAGTTTCAGGCCGACTACGGCATCACGCCCGCGCCGACCGGCCGCACCCACTGCTTCGTGTTCAGCGACTGGGACACTCAACCTCAGGTTGAGGCAGAGGTGGGTATTCGGCTCGACGAGAACTACACGCCCTACCTGCTGCCCGGCACGCGCAACAAGCTCGGCAGGTTGAACGGGTCTGCGCTACCCATGCGTTTCACAGACAAGACTGGCGCCGCCATCGACGTCTACCAGCTGGTTAGCGACATGGACTACGAGTACTTCGACGCCAACATCACGGGCGACCAGATGGGCCAGGCGATCGGCGCGCTCTTCGACACCGCGCTCGGCGCCGAAGAGTTTTCGGGTTTCGTGGGCACTCACTTCGACTACTCGGGCGGTCAAGAGGGCGCGTTCCGGGCTGCGCTCTTGAAAGAGATCCTTTCGCGCCGCGCGCAAGGCGTGGCGATGATTTCCGCGCGACAGTTGCTCGATTGGCTCGACTTGCGCAACGGTTCGTCTTTCGATGACCTGCGCTTCGATGGGAAAAAATTGTCCTTCACCCTCAGGATCAAAGAAACGCTGCCCAACCCAGGGCTCGAGGCGATGGTGCCGTCGTCCGTAGCCCACAAGTCACTCGTCATGATCACTCACGAGGGCCGGGTGGTCCCGCTGAAGCGCACGCTCGAGGTTCGATCTGTCTCGTATGCATTCTTCGATGCGCAGGCCGGCCCCTACCAGGTTGAGTACCAGTAGTGCTCGCCGCTTCATCCGGTTGAGCTCGCGAAGATCAGCCCAAGTGACTACGGATGGCCGACGCCAAAGCCCGATCGGTAACGCTCTTCGGCACGTAACCGCTGGCTCCGCATGCGCGCGCCAGCTTCTCTAGCTCGCTCGGTGCTCGCCCGGAATACAGGAGGATCTTGCACTCGTGCAGCCGATGCTTGAGGAAGATCTCGACGGCCTTGTCGCCTGCCATCGCTGGCATTTCCACATCCATCAGCACCACGTCGGGCTTCTCGTTGTTCACCACCCCGCTCATGCCGAGCGGGTTCTCCAACTCGATGACGTCGAATCCACCTTGCTCCAGCGACTCGCGCACGACCGCACGGCAAACTTCGTTGTCGTCGATCACTAGAACTTTTGGACGGCGCACCTGCGTTGCACCGGGAGCTGAGCTCATGAAGCGAGTTTTCCTTTTACCGCCAAGGCTCTTTGGCACGGCGCCCGCCCTTCGTCAGCCGCGCTTTTGCTGGAAGTGTCATCGATTCGAATCCATCGGCGCTCAGCTAGACACGCTGCGCGTGGCGCCGAGCAATGTCGAAAATCGGGTAACGCTGTAGCGTTCGGGACATGAATAGTGACGAAGCCGACGACGCCCTTGCCGCCATTTCGAGGCAGAACCTGTGCTACCCAACCCAAATGACCGAACAGCCGCTCGACCGCAACCAGATGAAATGTCACAGGTAATCGACCTTCCTCTGGCCCGAAACTGCCTAACAAAAATCTAGTGTTGTGGTAACCCTCACGACCCATTAAAGTGTCACTGCAACCTCTCCCCAGAGCCTTGCGAACGACCTAGGAGCCGAGCCTTGCCGATCGAAGTACCGAGCGTGCGAATCCTGATCGTGGACGATGACAAAGCGATTTGCGACTACATGCAAACGCTGCTGGAAAAGGACGGTTTTATCGTCAAGACGGTGAGCGACCCGCTCCTCGTCGAAGACGAAGTCCGTGCCGGCGATTACCACGTGATGATCTTGGATCTCATGATGCCCAAGCTCGACGGCATCGAGGTCCTCAAGCGGGTCCGCGCCATCGACAGCGACATCGCGGTCGTGATCTTCACCGCCCACCCGAACCTGGATTCGGCAGTAGCTTCGATGAAGCTCGACGCTGTCGACTACCTGAAGAAGCCCTTCAACGTGGACGAGTTCCGCGACGTGCTCGCGCGCGTGATGAAGAAGAAGGGCCTGGCGCGGACGCCCGAGGAACAGCTCCACAAGATCATCGGCGATACGATTCGCACGATGCGCAAAGAGAAAGAGCTGACCCTCAAGCAGATGAGTCGCCGCACCGGCCTCAGCATCTCGCTGCTGTCCCAAATCGAGCGCGCCGAATCCAGCCCGTCGATCTCCAGCCTGTATAAAATCGCCATCGCCCTGGATTCGAAAATCCAGGACCTCTTCGGCAATAACTAGGGTCGGCGGCGAACTCGCGGATGCCCGCGAAAGCCGCTAAAAGCCGCCGCCGGGCCGAGTTTTCTCGGCGCCCGGCGGTGCCTCACGTCCCGCCTTGACAGAGCCGGGGGCGAGCGACCATATTCCGCGCCCATTTGTGACCCAGCCGAAGTAGCTCAGTCGGTTAGAGCACGCGCTTCATAAGCGCGGTGTCGGCGGTTCAAGTCCGCCCTTCGGCACTGAAAGAAACCAGTCGCTCCGCAGCCGTATGAAGCTGCGAATGCGCTCGACGCCATTGCCGGCAAGTAGCGCGCCCACGCTGGAAAGAGCGGAGCTACACTGCTAGCGGAAGCGCGCGCCTGGCTCGACAAGATGTAGACATACGCCGTGTCCTTGCGCGAGCCTTGCGCTGGGATTTCTTGGCGACTTCGCGATTGCCGCTGTTTGGGTTGAGCGCAACTTTGTTTGTCGGTGGTTGCGGAGGTGCGCCAGCGCCGGCCGCCAGCGCCGCACCGACGCCTGCCGTCGCTACCGAGCCCGCAGCGAGCGCCGCCAAGGTGACGTCAGCCGACGCCGCGCCAGCGCCGGCCAAGGCCGAAGTCGCGACGACGCGCGAGGTGCCGAGCACTTGCGACGGTGCCTCGGCGTGCGCGCCACCGTCGGCGTTCGTCGACGCGGTGTGCAAGCATAAGTTTCCAGATTTGCCGCTGTATTTGTTTGCGGGCCGCATGCCCTGGCAGCACCTGTACGTGAAGGCCGAGTATGTCGAGCCAGTGAATCCACACGGTGGCGACCAGAGCGAAGCTTGGATGCAGTTTGGTGAAGAGGTCGTCGTACTGCGCCGGCGCGCGCCGGGCGGAGCCAAGGGCGTGCAAATCAGCGGCCCGTCGGATTTGGACGTGCTGCGCTGGGACGGCACCTGCGCCACGATTCGCGCGGAAATGTTCGTAAGCTACGTGCCAGCGCCGATGCAGAGCCCGCGCATCGTCTGGAAGTACCTGGGCGCCGAGCTGCAGGAGACGTTGCTGAAGAACGCCGTGGTGGCGCGGTCGCGTGAAGGTGAGAAGAAAGGCTGCCGCGACTCCTCACTCACCCACCCCACGCCGTCGTGCGAGAAAGCCATGCGCCAACTGACCGACGCAATCGTGCTGGCGGTGCACCAAAACGTACAGTTGCCCGCCACAAGCACCTTGCCCGACTGGGTGAAGTAGCGGTCCTGATTCGGGCGCGAGACGCTAGAACGCGGTGCGCGGTGCCACCGAGCGGCGTTCTAGCGGCGTCCGCCGCCAGGACCAGGTCCTTGGCGGCCGACGATCGGGTTGAGCGCATCCCAGCTGACCCGAAACTGTGCCGGTGCGCCGAAGCCCTGCGGCAAGCGGCCAAAGCTGGTGACAGCGCGCACGGCGCGCACGACGTTGTCGTCGTACTCAACGACGCCGCTGGCGCGCACGACGCGCACGCCGCTCGGCTTGCCGCCAGCGTTCAGGGTCATTTCGAAAATTACGTGACCGCCACGGCCTTGCTCGATCGCCCAATCGGGAAATGCTTTGGCCAACACACGCGAAAGCTGAGCGCTTAGTGCGCGCGAGTAGCCCGAAAATCCCGGATCGTCCGCGAAGTCTTTGCCGAAGCTGGCGCCGCTCGGCGAGGAGCGTGAGCCAACGCCGGTAGTTCCCAACACGCCAGGCGCCGCCCCACCGCGATCGCCACCGACACCCGGCCCCACCTCACCACCCGCACTCGAGGCTTGGAGGAGCGAACTGACTTTCGCCGCCACTTCCTGGCTCGAGTCGAGGCTGTCGTTAGGCCGACCGCGCGTTTCGGTCGGCACCGCGGCACGCGCGGCCGGCACCAGCGGCCGAGCGAACAGCACGCGCGCGGCGGCGTGAAACTCCAGGGCGTCGCTGCCATCGGGTGCGCCCTTGCCGAATCGTGCGCTGTCCGAGCCGGACACCGCGGCGCCGATCGCCGCGGCGGGCTCAATCCCGGTGTCGGTGGCACCTTGCCCACCGACCTTGCTACCGACCGTCGAAGCCACGCTGCCGCTCAGCACGCCGCGCGCTGGATCGGTGGCGGAGAAGGCGCGGCGCGCGCGGACGTGACCCGCGCCGGTGGCCAAAAACGTCAGCTCGGTCGGGACTGGCGTGGCGCGGCGGTCGTCGCGGCTTTCGCGGTGCCACGCGGTGTGCAGGCGCGACACCTGGCTCCGATCGCGAGCGGTCTCCGGATCGCGCTCGAGCGCGATCGGATCGATCGAGCTTGCTAGGTTGGTCGCCTGCTCGGCGCTAGTGCGCTCGCCGCCCCGACCCGCAGCTTCCAGATCCGGACGCGGGGCATGGCGACCGCCAGTCGTGACCTCGAGCGGCGGCGGCAGCGTAGTCGGCGCCTCGGACTCAGGGCCGAACGCGGCGACCTCGGGCAACGCCATATCGGCTTCGACCTCCAGCGCCGACGGTGGCGCTGGGACCAACACGACGACAGGCGTGCCGCGCAGGCTGCTGGCCAAGAGCCAGGCGCCCCCCGACAGCAGCGAAGCATGGAGCAACACCGAGCCCGCAAAAGCGAAGCCCGAGCCTCCTAGAGGCCAGCTTCTGAGTCGGCGTTTGTTGAGGGCTACCGTCACGATGAAGCGGGGGCCGGGTGTGCCCACTGGGGGCTAAACGGCGCCGCGGTCGTTCAGTTTAGCACCGCTGAAACGCCGAGCCGACGCTGGGCATTTTGGCAGGTTTGGTGCGCCAGCTCCTCGAGCGGGATGCCGCGCAAGCCGGCCACGAAACGCGCGGTGTGCAGCACGTACGCCGGCTCACAGCGCTTGCCGCGGACGGGTATCGGCGCGAGGTACGGGCTGTCGGTTTCGACCAGGATGCGCTCGGCCGGAGCCCACGCGGCCACCTCTTGAATGTCGAGCGCGCGCTTGAACGTGACGATGCCGGAAAACGACAGATCGAAACCGAGGTCGAGTGCCCGCGTCGCGAACGGCTTGTTTTCGCTGAAGCAGTGGATCAAGCCGCCGACGTCGCGCGCGTTTTCTTCGGCCAAGATTTGCAGCGTCTCTTCGGGCGCGCTGCGGGTGTGCACGACAATCGGCAATTTCTTCGCGCGCGCCAACTGAATGAAGCGACGAAAGACGGCTTGCTGCTGCTCGCGCGGCGAGTGGTCGTAGTGAAAATCGAGCCCAATCTCGCCGATCGCTACGACACGCGGCGCGGATGCTAGGCGCACCAGCTCCGCTTCCAGCTCGGCATCGCACGACGCGGCGTCGTGCGGGTGGACGCCAACCGTGGCCCACACGTCGGGCCGACGCGCGGCCAACGCGAGCGCGGCTTGGGTTTGCTGGAGCGAACCGACGCCCACACACACGAAGCCGGTAACGCCAGCGCTGCGCGCGCGGGTCAAGGTTTCATCAGCGCCTTCAGGGAAGTATTCGCCGTCGAGGTGACAATGCGTGTCGATCAGCATGGCAACGCGAGCCTTTACCGCGCGCCCCGTGGCGACGCCAGCGCGCGACGAAAACGCAGCAACAGCAAGCCGGCCAGCAAAATTCCCACCAGAATTAGCAGCTCGACGGCCTGCGCGGCCTGCGCCAACGCAGCGATCGAAAGCAGCGTAAATGGCGCCAAGACCCGATCGAGCTTGCCCAAGCCGCGCTCACCGCGCGTCGCCAACCGAAACAAGGCCGTCGCGCTGACCGCGTATTGGAGCAGCACCGCCAGGCTCGAGAGCACGAACAGGCCGGTCAAAGTGGAGCTAGAGACTAGCGCTACGACGGCGAGCGTCGTGACGAGCAGCGCTCGCACCGGCACGCCACGACGTTCGCGTGCAAGCTCGGCGCCCAAGAGTGATTCGGTGCCGAGCGCAGCCAAGTAGCGCGGCGTCATCGCGAACATGCCGAACGCGATGCCAACCGCCGAAATGTTCGCGCCGGCGGCGAACAGCCCCCGCCCGACGCCATGCGTGAAGCGCGCGCCAGTCTCGACGATCGGCGCGGACGACTCGGCCAGGCGCGGCAGCGCGTGCACGCACGCCAACTGGAGCAGCACGTACAACACGACAGCGAAGGCGAGCGAGAGCAGCGTTGCTCCGAGCACGGTGCCGCGCCCACCGCGCGCTTCGCCCGCCGGAACTGGCACGATCTCGAAACCTTGCAGGGGAAACACGGCTAGCAGCGCCGCCCGAGCCAGGCCCGAGCCCCATACCGGCGCGTGCTCGCCCAGCTGCGCCGCCCCAAAGACCTGCGCCGCCCCGGCCCAGGCCAGCACCGCCAAAGGCACCAGCTTGAGCAGTGTGAGCGCGGACCAGACACCGGCGCTCAGCCGTAAGCCCATCAACGTGACGCCCGAGAAGACCAGCGCCGCCACGATCTGAAAGGCCCAACGCGCCGAGGCCGAGCCAAACCCAAGCTCAGGCGCCAGGTACTGACCGAGCGCGCTGACCACAGCTGCCGTGCTGAGCACCGCCGAAGCGAAGGCCACGAAACCGACCCCAAACGCGAAGCGCTCTCCCAACGCCGCCCGCGCCCAAACGTACGGGCCGCCGTCTTCGGGGTACGCGCTACCCAGCCGGCCGTAGGTCCACGCCACGGGCGCCAGCAAGACGCCGGTGATGACGAAGGCCAACGCCGAAGCTGGGCCAGGTACGGCACGGGCAAGCTGACCCGGCACCAGGAAGATACCGACCCCGACGATGCCGTTGATGCCCAGCGTCAGCAGCGACCAAAAACCAAGCACGCGCCCCGTCTCGGACGGCGGCCGTGCCCCGGCCCCCGCCGCCGGCGTCACGACAAGAGCGCCGCGAGCCGCTCCCGCACGAGCGCCACGGCGGCGTCGGAAGCGGAGCCGTCCTCGTAGCCAAACTGAGCCTTGAGCCGGTCTACGGTGCGCTGGGCGGCGCCCTTGCGGGCGGCGTCGAGCCCGTCGCCGTTCTCTTTGAGCAGCAAGAGCACGTCGCGACACAACTTGGCGACCGCTCCCCGACGTTCAGCGAACACGGCCTCGCGCAGGCGCCGCAGCTGCGGCGCGAAAACCTTCGCGTGATCGACGGCTTGATCGGGATGGTCGATGGCCCACGCCGCGATCGTGTTGATCAGGCCGTTGCGGACGTCTTCGACCTTGTCGGGCGCGCCGAGCAGCGCCTCGACCTCTTTCATCAGCCGCTCGTCGGCGTCCTCGTACTGGCCGGTCATCGGGTTTCGGAGCTTCTCCTTCTTGGTCCAGAAGCTGACGTTCGTGACGTAGCGATCGAAAAGCTCGAGGTAGCGCGTTTCGTCGACCAAACCACTGGCTTGGCGGAACTCGTCTTCCAGCAGATCGAGCAGCCGCTCGCGCAGCGCTTTTCGGAATGCGACGTGGTCGTGATAGCCGCCTGGCAGTTTCTCTTCCTGCAAGAAAAGGTATTCGCTACCCAGGTCGCACAATGCGTCGAGCTCGCTCAGAACCGCGAACGGTGACAGGCAATCGTAGTGGGGGCTCTGCGCGGCATCCAACAACACGGTGCGCATCTCGCGCGGGCTAGCCCCGACGCTGCCCTCGTAGATCGGATAGGCATCGCCTTCACGGTACAGCTCGGGGATCACCGAACGTAGCTGTTTTTGCGACTCTTCATCGAGCCGCAGCGGAGCCACGCCGTTCGAGTACAAATCGAGCTTTTCCTCGGCGGTCAGCTCGCTGACCAAGTCTTTGATCGCGCCTTCGTAGCGCTCGACGTTCGGTTTGCGCATGCGCGTCAAGACCGCGAACATGGCGGCGATGCGCGTGGAGTGGGGCGCGACGTGACGCCGCACCTGCGGCGCGATCTGCGAGTCGTAGATCCGTTGCTCGTCCACCCAGCTCAGCAGGTACGGCGCGCGGATCAGCTCCAAACGCCCACGGAAGCTCTCGAACTCGGGGTGCTCTCGAAACGCCGACAAGTGCAGCTCGTTGCCACTGGCGACCATCACGCAGTTGACCTGCACGTTCTGCGAACGCAGCGGCACCTCGCCGGTTTCGGCGGTAATTTGCAGGTACTTGAACGCGTCGAGCGGACGCTTCAGGAGGTCCGAGAACTCGAGCACGCCACCGGCGGCGTCGATCAGCTCGCCGAACGCCTCGAACAGCGCGACTGACGTGAGCGACGACGGCAACGTGCCGAGGTTGCGGTCAGCCGTCACTTGCCGCTCGCCGGCGTCGACCGACAGCTGCGGCCCCAGCGTCACGGCGCCGATCCGATAGCGGCGCGAGATGAAGTAGCGCTCAACCTGGACGTGGCGCAACACCTCGGTCAGCGAGCCGTCGTAGCTCGACAACAGCGCCTCGTAGACCAGCTGGCTTTTGTGCGACAGGCTGCCGCGCACGATCCAGGCCGGCGGCGGCTCTGGCGCGCCGGCTTCGCTGTACAAGCGCGTGACCAGTTCTTGGCGCTGCTCGGGCGGCAGCAAAAATAGCGGATGATCGCGCACTTCCATGAACAGTCGCGAGTCGATCTGTTCCTCGGTCAAGCGGGCGTAGCTGCCGGTGTCGCGCTGCGCGCCGCTGTTACCGCCGAAGCCAATCGCGCCGCGCAGCGTGCGCTCGCTCGGGAAGACCCAATGGAAGCGGTAGAGCGCGCCCTCGTTCTCCGAGGAATAGTGTTCGAGCGCGCGCATCAAGCACGCGGCCACCGTGCTCTTGGCCGAGCCGTTCGGGCCGTGCAGCAAGAGCACGCGATTGGGTCGCCCCTCGCGGACGAAATTGTTGAGCGCCCGATACAGCTCTAGCTGTACGGCTTCTTGGCCAACCAATGCTTCGCGTTGGCGGTCGCCGTCGTCGAGGAACGGCAGATCGAACAGCCGAAACCGCGTCAGCTCGCCCCACGGCCGCTCCGCCTGGACGCGGCCGAAGTGATCGAACATGTCGCGCACGTAGCGCGCGGCGTCGCGCGAGTGCCGCACCGGATCGGTAGCGAACAGCGCCAAGTACTCGCGGAACGACAGCAGTCGCCGCTCCTCCTTGAAAGACCGCTCCACCTGCTCGGCGATCCGAGCCAAGTCCTCCAAAATGCGATCGGAACCCATCGCTACGAAGCGTAGCCGCCCACGGCCCTTTTAACAATCCGCGGCAAATCCGCGGGGCCGCGCGCCCGAGATTCGAGCGAACAGGAAGGCGGGAAGACGGGAAGTTCTCTCTGGTCGAGCGTGCGAGTGAGGCCACACCGGTAGCCAATAGTACCGACGGCCCCATCCCTGCCCACCAAGAAATCTCGGTATGGCCCTTCCCGCCTTCCCGTCTTCCTGTTGTTTCGCTCGCGCTCGTGCTCGCGCTTACTCGACGTTCACGTCCAGCAAGAGATCGCGCTTTTCCATCAAGCACTTGTCCTCGGTGCAGACCGAGAACGCAAATTGTCCTGCGACCGTGCGCTTGCCTGCGCCGTCCGGCGTGAAGCTGACAGGCATGACCGCCTGCATCGGCTCGAGCTTGACGGCGTCTTTGCCGATCGTGAGGTTGTCGTACTTGACGCCCGGCGTCTCTTTCAGCTTCAGCTTGATCGGGTACTTGTCGTTGACATGAAACGGCGCCTTGGCACGGAGGACGATCTCGACCGTGCCGGCTTGCCCTGCCTTGAGGCTGGCCTTCGGTGCTTCAAGGCTCAGGTCGAAACCCGTGTCGCTGAATTTGGGCGCGCCCGTGGGCGCAGCGTCAGGCGCAGCAGTGGGCGCGGCGCTGGCCGGATCGCCGGTCTTCGGCATGGCTTGCGGCGTGGCCGCGTTGGACGCTGAGCGCGGCTCTTCAGCCGCCGGTGGCGTCTCCTTGCTGCAACCGAACAGCACACAGGTTCCGAGCACGACGACGCCCAGTCGAGTAGCAACCATACCGACTGAGTTACCACAGCCGCGGAACCCCCGCACGCGCAGAGCCACACGCTGCGCGGCTGTGCTACCGCAGCAGCACGAGCGCGACCGCGATCAGCACACCGAGCACCAGCGCGCCTGCGCCAACGGCCAAGAACAGCACGATATTCCCACCGCTCTTCGGCACACCCATCGGGACGTCGTTCATCCCACCCTGCTGGTAGCCGCCACCCTGCTGCATGCCTGCAGCCGGGCGAGCGCTGGCCGCCGGCGAGTCGAAGGTATCGAGCGCGTCTGACTCGCCAAAGAACGAGTCCGCCACGTTGGCCGGACCGGCAGGCGCCACGGCTTTCATCAGCTCCGGCATCTTGGCCGCAACGCGCGACGCCAGATCGGCCTCGCTCGCCTTGGCCCACTCTTGGTGGATGCCGGTCAGGCCGTAAGCGGCGCCGACTGCGTCCGCGAGCGCGCCGACCGAACCGATGCGCTGCGCCGCCTGTTTCTTGAAGGCGTGGGTCATCACGCGATCGAGCGTCGGCGGAACCGGGTGCTTGGTGCCGACTGCGGCCACGCTTGGCGGCTTCGGTTCCTTGGTCAAGATTTCAAGCAAGATGCTGGGGCCGTTGACGCCCATGAACGGCACCGTGCCGACGACCGATTCGTAGATGATCGCTGCCAGCGCCCACACGTCCGCGCGGTGATCGAGCGTATCGAGGCCTTGAGCTTGCTCGGGCGCCATGTAGTACGGCGACCCGATCGTGGTGCCGAGCACCGTGAGCTTCTTGGCCGACTCGCCCTTGTCCTTGACCGAGCCGAAATCCAGCAGCTTGACGATATCGCCCTCGCTGGTCTGACACAGGAACAAGTTGTCGGGCTTCAGGTCGCGATGAACGAACTTCTGGGCGTGCGCGCCGTCCAGGCCAATCGCGACCTGGCTCAGCATGCGCAACATGCGCCCGGGTCCAAGCGTGCCCTCGCGCTTGATCGTCGCGCGCAGCTCTTCGCCGTAAAGGTACTCCATGACCAGTGCAAACGAGCCGTCGTTCGTCGGCTGAAAATCGAGCACCTCGACGATGTGATCGTGGGGCAAGAGCTTACTCACCTCGAACTCGCGCTTGAAGCGTTCGACGGCGACTTGGTCACTGGCTACGTCGGCGTGCAGCACCTTGAGCGCCACGTTGCGCCGCATCTGCATGTCGAGCGCCTCGTACACTCGCCCCATGCCACCATCCGCCACCACGCGCCGCACTTGATAGCGATTGCAGACGAGCTGCCCAATCCGCGCGTCCTGGTCGTCGGCCAGGACCGGAACCTGTGTAGCGCTGCTCAGTTGCGCTCCGTCAACCGGGCAAAAACCCGAGTCGTCGGGGTAGAGGCGGCCACACAGCGGGCACGCTTTCAAGCGTCGCTCGACTCGTTGGCGCCAGCTGGCATGACCGCGCGAAAGTAGATGATGCGGTTACAGCTGGGACACTGATCCATGTCCTCACCGCGCTTCAGCTTCTGAAACAGCATCGGCGAAAGGTGCATGTTACAGGCGCTGCAAATGCCGGTATGCGTGTAGGCCAGCGCGGTACCGCGGCGGCTGCGCACCAGCTCGTAGCGACGGTAGACCTGGGGCGGAACCGCCTTGACCAGCTCGAGGCGCAGCTTGGAGCGTTCGTCGAACTTGCCCTGCGCTTCGCCGATTCGACCGGTGGCGGCGTCTTCGATGCTGAGCAGATCGGCCTCGAGCGTGTCGTGCTCACCGAGCACGGCCGTCACGTCGCTGCGACCTTGTCCGATCAGGACGTCGATCTTTTCCATCTCGACCTCACGATCGCGATGCAGCTTGCGCAGCTCCTCGAGCTCGCGCTGGACGGCGTTGGACTCACGCTCGGTGCGGCACCGCGAGAGCTTCTCGCGCGAGCGCTCGATCTGGATCAGCATCTGGCGTGCCTCCCCCATCAAGTCACCGCGAGCCTTCTCCATCTCTTCGATGCTCTGCTTGCCGCGACTCAAGCGTTCGATGAGCCCGGCGAGCCGAGTCTTCTTCGTCTCGAGCTCCCCGCGCTCTGTGCGCAGAACGTCGCTAAGCTCTTTCAGCTCGGCGTCGAGCTCGGACAGTTTCTCTAGTGCGTCGATCTGGGACTGAATGCTCACGTTAAGTGTCGGCTCCTCGAGTAGCTCTAGCTCTAACTGCTGCGCGCCGCGACGGCCAGTGGGCCCACCTGGGTTCGAACCAGGAACAACCCGGTTATGAGCCGGGGGCTCTGACCGATTGAGCTATGGGCCCGTTGCCTCACGGCGGCGGGAGCCTAGTGGAAGCCCCCGGGGGTAGCAACACGCGCCGAACCGTCCCGCCCAAGCCCCCCAAAACTGCAATTCCAGACCGGACCCGGCCCTCGGGCGTGTGTTACATCTAGCCGTTCTGGCTATGGAACGTTTGGTCGTCCGCGGTGCCACCCAGCACAACCTGAAGAGCGTTAGCTGCGACCTGCCCCGCAATCAGCTCGTGGTTATCACGGGCCCGAGCGGCTCTGGGAAGTCTTCGCTCGCCTTCGACACCATCTACGCCGAGGGCCAGCGGCGTTACGTCGAGTCCCTGTCGGCCTACGCGCGCCAGTTCCTCGACCAGCTACCCAAGCCGCGCGTCGAGAGCATCGAGGGGCTGAGCCCGGCGATCGCCATCGAGCAGAAGGGGCTGGGCAAGAGCCCGCGCTCGACCGTCGGCACCGTCACCGAAATCGCCGACTACTTGCGGCTGCTGTACGCGCGCATCGGTGTGCCGCACTGTCCCAAGTCCGGCAAGGTGCTGCGCGCGTATACGGTGCAGGAAATCGTCGACGAGATCCTGAGTCGCGGCGAGGGAGCGCGGCTGTCGCTGTTGTCGCCGATCGCCCGCGCTCGTAAGGGCGACCTCGGCCAAGAGCTTGAGCGCCTGCGCCGTGACGGCTTCGTGCGCGCGCGTGTCGACGGTCAAAACATCGACTTGGCCGACGAGCTGGCGTTGGTTCCGGACGCACCCCACGACCTCGACGTCGTCGTCGATCGCATCGTCGTCAAAGACAGCGCCAAGGGTAGGATTACCGACTCGGTCGAGCTGGCGTTGAAGCTCGGCGACGGAACGATCTTGCTCGACGCCGCCGACGGCAGCGAGCCAATCGTGCGCAGCGAGCGCTTGGTCAGCTGGGAATTCGGCATCACGCTGCCGCCGCTCGAACCGCGGCTCTTCTCGTTCAACAGCCCGCACGGCGCCTGCCCGACGTGTGACGGCCTGGGCGTGCGCTCGGCGATCGACGAGGGCCGCGTCGTACCCGATCCTTCGCGCTCGCTCCGCGAAGGCGCCGTCGCTGCCTTCGGGCGTCGCGGCTCGGTCGCCACCGCTACCGAGGTCGCGAGGCTAGTCGATCTGCTCGGCGTCGACCCCGACTCGGCCTGGGCCGATCTGCCCGACGCGATGCGCGACGCGATCCTGCATGGCGGCGCCGTCAAAGCACGGCGTGGTCGAGGGCAGAGCGCGACCTACGACGGCATCGTGCCGCGGCTGTCGCGGATGCTGGAGTCGGGTGCGATTCCAGAGGGCGAAGAGCAAGACCAAGACGCCGAAGAAGGCGCGATTCGCCCCGAGGACTTGGGCCGCTTCATCGTCACGCAGATCTGCGAAGCGTGCGGCGGCGTGCGGCTGCGCCCCGAAGCGCTCGCGGTGCGGCTCGGCGACAAGACGATCGCCGAAATGTGCCAGCTCCCGCTACGCGGCTTGCGCGAGCTGCTCGTCGCCTTCTCGAAAAATCGCGATCTCTCCCAGCGCGACGCGGCGATCGCGCTGCCGCTCGTGAAAGCGGTGACTGAGCGGCTCGGCTTCTTGATCGACGTCGGGCTGGACTACCTGGCGCTCGACCGCGCGACCCACACGCTTTCAGGCGGAGAAGGCCAACGGATTCGCTTGGCGACACAGATCGGCGCGTCCTTGGTCGGCGTGCTCTACGTGCTCGACGAACCGAGCATCGGCCTGCACGCCCGCGACAACGAACGGTTACTCGAAGCCTTGCGGCGGCTGGTCGTGAAGGGCAACAGCGTGCTCGTCGTCGAGCACGATCGCGACGCGATCCTGGCCGCTGATCACGTGCTCGACATGGGCCCCGGCGCTGGCGCGTTGGGCGGCCAGATCGTCGCGCAGGGAACACCAGCCCAGCTGATGGCCGACCCTGCGTCGGTCACCGGGCCCTACCTCTCGGGCGAAAAGCGCCTGCCGATTCCGACGGCGCGCAAGCAGCCGAACGGCTCGGTCCTGCGCGTGATCGGCGCTAAGGCGCACAACCTGAAGAACGTCACCCTATCGGTCCCGCTCGGCGTGATCGTCGCCGTGACGGGCGTGAGCGGTTCGGGCAAGAGCAGTTTGGTGGTCGATACTCTGCTCAGCGCAGTGCGAGCCCAGCTGTACGGCGCGACCGGCCTGGTCGGCAGCTGCGATCGCATCGAAGGCCTCGAGCACATCGACAAGGTCATCAGCATCGATCAAGCGCCGATCGGCCGAACCCCACGCTCGAATCCGGCGACTTACACCGGCATTTTCACGCACTTGCGCGAGCTGTATGCGGGGCTGCCGGACGCGCGCGCACGCGGCTACAAGCCCGGGCGCTTCTCGTTCAACGTCAAGGGCGGCCGCTGCGAAGCTTGCCAAGGCGACGGCGTATTGCGCGTCGAGATGCACTTCCTGCCCGACGTCTACGTCACGTGCGACGCGTGCAGCGGCAAGCGCTACAACCGCGAGACGCTCGAAGTGCGCTTCCGCGGCTTGAGCATCGCCGACGCGCTCGACCTGACCGTCGACGAGGCATCCGATCTACTCGAATCAATCCCGCGCATCGCCCAGAAACTGGTGGCGCTTCGGCAGGTCGGTCTCGGCTACATCCAGCTTGGCCAGCCCGCGACCACGCTCTCCGGCGGTGAAGCGCAGCGCGTCAAGCTCGCCACGGAGCTCAGCCGAAAGGCCACCGGACGCACGCTGTATGTGCTGGACGAGCCGACCACCGGCCTGCACTTCTCGGACATCGAGCTGCTCACCCACGCGCTGCTCGGTCTGCGCGACGCCGGCAATACCGTGCTGCTCATCGAGCACAACACCGATCTGATCGCCTGCTCGGACTGGGTCATCGACATGGGCCCGGAAGGCGGCGAACAGGGCGGCTACATCGTCGCCGAGGGCACGCCGGAAGAAGTAGCCGAGCGGTCGGAGAGCCACACCGGGCGCTTCCTGAAAGTCACGCTCGACCAGCACGCCGGCATCACCAAACCGCGCACCAAGGCGCCCGTGGCCGCCCGCGACAAGCGCTCCGCGCCGCCTAAAGCCAAGACCGCGACCCGTCGGCGTTGAGCCGAGCCGAACGCCGCGCTGTGGCGGCGGAAAAACTTCGAGGCGTCCTTGCCTGCGCAGGGACGCCTCGAGAGTGATCGATGAGTTTTGGGGAGCGTCTAGGTGAAGTCTTTTTCGACGCGCTCTTGGTCTTCCTTACAGCGAATGCAGAGCGTCGTCTCGGGTCGCGCCTCGAGGCGCTTGATCGAGATCTTCTCGCCGCAATCGTCGCAAGTGCCGAACGTGCCGTTCTCGATTTTCTCGATCGCCTTCTGAATCTTGTCGAGGAACGCCTTTTCGCGACCACGCAGACGGAACGTGAACGACTGCAGGTACTCGCTAGACGCCAGGTCCATTTCATCCGGCAGGTCGTTGGCATCGAGCGTCATGTCTTCGTCCAGCGTTTGCTGGGCGCGCTTGATGATTTCTTGTCGCTTGGCTTCCAGCATGTCCTTGAATTTCTTCAGCTGGGCCTTGCTCATCTGCTGTTCTTTGTCCCGCATGGGAGCCTCTGTCTTTCGAAACGCCACCGAAATGGCCCAACACCATAAGGACGACGCCCTCCCCCGTCAACCGGCGCTGGCCTTTGCTCGCCGGTCGCTCGCTCGTCCGTCCGTCCTTGGGCCTCCCTCGCCTTCGGCTCCGTCGTCCGGCCGCTCCTTTCCTCACCTTCGGCTCGCTCGTCCCGCTGGCCGCAGCCTTTGATTTCCAGGGTCTGGCCTAGGGCTGAGGCGTAATTTTCGAGGGCAGGGCTATTGGCCGGCTTGTCCGGCCGGACCGCGGCGTCCTTCCTTATAAGCGCGGACGGCGTTGACGATCGCGTCGGCGAGCTTCTGTCGGAAATCGCCGGTGTTGAAGCGTGTTTCGTCCCGCGCGCTCGAGATGAACGACGTCTCGAACAGGACGGCCGGCATGCGCGCTCCGGCCAGCACGTAGAAGCCTGCGCGCTTCACGCCGCCATCAGGCACGTCCGGGTAGCTCGGCAGAAGTGAGCCCATGGCCGCGCGCTGGAGCAGGCCCGCGAACTCGGTGGACCGCGCGTCGCTCGCGCGATCACCGCTCCGGCTCATCGCCCGCGCCAGCTCGCTGGTCGCCTCGGCCGACGCCGAGTTCTCGAGCGCGGCGATCCGCGACGCCAACTGGTCTTTCGAGTCGTCGAGCACGAAGGTCATGACACCGCTGCCACCACTGCGCTCGGTCGCGTTGCAATGAATCGAGATGAACAAGTCGGCGCCGAAGCCGTTGGCGCGCGCGGTGCGTTCTTCGAGCGGCACGAACACGTCGGTGTCGCGCGTGAGCAGCGTGGAGATGCCGAGCTCGCGAGCGATCAGCGGAGCCGCGCGGTGAGCGATATCGAGGGCCACGTCTTTTTCGCGCAGCCCGGTTGGCCCGATCGCGCCGGGGTCATGGCCACCGTGGCCCGGGTCGAGCACGACGCGCCGCACATCACGCGAAGCCCGTGCGTTCGAGTCCGGCTTGGCAACGTCGATCACGAGCCTAAACGGCTCCGGCACGTAGAAAACGCGATGCTCGGCCACCGCCGAAAGGTCCAGGACCACGCGCGTGCCGTCCGCTCCTTCGACGGCACGAACCCGCTCGAGCAAGCCTGCGGCGCCCAGCGCGCCGTTGCCCGAATAGTGTGCGCCGCGCAGATCGACGAACAAGCGCGGCCCCGTCCCGGGCGCCCCTTCCAGCGAGCCGACCTCGAAGCGAACGGGTTTGGACACGAACACCACTACACGCGCCGCGTCTTTCGCCGAGTAGCGCTCGATATGCGTCAGAGTGGCGGTCGTAGCAGCCCCATTTGGTGCCTGCGCGCTCGGCGAAAGCGCTGGCGGCTGACCGCTGGCCGAAGCGTCCGCCGACGAGCGCGGCTCGAGCGCGGCCTCGCTCGGCCGAAATGCTTCGAGCATCGCCAGCACCGCATCGATCCGCGAACCACACGGCGGCGATGCCGTGCGCGACAGGGCGTACAGCGCGCGGTAGGTGGCATCGACGTCTGCGTTGAGCTCGCCTTCGAGCAGGCTGCGTTCGAGCTCCGAAGCGCAGCCCAACGGGCCAGCGTTTTTCGCCAATTGAGCCCAGAGCTCAAGTGCCTCCAGCGCGTCAGCCTCACGGTGTTCGCGACGAAAGAGTCGTGTGCGAATCGTTGCCGCGAGCGAAAGCGCGAGCGCGCCATCAGAGCCCTTGGCGCCGCTGCCGCTAACCGCCAACGCATCAGCGCTGGCGACCGCTATCGCGCGGGCCGCCAGCGGCTCGTGCGCCGAAGCCGCTTTCCGCTCCGACGTCCCGGCGCCAGGGCCCGGGGCAGGCGGCGAGCCTCGACCGCAGCCAACAGCGACGAGGCCAAGCGCCAGAACCGACAGAAACAACGGAGCAGCTGGGTGCCCGGCCCAAACCATGAATCTTTTCAGCTGGCTGCGTTGCCGAGGCACGATGGCCGATGCTAGCCTGACTGCAACCAGAGCGCTTTATGCCGGATACCGATCGTCCTTCAGGCGCCCCGCTCAGCGACAGCGAGGCTGATCGCCTTTCCGAGCGTTTCACGGCGTCATGGGACGTTCCTGAGCCTCCGACGATCGAGCCCGCCACGGTGCCGCTGCCGGTGCCCGTTGCGGCGGCTCCAGCTCCCGTTCCCGTGATCGCACCGGTGCAGGTCGCTCCCGTCGCTGCCCCCGCGCCGGTCGTTCCTGTTGCGTCCCCCGCGCCCGCTCAAGCAACGCTGCCCGCGCCGGTGGTAGCTCGGCAGAAGCACACGCTGCTCGGCATCGCACCGATTGTCGTCGGCCCCTCGCAGCCGCCGGCCGTCCCTAAGCCGGCGGTCGAGGCAGCGCCGGCGCCTGCCGCACCTGCTGCCGTTCCCGCGCTAACAGCGGCGCCTGCACCGACGATCTCAACGCCACCTGCTAGCTCACCTGACGCCGGCTCGGTCGCGCGCGGGGTCACGACACCGTCCAAGCCGTACGTTCCCAAGGACGACCCGTCGACACCCGCGGTCGTGATCAGCGACGCGGCGTTGGCTGCGGCCGTCGCCTCCAGGAATGAACGCGTCGAGCGAGCGCGCGTCACGCAAACTCTGCCCGCGCAGAGGAGCGCCCCGACGGCAGCGGCAGCGCCGTTCGCCGCACCTTCGGCTCCCGCGCTCCTCGACGACACCTACCCACGGGCGCGACGGAGCAGCGGCAAGCTGCCACTCATTTTGGGCGGTGCGGCGGTCCTGGCGATCGGCGCGTTCGCGTTCCTCAAGTTGAGCGCCAACCCTGAAAATCCAGCCGCCTCCAACACGGCGTCGGCGACCATCGCGCCAGCAGCCGCAGAGCCCGCCGTCCCAACGCCTCCGGCACCCCCACCCGAGTCGGCCGCCCCGCCCCCCGAGACCGCTCCCGTCGCAGCGGCAGTTCCGGTTGCCAAAGCGGCTGCGCCCGAGCCGGCTCCGGCGCCCGCAGCGCCGGTCGGGGCAGTCAAGCGAGGCAAGCCCGTCAAGAAAGCCGCCGCGCCGCCGCCCCGCAAGGCCTCCGCGCCCGCTCAACCGAGGCCGGAACCGAAGGCCGCCGCCGCGGCACCGGCCCCGGAGCCAACGCCCGCGCCCAAGCCCGCCAAGGGCGTGATTGTGCGAGAGACCCCGTTTTGAGCGGGCCTTTTCGTTCTATCGTTTACTCTTTGGTTCTTAGTGAGCATTCCTTGTCGATGAGCTCGTCCGCCATGCCAAAGGGCGGCGACAGCGAGCGGCACACTTGAGGCTTGGTGCATGCGAAGAAACGACTCCCTCAGTCTGACGCAGCTAGGTACGGCGGCTGCCCTGCTTGGTGCCCTCTTGCTCGTGCCCGCCCCTGCGCGCGCCCAAGACGACGTCACCCTGAGTATGGCGCGTGAGCGCTTCAAAGAGGGCGTCTCCTACTTCGACAAGAAAGACTTCGCGAAAGCGCGCGTCGCGTTCCTGCAAGCTTACGCGCTGAAGAAGCACCCGGCGGTGTTGCTCAATCTCGCGCAAAGCGAGCTGCGCTCGGGTCACGAGGCGGACGCCGCCAAGCACTTTGCCCAGTACCTGCGCGAGCACAAGGACGCGACAGACGCCGAGCGTCAGGGCGCGGACACCGGGCTGACGGCCGCCAAAGCATTGGTCGGCGAGGTCGCGCTCGAGGTCGACGCGACCGGCGCCGAAGTGTACGTCGATGGCGATCTTGAAGGGCAAGCGCCGTTGCCTGGCGTTGTCTACCTAACGCCAGGGTCTCATGAGATTCAGGCGCGCAAGGACGGCAAGACAGTCAGCGGCAACGTCGTCGCGGCGGCTGGGCAATCCACTAGCCTTAGCTTGAGCCTCACCCGCGGACCAAAGCCAGCCGCGCCCGTGGCCAGCGGCGCGGCTCCGCCCGACTCGGGCAATACCGAGACCCCAGTTCCGGAAGAGCCCTCGTCATCCTCGCGCCAAGCTTTCCTTCCGTGGCTCACGCACACGCCCGGCGCGATGATCGGCGTCGGCCTGACCGGCGCCGGTTTGATCGGCGGTGGCGCGTTCGCCTTCGGTTCCAAATCTTCCTACGATGCCGCCGACAGCGTGGCGGCCGACATCTCGAAGCAAGCCAAAGAAGTCGACCTGAAGAACAGAGAAAAGCCCGGGGCTTGCACGGACCCCGAGAACTGGCTGCTCAACTACACCGACAGCCCTCGCAAAGAGCTCTACGCCGTCGCGGCAAACCGCAAGCAGCGCGCAGCGCAGTACAAGGCGAACTGCGACAAGTACACGAAGAACGTGAAGTCAGGCGACACGTTCAAGACCCTCGCCATCGTGAGCTTTGCCGTCGCCGGTGCCGCAGCCGTCGGCACAATCGTCTACTACTTCGTCGATTCGAAGAAGACGGACAGCGCGGGCAGCGCGAACAAGCGCCGGATCGTCGTCTTGCCGATCTATCAGTCCGGGTTTGCGGGCGGCTTGGTCGCCGGCAGCTTCTAGCCCCTCGACGAACCGGTCCGACGGGTCGAGTCTTCGAGCTCGCGCTTCAGCAGCAGCGCGCGAAAAGTCGTGCGCGGCATGCGCGCGGCGCGGGCTGCAGCGCTGACGTTGCCGTCGTGAGTCGCGAGCAACGCTTGCGGGTCGAAGCGTCCGCTATCGCGCACGCGACGCGGCCCGACATCACGCACGCTGAGCGCCAAATGTTGAGCCAGGATCTGCGCGCCGCTGGCCAGCGCAGCCGCGCGATACAAGACCCCCGACAACTCACGCACGTTACCCGGCCAGGGGTGTGCCACCAGCACCGCGAGCGCGTCGCTCGACAGCTGTTTTTGCCCGAGCTCCCGCTCCAGGCGCGCGAGCAGCATGCTGGCGAGCGCCGGGATGTCGCTGCGACGCTCGCGCAGTGGTGGCAGCCGCAGCGTGACGGTCGACAACCGATGATACAGATCGCCGCGAAACCGGCCGTCCTCGACGCGCTCGGCGAGTGCCGCCCAGCTGGCGGAGACGATGCGCACGTCGACGTTCGTAGACGTTTGCGCACCGAGCGGCCTGACGCTGCCGTCTTCGACGACGCGCAGCAGACGCACCTGAACTCCCGGCGAAAGCTCAGCCACCTCGTCGAGAAATAGCGTGCCTTGGTGCGCCTGTTCGAACGCGCCCTGTCGGTGGGCGACCGCGCCGGTAAACGCTCCGCGTCGATGCCCGAACAGTTCGGAATCCGCTAAAGACTCCGCGATCGCGCCAACATTCAGCGGCACGTACGGCCCCGTCGGCCGCCCCAGCACGTGGATCGCACGGGCGACCAGATCTTTGCCGGTGCCGGACTCACCTTGGATCAGAATCGGTGCGCGCGTGCCAGCGTGGCGCCGCACCTCCTCGGCGATCCGGCGCATCGGCTCCGAGCTGCCAATGATGCCCGGCAAGGCCTTGGCAACCGATACCGGCGCGCCGTGCGCTAGCCTGACCGTCACCGTCGAACGACCAATCACGAAGCTCGCCGCCATCGCGTCGAGCCGCGCGCGTGGAACGCGCGCCCCACCGACGAACAGCCCATTCTTGGAGCCGAGATCCGCAACGACGACGCCCTCGTGATTGGCGTGGATCTCGCAGTGGCGACTGCTCACCGTGCGATCTGCCAACCTGAGGCCAACGTCAGCGCCGGTACCCAAAACCACGGACTGGCCGGTACCGAGCTCGAAGAACTGCGTCTCCCCGTCGCAGCTACCCACCTCGACCTGGAAAGGCCCGGGCTCACCCCGGGTCCGAAGCTCCAATGTTTGCTGGGAGTCGTGGTCTTGCGGCATTTTTGGTCACCCTCACCACCTCATCGGCAACGCTGTGCTGGCAGTTGCGCACTAAAAACGTGGTAAGAGGCTCCGGCCATGAAACCTGCCGTGCTGCTCAGCATCGGAACGCTGCTTTTCCCCGCCCTGGCCCTCGCCCAGAATGCGCCGGGAAGCGACAGCGCGAGCGGCGCGCAAGCCGGTCTCGATCCGAACGCACCGTCGCCCGGCGTGCACGTCATCGACGACACCGAGCCCAAGACTCCGATCGTCCCGCGCGCCAAAGACTTGCTCGGCTCGCACGTATTGATCGGCGCAGCCGTCGGGTCGGCTTGGTCCTTCGGTCACCTCAGCTCGGACGTGTCTTCAGAGCGCGCTTTGGGGACCGGTTTGGGGTTCCGCGCCGACGCGGGCTTTGGACTCAGCCGCTCAGTCGTAGTCGGAGCCTGGGGCAGCTTTGCCAGCTACGCCGACGGCTCGGGCTGCGGTGACTCGTGCTCGGGCCAAGCACTCGCGCTGGGACCGTTCGTGCGTTACCACCTGCAGCAGGGGCTGCGCTTCGATCCATGGCTCACGCTCGGCGGTGGGTATCGCCAGGTGTCGTTCGTTGACGCTACCGGCGCACGCCAGAAATTCTCCGGCGTGGAGTGGCTCCATTTCGAGCTCGGCGCAGACTACTACATGCTTTCCGGCTTCGGAATTGGTCCGTTCGGCGCGCTCGGCGTGAGCTCGTACTCGAAGCGTGCGACTGGCGCCGGAGACGCTGCCGTGAACACCGAGCTCAGCGTCGGCTTGCGCGTGCTCTTCGACTTGCCTGGGCGCTGAGCGCCGCGGCGCACCGCGCCCGCTCCGCCCGCGGCGTAGCGACTGAGCAGAGCGCGTTCGCGCGGCCCTGCCCCGTGCGCTGCCGCGCCTCAGCCTGCCGCGACCTGGATGCCGAGCGCCTTGCGAACCTGCGTGTACTGCGCGCCGACGAAGTAGAGCAAAAGCTCCTTCATCTTGTCGGCAGCCGAGAGGTCACCGGGCAGCTGCTGCTCGGCGCCGATCAGCTTCTTCGCAATCTCCAGGTCACCGCAGACGATTAGCCCTGCACGACAAGCCGTGAGCTCGACGGCTTGGTTCCAACGCTTGATGTTGGCTTTGGCGCCCTCTTCGATGAAGCGTTTGACCACCATGCGCAGGCCTTCGAGCTGCACCGGCTGCATGTACTTGCTCAGCTCCTGCGCGGTCGCGCGGATTTGCGCCAGCATGTCCTGAGGTAGCGGCGTCTGCGGCGCCGCGATCATCACACCGGCATACAGCATGATCGTGAGCTCCGCCTGCGTCGGGAACAGCGTGCGGATGTAGTGCTCACCGCGGTACAGCGCGAGGTGTTTGCCGCACATGAACGTCAGCTCTTGCGGCTGGAAGCCGGTGAGCACCGTTTGACCGGCGACCGAAGCCGGCGGAATCGACGGCACCGCGACGATCGCGCCGGGTACGTCGTTGCGCACGTACAGATCAGGGCTCTGCACGCCGAGCACCTGCGCTGCCCACCCGAACGTCTTGGCAAACGTCACGGTCGAGGTCGCCGGATCCTGCTTGAAGCGCTTGTCGAGTACCGGCGGCTTACCTTGCGCCTGCAGCTGAGCAACCTTGGCCTGCAGCGCAGCGGGCGCGATCATCTCGAAGATCTTCGAGACGTACAGGTTCTCGTCAGCGTGGAACACGTATTTGCCCCAGTGGTCGTTGGACAGCCGGCCCTTCACGGCCAACATACCCTGCGGACGGTAGTCTTCGAAGAAGCGTTTCTCTTCGTCGTCGGCCTTGCGCAGGAACGCCATCGCGGCCGCCAAGCACCAGGCTTCGTCGTACGACTGCTTGTGCAGGTATAGGCGATACAGGGCACGGTACGGATCGATCTTGAGCGGGTCGGCGTCGAGGATGACGCGTTGCTCGTCGATGGCCTCGTCCCAACGTTCGCTGACTTCGTACAGCTCGGCCAGGATCTGGTGAACGGTGACCTCGCCGGCCTTGACCGTCGAAGCCATCTTGAACGCCTCGACCGCCGGCTCGGTTTGCTGCAAGCGGTCGCGATAGATCAGACCGAGCTGATGCCAGAGCGTGAACTCGAGGTCGTTGTTGCCCTTGCCAGCGATGCGATGAAGCATCTTGCGGTAGGCGCGCTCGAGCTGCTTCCAGTTCTTCTGCTGGGTGAGGATCTTGTTGATGCGCTCGAACGACTCGAGGTAGCTCGGGTTCAAGTCGAGCGCGTCGTTGAATAGCTCGACCGCTCGATCCGAGTCCTCGATCTTGTCGCGGTAGATCTGCGCTTGCGTGAATACGTAGCGCGCCTTGATCTCCGGCTTCTCCTCCATCTCGGCGATCGAGGCGAGCGTGTCGACCATCTTCTGCCAGTCAGCCGCTTGCTGGTACAGCTGCAGCAGCTTGTGCAAGAGGATGTGATCGACCGGCTTGAGGTCCTTCGCTTCCTCGAGGGCTTCGATGGCCTTCTGCGGGTTCTTTTCCTTCTCGGCCCAGATGTCGCCGATTTCGACGAGCACCTTGAAGCGCTCCTCGCCGTCGAACACGCTGTCGAGAATCTGGCGCTTGTACGCCGCGACCTGTTTCCAATCGTTGCTCTTGGCGTAAACGTCGACGAGAGCTTCGAGTGTCGGACGGTGCTCGCCGTTCAGGCCGAGCGCCTTCTCGAAATTATTGATCGCCTGCTTGGCCTGACCCTGCTCGCGCTTGATGCAGCCGAGACGATAGTAAACGTCAGTGCGCGACTCGTTGTCGGACTCGTCGAGCGCGGTCAGCACCTTCTGGTAGTTGGTGAGCGCGCTCGGCCAATCCTGCAGCCGGAATGCCACGTCGGCGATGCCGCGGATCGTCTCTTGATCGGTGAGATCGAGCTGGTTGGCGGTCTGGTACGCCTTGAGCGCCTTCTCGTTGTTACCGAGGGCGGCGTGGACCTTACCGAGCAGCTTATGGAACGTGTGCTGCTCGCCGCGCTCACGGTTCTTGCTCTTACGAACCAAGAGCTCCGCCAGCGGCTCGGCCTGCGCCCAGCGCTCGGTCCGGATGTACTCCTCGACCAACGGCAACGCCGCTTCTTCGCTCTCGGCGTCGCACTGAATCGCCAGCTCGTAGGCCTGCACGGCCAGGTCGTGCTCCGACAGCATCTCGTCGCGCAGCTTGCCGAGCTCGACCAAGAGCTTGGCGCGCGTGCGCGGTGACGGCGTATTCGACTGCTCTTGATCGAGGTAGCGCGTCGCGCGATCCCAATCCTGCTCGTCAATCGCGATCGTCCGCAGTGCGGACAACGACGGCAAGTGTGCCGGGTCGAGGTCGAGCGCCATCTCGAAGCGCTCTTGGGCCTGGCCCCGGTCGCTGAGCTTCTCTTCGAGTGCTTTACCGATTCGGTAATACATCTCGACGCGTTGCCCGCCGTCGGTCGTCAGATCCGCCACGCGCGTCATCGATTCGATGGCTTGCGCCGCGTCGCCCTGCTTCTCGTACAACTTGCTCAGCGCTTCGAGCGCCGGCACGTTGGTGTCGTCGAGGTCGACGATGTTGCGGTACGCGTCGATCGCGCGGTCCACATCGCTGACTTCTTCGGCGTAAACCTGAGCGATCGCGCCGTAAAGCTCGACCTTAGTCGCCGTGCCGGCGGCTTCACTGATGTGACGCTCGTAGGCGTTGATCAGATCGAGCCACTGCTTCAGCCGGCGGTAGCAGCGTTCGAGGCCTTGGTACGCGCGCTCTTCGGCGTGGAAGATCTCGAGCGCTTGCTCGTAGCGCTGGGCCGCGACGTCGAACTTGAGGAAGTGCTCTTCCTGATGTTGCGCGATCTTGAGCAGCACTTCGACGCGTTCGCGCTCCGTCTCGACGACGTCGAGCTGACGCTCGAGAATCGCGACGAGATCCGGCCAATCCTGAATCGCCACGTAGATGCGCTCCAGGCCGCGCAGCGCTGCGATGTTGCTGCCGTCGAGCTCGAGCACCTCACGATAGACCTTGCCCGAGCGATCGAAATCGCCGAGCGAAGACTCGTACAGACCGGCCATCCGCAGCTTGGTCGCCGCGATCTGCTCCGACCCAGACAGGCCCGCCACCTTGCTGGCGAGGATCTTCACCAGCTCTGCGTGGTTCTTGCCGTCTTCGTAGACTTGCTCCAACGCGCCGAGCGCCGGCAGGTAGTGCGGGTCCACTTCCAGCGAGCGGCGGTAGTAAGCCAGGCCTTGGTCGGGCTGGCCCATGTGCTTGTGCAGCAGCTCGCCCAGATCGAACAAGATCGCCTTGCGATCGTCGTTGGCGACCGCGACGTCGAGCGCCCGCTGCAGGGTCTCGCCGACCTTTTGCCAGGCCGCGCCTTTGCGATGGATCGCCGCCATCTGCCGCAGCACCTGCACGTTATTCGGGTCGAGCGCGACGATCTGCGCGTAGTACGGCTGCGCGTACTCGAAGTGACCAAGGTCCTCGCCGTACCACTTGCCCAGGCGCAGGCAGAGCTGGATCTTGGTCTTGTTGTCGGTCTGCTCGGGCAGCCAGGCGTTGGCGGTGTTGATCAGCTCGCCCCAGCGATTGGTGGCTTGCGCCATCTTCTCCAGGTAGCGCGCCGTCTCATCGTCGCCGAAGTCGTCGGCGAAGGCGTTCACGAGCGCATCGAAGGCCTGGTTCGGATCGCCGATCTTCTCTTCGAAGACGCGGGCGATGCGTCGCAAGATGTCGCTACGGTCCGAGACGGTCTCGCGCGTTTCGAGCCGATTCAGATACAGCTCGACCAACGATTCCCAGCGGCTGCCCGCCGTGTGCAAGCGCTCCAAGGCCTCGAAGGCTTCTTGGTGCGCCGGATCGATCGTTAGGATCTTTTCGAAAGCCGGAGTCGCGGAGTCGTAGTCGTTGATCTCCTTCTTCCAGATCTCGGTGACTTCCATCAGCTCGCGGATCTTCTCCGCGGGCTCCTGCAAAGCCTCCGCGCGCTGCATCTTCACGCCGACTACGTCACTGGCGCGCTCTTCGCTGCGGTACAGCGTCTCGAGCTCGGCCATCGCCTCGAAGTCACCGGGATCGACCTCGAGCAGCTTGCGCCAGGCTTCCGCCGCATCGTACGGCTGCGCCAGCTGGCCGCCGTACGTCTTGCCGAGCTCGCGGTAGATGCCCTTCAGCTCTTCGGCCTCGAGCAGCGCCGCGGCGCGATCGATGGTGGCATGGAGCGCGGAGACCAACTCCTGCGCGTCCTGACGGGTACGCCAGACGTTGGCGATCGCGCGCAAGGCGGTGATGTTCGAAAAATCGATATCGAGTACGCGCTGCCAGGTCTCGAGCGCCTCGTCATCGCGATTCAGACGTTCCGCGAACAGCTTGGCGCGCTTGGTCAGCGCGAACACGCGGTCCTCGTCACCCTCGGCGATGTCGAAGTGTCGATCGAGCACGTCGGCCAGCTCGGCCCACTTGCCCTGCTGCTCGTACAGCTCGGCCAGGGCGCGCAACGCCTCTGGATCCTCACCGCGCAGGTCGAGGACGCGCTTCCAACCCTCGATGGCGCCATCGATGTTGCCCAGGCGTCCGGCGGCCAAATGCGCGATTTTTGCGCGAATTTCAGCTTCTTGGACGTCACCGGCCACGTTCTCCAGCTCGCGATGGAAGACCGTGTTCAGCTCTTGCCAAGCCTGGTTCTGCTCGTAGATGCGACCCAGCGCCGCGATCGCGTCCTCGTTGGTCGGCGCGAGCGTGTCGAAGATCACGCGGTGGGCGCGGATCGCATCGTCGAGGCGCGCCACGCGCTCTTCGTAGACCTGACCCAAGCGGCTGTAGAGGTCGACCTTGTCGAGCGTGTCCTCGGCAGCCACAGCGCGCTGCTCAAGCACGCCCGCAAGCTCGGGCCACTGCTCAAGCGAGCTGTAGATGCGATCGAGGTTTGCGAGCGCGTCTTTCTCGCGCGGCTCGACCGTCAAGACGTAGCGATACGTCTCTTCAGCCTTGGCCACGTCGGCCAGCTCCTCTTCGAAGACGCGCGCCAAGCGCTTGCCGATTGCGGCTTGCGTGGCGGCATCGACGCCTTCGATCGACAGCACGTCGGCGTACGCATTCGCCAGCGGCTCCCAGCCGCCGTCGAGCATCGCGGCCAAACGCTCGATCTCTTCGCTGGTGCGCTCGTCGAGCGGCGCTTCCTTGATCGCGCGAACGTGAACGTTGAACGCCAAAACCGGATCGAGCAGGCGCTCTTCCGCGTCTTCGGCGATGCGGTGGTACATCGCCACGCGCTCAGCCGGATCGGTCGTGTGCGCCAGCTCGGCTTCGCGCACGCGGATCAGCTTGTCCCACTCGCTCATCGATTGGTACAACGGCTCGAGAATCTCGCCGATTTCGAGCTGCTTCGTACCCGACTCGAACAGCGCTTCGAGCGCGCGCAGCGTGTCCTCGTGCTCTGGAGCAGCGTTGATCACTTCGCGGTAAGCGGCGATCGCCTTGTCCAGATCACCCAGGCGCGACTGATAGACCTGACCCAAGCGGAACTTGAAGCCAAGGATTTCGTCTGGGCTCTGGCCGATCTCGCTCTCGCGAGCCAGCACCTCGGCCAAATCCTGCCAGCGCTCCATCTGCGTGAACAGCCGATCGAGCGAGCGCACCGCGACCTGGTTCTCCGGATCCTTGCCCAGCACCACACGGTAGCGTTGCACCGCGTGTTCGAGGCTCTCCAGCTGAACTTCGTAGACCTGCGCCGTGCGTAGCCCGAGCTCGACGAACCGCTCCGGCTCACCGTGCAGCTTGTCCAGCTCCGCGTCGTACAGCTGCGCCACCGCGGGCCAGCGCTCGATCATCATCGCCAACCGCTCGAGTGAGCCGAGTGACTCCTCGTTCTGGCTGTCGGCCGACACGCCGCGCGCATAGGTTTCGAACGCGCGCGCGTGATCGCCCATGCTCTCTTCGTAGAGCCGAGCGATGCGGTGCAAGAGCTCCACCTTGTGGAACGGATCTTCGGCGAAGCGCACCGTGACTTCGAGCACGCTGATCAAGCGCGGGTAGTCACCCATCGCGTCGTAAACGGGTTCCAGTACCGAGGCCGCGGCCAGCGGTGCTCGCTCGCCGTTCTTGATGCCCTCCAGGGCGTTCAAGGTCGGCGTGTGATCGGACTGAATGTTGAGGATCTCGCGGTACAACTCGACCGCGCGTTCCACGTCGTTCAGGTGCTTCTCGTACAGCTCGGCGATGCGGTACTGGAAACTCACCGCCTCCGCCGGATCCGCCGTCAGCTCGGCCTCGTGCTGCAAGACGCTGAGCAGCTCGGGCCAGTTGCTGGCCGTCTGAAACAGCACGTCGAGGCGACCGAGCGCCGTCAGGTCATCCGGATCGAGCTCAAGCACCTTCTGGTAGGTGTCGATCGCCCGCGGAACGTCAGAAAGCTCACGCTCGTAGACCGCGCCCACTTGGTAGAAGATCAGCTTCTTCTCTTCGGGGTCCGCGACGAGATCTGCCTTCTTCGAATACACCGAGAGCAGTTCTTCCCAACGCGAGAGCCCGAGGTAGAGCTTGACCAACGCGTCGATGCTCTTCAGATCCTCGCCGTCGATCTCGAGGATCTTTAGGTACACGGCGATCGACTGCTCTTGGCGCTCAAGCACCTCTTCTTCGATCGCGGCAGCCTGGTACAAGGCGTTCTTCTGCGCGTCGACGTCGTCGAGGATCTCGGCCTTGCGCTGCAAGATCAGCGACATGTCGGCGTAGCGCTCGGCCGACTGGAACAGGCCCTGCAGCGACTCGGCCGCGGCAAGGTTGGTCGGATCGATGCTCAGCACCTTGCGATACAGCTCGATCGCGCGATCCACATCGCGCACCTCAAGCTCGAACACGCGCGCCGCCGAGCTGTACAACTGCGAGCCGACTTCCGGGTCCTTCTGCTGCCCGGCGAGCTGCTCGAACACCCGCGCCAGGTCCTGGAAACGGCCGGTCGCACGCGCCAGGCGATCGAGCCCGGCTTGCGTGCCGTCGTTGCTCGGATCGGCCGCCAACGCGCGCGCCATCGTCTCGAACGAAGCGTTCAAGTCACCAGCCGCGTCCTCGTGCAGCTGAGCGATTTGATGGAGTAGCTCCACCTTGCGCTCGCCGTCCTCGGTGCGAGCGACTTGCACCTCGTGCACGCCGATCAGCTTCTGGTAGTCGCCCTGCGTCCGGTACAGCGGCTCGAGGATCTCGGCGATCGCCAGCGAATGCGTGGCGCTCTGCCCGAGTCGTTCGAGCGCGCCGAGCGCGGCTGGGTTGGTCGGGTCGCGATCGAGCACCTGGCGGTAGCCTTCGATAGCTGCCTCCACCTGCTTCATCTCGCCCTCACGCAGCGCTGCCAAACGCAGCATCAGCGCCAGCTGTGATTCGTCGGTGTCGGCGAGGCCAAGCTGGGTCTCGAGGTTCTCGGCCAGCTCACTCCACAAGCCGCTGCGCGTGAACAAGCCGTCGAGCGAATGCAGCGCGACCTGACTGGTCGGATCGAGCGCCAAAACCTCGCGGTATGCCGCGATCGCGTCGTCCGGCTTGCCGAGCTTCTCTTCGAAGACCAGCGCCATCTGCGCGTAGATCGCCTCGCGATCGCCGCCGTCTTGCGCGAGCTCGATACGCTTGCGGAAGACGCCGATCAGCTCTTCCCAGTGACCGGTGCGCCGGTACAGGGCGTCCATCGCCTGCAGTGCTTCGCCGTCCGACGGGTCAAGCGCGAGCACCTTTTCGTAGCTGCTGGCAGCCTCGTCGACCTTGCCTAACCGCTCTTCGATCGACGCCAAGCGCATCCAATACTGACGCGCCAGATCGGGATCGCTGAGGCCGCCCGCGACCTCGTTGTAGATGGCGATCAGTTGGTCCCAAGCGCCGGCTTGCTCCGCGAGCTGCTCGAGCTCGAGGCGCGAGTCGGCCAGGCTCGGATCTTCCTTGAGCGCGCGAGCTTGCGCGTCGAGTGCGCGATCGAGCGCGCGCAGGCGTTCAGCCGCCACGAACGCGATTTTGCGCAACAGCGATACCTTGCGATCGACTTGAGCGTCACTCGCCGCCAGGATTTCCAGCGCGGCGATCAGCTTCTCCCAGTCTTCACGCGCTTCGTAGATGCCTTCGAGAATGGCTGCGGCGTCCGCCTTCAGCTTCTTCTTCTTCAGCATCCCTTCGAGGGCGACACGCGCGCCTTCGTGATCGCCGTTGATGAACAGGATCTCGCGATAGTTGTCGAGCGCAGCGCGTTCGTCGTCGAGGTGCTCAAGCTGCGTACCAGCCAGCCGATACTTGAGATCGACCAGCGTCGCTTCTTCACCCTCGAGGTCGATGCGTTGCCGCAGCACCTCGGCGTAGCGATCCCAAGCCTTGGTTTTGGCGTACAGCGCGTCGAGGGCCGCCAGCGCCGTGGCGTCGGCCGGGTCGTCCTCGAGCACCGCTTGGTGCGTCTCGATCGCGGCCGCGGAGTCGCCAATCTGGCCCTCCTGCAAGCGGGCGATCTCGTACAAGATGCGCTTACGCTCGTTCGGATCCGCCGCGAGCTCGCGCTTCTTCGTGTAGACGTCGAGCAGGTCCTTCCAGCGCTCGGTGTGGCGATAGAGTTGCTCGAGGGCTTGAAGCGCCGTCTCGTTGTCAGGCTCCTTCTCGTAGACCGCGCGATACTGCGCGAGCGCCTCGTCGATCTGCTGAACCTGATCGACCAACACGCGGCCGAGCTTCAGCCGCAGCGCGCTCTCGGTCACACCATCGCCGCCGTCTTCGGCCGCGGTAATCGCCGACTTGTACGCCGCAATCACGGCATCCCAGCTGCCGGTCGAGGCCGCTGCGCGCTCGATATCAGCTTGGCTCTGCTCGTCGCCGGGGGCGATCTCGAAGGCGGCCAGGAAGCGCTCGAACGCCTTCGGCTTGTCGTTGATGCGGCCCTCGTACAGGCCAGCCACTTCACGCAACAGGCCCAGGCGTTCACCTGGATCTTGCACGTGGTTCAACTTGACCTCGATCGCGGACGACAGGCCCTTGGGGTTATTGGAACTGGCGTAAATCGGGATCAGGCGCTCAGCGGCCTGCAAGCTGTTCTCGTCGAGCGTGAGGATCTTCTCGTAGGCGCGGGCGGCGCGATCGGCCTTGCCCTTTTGCGTCATCCACAGCTCGGCGATCTTGATCAGCATGCCGATGCGCTGCGCGGTGTCGGTCGCGCGCGTCTCGTTGCTCTCGAGCACACGAATAAACTCGTCCCACTTGCCGCTCTCGGCGTAGAACACCTCGAGGTCGTCCCAGCGCCCGAGCGTGACGTAGCGCTTCTTGAGCTGTTCTTGCGCGCGCCGGTCGTCCGGCGAGAACGTGAGCAACATGCGATACGCGTCCACCGCGCGTTCCTCGTCCTTGAGCCGATCACCAGCGACCTGGCCGAGCTTGTTCAGGAGCTCGATCTTGGCATTGGTGTCGTAGGTCGCCTCGGCCAGCTTCTGCAGCACGTCGGCAAGCTTTTCGTACTCGCGCGAACGCTCGTACAGCTGCGACAACGCGTTGAGCGCGTCGACGTCTTCCGGATCATTGGCGAGAACGACGGCCCACAGGTCCACGCAGACCTCGGGCTTCTTGACCTTCTCGGTCGCGAGCAGCGCGATCTCTTTGAATTTCGCGGCGCGGTCAGCACCGGAATCGAGCGCCTCAGCCTCGCGACGCGAGAGCGAAATCAGCTTCTCCCAATCGCGACGCTTCTCGTACATCTCGCGCAAGTAGCGGATGGCCGTCGGATTGTTCGAGTCGACGTCGAGCACCTTCTCGAACGCGCGCACGGCTTCCGCCTGGTTGGCGAACTTGTTGACGTAGAGATCTGCCGCCTTCAAGTAGTAGTCGGCGCGCTCAGCCGGGTGCGACACCGCGTCGCCGAGCAGAATCAGCGTCTTGACGTAGTCGTGGAAGCGCTTGGCTGCTTCTTGCTGCGCGAGCTTCTCTTTCAGATCGGTGATCAACGCAGGGCTGCCGTCGCCCCCAGGAGGCGCTGCCGCTGCCGCGGCCGGCGCTGCGGCGACAGGGGCCGGAGCGGGCGTCGGTTCGACCGCAGCAGGAGCAGGCGGCTCGCTCGGCGGCGCCGGTTCGAGCTCGGGCTCCGGCTCCGCCGCGACAGGTGCGGGAGCGGGCTCACTGACGCGAGCCGCCGGCTTGGCGCTCGGTTGAGCAGCAAGCGCACCACCGCCCGTGATCTTCTCGCCAATCTGCGCTTCGAAAGCGACCAGCGCGGGATGCTGAGCGTCTACACGAGCCAAGCGCTCGAAAAAGCGCCGCGCGCGGATCAAATCGCCACGCTCACGCCACGCCAAAAGGCCGGCATTAGCGAGCAAGTACGCGCCGCGCTCGTCGAGCCCGGTGCGATCCGACAGCTCGTCCGCCAAGCGGATCACCTGCTCGTAGTCGCCGCCCTTGGCGCCCCAGGCGTCCTTCAGAAACGTGAACGCCGGCTCGAGCGAAGAATCGAGACGCAGCGCCTCTTCGAACAATTGCGAGCTGACTTCGACGTTCTGGTGGCGAACCGCCCAGCGCGCGCCGAACACGAACCCGAGCGCTGCCTTGGCCTGCGCATCTGCGACGGCCTTCAAGCTCTCGCGCTGTGACTCGAGGATCTGCTCGGTGCGCTCGGTCTCGACCAAGAGCCCCTCGTAGATAGCGGCAGCTTTGACGTTGGTCGGATCCGCCGAGTACGCCTGCGCCAAAATGCCTTCGTACTCGCCCGGCGCAAAGCGCTTGGCGATGCGCGCCGCACGGATGAACGCGTCCGACTTGGACGCGGCCGACGCCGACTCATGCGCAGTACGCAGCAGCTCGCCGACGCGATCTTGCCAATCCTCGGCGCTGGCTTGCACGTCTGCTAGGCGCTCGCCGGCATCATTCGGTTTGCCCTCGGCACTCTGCAGCGCCTTGGCATACGCCTCCGTCGCACGCTCGTAGTCACCGGCGTCGCACAGCACGTCGCCCAGCTCACGGAACAGCGCGACGCGCGTTGCAGCGTCTTGCGCGCTCTTCAGCTGTAGCTCGAGCAGCTTCTGAACCATGTTCAGCTTGCCCAGCTCCCAGTAGATGTTGCGCGCTTCGCCGAGCGCTTCAATCAGCGCTGGGTTGAGCTTGAACGCATCTTGAAAGTGCTTGAGGGCGCGAACACCCTGCAAGAACTGCCCGTACAGCAGGCGCCCAAGCCGCAAATGCAGCTCCGCCTTTACGGTTTGGTCCTGGGCTGCTGCCAGGCTCTGCTCAAGTGCTTCGGCGAGCCCCTGCCAATCGTGGTGGCTCTCTAGCTGTTTCAGACGCTGCTCAAGATCCATGCTGCTGCCTCGGACAAGCTACATAGAGCGAAGCTCGCGTTGCGCTGATCGCGACGCGAGCCTCGGTTCCATCAACATTCCCCTGCGGTGATTTCGAGCCTTCGGTTCACTGACCCAACTTTTGGATCAACGATGCCGTCTGCTCGCACTGCTCTTTCCACTTCGCGGAATTGCCGCTGCGGCAAGTGCGCTTGGTGAACTGATTGAGCAGTCGCAAAGCCTTCTCTTTTTGCGGAGGCTCCATCGCGGCGTACGTGCTGCCTAGGTTGAAGGCGGCGTCCGGATGCGAATCCTCACCCACGAATTGCTCGGCCTTCTCGACCGCCGCGAGCTGCGCTGCGGAGTCGCCGCGGAGCTGGGCTGCCTCGGCCTGCAGAATGCACATGCCGTAGAGCGCATTGTTGTTCTTGGGGCCAGGCGGCACGACCTTGATGCCCTCGCCCGCAACCTGCTCAGCTTCCTTGAACAGCTTGTAGGTGATGTAGAGCTCGGCCAGCGGCGGGTAGAAGAAGCCCTTGGTCGAGTCGTGCTCGATGGCCTTGCTGTAGTTCTCCAGCGCCGACTGCTCGTCGTTGGTCCACTGATAGGCCTCGCCCAGCAAGTGGTAACACTCGGCCAGGTTCGGGTCCTTCTGGATGCAGGTCTTGAGCGGCTCCTTCGCCTGCTCGTACGCGTCGGGGTTGCCGCCCTCGGCTTGCATGATCAAGGCGTTGCCGCGCTTGAACCAGTAGTTGGCAAAGTCCGGGGCGACCTGAACGGCGCGCGACAGCGTCGACGCCATCTTCTCCCAGTCCTCTTTCTTTTCGTAGGCGACCGCCAGCTTCCACAAGATGTGGTGGTTCGTCGGATCGAGCTGGACTGCCTGCTCGTACTTTTGAATCGCGCCCTCGACGTTGACCTTGACGGCCTGGTCGCCCTCGTTGGCGAGATTGACGGCCTCGATATGATCGCGGCTGCAGCCGGTCAGGGCGACGGACAAGCCGATGGAAACAAGACCGACCTTCAGGAACTTTTGGAGTGTCATCGCGGGCATTCCTCTATGTGACGCTATCCCAGAACTACGAGGCGCGGGCAGCAACCAAGCTGGGCGTGGGCAGCCATGCGCAGGACTTCAAGCGACTCGATTCTGAGGCGAACTAGCCTCGATCCGGGGCGATTTCCGGACCTTGAAAGAGGTCCGAGCATAGGCGGACGCAGCCCATGGAGTAAAGCCGCATCGTAATCGAAAATGACTCGCGATTTTCGATGCCTCGCTCACCCACACCCCCGCCCTGAGCGAGCGCGAAACAACAGGAAGACGGGAAGGCGGGAAGGCCGAGCGCGAGATTTTTTGGTGGGCGTAGCTGGTCGGTCGACGCCACCGGCCCGCGCGAAGGTCTCATCCGCATGCTCGGACAAGAAAATCCTTCCCGCCTTCCCGCCTTCCTGTTCGCTCGTCTCGTCCCGCGCTCTGGTGGGGCACAAAAGCGAAACGGCGCGTGCGGCTGAGACCGACACGCGCCGTAGCGCTTCACGCAATTTCGACGGTCAGCCGGGCGCAAGCATGATCGGATACACGACGGTGACGATGCCGCCTTCGGGTTGCGGGAAGCTCAAGCCGTAGAAGGCAGAGAGCACGCAGCTCACCACGCCGCTGTCGGGCAGATCCGACCCGCCGTTCGACACGTTCGAGACGGCGCCATCGCGTCCGATTACGAAACGTGCGGACACACGACCTTCGAGGTTCGGGTTGCGACCGAGGCCCTGCTCGTAACACATACGGAAGCGACCGAAGTTCTGGCGCACGATGCGCTGGATGACTTCCGGTGGGAGGCGGCCGCTGACCGTGGTCGCACCCATGCGCACCTTAGGCGCTTTGGTTTGGTGGGAACCACCGAGGCGGCCATGTCCAGCGCCGAAGCCCTGGCCCGTACCAACGCCGGCGCCGTGACCCAACGTGCCGATGTTGCCGAGGCCGATACCTTCGCCGCGGCCACCGCCACCTTCACCGATACCGGAGAGACCAAGACCGCCGGCGCCGAAAGCGTCGCCAATCTCATCACCCCACATGTTGCCGCGGGCGCTGATTTCGTCGGAACCGAGCGACGTGTCGCGACCCCACGGAGCGGTCGGCGCGTTCGGGTCGCCAGCGGCGCCCGTATTCAGTAGGCCGATCATGCCGAACTCGGTTGCCTCGCGCAGGGCTGCCTGGCGAGCCAAGTGCATGTCCTGGTTGTCCTTCGGACCCTGGACGGCGTAGCGCTTGTTGGTAGCTTTGGTCGTGGGGTTACCCATCGACCCTTCCTCACCCTTCGCGCGGGTTCCGGTGCCGCCTTCCTTGTTGTCCGAGTTGTCCTGGACAACCTCGGTCTCCTTCTCTTCCTGCTCGCGCTCGGCAGCCGCCTTCAAGTACTGCTGCATCAAGTACAGCGCGTCCTTATCGAGCTCCTCGTCATCCGTCAGGCCCATCGGCGGGACGAAGAACGCCATCGCTGCCAACAGGCCACCGACGGTCAGAAACGACAGACCGAAGTACATCGCCACGGCCCACTCGAAGTTGGTGCCGACACCGTGCTTGATCGGCTTGCCAGCGTTGACCGCAGCGACCTGGAACACGAAGTCTCCGAGCTCGACGCGCGCCTTCGAACCGCCCGGCAGGGACAGTTGATGACCGCCAGAAAGCTCGGCGCTCGGTTGCGCCCGTGCGCGGGCTTCGTCGAGCGACATCTTCGGCTGGCCCGGAATCTCGACCGAGCCCTTGGCGTTCGGCGGGATGACGAGCGCGACGGAGGCGCGGTCACCCACCACAACCGGCAAGCGCGTGGTGCCGAGACGCTCACTCGGAATGAAGAAGTCACAGGCGAAGTTCTTGCCCTGCTCCTCACCGACGTAGAAGTTGCGCGGTGGCGTGAGATGCGAGACGTGCAGCACGTTCGTGCCCCACAGCACCATCACTTCGACCGAGGCCAGATGCGCGATCTCGACTTCATCCGGGCTGACGTCGGGGCCGCTCTTGACCATCGTGTAGGTGTAGGTGCCGGGCGCAGCGTCGTCGGCTACGTGCAGCGCCTGCTGCTGACGCGCAGCGGCAGCACCAGCCGCAAACGGATTGCTGGCCGTCGCGAACGGGTTACTCGAAGCCGCGAATGGGCTCGAAGCGCCCGCAGCGGCGAACGGATTCTGGGCGGCCGCGGGCGGCGGAGGCGGCGCCTCGGCTCCGGCAGCTTCCGCGCTCTCGAGAATGATCTTGGTGTCGCCGACCTGGATCTGGTCGCCAACGTGCAACTTGCACTTGTTGACCCGAGCACCGTTGACCATCGTGCCGGGCTCGTTGCCCAGATCGATGAGCGTAATGTCTTCGGGGCCGGCGACTTCGATCACCGCGTGCATCCGCGAAGCCAGCTCGTCATCGACGCGCAAGTGGCTCTTCGGATCCTTGCCGACTTTGACGATGTCTTGGGTAACCGTCTCACGGCGGGTGAGTTGGTCGGCTTGGTAGAGCGCGAACGTTAGAACAGCCTTTGCCATCTTGCTTTTCTCAGTCTCGGTAGTGGGGAGCGGGCTTAGTAACGGATTGCAGCGCTACGCGGAAATCACAGGTTCTCGACGGACTTGAGCATCTCGTCGACGAACTGAATGCGCGGACGGATCAAGGTCGTGCGTGCTGCGCGCGGACGAACGCGAATCGTCGCGTCGTTGGGGCCGAAGCCACCGGCGGCGAGCGGATCGTCGTCGAACTCGTAGCCATAGCCGTCGCCTTTGTCGCCAGCCGCAGCGTCCTTCGCTTGCGCGAACGCAGCACCCGACGCCATGAAAGCAGCGAGACCTAGAGCCACCGATACGATACGAACGCGCTTCGACACCATTGCAGCCTCCTCAAAAATTTCTACGATTCGTTACAGCCACATTGTAGCGACGGGGACCCGGCTCCGTCAATCGCCGAGTCGGCCCGCCTAAAGGTTTCGCGTGGGGCCGGTGAGTCGACACCAGCCCTGCGCGAGGGTTCCCGTTTTTGTTTTGCGCGCTTCACTTTTTGCCAGCAGACGCCGCGGGCTTGCCAGCGGGGGGCGGCGGAGCCGCGCCACCGGGAGGAGCGCCAGCGGCCGGAGGCGCCGCGGCTTTGTCCGCAGCAGCCTTGTCGGCGGCAGCAGCTTTGTCGGCCGCTTCCTTGTCCTTGGCTGCCTGTGCCTCTTGCTCCTTGGCGGCCTTTTCGGCTTCGGCGGCGTCCTTCTCGGCGATCGCGCCTTCCTTGATGAACTTGATCGTGTCGTCGATATCCGTGCTGCGCTCCTTCGAGCGCTTCACGGCATCGGCGAACTCGGCGCCATCCCCTGCCTTGGCCACGAAGTCGCGGTACTGCTGGGCCGCCTTTTCGAGCTCCGGAACAGCCGAAGGACCTGCCGCCCGCTTGGCCTTGAACTCGTGCGTGAGAATCGCGTCGTTGTAATAGGTCTCAGCGCGCCCGCCGTCGATCTTCTTGGCTTCTTCGAGCTCGGCCTTGGCGGCGGCCACCATCTTCTCGAAGTTGCCGTCGTTGATCTGACCGCGCAACGCCAGGGCGAGACCGAGATGAGCTTCGAACTCCTTCGGCCGCAGCTTGAGCGCGTCGCGGTAGGCCTTCTCGGCTTCTTCGTAGCCGCGGAAAGACAGACTGACCGCCGCGTAATTCATGTGCGCCTCGAAGAATTTCGAGTCGAGCTGACGCGCGCGACCGAAGCTCTTCACGGCACCGTTGAAGTTCTTGAGCTGAACTTGGATCAAGCCGGTCGTGTTGTGGATCGGCGCGTAGTTCGGGTTTTTGCGCTGCGCTTGCGAAGCGACCAGCGCGGCAAGATCGAGCTGTTGTTCGTCGACGTCGACGCTCTTCACGCCCGAGACTTCCATCCCGCGACGACCGCGACGACCCTTCTTCGCCGACGCGCCAGCCTTGGCCTTGGCCTGCTCGAGGTAATACACCGCGAGCTGGTTGAAGGCGGGCATGTAGCTGTCGTCGATCGCCAGCGCGCGCTGCAGGTTGCGCTGCGCACGTTCGAGGTCGTTCTTGCCGTCGCCGTCAGCCTGGTCGCCGCCGCGCTCCATCTGCAGCGCCGCCACGGCCACGAGCGCCTCGACGTTCTGGAACTTTGCGTCGCGGATGATCTGATTGAGCTTCGTGATGGTGGCGTCGACGTCGCCCGACTTGGCGTAGTCGTAGAGGGCGAGCTGGGCGTTGGCACGGTGGAAAGTAGGGTCGGCCTTGAGCGTGTCCTCGAATTTAGCGCGCGCGTCGGAGTCCTTGCCGCAGCGCTGGTACGCGAGACCCGCGTTGTACAGCGCCTCGGGGAACTCGGCCTTGGCGTCCGACTTTTGCGTGCTGGCGGCCTTGGTGAAGCTGTCAGCAACGCCCGAGCAGACGCTGTCGACCCAGTCCTGCTTCTTGTCGTGGTCCACGAACTGATCGAGCGCGCCGTCGAACGTCGACGCAGCTTCCTTGCTGACGTTCGACTTGCCGATACCCGGCCGACCGCTGTCTTTGTCGGGCGCGAGCACGGCCTTGCCGTTGACCATCGTGGGACCGCCGCACGCGGCGAGCCCCAGGAGCGCGATACCCATAAAGCGCTTCATCATCACGCTCCGCCTTCCTTCTTCTTGTCGTCTTTCTTCTTGTCGTCGTCGGCCTTCTTCTTCTTCTCGGCCGGCTCAGCGCTCTGCACGACCATCGGCTCACCACCGATGCGGAGCGGGCTGCCCTGCTCGCGCAGCACGCTGTTCACGCGGTTGGGAGAACCGCGGAACTCATCGACGACGTGGAACTCGCTCTTGTAGTTCTCGGCCAGCCACACCTCGCAAGTACGGCTGAACTCGTCGAAGTACTGGTACTTCACCGAGTAACCGAGACAGGTGCTGTAGGCGCTCTTGGCCTGCTGCTTCTGCGGCTCGGAAGCCTCGTCGAGTGAACCGTAGTAGGCGGTGCGCAGCTCGTAGTCCTTCTTGATGCCGTCCGGGATCGGAGCAGCACGGAATTCCTTGACGAACTTGCCCCACATGTCGCCGACGCGAGAGCCGGCGGCGATGACCCACTTCGGTGGCGGCACCGGCTGCAGGTTGACGATCTTCACGTAGTCGGCCGAAGCGTCGTCGATCAACGGGCGCTTCTTGCCGATCCAATCCTTGACCTTGGTCTGGATGTGCTTGAGGACGGCTTCCTTCGTCCCAACACCCTTGTACTCGGGGAATGCGACCTTATCGACGCGAGCCTTCTTCTCCTCGGCGAAGAAGAACAGCGCTTCACCGACGGCTTCCAAAGCGCGACCCAAACGCCGTTGCTTGGCGTTCGCGTCTTCGTCCGGGATGCCTTCGATCGTCGCCACGGCCGCTTTGGGGTCTTCCCAGAGCTTGCGGACCGCGCCGTATTCCTTCGACGCGACAGCACCCTTGTTGGCCTTGACGTAAGCGCGACCCAAGAGCGCGTGAGCCTGGGCGCGGACGTCGGTCGTGGCTTTGGTGTCGATGAGCTTCATCGAACCAGCGAGCCGTTTCTCGACGTTGCCCCAGTCCTTCTTCTCGCCGTAGTGAGCGGCGATCGCGAAGGCGATCTGCGCGGTTTGAGTCGGCTTCTTGGCGCCGTAGTACTTGTTGAAGTTGTTGGCGTCCTTGATCGCGAGATCGTCTTGGCCGGTCCCGAGACGCAGCACGGCCGCGTCGCTCAGCGCCTGATCGGCGAACTCACCCTTGAAGGCGGTCGCCTCGCAGTAGCGCTCGAAGAACTCCGACGCCTTGTCGTAGACGGCGATGGCTTGGTAGTTGCCGCCGACCTCGTACAGGGCCTTCTTCGCGAGCGGTGAATCCTGCAAGCCGTAGCTCTTGTTGAGCAGGATGGTCAGACGAACCTGGATCGCCTTCGCCAGTAGGCGGGCGGCCTGGTAGGCCTTCGCCATGTTGTAGACGATTTCGTCGGCTTTCTCGCACTGCTTGGGCTTCTCGCCCTTGCTGAGCGGGCCTTCGCAGTAGGTGCGCCACAAGTCGAGGTACGCTTCCGCGCCCTTCTTGTACGTGTCGAGACCCTCCTTGTAGCTACCCTTCTCGGAGAGGCCGTCGGCCTTTTCGACGAGCTTCTGCGCCTTGAGGCGCATGATGTCGAACTGGATGCGGGTCAGCGACTCGCACTGGTCCTTGTTGTCTTCAAACTTGCTGCCCTTGCAGTACAGCTCGAGGAACGTCGGAACGTCCTTGGCCATGTCGTCGAAGCAGCTGGGACGCGGGGGCTCCGCGCGGCTGCCGAGAACGTTCACGGACTCGAGGTACAGCTGAGCGGCGAAGATGCCTGCGTCTTTGTCGGCGTGGTTGATCGCCACATCGCGGAACGCCAGCGCGGCTTCCTCCCAGTGCTGCGACTCAAAGTACGTACGAGCGCGTGCGTACTTGACCTCGACGTACTGCTCTTCTGCTTCCTTGTCGCCCTTGGGCGGCGTGATGTAGCAGACGTAGCGGTTGAAGGCCGTGACCATGCCCTGCTGCATGGACGTGAAGGGCTTGGGCTTGAACTTCTCCCACTCGCCAGCGTGCGCCTTCTCTTCGGCGCCCGTCGGACCAAGTCCCCGGGTCTTGCGATCCGAGTCGCCCTTGTACATCTGGTCGTACATCTTCTGGTAGCAGAGCACCGAGGCGTACGCGGCTTCAGCAGCCTGGCCACCCTTCGGATCTTCCGCGACCACGGCATCGAACGCCGGTCCGCACTCTTCCCAGCGTTGCTGGAAGTAGAGCAAGTCCGCCATCGCGTACTTGATCTTGTACATCGTCGGCCAGTCGTCCTTGACGATACGCGGAAACTGGAACTTGGCGAAATCAGCGGTGGTGAAGTTGTCGGCGACCTTCTTGTAGAGGTACGCCGCCAGATCCATCGTCTTCTTGTCGCCGGTGCCGCGCACGCCGCCGGTGCCGACGGCCTCCAAGTGCCAGCTCATCGCCGTTTCGGCTAGGAGCTCAGCGGTCTTGTTGGCGCATTCACTCTTCTCTTTTTCGGGGGAGCCGCCCTTGGCGTAGTCGTTGAAGACACGGACCTGCTGGTCCATTTCCTTGCGAACGGCTTCCTTGTCACCCGACATCACGGCTTGCGTCGCCGTGGTGATCTGGCCCTGGTAGTAACAGTTCTTCACGCCCGGATCGCGGCTCAACAGATCGCGATACAGGACGATGCCTTCCTTGTAATGGCCGGTGTCCAAGTAGGCGGTGCCAAGGTCGTTGAGCATGCCCACCGTCTTGACCTGCTCGCCGCCCTTGTCGCCGCTGACCGGCTTGAAGAAGTTGAAAGCCTTGTCCGGCGCGCCAGCGACGGCGTAGATCGGGATCATGTCGCGACGCGCGGCCTTGGCGAGCTGGGTCGCGTTCGGCACGTCGACGAATTGATCGCCGTACTCGATGACCTTCTTGAACTCGTTGAGGGCGCCTGCGTACTCGCCCTTGTTCCAGAGCACGTAGCCAAGCTTGTAGCGCGCGTAGCCGAACTGCTTGTTGGTCGGCGGCGGGTACTTGACGACTTCCTTGTACGCAGCAGCCGCCAGGTCCCACTTGGCTGGATCGCCCTGGGCTTCCTGGAAGAACAGCTCCCCGAAGGCCAGGTAGGCGTACGGGATGAACGGCGATTTGGGCGCCTTCTGGATCAACTCGAAGTAGATCGAGCGGGCATCTTTGAGGTTGCCACCCTGCTCGTGCTCGTAGGCGAGGTAGTACAACACCTCGTCGAGCTTCGAGTAGTCAGGGTAGTCGTTCTTCATCATCGTGTAGTAGACGATCGCCTTGTCGCGAGCGGCCTTCACGATCTTCTCGGCTTGAACGGCGTCCGTCTTGAACTTGCCCGCCTGTGCCGGATTCTTCTTCTTGGCGTCCTGCGCTTGAATGTCGGCGGCGATCTTGTCGCGCTGCGCCGCGCTCTCGAGTTCGACGTACGCTTCAGCTAGGCGCCGCGTCAGCTGCGGGCGATCCGCCGACTTCTTGTTCGTGCGCTTGTACAAGCGCTCGAGACCCTGAATCTCGGTGATGAGCAACGCGCGCGCACGCGCCTGCAGGCGGTTCTTGCGCGTGTCGCGATCGGCGAATTTTTTCAGTTCGTCCGGATTGACCGGCTTGACGTCGTCTTCACGCTTCTTGACGTCGCGTGGCGGCGGCGCGCTCTTGAAGGCCACGGCGCGCTTTCCCTTGGCGCCGTCGAACTTGGCCGGGCCTCCGGGGCAGGTCATCAGCGTGGTCTGAGCTTCCTTGGAGACGCACTCCAGACTCAGATCAGTCAGCTTGGCTTCGGGCACCGCGTGCGCGACGCCTGTGGTCAGCCACAGGCCCAGCGCAGCCAGAACGACGGAAACGGCACTCTTCTTGCTCATGTGATCACCTTCCGCAAGCCGACTCGACCACCTGACGGTAGAAACCGAGTTCGTCGCGCCAATACTCGCCGTTGAACGGCCAAATCACGTGCTCTTCGTCGGGTTTGACCACGCCGAAGATCTTCGCTTCCGCCTTGCTCACCTGGTTGGTCTGCAGCTTCTCGTCGAGCAAGTTGCGCTGCGCAGCGGTGATATCGATCAGGATCTTTTCACCGTTGCGAAGGTGCTCGTTCAGCTCGTCGACGTAGCGCTGGTAGCGGCCCAGCGCGAGCTCACCCGCTTGGCGCACCGCCAAGTCACGCGCCAACTTCAGCGCGTCCGATACCTCGAGACCAAGCCCCGAGCTCTGGAAGTCGGCCGGCGACTTCTTGAAGCGCTTCTCTTCTTCCTCCAGCAGCTTCACGTAGTCGATGTTGCGAAGCAGCTGGCGATCCGACAGCGCGATCTCGACGATCGGCCGAACCGTTGCCGGGATGTCGCCCTTACCCTCGCGCACGTCGAGCAGGAACTTGAAGAACGCGTCTTCACGGTTCTCGCCCTTGTAGTTCTTGAGGATCCTCTCGAGATCGTCCTTGATCGGCGTGTAGCGCAAGTTGAACTTGGCCACGACGGTCGTGGCCGCGTCGTAGTTGCAGTTCGTGAAGTAAATGATCGCCTTCAGAACTTCCGACTCCGGATAGAACGAGTTCGGGAAATACGGCGCGCCGAGCGTGTGAATGTTGCCGAGCGAACGCGGATAGTCGCCGGCCATGAAGTACGCCCACGACTCCTCGAACAGCGCGTCGAGCCAGTACTCGCTGGTGACGTCGACTTGGTTCCAGTACTTCACCGCCGCGCTCAGCTTTGTGCTGTTCACGGTCGGCGCGTTGGTCTCGGCGTCGAGCGTGATTGACGAGGAGTAGTAGGTACGCGCCATCGACAAGTACGCGAGATCGCGCATGCGGTCTTCGTCGTCGACGCCTTCCACGCCTTCATCGAGCGCCTTCTCGATGCGCTGGAACGCTTTGACGGCCGGGACGGCTTTGCGCAGTTGCACGTAACTGACACCGGTGAAGAACTGCGCCTTCACGTAGTACTCGCTGCGGCGATCGACCTTCTGGAACAGGCGGATCGACTCTTCGAACTGGCGGTTACGGTACTTGTAACGGCCGAGCATGAAGTTCAGCTGCCAGTACAAATCACGCTGCTGCTCGTTGTCGAAGCGCGACAAGTCTTCGTCGTTGTACTTACCGACACGCTCGATGATGTCGGCCGGCTCGGGCAGCTGCGTGGCCAGCTTGGCCAACCACAACAACGTCTCTTTGAACTTGAGGTGGTTAGGGTTGTCGGCGACGCCGCTGAAGATCTGGTAGCTGGCTTGGTAAAACTTCAGGCGATAAAGCGAGATCGCCAAGAAGTACTCGGCCAGCTGCTTGTTGCCCGGGTCATCACCCGTCTCACCGGAGCGCACGCGGTGCAGCGCTTGCGCGGCCTCGCTCCATTTTTCTTTGTCGAACAGCGCCTTGGCCTGCGCCGCAGCGTCGGTCGGATTGCCTGCGACGACGGCAGCCTTTGCCTTGCCCTTTGGCGCGTCCTCGTCGAGATCGATGTCGACGCCACCCGCCTTCTTCTTCGCCTCTCCGGCGGCGGGCTTCTCTGCCTTTGCGCCCTTCTTGCCTTTGGGAGCCGGCGTTGGCGCGTCTAGGTCCAACACCTCTTGTGCGTGAGCGATGTTGGTGATGCCGAGCGTGCTCGACAAAACGGCTGTAGCCAGGATGCTGACCGCGACCAGGCGCTTTCGGAACATGAATCCTCGTTGTTGGGTGGAGAGGCACCGCCCCGCTCCTGAAACGGAGGGGGCGCCGAACCCCGGGCAAGGGGGCTTCGGACGGGCTGGGGTCTCGAGACGAAAAAGTCTAATAACTACCGGTAGATACAACCCGCAGGGCGCGGCCATGTTAGATAGTGGCGGAAGCCGTTGTCAAGCGTCGTTGAAACTCCGGCCGGCTTCGAGGGGCGTTTGGTGCGAGGCCATAAAATTCGGCCCACGGAGCATGGCGACCGAAATGAATCGAAAAGCATCGTCAGGCGGCGTGTCGGTCTCGTGATTGGCCCGAACGAGCGTCCGAAACGCACCGCCACCCGATGCTTGGGAGGCGCGTGTTCGATCCTCACGAGCGAAGCAAACAGGGAGACGGGGAGGCGGAGACGGGGAGGCAAGGAGATTTTTGGCGTTGGCAGAGGCAGCCTCGACCTCCTCACGCGCGCGACGGCGCCGCCGGCTCGGGCGGCCAGCATCAAACTTTCCCTCCCCGGCTCCCCGGCTCCCTGTTTGCTCGTGCTCGCGCTGGCTTCTTGAGCAGCGACGTGCGAACTTTCCTCGAGTTGCTGAACGATTGCGACCGAGCGGCCCGTTTCGCGTTGACGGAATTCCGCGCGCTCGATTAGCGTACGCGCCGGTCCGCGGGCGAATAGGGACCCCAACGCTCCCCACGCAAAAGCACACAAGGTTAGCGAGCAAGGATGACAAGATTGCTGAGTGCTGGTTCATGGTCCGTGGCCCTGTTGCTGGGTTTGAGCGCGCTGGGTTGTACCCCGGGTGGCGTCGGCGATCCGTGCACGCCTGAAGACGAATACCAGCAGAATTTCAACGGTTTCCAGGTCACAGAGACGAACGTCGAAAGCCGTTCGTTCCAGTGCGAAACTCGACTCTGCCTGGTGAACCATTTCCAAGGTCGCGTCAGCTGTCGCCTCGGACAGTCGGCCGCCTCGGGTGCGCCGTACAGCGATCCCGGCGCGAAGCCGCCCAACCAGATTCCGAACGCGGACTGGAAGCCTCAATGCTCTATCCCCGGCACGGCCGTCGATCGGCGCGACATTGTGGCGGACCCAGACACGGGTAAGCCGGCGGGCCGAAAAAGCCCCGACAACATCAACGTCGAGGTGAAAGCGCAACTGACCAAGCGCCAGACCGAGAAGGCAGTCTACTGCTCGTGTCGCTGCGATGGCCCGGACAAGAACGCCCGCTACTGCGAGTGCCCCGAGGGGTTCCAGTGCGAGCCCGTCGTCCAAAACCTCAAGATCACCGAGGGTGCTGGCCAGCTTGCCGGCTCCTATTGCATCCGCGCGGGCTCCAAGTACGACCCGAACGCCTCGACCGTCGACACTTGCCTCGACAACCCGGCCGCCTGCGGTTGCGACAAGGACCCGATGCCGGCCGAGTGCGGAACGAAGTAACCGCTCGCAGCTCGGGCGCGAGGCCGAAGCGGCTGTTGCGCAGTTCCTCATCGAGCGCGGTTTTCACATCGTCGCCACCAACCTTCGGCTCTCATACCTGGAGCTGGATGTGGTGGCGCGTCTTGACGACCTAATCGTCGTGGTTGAGGTGCGCTCGCGCGGGAGCGGCGCGTGGACGAGCGGCTTCGGCAGCCTCGACGGCCGCAAACGTTACCGCGTCCGCCTCGCCGGCCAGCGGCTCTGGCAGCGCCGCTATCGCCATGACCTTTCGGTGAAGCGCCTGCGCTTCGACGCCGCCAGCGTCATCTTCGGTCCGCATGGTCCGATCATCGAGTACGCGGAAGCGGCGTTTTAGTTGCGAGCTGCGAGCTGCGAGCTGCGAGCTGCCAGCGCGAGCGCGAGCGCGAGCTGCGAGCACGAGCAGAAGCACGAGAAAACTAGCTCGGAGCTCGCACCTAGGAGCTCGCACCTAGGAGCTAGGTGTTCAGCGCGTCTTTCATTTCTTGGCGGAGTTGATAGAGCGGCTCCAACTCGCCGGGCTCGGCTTTGGGCTCGAGCGTCCCGATCGCTAGCTCGAGCTTGTCGATCTCGCCTTGTTGGCGCGAGCGCAGGTTGATCACCATCGTCTCGAACGCCTCGAAGAAGTCGACTAGCTCGTCGCCTTTGCGCAACTTGTTCGGAATACGCAGGTGCCCCTCACCCACGTCGCGAATCTGCCGCTTCATCTTGAAAATCGGCCCCGCCACCTTGTGCGTGACCAAGATGCCGGCAAAGCCGATCAGCACGCACAGCAGGGTGAGCGCGGTAGTGAGCGTGATCAGCATCGTGCGCTGTTGACTGCCGATCGCCGCCGACTGCAGCTTGAGCCCGGCTGCTTGCTGCTCGAGCGCAGCCTGCTGGCCCTTCAAACGCTCATCTTGTTTGTCAGCGTCACCTTTGAAAGCCTCGAGCAGCGCAGGGTTTTCGCTGTAGATCGGGTCCTTCACGATGTTCATCTTCACGACTTCGCTGACCTTGCGGCTCTCTTCGAGCACTTCCCGGCCACGGCCCACGACCTGCTCGCCTTGATGAACCGTTTGAGCGCTCTGCTCGATCACGGCCAGGCTGGTGCGCCACAGCAGCGTCCCGAGACAGACGCTGAACAGCACCGCGATACCGACGAGGTACGCGGTGTATTTGAGCTGGAAGTGCGCATCCAGCAGGTAGTTCTTCAGCCGGCGCTGGTGGCGACCGGTCGGGGGTACGGACATCGATGCCGCTTCGGGCATATCAACCTTCTCCTACTAGCTGGTCCGACCCAGAAAAGGCCGAGCGCAGCCTCGTAAGCTTAGGGGGCCAAGGGCCATGCGAGCAAGCTTTGCACGGCTTTGTCGGTCTTCCTCCGCCGGCACTGGACGCGCAGCTAAGTGCTTATTGATTGGCTGCGATGCCGGCGAACTTTTCGACGGCCCGCTCGGCCACGCTGCGAATCAGGTCGTTTTCGTCCTCGGTACTGCCGGGCGAGACCCCGCCCTCCTTCAGAAAGAAGGAAAACTGGCCGAAAACGTTGCGATCCGGGTAGGTCGCCATCGCCAGGTCGATCTTGACCTTCAAGCTGTCGCCCGCGTACTCGGCGGTGATGACCGGCGAGAGATAGAACCCCTTCACCTTGGGGTGCGCGGTCAGCCGCTTCTTGGCCTCGGCCTGCGTCTCGCCAGCAGGTGCCGCTAACCATCCAGGCGTCTGCCCCACCTTCGAGATCATGGAACTGCGCACGATACCTTCGACCTCGGGCGTGCCGCGCCCGGTCTTGTCGGTGGTCTTGCCGATCGAAATGTAGAACTTGGTGTCGGTCGCGAAGACCGGCTCCGCACCAGCTGGGCCACCGTTCTTGATCACCTCGAGCGCTTTTTTGATCGTCTCTTTGACGACGTCGCTCGTCTCGATACCGAGACGCTTTTCTAGACATTCCTGCCCAGAGCGCAGCGCGAGCCGACCGAGCGCCGCAGCCGACGCCGCGCGCACCGTCGTGTTTAGATCACCCAACGCGCTGCACAGCGGTGGCACCGCACGCTCGATCTTGGAAGCGCCGAGCGCGAGCGCGGCTTGGGTGCGCACACGGAAGTCCTCACTGTTGGCCAGGTTGTAGATCAGCCGCTCGGTGTCGCTGGTCTGAGCTGAAGCCACCGCAGACGACAGCAGCACCCCTAGAAACACAAGAACCGACAACGCCCGCATCGCTCGGGAGGGCAACATCGGTCGGCACGTTATCATGGGCGGCGGCTGCTTCGTTGGACGGCGCAGCAGCCATCCCTCTTCAAAAGTGAGCTATGTTGTGGCGCCGATGTGGTGCCATGAGCGCAGCCGACTCCGCCCGGTCGTGGGCCTGCTGGCCGCCGCTCTGTCTCGGCCAGTGCTGCTCGCGTTGTCGACGCTAATGGCGGACGCCGGCTCGGCGGCCGCGGCCGACAGCGCACCACCCACGCTGAAGATCTCGGGCAAAGCGTCGTTCACCGCCGAAGCTCGAGCGAGCGGCGACGGCTTCGAGGTGCGAGCCACGCTCGTGGACGAGGTGGGACGACCGCTCTCGGGCTCCGAGGTTCGGATCCGCGCCAACGCGCCAACCAGCAACGCCACCCTCCACCGCTGCGGCGACCCGCGCGGTGAGGCTGGCGGCGAGCTCTTGCTCAGCACCGACAAGAACGGCCGCGTTTGCATCACCGTGACCGGAATGCCTTCCGGCAGCGTCGAGCTCGGTTTTCAGGATGCGCGCGGTTACTTGGAGCGGACCAGCCGCGTCGTGCGACTGCCCGACGCCGTGGCGACCTCCTTCGAAGTTGGCTTCGATCCGCCTTTGACGACGCTGTCGCTCGACCGGCCTGTGCAGGAGCTCGGTCTGGTCGCGCGCGCGCGCGGCGGCGCCAGCGCACCGGCAGCCACTGAGCTCGTGTTGTCGATGGTTGCCGAGGGCGCGGAGCGGGAGCTGGGCCGTGCGCCCCTCGACGGTTTGGGCGAAGTGCACCGGCTCTCGCTCGTCTCCGGCAGCTTCGGGCAACCGGGGCCGGCGCGACTGGTCGCACGGCTGCGCACGCACGGCGGCGAAGAGCTGGCGCAAGCCGGCACGGCGATCACGCGCACGGTAACGGTGGCGCTTCAGGTCGGCTCCGGCGTCGCCGAAGCAATCGAGCCTGGAGCAAGTCTAACGGTTCAGGCTGCATCGGCGCTCGGACCCGCTCCGTCAGGGGTGATCGAAGCGCGCAGCCGCGGGCTGAGCGTCGCGGCCGCACGCGTAAAAAATGGCATCGCCACGTTGAATCTCCCGGCAGCGCCGGCTGCGCTGCTCGGCGGTACCCTCACGCTCGAGTACGTAGGCGAAGGCGCTGGTTGGCTATCGGGGCCGCCGATCGAGCTGCGGGTGTTGGCACCGGGTCCGAGCTACGGCCGGTACGCGCTGTGGATCGTGGCAGCTGCGTTGGCCGCGCTCGCGGTGGTGCTTGGCTGGCGGCGCCCCTCTCGCTCGCGCCCGATCGAAGCAACCATTCCCCCGCGCTTGCGAGCAAGTGTCGAGGTGCTCGAGACGTTCGGCGTGGGCGGCGGCTATCAAGGACACGTCCGCGACGCTCACGACGGCGCTGGCATTTCACCGGCCGTCGTCAGCTTCGTCGCTCCCGGATCGCACGGCACGGTCTTGCTCCAGGTTCGAACCGCCAGCGACGGCGCGTTCCGCGTCGAGAGCTCGGTCTTTCCGCCGGGCACCTTGGTCGAGGTCACGGCCCCGCTCCACGCCACGCTCACCGCTCCGTTGCCGGTACCGGGGGTTATCGAGCTGTCGCTCATCTCGCGCCGCCGCGCCCTGATGGAGCGCCTCGTCCGATGGGCCGAACGGCGCGGCAAACCCTGGACCCGGCCTAGTGGGGAGCCCACCCCGGCTCAGATCGCTGCCGTGGCGTCAAGCGAGGCCGAGCCGGACGTCGAACGCTGGGCCCACGGCCTCGAACGACTGGCGTTCGGCCCCACCCCGCCGGACGCGGCCAGCGAGCAGGCCAGCGGGGTGGCCGACGATCCTAAAACGACGCGAGAACGAGGCATTGACTGAATGGAGCGCGCCTCCCTATAGTCGCGGGCCCTCAGCAGTACGCGCGGAATGGAATTCATCTACGTCCTCTTGGCGCTGGCCCTCGCGGTCGGAGCGTACTTCCTCTTCTCACGTAAAAAAGAGGAACCCGCGCTGCCGCCTCGCGAGCAGGCCACACCTTCGAAGCAGAAGTCGGAGCGCGCTCCCGCGCCTGCCAAAGCTGAATCGGTTAAGTCACGCGTCGCCGAGCCCGTCTCGGGCGACGCCGAACCAGCGGCAGATCCGGGCGCTCGCCCGTCGACGCGCCCTGCACCGCCCTCGCGGCGTGAACCCGCGAAAGCGGCTGAACGCGCCTCGACACCGCCCAAGCGGCGTGACGTCAGCAATTTGCGGCGCGGACTGGCCAAATCGCGCGAAGCCGAAGGGTTCTTCGGCCGCTTGCGCGCGCTGTTCAGCGGCAAGAAAGAACTCAGCCCTGATCTTGTGGCGCAAATCGAGGACGTCTTGCTCACGTCCGACGTCGGCGTTGAGACGACGAGCACGCTCCTGGAGCACATCAAGGCCACGCTCGCCAAAGGCGAGCTGTCGGATCCAGAGGTCGTTTGGGGCGAGCTGCGCGCCGAATGCCTGAAGATGCTCGAAGGCTCGGCCGGCGCCATCGAGCTCGGCTCCAAGCCAACCGTAGTCCTGCTGGTCGGCGTGAATGGCGCCGGAAAAACCACGACAATTGGTAAGCTTGCGACAAAGCTCAGCGCTTCCGGTAAGAAGTGCGTGCTCGCCGCCGGCGACACCTTCCGCGCCGCTGCCGTTCAGCAGCTGGTCGTCTGGGGTGAGCGCGTCGGTTGTGAGGTCGTGCGCGGCAAAGACGGCGCGGACCCTGGCAGCGTCGTCTTCGACGCGATCAAGCGGGCCCAAGAAGTCGGGGCCGATGTGGTTCTGGCAGACACCGCGGGTCGCCTACACACCAAGTCCAACCTGATGAGCGAGATGAAGAAGATCGCCAAGACCGCTGATAAGGCCCTACCGGGTGCTCCTCACGAAATCTTGCTCGTTGTGGACTCGACGAATGGCCAAAACGCCTTCGCTCAAGCAAAAGAATTCAAAGAGGCGCTTCCTCTGACCGGTATCGTGCTGACAAAACTCGACGGTACCGCTAAAGGGGGAGTGGTGTTGGGCGTTGCCAATGGCCTGCGTGTCCCGGTCCGCTACGTCGGATTGGGAGAGCGCCCTGACGATCTGCACGAGTTCTCGCCTGAGGACTTCGTGGAAGCGCTGCTGGGCCGAGAACAAGGCGGGGCCGAGGCCGCGCCGAGCGCATGACGAAGCGATTTTAGCGGGTCGCTTAGTACTGTAATTTTTTGCTTGTTGATCGTCTGAAATTTGGCGTGATATAGTCCCCCGGCGTTTCCGATTAGCGGAAATTCCCAATAGTTCTCGACATTTACGTTAACGAAACGTCGCAGGGGAAGCGTAAGAGGCATCGATGAAGAAAAGTTGCATCGGGCTCCTCATAGCGGCCCTCGGCGTCATCCCGGTCACCGGGTTCGCGCAAGTCAAAGTGGGAGCCAAGGCATCAGCCGGGGCAACCATCGACGCCGATGCCGAAGGAGCTGACGCGAAAGCCGCAGGCGACGCCTCGGCTAAAGGCACGGCCGCCCCCGCCGCCGACGGCGAAGGCGATCTAGGAGCCGAAGGCGAAGGCGTCGGCGATATCTGTAAGATCGATCCGGCGGCTTGCCCCGTCCTCGATATGAAGAAGGAGGCCGCGCGCCCCATCAAGGAGAGCATCTACGCCGTACAGCAGTTGTACGTGATGCGCGCTCGGCGTTTCGAGTTCAATCCGTGGTGGAACGTGAGCTCACTGAACGACCAGTTCGTTCAGCACAAGGGCCCAGGCATCGCGATCAGCTACTACATCACCAACGTCCTCGCGGTCGGCGCGAACTTTCGCTACTACAGCCCGTTCAACACGGACAGCGAGTTCAACGGTCAGGTTCGCCGCGCGGCCCGCGTTGCGGTCCCGCTGAACGAGTACCAGTGGGGCGCGTCGCTCGATTTCAACTACGTCTTCGCCTACGGTAAATTCGCGGGTTTCGGCGACTTCATCTTCGAGTACGACGCCTACGTGCTCGGTGGCGTTGGCGCGCTAAGCACGCGGCCAATCGCAGTCATCGATCCCGACAACCGCAACTTCGAATACAAGCCGAAGCTGGCCTTCGACGCCGGCCTCGGACTGCGCATCTTCTTCTCGAAGTGGTTCGCCGTGAACGTCGCCGTCAAGGACTACGTCTACAGCGAGAAACTCGAGAACCTGCAGACGGACGAAGTCAGGCCGGGCGACAAGAGCCGCTGGCTCGGCGATAACTCGCTCACTTCCGACGTGGAGCTCCAAACCGGGATCTCGCTCTTCGTACCGTTCTCGTTCGACTATAGGCTTCCGAAGTGATGGGCCAAGGGCGACGAAACATGACCAGAAATCCTCGTTTCACCAAGCGCCTCCTCACTAGCCTCACGGCTGGCCTAGCTCTGCTCGGCATCACGGAGCGTTCGCAGGCTCAGGAGCTGTACGTCACTGGACCGTTGGCTGGCGCGCCCGCTGTGCGCAAGCTGCGGCTGTATCGGCAAACACGTTTCGAAATCGCGCCGGCAGTCAGCTTCACGCTGCTCGACGAGTACCAACGCACGATTTTGTTCGGTGCTCGGTTGCAGTTCAACTTCACGGACTGGCTGGCGATTGGCGGCTGGGGCGGCATCGGCAGCGTTGTTCGCTTGCCCACGGCGCTGACCGACAACATCCAGAAGGTGAACGCCACCCGCCGCGCGACGGTTGCCGGTTGTATGCCGAACGATCCGGCATGTGCTGGCCCGTTCCTCACCCAGCGCCTGACCGAGGTAAACCTGGGTCCGGATCTGAAGAAGCAACTCGGTGGCATCGACTGGGTCGCCGCCCCGCAGATCACCATCACGCCCTTCCGCGGCAAGCTGGCGCTGTTCCAGGGCATCTACCTGGACACGGATTTCTACGTGTCGCCGGGCGTGGCCTTTATTGGCCTGACCGAGCGCAAAGACTGCAATCCGTGTAAGGACCAGTTCGCCACCGCTTCGCGAACCACGATCGCGCCGACGGTCGCGCTTGGTTTCTCGTTCTACATGAACAAATGGAGCGCGCTCGGCTTCGAGTATCGCCTGCTGCCGTTCGCTTGGAACCGCGGTGGCTTCGACACTGCCGGCGGCGGCAAAGACAACCAGTTCCCCGACAACAAGCTCGACAGCGCCGATCAGCGCTTCCGCTTCAACCAGATGATGACCATCTCGTACAACATCTACCTGCCGACTCAGTACAAGGTCAGCGAGTAGCGAAGGTCGTCACGACGACGCAAGAGGCCGGACTCGTTCCGGCCTCTTGCATTTTGTGGCAACCGAGCACGAGCACGAGCAAACAGGGAGCCAGGGAGGTTGGGAGGTTGCTTCGAGTGCGAGCCGGGTCGCGTCGACGCAACCAGCCGAGGCCGAGCTCGCTGTCGTCAGGCCCCTCGGGCAATTGAGTTTTTGTTTGGTCTCCCCAAACAAAAACTGGGCTTCCTGCTCGCCCTCCCCGACTCCCCGACTCCCTGTTTGCTCGTGCTCGTGCTCGAGCCGTATCAGCGCTTGGCGATTTGGGCGCCGTCGAGCCGGTAGTCGTCGGGGAGCGCTTGCTTGCAGGTGGCGAGCTGCTCTTCGGGGACCGGCCATTTGCGGTCGAGCAAGCCCTGCGCGATGCGGTTCTTGATCCGAAGCGACTCTTCGGTTTCGAGTGCCGCCACCAGCGAGGCAACGCTCTCGGTCAGGTTGATGTCGAATAGCGCGGTGGCCGCTGCGAAACGCACCGGCTCGCTGGCGTCATTCAGGAACGGCTCGACCGCGACACGCACTTCTTCGGTAGCGTGGTGGGAGAGCTCGGTGATGAGCTGAATCTTTGGCTCCGGGTTGCGGATGTACTCGGTGTCAAACTGGTCGAGCAGTGCCAACAGCTCGTCGGCCAGGCGATCGGTAGGGACGATCTTGGCCAGCGCTTTGAGCGCCCACAGCACGCTCTCTGACTTGCGGCAGTAGATGCGAATCGGCTCGATAGCCTCTTCACCGGCGCGCACGACGCCGGCCAGCGCAGCATCCTTCTCCTCGGAATCGAGGATCGTCGGATCCATCAGCCAATCGAAGCGCTTGAGCAGTGCGGCCGCGCTGGCGCGAGTGCCCATCTTCGACAGCGCATCGATCGCCTCCTGGCGATCGATGTTCTGCGACAGCTTGTTGCCGACGATGCGCTCGAAGCGCTGAACCTCGCGATCGGAAGCGGCCTCGCCTCCGCTCGCCTTCTTCTTACCCAAAAAATCGAAAAGACCCATGATGCCAGCCGTCGTGAAACAGGAAACGCGCGCCACGGTATACCGCGGCGCGCGCTAACATCCAGCGACTTTACGGCTCGGGCAAGCTTGCTAGGTTGCCCCGCGTCGTTCAGCCGGGATCTTGAAAGCCCTGTGCGCTCGGCCCCTGGGAGGGCCGGCCCTGATCGTCGGTCGTGTCCTCGGCCACGCCCATCATGGCGTTGAGCAACGAGTTGATGCGGAACACCAACCCGCCCAGCTCCGGGTGCTCCAGCTGGAAGCGCAGGTCACTCTGCCCGTTGATGATCGCCAACAGGCCATCCTCGAGCTCGGAGATTGGCGCCGAGATGTAGTTGCCAAGCAGCACGCCACCGGCGACCACCAGCACAAGGCCGAGGCCGCCGATCGCCAGCACCGGCCAGAGCAGGCCGTTGACGCTGCCGACCAAAGACGAAGGCAACGCTGCGATCAGCACCGCGTCGGTCTTGCCGTAACCATCGACCGCAGCCGCCCCGTACAAGCGATCTTGAAGGGCGTTATCCGCAGCCGTCACGCTGCCCGATGTCATCGCCTGGCGGGCCGCCGCAACCACGCTCGGGTCGGTTGCCGAGGTGATTTCTTCGGGCGTCGCGGCGCTGTCGGCGATGACCGACATGTTCTTGTCGCTAACAAGCGCGAACATCAGGGTCTGCCCGCTGGTCAGATCGCTCGTGCGGGTCAGGCGCTCATCGCTCAGCGGGGTGCCGATGACGATCGCGCCTACGATCGCGCCCGCGTCGGAGCGAAGCGGCGCAAAGCTCGCCAGAATTTGCTCCTGGCGTTGCTTGTTAATCCAGATTCCGCTGCCGGTCGTGCCGGTTTTGATCGACTCAGCTAGCGATGGATAGTCCTTCGCAACCTGCTCACCGCGCATCAGCGCGGAGCCGTTGCGGCCGACCGCGACGCCCTGGGCGTCGATGAACAGCACCAGGGACGGGGCCATTTTCGCGAACATGGGCTCGCCGACCGCCGCATCACGCAGGCGATTGGCCTCGGCCGTAGCAGCTTCACTGCGGGCCTCAGGGGTCCCCAACGCCAAGACGTTGCGGGCCGACTCGGAGTTGGCGCTGTGCTCGAGCCAGCGTTCCATGCGCAGGGCGTCGAGTGCCAACTGCGAGCTGGCTGCACGGAGGGCCTGGGCTACTTCTTTCTTCCGCTCTCCGGGGTTGGCCACGACCTCCTTCAGTGAGGTTTGGAGGAGAACGTACGTCAGGATGGCAATTACAGTGACGATACCTGCGTTGACGGCAATGATCTTGGAACGCATTCTGGTGGCCCCTTGCGCGGGTAGCCCCTCAGGCGGGCCGTCGCTTACTGCTACCGCAAACGCCTTGCGAATAGCTTGACCGAGGACGTTAACACCATTCGCCACCTCCGCGAAAAGCCCAAACGATGAGTCTCGATTCAGGCCGCTTTTCCTCCTCCATTCTCATTGCAGACGACGCACTCTTTCTGGAGCACGTCGCGCCAGTCGAGCACCCGGAGCGCGGTGAGCGCCTGCTGGCGGTGCGGGCGGGCGTCGCTCTCGCTGCCGCAGCGGCCGGCGTACGGACAGCCCAGGGCGGTCACGCGGGGTACACGGCGCTCGCCTTCGATGACGCGACCGACGAGCAACTGGCGCGAGTACACGACCCCGCCTACGTGGAATCACTCGGCCATTTGGCCGGCCGTTCTGGCTATCTCGACTCGGATACCTACCTGTCGCCCGGCTCGGTAGCCGCGGCGCGCCGCGCTGCGGGGGCGGCGGTGTCCGTCGTTGACGCGCTCCATCATGGGCGCGCGCGCTTCGGGTTAGCGCTACCGCGACCGCCGGGACATCACGCCCTGCCTGACCGCGCGATGGGCTTCTGCTTGCTGAACAACGTCGCCGTCGCAGCCGCACATGCGCGCGCGCTCGGGCACCAACGCGTGCTCGTCCTCGACTGGGACGTGCACCACGGCAACGGCACCGAGGCCATGTTCTACGACGATCCGAGCGTGCTGTTCGTGTCCCTGCATCAGTACCCTAACTATCCTGGCACTGGCGCGGCGGAGGATCTGGGACAGGGCGAAGGGCGCGGTCGCAACGTCAATCTGCCCTTGCCGCCTGGCGCGACCGACGCCGTGTACGCGGCTGCGTTCGCACGGGTCGTGCTACCCGTGATCGAGCAGTTTGCGCCCGATTTCGCGCTCGTCAGTTGTGGCTTCGATGCGCATGCTCGCGATCCGCTCGCGCAAATGGAATTGAGTGCGACGGGCTTCGGCGCGATGACGACAAGCCTGCTCGACGTGCTCGACAAGCGCTGTCCGCTCGGTATCGTGCTCGAAGGCGGCTACGACCTGGAAGCACTCCGCGACTCGAGTGCAGCCGTCGCGAGCGCGCTGTGGAGCGCGTCATCTTTTGCAGTGGCGAGCGTGCCCAGCGCGCGCCCGGATCAAGTGCTGGCCGAGCAACAGGCCGCCGCGCTCCGCCGCATCGCCGACGTCCAAGCGCCCTTCTGGCGCCTTGGCTGAGTCGCCATTTCATCTCTACTGGAACCGGCCCAGGCACTCTTTTGGGGGCACCCTGCCGAAGAGACGCTGGTTTCTCTTGGGACCGTCGCAAACCTTGTGCTACCAACCCCGGCTCCTGATTTGGCCTGCCAGGACGGTTTCGCCCTTCCTGGAGAACTTCAAGCTCGGTACCAGTCCGAGTCGTTAAAAGGACGAGAAACAGAAGGATTTCGGTTACAAGGCACAGGAAACCCGTCATGGTGGATGTAGCTCAGTGGTAGAGCACTGGATTGTGGCTCCGGTTGTCGCGGGTTCGATCCCCGTCATTCACCCCATACAGTCCGAGAGAAGAGGAGAGACTCCGATGAACGTGTCGACGCGATGGTGTGTCACGGCCTTTGTCGCACTCGGGGCAGTCGCCTGTAGTGATCCCGTGCCGCCGCCCGCTCAAGGCGCGTTCATCGCAAGGGTCTATTCCGTCTCTCCTCCGGTTGCGAACAAGACCTGCCCGTCAGGCGCAGCGCTCACGTACGAGGTGCCGGACGTCCCAATTCCGACGACCTTGCACCCGGATAGCCAGGCGCTCGACGCCGATACCTACCTGCACAAGATCATCGATGGCGAGAATTCGTCGACGGTGCACTGCAGTATCAAGGCCGGCTCCTCGGGCATCTCCTTCGAGGGACGCATCTCACTTGGTGGCGAAGCGCTCGAGATCTCCAGTGGTTCGCTGCCCGACAAGAAGTCGGGAACGGCACGCATCACTTTCTCGAAGAGCAGCAACCCTGGTTTCTCGCACTCGCTGAGCTCCCCGGCAGGCGGCTGCACCGTGCAGGCGGTTGTCGGTGAGAAGGGCGCAATCCAGGCGAAGGCCGGAAGCATGTGGGCCTCCTATACGTGCGCCGGCATCGACTATGAGCCCGGCGATCACTGCCGCAGCGAAGGCTTCTTCGTGCTCGAGAATTGCGATCAGTGACGTTTGTGTTGGCCTGTAGGTGACGGGTGGGGCTCGGGGCGACTGTCGATTTCTGGAGCGTAGTCGCGCTCGGTCCCGCCGAGTTTTCTGCACCGCGGTTTCCTTGGTCTCCTCCGTGCTTCGCTGAGCACGTGTCGCGACCTGCCCAACCGGAGGCGCAGCGGGCCCTCGGCCTCGCCGAGTTTCGTTCACTCCGGTCCTCCTCGGTTGATCGTGATCTGATCGTGCCAAGGTGTGTTGCGGCCGATCCAGCTCGCACGTGAATGTGCTCGCGATCGAGGCAACGGCAACGTACGGCTCGCGGGCGAACGAGAACAGCCACACGACCGCGGTCCGATCCCAAACCCCAGCTCAGGCTCCAGCCTTAGCTTTAGCCTTAACGCGGACCGGACCCGAGCTTTAACCTTACCTCGGAAGCGGGCCCAAACCCCTACTCCTTGGGTTTGGTATCGCCGGCAGGGGGCGTGTCGGCGTGGGCGTCGGGCTCCGACGGGGCGGGTGCCGGGGCCGTGGTGGTGGCAGCGGCGGGCGGAGTCTGGCGCAGCCGCGCGGTGAGCGGCGTTGGCAGAGTGTCGGACAGGCTGATCTTCGGGGCCCCTGGCTCGTCTTCAATTTTGACCAGGACGGCCGTGATGTTGTCCTCGCCGCCGTGCTCATTGGCGAGCGCGATCAGCTTGCGACAGGCATCTTCGATGTTGGCCGTCTGCGAGACGATGTCGAGGATCTCCGAGTCCTCGATCATGCCGCTCAAGCCGTCGGAACACAGCACGTAGCAATCGCCAACCGAAGCGTCGTCCCCCTGCAGGTCCACGCTGACGTGCTCCTGCATGCCGAGCGCACGGGTAATGACGTTCTTCGGCAACTCGCTTTTTTGCTCTTCAGTGAGCTCAGGCATCGCCAAGAGGTAGTCGTTGACCAACGAATGGTCGCGGGTCATCTGCCGGATTTCCCCGCCACGGACGCGGTAGGCGCGGCTATCGCCGACGTGGCCCAGGTACATCTTGCCCTTCTTGCCGCTGAAGAGCGCACCGACGACCGTGGTGCCCATGCCATGGCACTCACGCTGGCGCGTGCTGCGCTCGACGATCTGCCGGTTGGCGATCTTGATGCCGGTCAGCAGGCGGTTCTCCTCCTCCGACATCCGCGAGTCGAAGTGGAAGGGCCACGTGAAATCCTCGGCCGCGGTGGCTCGAAAGAAGTCAACGATAGCTTCAGTAGCCAACTTACTGGCTACGTCGCCAGCGCGATGGCCGCCCATCCCGTCTGCAACGATGTACAGCTCGTGGTCCTGAAGGATCGCGAAGCTGTCTTCGTTGTGATCCCGTTGGAGTCCTACGTCAGTGAGTCCGGCCGCGACTGCGCGCATTTTCCCTCGAAACAGCCTAGCGCCTGACGTTTTCACGGGCACCCCGGCCTGTCAAGGGCGCCCTTCAGGGTCTGTCTCTGCCTCTAGCCGCCGGCCTAGCCGGCCGCCTCGCGGTCTTAAGCGACGACGAGCCGCTCGCGGTCCTAAACGCCGGCGGAGCCGGCTCGGGGTCGTTAGATCGCGAGGATCTCTTTCTCTTTGGCAGCGATGATCTGGTCGATGCTTTGACCGGCTTCCGAGACGGCCTCTTCGGCCTTCTTCTTGGCGCGGTCGACTTCGTCTTCGCTAGCGTCGCCGCCCTCTTTGAGCTCGCTCAACATGTCTAGCGCCTCGTGGCGGGCTTTGCGAACGGCGACCTTGCACTCCTCACCGGCCTTCTTGGCAATCTTGACCAGATCCTTGCGGCGCTGCTCGCTGAGCGCCGGGATCGGGATCCGAATCAGATCGCCGTCGACCTGAGGATTTAGCCCCAGATCGCTCTCGCGAATCGCCTTCTCGATCGCCTGCACGCCCGACTTGTCCCATGGCTTGACCGTGAGCATGCGCGGCTCCGGCACGCCGACGCTGGCCATTTGGGCGATCGGCGTCGTTTGCCCGTAGTAGTCCACGCGCAGGGTGTCGAGCATGGCCGGGTGCGCACGGCCCGTGCGCAGCTTGGAGAGATCGCGCTTGAGCGCCTCTTTGGCTTTCTCGCTCGACGCCTTCAGCTCTTTCAGGATGTCGTCAATCATCGGGCAACCTCAGTGAAGACGTTTCGTATAACACCGCTTGCGGCGAGTTTCCGTCTCTTGTCGCCTGGCCGCCGGCCCCGTGGGCGGGGGCCTTCATTTTCGGCGGGGGACGGCCCCTACCTTGCGGGCCGGTCGGGCCGGTAACGCGGACGCAGCCGCGCTCGCGGACGCCGCGGCCTTTTGAGCCGCCCAAAACGCCTGGTCCGCCTCTTTGAGCTTCCGGGCATTTTCCGCGTCGACCGAAGCCGCCACGTTGGTGATGCTTTGCCGCACCAACTCGTCGGCCTCGCGCGTCCGCTTCATCACGTAGAAGCCGAGCGCCCCGAGCATCAGCGAAGCGCCAACCAGCATGCCCGCCAACATCCGGCCGCGGCTCGGAGGCTGAAGCTCGTCCGGCATGTCGATCAGCGCGATGCTGGGCTGCAGCGGCCGGAACTCGTAAGTCACGTTTTCGCGCTCGGCGCGGCTCCACTCTTCGAGTCGGAGTAGCGCGTCGGCCGCGTCAGCGGCGGTCTTGAAGCGCGCAGCGATGTCGCGCGAACAACATTTGGCGAACCAGGCATCAAAGGCTTTGGGCAAACCGGGCTCGAGCTTGGACGGCACGGGGATCGGCGCCGCACAAACCTTGAGCACGACGTCGCCGATCGCGTCACCCTCGAACGGCACGCGCCCGCAGACTGCCGCAAAAGCGCACGCCCCCAACGACCAAATATCGGAAGCCGCGCTGACCGGAGCCGACGCCGTGAGCGCTTCAGGGCTCATGTAGTGCGGTGTGCCGAGAACCATGCCGGCTTGGGTGGCCGACGCGCCGGTTTCGGCTTCGTCCTGGACGACCTTGGCGATGCCAAAGTCAACCAGTTTGACGATGTGGCCCCACTTGCTGGCCTCGGTATCCTTTGCCAAGAAGATGTTATCTGGCTTCAGATCACGGTGCACCACGTGCGCTTCGTGCGCCGCCGACAGCGCGCGCGCGCTCTGCGCCACAATCTGCACGACTTCACCGAAGGGCAGCTTGCCGCGGCGGCGGATCGCGCGCTCCAGCGATTCGCCCTCCAAATACTCCATCACGATGTACGGCTGACCCGCCTCGCTGACGCCGTGATCTTGCACGGTGACGGCGTGCCGACTCTTGATGCGCGCGGCCGCTTTGGCTTCGTTGTCGAAGCGGCGCCTGGCGTCGGTGCTGCCCGCCAGCTTCGGGTGCACGAACTTGATCGCGACGAGCTGGCCGAGCGTGACATGTCGCCCCGACCACACCGAACCCATGCCGCCCTGCCCTAGCAGGCTCTCGACCTTATACTTGCCGGCAACGACGGTGCCGGACAAATCGGGAAGCGGGGAATCAGTCATCTTCTACGGGCGACGGCCGGCGTGCGAACGGGGGCAATAGCATAGCCTATGCGCCCACCGCCTCGATATGCCGTCGATCGGGCGTGATGCACCGCCGCTTGGGCCTCGGCCTGGTCTATGGTCTCGCTCGCGCCATGCGTCTCCGCGTCGTGACCTGGAACATTCACAAGGGCATCGGCGGAGTCGATCGACGCTACCGGCTCGAGCGCACCGCCGCCGTGCTCGCGTCGCTCCGCCCCGACCTAGCGCTCTTACAAGAGGTCGCGGAGTCCATGCCTCGCTGCGGCATGGACAATCAACTCGAGGAGCTCTCCAAGGCGCTCGAGTTGCGCCACGTCGCCTTCGGCGCCGAGCATCGCTTTCGAGAGGGCGGCTACGGCAACGCCATCCTGAGTCGCTTCCCGCTCACCGACTCGGCGCGCGTCGATCTGACGATCGGTAGTCGCAAGCGCCGCGGCTTGGTACAGACGCGGGCCCACGCCAAGCTGGAGCACGGCACACGCAGCGTGCTCGTGTTCAATCTGCACTTGGGGCTGTCGGGCGGTGAGCGCGCGACCCAGTTGGAACGTTTCCTCGAGTGCCACCCGTTCGCGCACATTCATCACGACACGCCGATCGTAGTCGGCGGTGATTTTAACGATGTCTGGGCGTCGCTCGGTCAACGTTTCCTGGAGCCGGCCGGCTTCGTCCGCGCCTGCAAGCTGCAGCCCACGTTCCCTGCCGCCCTACCCCTCCGCCCGCTCGACGGGCTGTGGATCCGTGGCGGCCTCTCGGTGGTGGCTTCTCACGTCGTGAAAACCAGCGCAGCGCGCACGGCATCGGATCATTTGCCGATCTTGGCTGAGCTCGAGTTCAAGTGATGATTGGCGGGCGCTAAGGCGGGAAGGTTTTTGGGTGGGCTTTGCGACCCGCAGCCGCCACAAAAGCTTCTGCGATTCAGGCTGCGGGTTGGCAGCCACGGCCTGCGGTCAGCCAGTCTTCCGTCCCGGCGCTAGCCATGGAAAGAATCGCCCATGCCTACTCTCACCGCCCGACCTGAATGGCAGGCGCTCAGCGCCCACTTCGAGCAGCAGAAGTCCGTGCATTTGCGCGAGCTATTTCAGCGCGACCCGGGTCGCGCCGAGCATTTCAGCGCCGAGGCGGCCGGTCTGCTCCTGGACTACTCGAAGCACCGCATCACGCAGCAGACGCTGGGCTTGCTGCTCGATCTGGCTAAAGGGGTTGGGCTGCGCGAGCGCATCGACGCGATGTTCGCGGGCAAAAAGATCAACACCACGGAGGACCGCGCCGTGTTGCACGTCGCGCTGCGCACGCCACGCGGCAAAAAGATCGTGGCCGACGGCAAGGACGTCGTACCTGAAGTGCACGCGGTACTGGACAAGATGGGCGAGTTTGCGACGCGCGTGCGCAGCGGAGCCTGGCTCGGGCACACCGGCAAGCGAATCAAGAACGTCGTCAACGTCGGCATCGGTGGCTCGGACCTGGGCCCGGCGATGGCCTACGACGCCTTGCGCGCCTACTCCGATCGCGGCCTCACGCTGCGCTTTGTTTCGAACGTCGACGCCACCGACTTCGCTGAAGCCGTCCAGGGCCTCGACGCCGCCGAGACGCTGTTCATCGTCTGTTCGAAGACGTTCACGACTATCGAAACGCTGACCAACGCCCGGACCGCCCGCAGCTGGCTGGTCGAAAAGCTGGGCGACGAAGCCGCCGTGCGCAAACACTTCGTGGCGGTCTCGACCAACGCCACCGAGGTCGCGAAATTCGGCATCGACACCGCCAACATGTTCGAGTTTTGGGACTGGGTCGGTGGCCGCTACAGCTACCCGTCGGCGATTGGCCTGGCCGTGATGGTCGCGATCGGTCCAGCGCGCTTCGGCGAAATGCTCGCAGGCTTCCACGAGCTGGACGAGCATTTCCGCACCGCGCCGTTCGAGAAAAATCTGCCGGTATTGATGGGCTTGCTCGGCGTTTGGTACGACAATTTTTTCGGCGCCGAATCGCACGCGGTATTGCCGTACGACCAATACCTGAGCCGTTTCCCTGCGTACCTCCAGCAGCTCGACATGGAGAGCAACGGCAAGAGCGTCACGCTCGGCGGCGAGCGCATCGCTTACCAAACCGGCCAAGTCATCTGGGGCCAGCCCGGCACTAACGGCCAGCACGCCTTCTACCAACTGATCCATCAGGGGACGAAGCTGATCCCGTGCGACTTCATCGGCTTCGCCAAGAGCTTGAACGCGCTCGGCGAACACCACGATCAACTGATGGCGAATTTCTTCGCGCAGACCGAGGCGTTGGCCTTCGGCAAGACCGCAGCCGAGGTGAAAGCTGAAGGCGTGCCCGATGCGCTAGTCGCCCACAAAACCTTCGATGGCAATCGCCCCACCACGACCATCCTTGCCGATACCTTGACCCCGGCCGTGTTGGGCAAGCTGGTCGCGCTCTACGAGCACAAAGTGTTCGTGCAAGGCGTCATCTGGGACGTGAACTCGTTCGACCAGTGGGGTGTCGAGCTGGGCAAGGTGCTGGCCAAGCGGATCGCGACCGAGCTTTCAGCCTCCGGCACCCCAGAGCTTGCCCACGACAGCTCGACCAACGCGCTGATCCGCCGCTACCGCGAAAGGCGCGGATAGCCGCACAAGCCGGCCTACACCCCGCCGCTGCACAGCTCGCGAACGCGTGTCGCGAGCTGTGCAGCGGCAGCGTGGTCGATCGCGGTGGTTGGCCATTTCACACCCAGCCCCTGCGTTTCCGTAGGCTTGGGGATGATATGAAAGTGGACGTGGTCAACGGCTTGGTGCGCCAGCCGTCCGTTGTTCTGCAGCACGTTGAACTCTTTTGTTCCGGTCGCCGCCTGTAGCGCACGACACAAGCGCGGCAAGACGCGACCGAGCGCCGCCGCTGACTCGTCGGAGAGTTGATCGAGCGTTACGGCGGGCTCTTTCGGGATCACCACCGCGTGGCCAGGCGAAAGCGGCGCAATGTCCAGAAACGCCAGCACTTGCGCGTCCTCGTACAGCTTGTGGGACGGGATTTCGCCGCGAATGATCTTGCTAAAGATGGTCTCGGGCATGGCCGGCCAAGCCTAGCTCGGATCTTTGACCGGCGGCGCCGAGATTGGCCCAACGCTAGCGCGCGACGCCAGCACTCGCTCACAAGCTCGCACGACGAAATCGCCATAGTGGAGCAGCTCCGCGCTGGGCGCGTCGGCGCCGAATAGCGCGCGCTCTTCCATCAACGCCAGGCCCACGGCGTAGGCGATCGTACGCGTCATCAGCCGCAGGTCTTCGCGCTCGGCAGCGTCGCGGCCATAGGCGTCGGCCAGCACGCCGAAGCCGGGGTAAAGCCGCTCCTCAAACACGCGCTGGATGCTGCGACGATGCTCGGGGCTCTCGATCGCGACGACGAACAGAAAGCGCACGAAGCGTGGATGCTGCTCGGTTGCCCACAGCGCGAGCGCGGCGTCGCGAGCGAAGCGCGGAATGTCGTCGATACCGCGCGGAAACTCGACGTGAAGTGCCGCTTCCAGCATGCGGCTCGCGCAGTGCTCAATGATCTGCCGGACCAGCGCGTCCTTGCTCTCGAAATAGTGATACAGGCTGGGCTGGCTCATGCCGAGCCGCGCCGCCAGCTTGCGCAGCGAAGCACCCGCTACACCGAGCTCGGAGATCAGCGAGAGCCCAGCGTCGAGCACCTCTTCGCGCCGAGCCGGCGAGGTCGCATCGGGCTCACGCCGCGCGCGCGGTGACCGTGCGGTCTCGGACTTCTTCTTCATGCTTGCCGGACGGGAGCATAGCGGCCGGCACGCGAATCGAAACCCTCTCGGCGAACTGCAAGGCGCTCATGACCAGCGAGCCGCCTGCGAACAGGATGCAGGCGTAAATGGGGATCATCGGCGGGACGAGCGCCATGAACAGGAAGCCGAAGATCATGTTGAACGCGAACAGGAGCGAGGCGCCGCCAACCGCCAAGACGGCGCGGACCGGGTAGCGGGTGCGGGTGCTCTGGGAACGCTTAGCAATGGCTGCTTACCTCCGTCTATCGGCTGATAGCTTATTAACCTATCGACCGATAGTGTCAAGGCGCAGCTCGGGGCATGGCAGCCGGAACTGAGCCAACCGGTCGGAAGTCGAAGGTTTGGTCGGGAGTTGGGAGTTGGGAGTTCGAGCTGCGAACTCAGCCCGCGAGCGCCTGCTTGACGAGTCCCTTGGCCTCTTCGACCAGGCGCGCCAGGTGCTCCTCACCCAAAAAGCTCTCCGCGTAGATTTTGTAGACGTTCTCGGTCCCCGAGGGCCGGGCGGCAAACCAGCCGTTCTCGGTCGTGACCTTGAGCCCACCGATGCCGGCGCCGTTACCCGGGGCCTGCGTGAGCTTGCCGGTGATCGGCTCACCCGCCAGGTCGGCGGCCTTCACGGCGTCGGGCGACAGCTTCTTGAGCTTGGCCTTTTCGGCCGGCGTCGCGGGGGCGTCGATACGCGTGTAGTGGGGCGTGCCGAGCCGCTCGGTGAGCTCGGCGTAGTGCTGCCCAGGATCCTTGCCCGTCACCGCGGTGATCTCGGCGGCCAGCAGGTTCAGGATGATGCCGTCCTTGTCAGTCGTCCAAACGCTGCCGTCCATGCGCAAAAAACTCGCGCCAGCGCTCTCTTCGCCACCGAAACAGAAGCTGCCGTCGGACAAGCCGGGCACGAACCATTTGAACCCGACCGGAACCTCACTCAGCTCACGGCCCAAGTCCTTAGCGACGCGATCGATGAGCAGGCTACTGACCAGGGTTTTGCCAATCTTCGAGGTCTTTTTCCAACTCTTGCGGTGTGTCAGCAAGTACTGGATCGCGACCGCGAGGTAGTGATTCGGGTTCAATAGCCCGGCGCTGGGCGTCACGATGCCGTGGCGATCCGAATCCGGATCATTGCCGAACGCCACCTGATAGCTCGAACGCAGCTCGAGCAGCTTGGCCATCGCGAACGGGCTCGAGCAATCCATGCGGATCTTGCCGTCGTGATCGAGCGGCATGAACGAGAACGTCGGATCCGTCTTCGGGTTCACGACCGTGAGATCCAGATCGTAGTCGTCGGCGATGCGCTCCCAGTAGTCGACGCTCGCGCCGCCGAGCGGATCGGCCCCGAGCGAAAGCCGCGTGGCTTGGATCGCATCCAGATCGACGACGCTCGCCAGGTCCGCCACGTAGGCCGAGAGGAAATCGTGCTGCTTGGTGGTCGCGGCGTTGCGCGCCACTTCCCAAGAGCCGCTCTTGATGCCGTTGCCTTTGGCCTTGATCAGCGCGTTGGCGCGCGCCTGCACGATGTCGGTCACGTCGCTGTCGGCAGGACCGCCGTGGGGCGGGTTGTATTTGAAGCCGCCGTCACGCGGCGGATTGTGCGACGGCGTGACGACGATCCCGTCGGCCAAGCGCGAGGTTTTGCCGCGGTTGTGGGTCAGAATGGCGTGGGAGATCGCTGGCGTTGGCGTGAAGCGGTCTTGCATCAGCACTTCGACGCCGTTGGCCGCCAACACCTCGAGCGCGGTGCGCTCGGCCGGCGCCGAGGCCGCGTGCGTATCCTTGCCCAAGAACAGCGGCCCGGTGATGCCCGCCTTCGCCCGGTATTCGCAGATCGCCTGCGTGACCGCACGGATGTGCAGCTCGTTGAAGCTGCCGTCCTCGGGCGAGCCGCGGTGGCCGCTGGTCCCGAAGCTCACGAGCTGCTCGGGGTTTTCAGGATCGGGTCGGTTGTCGTAGTAGGCGGCCGTCAAGCGATCGGCGTCGATCAGAAGCTCGGGAGGTGCGGATTTGCCAGCTAGGGGATGGGCCATAGACGCGGCCCGACCCTAGAACGCCGCTCAGTTTGCAGCCAGTATGTTCTGGCGCATCCCGCCGATTAGCCGGCGCGGACCTCGATCTTGCGCGGCTTGGTATGCGCGGCTTTGGCGAGCCGCAGCTTCAACACCCCGGCGTTCAGCTCGGCGCTGATGCCGGCGGGGTCAATCTGTTCACTGACACGAAATGTGCGGCTATAAACCGAGGCAGTATCGTCGGTGCCACGGCGCCCCTCGATGCGCAGCTCGGGTGCTTCGAAGCTGACCGAGAGGCCGTCCGGCTCGACGCCGGGCAGGTCGGCAAGCAGCAAGAGCTCGTCCGCGGATTCGTAGATATCGACCGGTAGGGCGACCTGGCGTGCGCGGGTCGCGGTGACGTTGGCTTCGTTGGGCTGGGACACGGGTTTACCTTCCTTGGAGCGCGTGAGGTTGAAGAACGACATGTGCGAATTCCTTTCTGAGCTTCGCGTCACGCAGCCTTCACACTGATTTTTCGCGGTTGCGCTTCGGCGACCTTCGGCAGCGTGAGGGTCAGCACGCCATGCTTGAGCGTGGCGGTTACCTTGTCAGCGTCGACGCGCGCGGGAAGCTCGAAGCTCTTGGCAAAGCGCACCGCACTGCGTTCGCGACGATGCACCGAGTGGCCTTCTGGCACCTCGACTTTGCGCTCGCCCTTAAGGGTGACTGTGTTACCGGCGACGCTAATCTCGAAGTCGCTCTCAGTTAGACCCGGGACATCAGCGCGCAGCACGAAGTTGGCGCCGTCTTCGTCAAAACCGAGCGTCGAGGTGGCGGGCGCCGCGCTGCGTTCGAAGTCTCCGAACAGGCGGTCGAGCTCGCGCCGCAGTTGGACGTGCGGCGTATGGGCCCGGCCGAAGTCGGCGAAGCCGAAGGCGGGCCAGTCGTTGAAGTCGCTGAAACGCGTGAGCATGGGGTTTCTCCTGGGCGAAGGGTTCGATGCGCAAGAGAGCGAGCTGGCGCAGAAGTGCACAGCACCTCGAACAGCCGTCGCCCTACCCGGAGTGAGCCTTGCGCCGACTTTCAGCAGCTTCTCTCGCGGGCCCCACCACAGTGCGCATCACCGAATTGGCGCGCAAGGGGTGGCGGGAAGATTCAGGGGCGGAGCAGTGCCAGGTCGTCGAGCCAAACATCGACGTCGGAGATACCCGCGCTCCACTCGATGCCGAGCATTTGCTTGGGCTCGAAACCAGTGAGCGGGAGCCCCCACCCCGCCTGATGCAGCGACGAGAACAGGACGGTGACCTGCTGCCATTGCGCGGTCACGCTGACCTGCGTGGCGAAGTGATCCAAGCACTGGCCCTGGCTCGTCCCGCCGCACTGCTTGCCCGTCGGATCAGTGCCGATCAGCGGGCAGAGCACGCGAAGCTTGGCGTTGTCGCTCACGCTGCCGCGCACCCAGAACGAGATACCGACCGCACTGCCGGCATCGTAGGCGCCGCGTTTGCTGGCCATATCGGTAAAGCTCAGTCCGACGCTCGAACCCCAGCCTTTGAAACCGGTGGCGGTGAAATGCACGGCGCTGGCCGAAGCGTCTCGCGCGGGGGTGAGCGAGCTGACCAGCTCTTCGATCTTCGGTAGCTTGGCGCCAACGGTGGTGTCGCCCGCGACGTACCAGAAGCCAAAGCGCGGCGGCTTTGGCGAAAGGTAGAAGTTGCCGTCTTCCATGTCGTCGAGCATATCGACGCCCGCGGGCGGATTCGACGTCCCGCCAGCGCTCGTACCGGCGCTCGGCGCGCTCCCGCCGACGGCCGCTCCGCCCAGTCCCGTGCCGGGCCCAGTGCCGCCGACCACCCCGTTGGTGCCGCCGCCGCCATTGCCGCCCCTGCCGCCGCCAGCACTTGGCTTGTCGGCGGCCTCGCCGCCCGATTGCTCGGCGCCGGTGGCCTTGCTGCCGCCAGTGGCTGCACGACCGCCTTGTGGCGACGTCATGGTGCCGCTACCGGCGCCGAGTAGCGCACCGCCGTTCTCGGGTGCAGCGGCGTCATCGACCAACGAGTCGGTGTAGACGTTGCATGAGGCAAGCAGCACGACCAGCGCGACGATGGGCACAAGGCGAAGATAGAACAAGCGAACGCCGTCCTTCTGCTACTCGTGAGTAGCAGCGAGAGGGTGCCTCACGGCTGACGCTCGCGGAGTCCTGTTCCGCTCGTTGCCATGTCCAATTCAACGTCGTTGAGTCGAACGCATTCGAACGTATTGGGCTTGGATCCGCGGCGTTTCCGCGACGTATCTAGGGGACTTCGCGCAGCGTCACGCCTTCGACGGACGGAGTCTTGTCACCACGCAATAAGAAACCAGGGTTGTCGAACGACACGCTGCCTTTGCTCTGAAGCGTGCAGTCGACGTTGTGCTCCGCGCCGTCGCCGCGGTACGCACAATAAGGGGCGCCCAGCCAGTCCACCTTCACGGCGTGGGGGCTCGTCAGCACGATGCTGAGCCGGTACTTGCCGGCATCGAGCGAGTAGCTGATGCGGCGATTCTGGTCGACCGGCAAAACCTCGGGCTTCAGCGTGCGCACGACCTCGACGTCGATCTGCTTGACCAGCTCACCGACGCGCGCCGTCAGCCTGGCGGTGCCGACGCTGCCCGGAACCAATTTTCCGGCGTGCGCCGAAACGACGCTACCGCGATCTGAGGTCAGGCTAACAGGTAGGTCGAGCTCGCGACTGGCCGCGTCCAGGACCAACACGCGCGCATCTACTTCGCCGGCGGCGATGTCGAGGCTGAGCTTGGCCGGCGCTTCGAGCCTCGCCGCCAACTTGCAGGAGAGCTTGGCGCGGGCGCTGACTCCGGAAAGCTGTAACGCGACACTGCCCTCGCCCGAGCGATTGCAGGTCAGCAGCCCCTTCTTGCCCGCGGTGGCCAGATCCGGCGGCGTGACCTTCAGGTCGAGGTCCGCGCCCGGTTCGCGCGCCGTGCCGTCTTGTTGGACCGCGCGCACGTGAACCAGCACCGGTTCTTTCGAGGTGATGACGTCGGGCAGCTCGAGGCGCAGCTCGCGCGGCGGGGCGCCTTGCGAGCAACCGGCCAGGGTGGTTACGCAGATCAGCAGACCGAGCCCGGCAGTAAGGTTCGTCATGTTGCGCCCCGCGAAGGAGGTCACGGCTTGCGCGCGCTGGCGCAGCCCACGTTGAGGCTCAGCTCAAGCTTGCCTTCGGACCAATACTTGTCGATCGCGTCGCGCACGTAACTGAGCGGCTTGACCACGTCGTCGACGCCGATCCAGGCCTTCACTTCGGGCAGGATCAACAGGCGACTGACCGGATCTTCCACGAACGCGCGACCGCTGTCGAAGGTCAGGGTGGTTTGGCGGATCTCGACGTCCACGTCGGCCAAGCCAACCTGCTCCAACTCTTCGGACAGGGATTCGATGCTCGGCCGCGAGAGCAGCGCCGCTTCGATCGCCTTCGAAAAATCGCTATCGTCGTGCTTGAGCGCGTACTCGCGAAACAGATCCGCGATCTCCTGAAAGGAACCGCGCAGCGGCAGAGCGATCACGGCCTGACCCCCGGAACAGAGCAGGCGCTCCATTTCGCTCAGTAGGGCCAGCCGCTGATCGGCGCCGACGGCCGGGTGCAGCGTGAGCGCGTGGGTGTACAGCCCTTCTTCGTCTTCGAGGCTGCCGTCACTAGCGGGGCGGTATTCGATCCGCAAGTCGCCCATGACCTGGGCCTTGTTGCGCGCCAGCTCGAGCGCGGGCAGCGATGGATCGATACCGACGATGTCGGCCCCATCGCTGTGCTCGTAGATCTTGAGATCCGGGTAGCCGGTCCGGCAGCCAAGATGCACGATGCGAGGCGATTCACCGAGCAGCAGCATTTGCTGGGCTAGCTCTCCAAACAAGGAGAGGTAGCGGGGCACGACGAAGGTCTCCAGAATGGCCGCATCGGCGGGGCTTAGCTTTTCCGTCTGAAACACGAATCCATCGAGGTATCAGACCTCATTCTCGGAAGCTAGCGCCGCGTTCGGGCGTTAAGCTCCAAGTCCCCACGTGGCGTCCTATTCCATATCTTACGCGTCCGCGTTGCTCGCGCGCCCGCTGCCCCGGACCGGGGCCGTGCTCTTGGGCCTAGCCCTAAGCCTGCGTGCCCTTTCGCTCGCGGCGGCGCCTACGACTCTCCCTAGCCACGAGTCCAGGAAGCCAAATAAGGTGGGCGGGCTCGTTGGCGGAGCCCAGGCGGCCGCCAGCGAAGCGCCCGCATGCCCGCCGCGCACCCTGCCCGACGGCGGTGTCTGTGTGCCGGTACCGGACGTCACGCTCGGCGGTGAAGCGCTCGCCGAGCAGCGCGCCGCCCACCACGACCGCGACGGGCATCTCCGCGTGTACGATCAGATCCCGCGTCGACCCGAGCGGCCCGCCGACTACCGCAAGTACCAGTTGCCGGTCCCGCCGCTACCCCAGCAATCGTTCGTCACCAGCGGCTACGATCTCGATCTGCCCGACGATGAGCAGCGGCGCGGCGCCGAGATGAAAGCCGTCGGTCACGGCGGCATTGATCTCGCGCAGAAGCGCGGCACACCCGTCAAGCTCGTGCCACTCGAGCATCAAGTCGGTGAGGCCGACGTGCTGTTCGTCGGCAAGCTGTTCGGTAACTCGGTGGTCACGCATCACGCGGTGCGCGAAGCCAGCTCCGTGCGCGACTACTTGGTGATCCACGGACACCTCGAGAAGCCAGCGTCCGGGCTGGTGCGCGGCCAAGCGCTGCCGGCCGGCGCGATCGTCGGCTACGTCGGTGACTCCGGCAGCCCTGGCGTCGTTCACCTCCACGTCGAAGTCCGGCGCGCCCGCGAAGGCGTCGCGCTCAACGCGCTCGCCGCTGGGGAACTGGCCCACAACGCGAAGACGGTGGCGTGCGATCCGCGGAACGTCTTGCCGCTGATCACTCCCTGACGCGTGCGAGCGAAAACAACAGGAAGGCGGGAAGACGGGAAGGATCAGAACGAGATTTTTGGGTGGGTGATCGGACTCGCCCGATGCCAGTAGTTCGGCTCTCGGTCTCAATCGCCTGCTTGACCAACGAAATCTTCCCGCCTTCCCGCCTTCCTGTTGTCTCGTTCTCGCCCCGCTACAAAGCCAATTTATAGCCGAAGCCGTATACGGTCAGGATGTGTTCCGGCCTGTCCGGGCTGCGTTCGATCTTGCGCCGTAGCTTCACGATGAAGTTGTCGATCGTGCGGTTGGTGGGCGTCGCTTCGAGGCCCCAAATCTTGTTCAGGATTTCGTCGCGGCTGACGGGTTGGCCGACGCGTTCGTGCAGCAGGCGCAAGAGCTCGACCTCGTAGAACGACAGCGACTCGACCTCGCTGCCGCGTTGCAGCGTGTGCGCCGACAGGTTCACCGACGCTTCGCCGATCGTGAGCAGCTGCGACTCGGAGCGCGGCTGAGTGCGACGGAAGATAGCGCGCAGACGCGCCACCAACTCGCCCACGCTGAACGGCTTAGTGACATAGTCGTCCGCACCGGCGTCGAGGCCACGGATCTTGTCGGCCTCCTGGCTCTTGGCGGTGAGCATCAGGATCGGCACGAAGCCGTCGCTCTTCCGGATCTCTTCGCAGACCTGGTAGCCGTTGATATCCGGCAACATCAGGTCGAGGAGGACGGCGTGCGGGCGTTCGCTCTTGGCGAGCACCACGCCTTCTCGACCGGTGCCGCAGGTCAGCACCCGAAAGCCTTCGAACTCGAGCGCGTCCTTCAGGCCGAGCGCCAGCTGCGGCTCGTCCTCGACGACTAGGATGGTCTTCTTGGAATCCATGCGGCGGGCGACCGCATATTACGGCACGCCCGCCTTGTTCCCAAGCTGCCGCTTACTGCGAGCCGAGCGAGGCGCCCAAGCAGGCGACCAAGGCGATGGAGCCCTTGGCCGGCGTGTCACCGACGAAGCGCAACAGGCGCTTGCTGTCCGGCGAGCAGTCCTTGACGAGCTCGGCGTTGCCGACGTTCGGCTCGTTCGGCGCGGCGTTGACGTAGCAGTAGCCGGGCACGTTCGGTGCGCTGGCGTCGTTCTGACACGACTGCAGGTCGGGACCCGACAGCTGTTTGAGCTCGCAGGTGCAGAAGTCGTTGCAAGCGGTGAGACCTGGGGTGCCATTCGTGGTGCAGCTCTGCCCGACTTCGAGCTTCTGCAACACGGCTTTGCGCAGGACATCCGTCGTTTCGACGCGGTTCGCGTTCGTCGCACAAGCGCAGCCACTGGCATCGGGCAACACGGCCTCAATCACCTTGCACGGCACTTGCCCTGCTTCGAGACCGTCCTGAGCCTGGTCCGCGGGCACCAGCGGACGCGGCAAGCATTTACCCTTCAGCGCTTCCTTCAAGCGATCGATGATCGCTTTCACGGCCGGGTTGTAGCCGTAGTCGGCCTTGGTCTTGTCATCGACGATCTTCGGGCAGATCGAGGCGACGATCGAGTTGTCCTTGAACTCTTTCAGCACCTGCAGGTGACGGGTGCCGGGATACGCCTTGGCGAAGCTCTGCGTGATGCCGGCCGCGCCGCCGCCGGGCGGTTGGCAGAGCGGTCGGTTGTAGGGCAGGTCCTCCATGAAACAGTCGCAGCCCTTGTCGTCGTCGAACGCCTTCTGGTCGCAGGTCAGCGGCTTCCCGAGCGGGAAGATGCAGGCGTACTGCAGATCGCGGTTGCCCATGTTGGCCTGCTCGTGGCCGTTGATCGGGTTCGCCCGGGGATTCATCGAGGTCGACGGCACCAGCGCGTCCATCGTTACCGGGTTCACACCAGTGCGTTCGTCTGGCGTTTCGATCATCAACGGATCGGTCGGCGGGACCGGCGGGTCGTTGCTGCCCACGTTGGTGCTACCGAGGATCTTCGCCCAGACGCCGCCGGACTCGAGCTCAGCCTCGGTCTGGTAGCGCAGACCGGGCCCAGCGAGGCTGTCCGCGTCGGCGATGTCCTGCCACGGCACACCGACGATGCCGGCCAGGAAGATCAGGCCCTTGTCGCGCGGCGTCTTGCCGTCGGACGCAGCGAACAGCGGGTTGCCGACCATCAAGCCAGTCGAACGCTGCTGGACAAGCGGGGAGCGCAAGCCCTCCGAGTACCGGGTGGTCGGGTAGAGCAGCTCGAAGCCGAAGCGGCGCTTCTGCTGCCAGCAACGCAGGTTCAGGTCGTCTTCGCCCGCACCCAGCGTGTTGCCCTTGGCGCACTCCGAGTCACCCATGATGGCGGGGCAGCCAGCGTTGGCCGCGGTCTCGACGCACGACTGGCAGCACTTGTCGTTCGGATTGGCTGCGCACTGCGAGGTCGAGCGGTACATCGGCGCAGCGCGCGCGATCAGCCAGCCGTAGCCTTCGTCTTGAATCGAGCAATCGTTCTCGTCCGAGAGCATGACGACGGCGACGAGCGAGTCGGGACGCAGGAACGCGGCGCGCTGCGAGAGCACCACCGGGTCAACGTCTTGAACGACGGCTTGCGACGTCATCGGCGGCACCGCGACCGTTCCTGGCGGCTCGGGATCGATCAGGAAGCGATACCAAGCTTCGAGTGAGGCTTCGTAGCCACAGCCGTGCTCACCAGCGCTCTGCACCATGGTGGTGAACTTGGTGGTGAACATTTCACCGTTCGAGTCCCCCGCCGGCGTGTACTTGGCCGGCTTGGTGGTATCCCACTTGAGGAAGCCGTTACCGTCGTAGGGCGCCTGACCCATGCGCAACTGGCCGAGCAAGTGAGCGTGGTCGTTGTCTTGGGCCGAGACACAGACGTCCTTCATGCCAGCCGCACCGTGCGAGCCCAAGCTCGAGGTGATGACGCCGACGTGAATGTCTTTGATCGGGCTGAACTCGGGCGCACCGGCGGCACACTTACCGGTGGAGTCCGCGTAGGTGGGCGGGTTCATTGCTTTGCCGTCCCGCATCTCAGCCGGCGAGCAGTTCTTGTCGTTGCAGGCGGTGACGCACAGCGGGGTGATCAACCGCGTCACCAGCAGCGGAACGGCCTCGGCCAAGATGGCTTGCTTGTCAGCCATCGAGATCGAGTTATCGAGCATGAAGAGGAGATCGATCTTATCGACGGCCGTCTGACGAATTTCGTCGACGTAGACGTTGCTGGTCTTCGGCACCGCAGGGGCGACCGGACGATCGAGACAGCCAGCCGTGACGGCGGCGCCACCGACCATAACGGCCAGGCCGGCGAGGCCGGCTCGGAGCAAGGTCCAGGCGCTGCGCTTGGACTGGCTCGACTTCGTGTTCAGCATCATTGGAAGAACTCCTTGCGTAGACCGAAAACCGTCAGGTGAGCCCCACTAGGGAGAGGCAGCCCGAGGGATAGAGCTGGGGGGGCGGCGCCGAGCACCCGAGCGGGTGTGGCGGAGCGGGAGGTTAAAGGGCCGCGAGCCGACTTGTCAACGCTGCGAAACCGCAGGAACAAAGGACAAACGGACCCGTGCATGCCCTGCCGCACGAGCAACGCTTATGCCAGCAGCAGAAGGCCTAGATCATGCCAAAACGGCCCACGAGCTGGCAACCAGGTTGGCGGCGGCAGAGCGCCAACCGCCAACCTGGGTACTCCCAACCTCGGGACCGCCTCCCCCGGCTGGCGGGACGTTCGTCAGTGCAGCGTCGCCCCCAGACAGGCGATGAACGTGGTCGCTCCCGGACGTGGCGTGTCCGGACCGACGAAGCGGATCAGCTGGCGGCTGGCCGGATCGCAGTTCTCGACCAGCGCCTTGTTGCCCTGAGGCGTGTCCCCGTACGGGTTCACGTAGCAGTAGCCGGGGGTGTCAGAGCCGATTTCACTGTTCAGGCATTGGTCGAGCGTCGGCCCCTCCGCTTGAGCCAGCTCGCACAGGCAGAACGAGGAGGCGGCGCAGCTCGGCATGCCGGGGGCGCCGCACTCGCCGCGCTCGGCGAGCTGCTTCATGACCAGCGCTCGCTCTTCGGCCGACGCCGGCTTGCGTTGAGCAGCGTCGCAACTGCAGGTGCCCTCCGAGCGAGCCGCCTCGACGACGGCGCACGGCAACTTACCCTCGGCGCCAGGTTCGACCGCCAACGGTCGCGGCAGACAACGACCGGCGAGCGCCACCTTCAAGCGGTCGACGATCGCATCGACGGCCGGCTCGTAGCCGTAGCCCGGCTGGCCCTCGGTCAGCACCTTCGGACAGATCGAGGCGACGATCGCGCTGTCGCCGATGCCCTTCAACACTTCAAGAGGGCGCAGCCCGGGATAGGCCTTGCCGTAGTACTGCGTCGGTGCCGCTGGGCCACCGGTTGGCGGCTGGCACAACGGGCGATTGCGGGCGAGGTCACCGCGGTCGTTCATGTCGACCGCGGCGTTGCAGTCACACGAATCGCCTTTGCACGGCATGGCGTCGCTGAGCCGGAACGTGCAGGCGTACTGCAGATCCGTCCCGTCGATGTCGACCTGTTCGTGACCGTTGATGGCGTTGGCGCGCGGGTCGAGCGACATCGCGGGCGCGATCATGTCGGACGTGATCGGATTGGTGCCCGAACGCGGCGCCACTGACTCGAGCATGAACGGATCGCTCGGCGAGACGTTGGCGCTGCGATCTCCGACGATGACGTCCCAGCGCTGGCGCGCTGTCAGCTCCCCCGCCGATAGGTAGTGCAGCCCTTCCCCTTTCTGGCTCACGTCATCGGCGATGTCTTGCCAGGGCACGCCGACGATCCCAGCTAAATAGATCAGCGCTTTGTTGCGAGGAAGCTGGCCGGGAGCCGCCTTGAACAACGGATTTTCGACCATCGCACCAGTCGAGCGCTGCGGTACCAGCGGCTGGGTGAGACCTTCCACGTAGCGCGATGTCGGGTACAGAAAGTCGTAGCCGAAGCGACGTTTGTTCTCCAAGCAGCGAAGGTTGCTCGGATCCGCCTTGCCATCGAGGAACTTATTCGCCTGGCACACGGGGTCGTCATCGTTCGAGGGACAGCCGCTCGGAGCGTTGGCTAGGCAAGGTCCGCAACATTTGTCGTTGGGGTCTTTCGCGCAAGCCGAATTGGCACGCCACATCGCGGCATCCTGCGGACTATCGGCGGCCATGTATCCGAAGGCTTCGTCTTGGATCGAGCAGTCGTTCTCATCGGTCAGCATGACGATCGAGACGAGCGAGTCGGGGCGCAAGAAGGCGGCGCGCTGCGCGAGCACGTCCATGTCCACGCCGGTGACGATCGTGCGCTGGTTCGGGGCGACGCCGTCGAGCGCCAGGGTGCGCGGCGGCTCGGGATCGATCAAGAACCGATACCAAGCCTCCAGCGACGACTCGTAGCCGCAGCCATTCTCTCCGGCTTGCTGGACCATTTGGCCGAATTGCTCGCCCAGACGCGTCGGATCAGTTTCGCCGACCGGGCTCAGCTTGGCGTCAGGGTCCCACGCCAGAAACCCTGAATTTCCGTAGCTCGTGAGACCAGTGCGCACGGTCGGCAAGAGCAGGCCGCGGTCATTGCCGGCGGCGTCGTCGCACGCCCCGGCTTTCGCGCCGTGCGAACCGAGGCTCGACGTGATGACAGCGACGTGGATATCTCGGACTGCGCGAAATTCCGGCGCCATCCCGGCCGGACAGGCTTCATCCAGGCTCGCGCGCGGATGGATTTGACCGGTGGAGCTGACACACCGCGGCACGACCAGCCGATTGACGAGCTGCGGCACCGCCTTCGCCAGCAGTTTTTGCTTGTCACCCATCGAGCGCGAATTGTCGATCATGAACAGCAGATCGATCTTGTCGATGACCTGGTTGGTGATCGGCGCGACGTACAGGTTGCTCGTGTGCGGCTCGGTCGAAGTCACCGGCCGCGTCATGCAACCCGAAACCACCAAAGACGCAGCCGTACACACACCCGCCAACAGGAAGGCTCTACGCATCGCTACACGCTCCTTGAGCTGCTCTTCAGCAAGCGCCGCGCCAAGCCACGCCGGTGGACTTTTTCCGAAGATTTCGGCGCTACGCGCTACGTCTAGTCAGCGTGCGGGTCGCCAACGACGGTGGCTTCGCCAACCGGAGTTGTCGCAGCGGGCGCGAACGCTTCGCGCAGCGCTTGTAGGTGGCGCTGCGTGACACCCGGCACCGCCAAGATTGCCTCGTCCGAGGCTTCACGCAGCGCGGCGACCGAACCGAGCGTCTTGAGTAACGACGTGCGCGTCTTCGGTCCGATGCCGGCGATGCTGTCGAGCTCCGATTCGAAACGGCGGCGCTTGCCAACTTTGGTGCGGCCGCGATTCGAGAAGCGATGCGCTTCGTCGCGCGCGCGCGCCAACAGGAACAACTCCGGGCTGTTCGGCCGAAGCGCGATCGGGTTCTTCTGGCCGGGCAGGTAGACGCGATCGGTCAGCTTGTCGCCGATCACGTTGTCTTTTTCCTTGGCTAGGCCGACGATGCACAGGTCGTGCAGGCCGAGGTCTTGAGCGGCCGCCAACGCCACGCCGAGCTGTCCGCGACCCCCGTCGACGACGAAAAGATCAGGCAGCTGCCAGTCGTTGTCCTGCTCGCCGTCGACGGCGGTTTTCTCGGCCGCGGCTTTTCCGCGGCGAAAGCGCCGCGACAGCACCTCGAACATGGCTTGGTAGTCGTCGCCGGCGCCGGCGCTGCGCACGATGTAGGAGCGGTAGCGCTTCTTGTCGAGCTGACCATCGAGCAGCGCTACCACCGCGCCGACCGTATCGGCGCCGCCCAGGTGCGAGATGTCGCAGCATTCGATACGTCGCGGCAAGGTCGGCAGCCGCAGCCGTTCCTGAATGCGCGCCAGCCGCTGGTCGATGTCGTCGGCCGCGCGCCGCTTCTCTTCGAACGCGTGCTTGGCATTGTCGGTCGCCATCTCGAGCAAGGCGCGGCGCGGACCGCGCGCTGGCGCTAGCACTTCGACTTTCGTCCGCCGGCTCTCCACCACCTCGGCGCGGCGCTCGACCAGCCACTCCGAGACACCGTCCACACCGTCGGGCAGCGTCGGCACGATGACCTCGTCCGGTACGTGCGCCTCGCCCGAGCCGCCTTCGCCGTAGTGCTCGCGCAAGAACGTCGCGACGACTTCGTCATCGGGCAGCTCGACGTTCTTCATCGAGAACGAGGCGGTGTCGATCATGCGGCCACGGCGGACGACCATCACGCACAGCTCAGCCAAATCTCCTTCACGATAAATGCCGAGCACGTCTTGGTCGCGATCGCTGACGACCACGACGCGCTGCGCCTGGTGCGCCGACTCCACCGCTGACAGCTGATCGCGGTAAATGCCGGCCAGCTCGAACTCCAGGTTCTCGCTCGCGGCTTTCATGCGTTCCTTCAGCTCTTTGGTCAGCTCATCGTGGCGGCCATCCAAGAACAACCCAACCGCGCGCACCTGCTGCGAATAGAGATCGCGATCGATGTCGAGCACGCACGGCGCCAGGCAGCGCTGGATCTGGTACTCAAGGCACGGGCGTTTCCGGCTGCCAATCTCGCGATCAGTGCAGGTGCGCAGCTTGAAATGCTTTTCGACCAGGTTCAGCGTGCGGCGCGCGGCCGTCGCCGAGTGGTACGGGCCGAAGTAGCTGGCGCCGTCTTTCTTCGGCTTCCTCACCAGCTCGAGCCGCGGGTAGGCGTGCTCGAGCGAGAGCCGCAGGCTCAGGTACTCTTTGTCGTCGCGAAGCTTGACGTTGTACTTGGGCTTGCGCTCCTTGATCAGGCTGTTCTCGAGGATCGCCGCTTCCTTCTCGGTCGCGGTGACGATCGTTTCGAGGTCCTCGGCGTGGCGGCGCAGAAACGGGATGAACGCCCGCACGTCGCTGCCGCCCTCCTGGAAGTAGCTGCGCACGCGCGAGCGCAGGCTCTTGGCCTTGCCGACGTAGAGCACCGCCCCGTTCTTGTCTTTGAACAGGTAGCAGCCGGGCTGGGTCGGCAGCGAGGCGAGCTTCTGCTCCAGCGCGGAGGGGGTTGCCTCGTCGGGCGGCATCGATGGTGTTATACGACAGCGCACGTGGTGCGCCTCGCACAGCTCGGCAAGCTCCTTTCGCGAAAAAGCTCGGTGTTGATCGCCGTCGCGGTCACCGCCGGGCTGGGCGCCGGCCTTTTGCTGTTGCCGCGCGCGACCGGGCCGGGCGGCACGGACGAGCCGTTGCCCGAGGTTTCGTTTCTGGGAAAGCGGCTGAACGCCGACGACACCGCCGCCAAGCAGGCGCTCGAGCGGGCGCGGCGCTACGTGGCCGGCAAGGTCTCGCTCGAGCTACCAGACGGCTCCAAGCGCGAGCTTTACTTGGGCGAAATCGGCGCCGAGATCGACAAAGTACGGCTGGCCAGCCTGGTGCGGCAAGCCAAAGACCGCACCAGCATGCTGATCCGGGGCTTTCGGGCCAGCGCCGCCGCCGGTCCCCTGACCTTGCCGGTGCCGGTGGCGCTCAACCTGGCCCAAGCCGCGGCCGCGCTCGGCCGGCTGAAGGACGAGACCGATCGAGCGCCGGCCGACGCGCGCATGGACTTGGAGGGCCGCAAGCTGATCCCGGAGGTGATGGGGCGACTGCTCGATCTCGACGGCTCGCTTGCCGCGATCGAGAGCGCGCTCAGCCAGGGGCAGCGCACAGCGAAGCTGGCGTTTTTGGAGCGGCGGCCACGGCGCGTCGCGGCCGAGCTCGGCAATGTGCAGCTCGACGACGTGCTCGGATATTTCGAAACCGGCTACGACCGCTCCGACCGCGTGCAGGCGCGTAGCTACAATCTGCGACTAGCCGCGTCCAAGCTCGACGGCACCGTGCTCTTGCCAGGCGAAGTGTTCGACTTCAACGACGTGGTCGGACCGCGCGACGAAGCCAACGGCTACAAAGTGGCGAAGGTGATCGCCGAGGGCGAGCTGGTCGACGGCATCGGCGGCGGCACCTGCCAGATCTCCGGCACGTTGCACGGCGCGGCTTTTTTTGCAGGCCTTTCGATCGCCGAGCGCTACCCGCACACGCGGCCGAGCTCGTATATCAAGATGGGCCTGGACGCGACGGTCGTGTATCCGACGATCAACTTTCGCTTGAAGAATCCGTTTCCGTTTCCCGTCGTGCTGCATGAAACCGTCAAGAACGGTGTCGTGCGCGCGGAGATCTTGGGGCCGAAGCGAACGCATACCGTGACGTTGATCCGTCACATCGATTCGGCGATCCCTTACGAAGAGGTGGAGCGACCGGACAAGACGCTGCCGAACGGCGTGCGACGCTTGGGACAACGCGGCGTCGCCGGCTTCAAGCTGCGCCGCTACCGGATCGTGCGCGAAGGCGCGCATGCGGTGCGCGAACGCTGGGACGACACCTACCCGCCGACGTCGCAGATCGTCCGCGTGGGCACCGGCGACATGGCGAAGGACAGCGTGAAGTCGGAGGACGACCACCACCCCGAGTACCTGGCCGACGAGCTCTTGGTCGTGACGCAGGGCGCCGCGGACGACGATGACGAGAGCTCTGACCGGGGCGGCTCGATGCGCGAGTCCCGTGAGGCGGGTCGGTTCGGGGAGAAGGGCTGGACCGAGTCGGCCGGCATGCCCGTCTGGGATAGCCGACCCAAGGCCGAAGAGGACTCCGAACCAGTCCGCCCCGGCGCGGCTGAAGCCGCGAAAACGAAGAAGAAAAAGGCGAAAGGCTGATCTGGGGGACGCTAGGCTTGACGAGCGCCTCGATGTAGGCGAAGAAGCCGGCCGCGGAGAGGGCGCCGACCGGCCGCCCTGGAGAAACCGTCCAATACCGGCTGGCCGGTACATTGAATAACATGACGACTACGACAGAAACCGTTTTGAGCACGCCGATCGTTCGTAAGCCTGCCGAGGAGAACGGCGAAAAGCCCCAGCAGCGTTCGGCCGACTGGGAAAACCCCCGTGTCGCGTCGATCCTGTCGGCCGCCGCCAAGTGCTTCGCTCGCAAGGGCTTCACGGCCACGACGCTCGCCGAGATCGGCAAGGAGCTCGGGCTCCGCAAGAGCATCGTCCACTACTACTTCGCCAGCAAAGCCGCCCTCATTCACGAGGTGCAGAGCTACACCTACCACCGCTACCTGGACCGCCTGCGTGAGGCGATCAAGAACGGTGACGGTTCGGTGGCGCAGACCACGGATGCGCTCCGCGCCCTGTGGGACGCGGTCCAGAACAACAAGACCGGCACCGGCCTCAACATCGAGGTGTGGAGCGCGGCTCGCCGTGACGTGGAGCTCAAGCGCCGCGCCGCCGGCCTGCATCGTGACGCGCGCGGCGTGATCCGCGACGCGCTCGGACCGGCCGCTCAAAAGGGCGGAGCGTCGCGCGCCGAAGCTCTGGCGACGCTTTCCCTCGCTGTGCTCAACGGCTTGTCCGTCACCGAGTACCTCGAAGGCGACGACGCCAAGGTCAAAGAAGCCTACGAAGCCTTCTTGGGTCTGCTCCGTCAGGGCCTCGAAGCTCCGTCGAACGTCTCGTAACGGCTCGCGCGAGCGAGACAACAGGAAGGCGGGAAGCCGGGAAGGTCTGAGGAAGATCTTTTGGGTTTCAGACCGCCAGTTAGCGCGCGGCACCGGGAACGGTGACCGCGCGTTTTCGTTTGAATCGAACCCGAGAAAAACGTCCCGCTTTCCGTCCGCCTTCGGTGTCGTCCCGTCCGCACTCGCGCTCCCGTCCGCACTCGCGCTCCCGTCCGCACTCGCGCTCCCGTCCGCACTCGCGCTCCCGTATGGTGGGGCCGACCCCTTTCGGCGCGTCAATCCGTATCGCACTTGCGACACACTTTGCTCAATGAATTCGCGGCCCCGATTCGTTGGCATGACGGTGTCGCACTTGCGACACCGTCGTCAGCGGCCGCTGACCTTGTGGCAAGTGCGACACCGTCATGCCATCCGAGACCGCCCGCAGAATCATTGAGGAATGTGTGTCGCACTTGCGACACGCCAAGCGCGTGCCGAGAGCCCTCGCCTTGAAAGGGGCGCGGTTCGCAACCGGCGTTCATCAAAGCGACCACTACCTTGACGAGCGCCGCCTCCGCATCGCGGACGCGCCACGCGGCTCCCGCGATCCGCTCGCGCAAACGCTAAGCGCTGCACGCACGCGTCCCAAATCTACCGACCACCGCTACAAAAGCTTCTGCAAGCGGGCCGCATTTCGGCAGCCAACCGCGATGAGACCAATGACAAGCCGCCTTCCTGTTCGCTCGTGCTCGAATCGCGCATGCTGGGGACTGCGCCGGAATCTGCACGGCCTCTGGCGCAGTTTTATCACTTCGATGTCGATATCGATGAGGTGAGCCACGCGTCGTTGACCGCTCAGCTATTGCACGAGCATGCGATTCGGGTTGAATCTGGCTCGAGGGATTGGCGCGGTTTTGGTGAGTGCGGCGGTCGTTGCCGCGTGCTCGGCAGGCGGCGGCGATAAGAACGGCTCCGGCGGCAATACCGGAACTGGCGCAAAAACTGGCTCCGGCGGCAGCATCGTGATTCCGGGCGGCACGGGCGGAAGCGGCATCGTCGTCGATGGCGGCGGAACGACCGGCAACCCGGTCCTGAGCACCTGCACCAAGACCGCAGACTGCGACAAAGGCAGCGTGTGCGTCACGACCCCGATGGGCGGTCTGTGCTCGCCGAACGGCGGCCCCTGCACTGCCGCCGGCAACGAGTGCGTCAACGACACCTACTGCTGTCTGCCGATCGACGGCTGCATGATCGAGGGCGTCACCGAGCCGACCTGCATCTCGAACGCCGCGCACCCGGTCAACGACCAGTGCAAGAATACGGCAACAGTCGGCCTTTTCTCGCCTGACCTGCAGTGCGAATGGACGAAGCCCGACGCCGGCGATCCGTACCCCACCAGCATCCACGTGCTGACGACGCCGCTGGTCGCCAACCTCCCGACCGAGTCCGGCACCGCCGGGGAAATCATCATCGTCACCTCCGACGGCGGCGCTGACGCCACGCTCGGCGGACGGATCCGGATTCTGAACGGCCAAACCTGCAAGCAGATCGAAGTCATCAGCGCAGGTGGCGCGGTGCGCGACGCCGCCACGCCGGCGATCGCCGACCTCGACGGAGACGGCAAAATGGAGATCGTCGCGCGCCTGAACGCCGCGCAAGGCGGCAACGGCGGCCTGATCGCCTTCAAGTTCAACGGTACGAAATACGACGTGATGTGGACCGCACCCGCTGTCGGCGACCCAGGCAAGGGCGCGTGGGACGGCGTGTCGATCCACGACCTCGACGACGACGGAAAGCCGGAAATCATCGGTCGCGGTGGCGAAGTGAACAACGGCCAAACCGGCGCCGTCATCGCCGCCGCCAACCCGGCCATCTTCTTGATTTCCGATCCGGCCGTCGGTGACGTCGACGGCGACCACAAGGCCGAGCTCGTCGCCAACAAGGTCTTTCGTTGGAGCGGCAAGGCTTGGGCGGAAGCTTACCCGGGCCTCGGTGTCACGAGCGCGGCCGACGCGCCGGCGTTCTACGGCTTCGCAGACTTCGGCACACGCACGGTGGCCGGCAAATTCGATCCGACCAAGAAAGATGGCCGCGCCGAGGTCGTCGGCGTCGGTCCGATCGGCGGCAACGAAGCGTCCGGCGTCGTGCGCATCTACACGCTCGAGGGTGACATGTTGCTCAACAACGTCATGCCGCCCGGCACCAAGTGCAGCGGCGGCATTGCGCTCGGTGAGCGCGGCGGCCCGCCCACGATCGGCGACTTCGACGGCGATGGCATGCCCGAGCTGGCGTCGGCTGGCGCGTTTGCTTACCGCGTCTTCGATCTCGGCTGCGCAGCCTCTGGCAAGTGCAAGGACCCGGCGAAATCGATCCTTTGGGAGTCGCCGACGCAGGACTGCACGTCCGGCATGACCGGCTCGACGATCTTCGACTTCGAAGGCGACGGCACCGCCGAAGCTATCTACGCCGACGAGTGCTTCGTCCGCGTCTACAACGGCAAAACCGGCGAAGTCTTGTTCTCGACCTACCGCAACTCCGCCACTTGGTGGGAACAGCCGGTCGTCGCCGATCCGGACAACTCCGACCGTTCGAAGATCATCTTCGGCGGCGCCCCGCTGTTCAACGTGTACTCGCAATGCGGCAACCCAGCCGCAGCGCGCAACTGCGAAGCCACCGGCCGGGCCTCGGCCGGCTGCGTCGATCCGCTTTGGGCGGGCGTAAAATGCTCGGCTAACGACGAATGCGTCTCGGGCAAGTGCGCCGACGGCTTCTGCCGCTGCACCACCGACACCGAGTGCGGCAACACCTTCATGGCCACCGTCCAGAACCCGAACGATCAGCTGTCGGGTCTGGCGTGTCATACGCCACTGGCCGGCACGCCCGGCACCGGCAACGTGTGCCGCGAAGAGTTCGGCAACATCACGACGATTGCCGAGGCTAACAAGTGGTTCGCGGGCGTGAAGGTGTACCGCGACAAGCTCGACCGCTGGGCATCGTCGCGCAACCTGTGGAACCAGCACGCCTACTCGATCACCAACATCAACGACGACGGCAGCATCCCCAAGACGTCCGAGTGGAAGCAAAATTTCGCCGATCCGGCGCTAAACAACTTCCGCCAGAACCGCCAGGGCGCTACCTCACAAGAGCTGGCCGACATCACCGGCGCGCTCGACGCAACCACGGCCTGCACCCAGACCGCCGACGGCAAAGTCGTCTTCACGGGTCGCATCTGTAACCGCGGTCTGCGCGGCGTCGGCTCCAACATGCCGGCGGCGTTCTATCTCGGCGACGACCGCGCCACGCCGCTGTGCCAAACCGAAACCCCCGGCCCGGTGCCGAAGGGCGGCTGTCAGAACATCCAGTGCACGATTCCGAAGACCGACGTGCCGACCAACTCGATGATCACGATGATCGTCAACGACGTCGGCGGCGGCAACCGGCTGGTCGACGAGTGCAACTACGAAAACAACACCGCCCAGGTCAAAGTCGAAAAGTGCCAAGTCGTGAAGTGACCTGGCGCTTCGGTACAAGCGAGAGATGAATTAAACAGGGAGACGGGGAGGTTGGGAGGCCGAAGACGAATTTTTGCATGGGGCAGCCCCATACAAAAATTGCTTCAGGTGCTCGCCTCTCGGTCTCCCCGTCTCCCTGTTAATCTCGCGCTCCTGCGTGGCTCACCAGTGATAGGTCACGCCGGCGTTGATGAAGTTCAAATCCTGCTCCTCGGCGGGCAAGAGCGAGAAGTCGGCGCGGGGGGCGCCGTACCAGCGGGCCATGAAGCGGAAGTAGTCGAGGCCGAGCACGACGCTGTCCGAAAGTGAGTAGTAAATCGCGGCTGACACGCCGATTTGCCGGTGAATGACGCTGAGGCCGAGGTTGGCACGGTCGCTCGTCAGTTGATCGGCTGCGGCGACGCCGCCACCGGCCGCCAGCTGTACGTTACCGAACACCAGCGCGCCCTGCCCGTACACACCGGTAAAGGTCCTAAGCTCGTAGGTGTCCGGATTCAGCGACACCGACGTATTCTGGAGCGCGTAGGTCATGCCGATGCCGCGACCGCGGAACGCCGCTGCACCAAGCCGCACCGGGCCGATCTCCAGCCGCGCGCCACCGGCCGCGCCCCACACCGACGTCGACACGTCGCTGTTGGCCATCGTCACCGGATCGGTAACAACGCGCCCGAGCGGTTGGTACAGCCCTTCGACACCGATCTTCAACAACCCGGAGCCACCGAGCTTGGTCTCGAACGTGAGCGAGCCTTCCGGACGCAGCACCGGCGCGCGCTTCCACGACGGCGCAAACACGATCGGATCGTACACGCCGGCGTGAAGCTGCAGGCCGCCCAAGCTGGGCGTGGAGTACGCAAAACCCGCCGAATATCCGGGATAAGCGACGCCGGTGCCGATGTGACCGCAAGCCGGCCCGAGATCATCGGTGCACGGCAAGCCGACGCCGTACGTGTGACCGTACAGCATGTCGATCTCGGTCGACATGCGGCCGAACCAGCCGAAGGTCCTGCCCACGGTGGCGCTACCCCACGGACCGGTAATGTTGAAATAGCCTTCGCGCGCTTCCGGGATCACCGGTGCCCACTTGTCGCGGTTCAGCGTCTCGATCGTCGACCAGATCGCGACGTAGCCTTTGACGCTGGTCGTATCGGTCACTTTGCGCGAAACGCCGAAGCCGAGCACGTTGCCGACCATGCCGCTGCGCACGCGCATGGCGAAGTATTTGCCCTTGGCGTCTTGCAGCTCCGCGCTCTTCCAGCCGACGTCAGGCACACCCGGCGCCTTGTTCGAGCCCATGACCGTGTGGTCCATGCCCGGTGTCGCCGGGTTGGGCGTGGCTTTCGGGAAGTCGTCGCCCTTGCCGACGCTCAGGAACGCGTTCACTCGACCGTCGAAGGTGACATGCCAGCCGTCTTTGTCGACGAGCGTGACCTCCGCGTGGGCGCTCCGGCTCAACGTCGTTCCGGCCAGAAATAGCCCCAAACAAGCGCCAAAGCATTTTAGGTTGTTCGGAATTTTCACGAAATCACCTCAGGGACTTTCACTGCACGCTCACCAATGGAAAGTTGCGCCGGCGTTTACGTAGCTGACGACCTGCCGCTCGGGCTGGATGTAGCCAGGCAAGATATTGGTCGCCCCGGCCGCGTCGAGCGCCGAGCGCGGCGCGCCGAACCAATCCGCTTGGAAGCGGAAGTAGTCGAGCCCCAGCACCAAGCTGTCCGACACGCTGTAATAGAAGGCAGCCGAGATACCGGTCTGGCTCTTAGCGTTGCTGATCGTCGCGTCGCGTTTGTCGGCTGCGAGCTGACTGATGCTGACCCGACCGGCACCGGCCGACAGCTGCACGGCGCCGAACACCAGCGCCGCCTGCGCGTACACGCCAGTGAAGTTGCGCACCTCGTAGGTGATGGGACTGAAAACCGCCGGCGAGTTCTGCAGGGCGTAGTACTGTCCAAGCCCTTTGCCGTGGAACGCCGCAGCGCCGAAGCGCACAGGGCCGGCTTCCAAGCGAGCGCCGCCCGCTACGCCCCACACCGTATCGGTGAACAACGTCTGCACCGGGGGCGTACCAGCCGTTTGTAGCCGGGAAATCGGCTGCCACATACCCTCGGCTTGCAGCTTGAGCAGGCCGCTATTGCCAAACTTCTGTTGGAACGACAACGCTCCTTCCGGGCGCGCGATCGGCGAGCGGTTCCAAGCGCCGAGCAACCGGACCGGGTCGTACAACCCGACGTGCAGCTGCACACCAGCGAGCACGGGCGTTGAGTATTGGAAACCGGCGCCGAAGCCCGGGAACATCACGCCCGTGCCGATGTGACCACAAGTTGGGCCCTGCGCGTCGCCGCACGGGTAGCCCAAGCCGTAGTTGTGACCGTAGTTGAAGTCGATATCGGTCGACATCCGCCCGAACAGGCCGAGTGCTCGCCCTGCGGTCAGGCTGCCCCACGGTCCTTCGAAGTTAACGTAGCCTTCGCGCACGTCGATGTCCGACAGGTTGGCGCGGTCGCGGTTGAACGACTCGGCGTGGCCCCACAACGCAACGAAGCCTTTGGCCGTCGTCGTAGCCGTCACGTTGTGGCGCACGCCGAGGCCAAGCACGCTGCCCAAGAAGCCGTTGCGGCCGCGAATCGCGAAATACTGATTGGCGGCGTCGTCCTGGTCCGTGTTTTGACCAGCCGCACCAAGCGCGGTTTCACCCACGAGATTGTGCGGGGGCCCGCCGTCAGGATTCGGGCTGGCCAGCGGAAACTCGTCGCCGAAGCCAACGCTGGCGAAGGTATTGATCCGACCTTCGGTGAATACCCGAAAGCCATCCTTCTCGGCCAACGTCACTTCGGCCCGGGCTACATGGGTGCCGAGCAACGAGCACAGCCCGAGCGCGACACCCACGCTCCGGCGTGTATGTTTGAGGTAACTCTGAATTCTCACGCGATCACCTCGCGACGCTGAATCCCAATAGCAGGCCAGCCACTCAGTTCGCGGTCACGTCCGTGACGACCATCACGATCCATTGGCCGTTGAACGCTTTCGTGAAGTCGAAGGTCGGATTCTTCGCGGCAGCTTTGGGGTCCATGTTCTGCAGGATGATCGGCGCGGCGCAGACGTTGCCGCTGTTCTCGGTCGGTCCGCAGTTCTTGATCATGCTGCAGTTCGAATCGGCTGCGACGAGCCGGAGCATGGCGCCGCCCTTGGCCTGAATCTTGGCCGTGTAGTCCATGCCGTAAGTGGTGTGGTTGGACACGCCAGGCGGCTGCATCGAGTTCAGGAAATAGTCTTGCTTCGGGCTGCTGACGCGGACCATGTACACGTTGTAAGCGTCACCGTTTGTCGGCGTGCCGCCGGTGCAGAAGCCGTCGGCTTTGGGCGACTGCGCAGAGCTGTTCTGGTCAGCGCCGCCGTTGTAGCGCTTGGATTCGACCTCACCTTGGACATGGATCGTGATCGTGTACGTCTTGGCCGGGTCGCCGCCGAGCGTGACCATCTTGTCGGTGGTGATCACGCCGCTCAGCGCGGGATCTTGCTGATTCGGCGCGGGGCAGCCACCGTTGATCGTCTGACAAACACTCTGAGCGGAGTCCGTCAGGCATTTGCCGACCAGCATCGCGCCATCGAGCGGCGCCCCGACGGCCATCAGATCAGTGCCGGTGCCAGTACCACCCGCGCCGGCCACGGGCGCGCTGCCGCCCGTCGTGCCGCCAGCCCCACCGCTTCCGGCGGTGGTGGTGTTGCCACCCGTAGACATTCCTGCGCCGCCGCCGGTCGTCGGGGTCGTGCCAGTACCGGCTGTCGTTGGCGATGTGCCGGTGCCAGCCGTCGTCACCACAGTACCGGTACCTCCGGCCGCTGGTGTGCCAGCGCTGCCCCCGGTTAGGAGAACGGCAGCGCCGCCCGTTGTCGACGTGCCGGCCGTGCCTGAGTTCACTGGCAGGGCGGCTTCATCACCGCACGCTGCGGATCCCACGAGCATGGGTAGGAGCAGGACACAGCTCAAGGCTGACAAAGTGAGCGAGGGGGGCGGCGCAAGTTTCATCGGCAGATCCTCCGTTTGGGAGCTAGGTGACGCCTCACCTGCGCCGAGCGTCAGAAAACGTAACGTTGTTAAGATATTCATCCGAGCCACAGCCGCGATGCGAAAGACGGCCTGATTTACGGCGCTCGGTTGGCGCTGCTGGTTGAAATCGTCGACCGCCAGCGGAACTGGAACCGATACCAGAATCGAAAAACACCTTTCCGTCAGGGTCGATCTGACGGGCCGCACGGGTTCTGTGGGGAAAAAGCCGTGGTATGGGCTGGCAGGTCGGGTAAGCGGCGACCGCTTCGTGGCCGCACTCAGCTCGTCGATCAGCGAGGACCCATGCTGCGCGTCGAAGCCTCTAACCTTCCCAAGCCACGCGGCGCACCGCGCGCTCGTCGACTCCTCCCCACGCCACCCGTGCCGCATCGCGCCCAAGCGACGTCACGTCACGAGCTGTTGCCACCGCCCAACGCCGCGCAGCCGCCCCAAACCGAGCTCGCCCTGCCCGCTCCGCCCGCCGCTCCGGCATTAAGTGAACGTTGGAGCGTGCGGCTCGAGCTTGGCGAAAATGAGATCGCCAAGCTGTACGGGCAAGGCATGACGCGCGGCGCGGTGGTGTGGAAGAAGGGCATGGTCGAATGGCGACCACTGTTGATCACTCCCGAGCTATCGGGGTTGCTGCATCGCACACGCATCACGCTGATTGATTCGCCTGCGCGAGCGACCGAGCTGCCACCGGTGGAGCTGGCAACCGCCGCTGACGGGTTCACGCTTCCGCGCCCCGCGCGCTTGCCCAGCGACGTTGTCCAAGAATCACTGGCAAAACCGAAATTTGCTACGATTGCGCCGTTGGCGATCGACGTCGAAGTGCCAGCCAAGCGCGGGCGTTCGGTTGAGCTCGTCGCGGTCGCGGTGGCCGCATTTGCGTTGGCTTGGTTGGGGCACGGCAGGTTGCACCCGCAACCGAGCGGCGCTTCGACTCCGGCGCTGGCGCGTGCTGTCGCCGCGGCCCCAGTGTGCGAGCCGGCTCAGCCTGCAACCACACTCGCGAGCTCTGCGATTCCGACAATCGCCGTCGCCGACCTGCCGTTGGTGGGTGCAGCGACCGCTACCGCGACGCATGCCACCACCGCAACGACGCGCAGCGGCGCGAGTCACCCGAGCTCGCATTCGTCGAGCGCAAGCGGCGGCCCCAGCCACGCGGCGCTACTGGGAGCGATGTCGCAGGTCGCGCAGGCGGCCAGCGGCTGCGGCGAGCGCGGCGGCCCCGTGCGCGTGGTCGTGAGCTTCACCAACTCGGGCGTCGCGCGCAGCATCCGTGTTTCGGGCAGCGATCTGCCGGCGTCGACCCGGTCGTGCATGATCGGCGCGGCGTCGCGCGCCCGAGTCCCGGCCTTCTCGGGCGATCCGGTTACGGTGGCGAAGACGCTGTAGCCTTCTTCGCTCACTGAAACCTGATCCGTTCTCAGGCGTCCCCAGCATCTGGTAACGATGACTAGACGTCGTCGTCGGGTGTCTCGGGCGTCGCCTCTTCGCGCTCGGCTTCGACCTCGCGCAACAGATCGGAGACGCGCTGCTGCGCGTCCGGCCCGACGTCGTAGTGAAAGCGCAACTCGGGGGCGCGCTTCAACTCGAGCCGCGGTGTGATCACCCGCCGCAAACGTGGCGCCGCACGACGCAGGCGCTCGATGATGCTCTTACGCTGCTTCTCGTTGTCGTCAGTCACGAGCAGCCGCACGCTGATGTTGGCGATCATCAAATCATCCGAGATATCCACGCCGGTCACGACGACCGCCGCAAAGCGCGGGTCGTCGACCTCGCGCCGCAAGACCTCGGCAAAATGGCGCTGAATCAGCTCGGCGACACGCTTGGTGCGCCGGCCGTCATTGACGGGACCTGGCATGGCTTAGCTTTGCTCCTTGTCGTCGTCGCCCGAACGGCCGCGTCCGAGCGCCTGCTCGATGCCGCCGCGAATGCCCGAGCCGCCCGAACCGAACGTCACAATCTCGGTCGCCACGTCGGCCAGCACGGCGTCGTTCGCCTGCTCGGCGGCGCGTGAAACGGCCGACAAAACCTCCGAGCAACGCGCCGCCTCACCAGAGACGATCGCCACGCCCAGCGTCGCGACCTGCCAGCGCTCGAGATCGCCGACCTCCGCGATCGAAACCGGGAAGCGCGCGCGCACGCGATCCTTGAAGCTCTTCACCACACGGCGCCGATCTTTGAGCGACGCCGCTCCGGGAATTTGAAACACGAGCCTCAATACTCCGATGAACATCTAGCGTTGCGGCTGGTTAGCTCCAACCGACTGTGTTTTGGGTAGGCACCCAAAACCTGAGGGTGGGGCCCCAGGAATTCAGTTCCTGGGGCGGGAGCTGCGCTCCCGAAGGAAAGATGAGCGAGAGACCAGGCCCATGCAATGGGACGGGTTTAGAGCGTCTGTTTGACTTCTTCGACCTCGAACGCCTCGATGATGTCGCCTTCCTTGAACTCAGAGAAGCCGTCGAGGCTGATACCGCACTCGAAGCCTTCTTTGACGTCCTTGGCGTCGTCCTTGAAGCGTTTGAGACCGCTGATCTTGCCTTGCCAGAGCGAGGCGCCGTCGCGCAACAGGCGTGCTCCGCCCGAGCGCTTGATGACGCCGTCAATGACCATGCAACCGGCAACGGCGCCCGATTTGCTGGTCTTGAAGACCTGACGAATCTCGGCCTTGCCGATGTTCTTTTCGACCATCGTCGGCGCGAGCAGGCCTTCCATGGCCGCCTTCACTTCATCGACCACGTTGTAGATGATCGTGTAGTGACGGATCTGCACCTCTTCCTGTTGGGCGAGAGACGCAGCCTTGCCAGCCGGGCGAACGTTGAAGCCGATGATGATCGCGCCGGCCGCGACCGCCAGGTTGACGTCGCCTTCGGTGATCGCTCCAGCAGCCTGGTGCACCACGCTCACCTTCACCTTGGGGGTGGAGAGGCGCGTGAGTGAGTCGGACACGGCTTCAACCGAGCCCTGCACGTCGGCTTTAATGATCAGCTTCAGCTCGGCCTGTTCGTTCTCGGCCATGGCCTTGGCCAAGTCCTCGAGTGTCGTGGCGCGAGCGCCGGTGCCAGGAGCCAGACTGCGCCGGACCTTCGTCTTGCGGCTGTCGGCGATCTCCTGCGCCTTCTTCATGTCGTTGAGGACGTGAACGGGGTCGCCAGCGCTCGGCACGTCGGCCAAGCCGATGACCACGACCGGCGTGGACGGACCGGCGCTTTCGAGCTGGTTGCCCATCGCGTCGTGCATCGCGCGGACTTTGCCGTGCGCGCCGCCCGCCAAGATGACATCGCCACGATTCAGCGTGCCGTCTTGAATCAGGATCGTCGCGACCGGACCGCGTCCGCGATCGAGCTCGGCCTCGACCACCACGCCGGATGCCGGCTTGTTGGGGTTGGCTTTGAGCTCGAGCACTTCGGCCTGGAGTGCCAGGGTTTCGAGCAGCTTGTCGATGCCGGCGCCCGTGTGGGCAGAGACCTCGACGTACAGCGTGTCGCCGCCCCACTCTTCCGCGACCAAGCCGGACTCGGAGAGCTGACGCCGTACCCGCTCCGGGTTGGCGTCGGGCTTGTCCATCTTGTTGACGGCAACGACGATCGGGACGCTGGCCGCCTTCGCGTGAGCAATCGCCTCACGAGTTTGCGGCATCACGCCGTCGTCGGCCGCGACCACCAGCACGACCACGTCGGTCGTACGGGCACCGCGAGCGCGCATAGCCGTAAAAGCTTCGTGGCCAGGCGTGTCGATGAAGGTGATCAGGCCGTGCGGCGTCTTCACCGAGTAGGCACCCATGTGCTGGGTGATGCCGCCCGCTTCGCCGCTGACCACGTTGGCCTTGCGAATGCGGTCGAGCAGGCTGGTTTTGCCATGATCGACGTGACCCATGACGGTCACGACCGGCGGGCGCAGCAGTCTTTCGACCGTGTCTTCGCCCTCGGCGCCTTGATCCGCCTTGATTTGATCTTCTTCGCTGACCGCGACGTCTTCGACTTCCCAGCCGAACTCGTTGGCGACGATCTTGGCCGTGTCAGCGTCGAGCGTGCTGTTGATGTTCACGCCGGTCATGCCGAGGCGCATGAGCTTCATGAGCATCTCGGTCGACTTGATTTGCATCTTGCCGGCCAGCACTTGCAAACCGACCGACTCCTCGATGCGGACGACCTTTTTGTGGGCCGAGCGCTCTTGGGTCAGGATGTTCGGCGTCTTGGTGCGTGGCGGACCGACGAAACGGCCGCCTCGCATACCAGGGCGTTGCGGACCGCCGCGGAAGTTACCTTGCGGGCCACCGGGGCCACGCGGAGCACCCGGAGCACCTGGCCGCTGACCGAAGCCGACGCCAGCCTTGGCGTCGTACTGAACGCGGCGCGGAAGGGGCCCAGTGCGGACTGGCATCGGCACGCCAGGGCGACCGCCCCAAACGTCGATACCGGTCTTGGGCGGCGACGACGGGCGCGGTGCGCTCGACGGAGTCGGGTTGGCGCCAGTGCCGGTCGAACCCGGCGGAGGCGTGGCAGCGACTTGAGCTGGAGCTGGAGCCGCTGCCGCAACTGGCGCCGGGATGGGCGCTGGCGGCGGAACGATCACCGGTGCTGCCACTACCGCGCTCGGCGGCGGCGGTGCAGGCGGTAGCGCGTGGCGCGGCTCCGACTTCACGACCGGCGCTGCTGCTGCAACCTCGACAACCGGCGGCGCCGGAGGAGGAGGAGCTGCTGCGGCAGGCGCGGAAGCGGGCGGGGGCGGCGCCGCGACAGGCGGCGAGATTAGGATCGGCGACGCCTCCGGCGGAGCCGGAGCGGGCGCTGCGACGGGGCGCGACTTCGCTTCGGCTAGCACCGGCGGGGGCTGCGGAGCCACGCGCGGATGGGAAGGAGCCGAAGCCTCTTCGCGCACCGACTCGAGCGGTCCCGACGACGCCATCGGCGACGAAGCTTCGGCGCGAGCGCCCGAGCCGCCACCAGCGGCACGTCGCTTCACGACGGTCGGGCGAATCCGCTCTTCCACCGTGACGGGCGACTTAGCCTTTTCCAAATGTCGCTTCACGCGATCGACCACCTCGGGCCCAATCGCGCTCATGTGATTGCGCACGTCTGGCACACCCACAGACTGGAGGAGCGACACGAGGCTCTTGTTGTCCATGCCCAAATCACGAGCCACCTCGTACACACGCAGCTTAATCGTCATCCAACCTCCGTCAGTCTGTGCGCTCTTCCGGGCTCTTCGAGCTCGGACACCGAAATCATGCGGGAGACCTCTTGGGAGAGGTCCGTAGAAAGTAGGCCAACCAGAGCCAGCTCGCCGCGTTTGAACGCCGCGCCGAGCTCGGCTTTGGTCTTGAAAAGTCGAACTCGGCCGCGCTGACCCAAGCGCAAGACCGGACCTAAGGTGGCCGAAGCCTTGGCGTCACTTGCCAGCACCAGAAGCTCCACGCGACCGTCACGTTCGGCTTCTTCGAGTGCGATCGTACCGACGGCGGCACGACGGGCGCGTTGGGCCGCTTGCAAGAGCGACAGCGCACGGCGCGTCGCCGCGTCACGCAACATGCCGAACAGCTCGGGCAAGGTGGTCGTCACCTTCGTCTTCAACCCGCGGCTCAGGCCGGAGCGGACGGCGTCCGCCAAGCATTCCGGACGGGCGTGCACCCAGGCACCGCGGCCAAACGCACCGCCCGCAAGATCCGGCACGACCTGGCCATCGTCACTGATGACCAGACGCACCAAGTCCTGCGGTGATCCGCTGGCTCTGCAACCGACGCACGTGCGAAGCGAGGACACTTTTCCAGCTAGCTCCGTCAGGTTTTCAGGCCTCTTCCGATGCCGGGCTAGGCGCGGCAGCAGCTTGCGCCGCACGGGCGGCGGCCAGTTTGCTGCGGGTTTCTTCGATTTCGCGCGCTTCGGAGGTCAGGAAGTACTCGGCGCCCTGCTGGATCTGCCGTGCCTTCTTGATCCCGAGACCCGTGCGGATCGCCAAACGGTCGGCGTCCTCGCGGGCCAGATCCGGCACCGCACGGTAGCCGGCTTCTTCGAGCAGTTGCAGCGTGCGCAGGCCGACGCCTGGCACGAAGCGCAGCTTCTCACGCTCGGTGAGCGGTTCGATTGACGACGAAGCGCGTTCGATGCGCTCGCGACGCAGCCGCTCGGTCGTCGAGTCGGCAGCGCGCTTGAGCTCGGCGGCGCGCTCTTCGGTCTCGACGCCTTCGATCTGCGCGAGCTCCTCGACGGCGGCTTCCGAAATCTCTTCCAAGGCGCGGAAACCCAGACGGAAGATGGCTTTGGCCAGGTTCTCGTCGACGCCGTCGATCTCCTTCAAGACCACCAGCGCTTCGTCCTCCATCTGGCGGAACTTGCTGTCGCTGATGATGTCGAGCTTCCAGCCGGTGAGCTGGGCGGCCAAGCGCACGTTCTGGCCCTTGCGGCCGATCGCCAGCGAGAGCTTCTCGTCTGGTACGACCAGCTCCATACGATGATCTGCCTCGTCGACGATCACCTTGTTCACCTCGGCCGGCTGAATGGCGTTGATGATGTAGCGAGCCGGATCGGGATCGTACGGCACGATGTCGATTTTCTCGCCGCGCAGCTCTTGTACGACGGCTTGCACGCGCGAGCCCTTGATGCCGACGCACGCGCCGACCGGATCCACGTCGGAGTCGCGGGTCGTGACGGCGATTTTGCTGCGCGAGCCGGGCTCACGAGCGACGCCGACGATCTTGACGATACCCTCGTAAATCTCGGGTACTTCAGCCTCGAACAGCTTATCGACGAGCGTCGGCGACTGGCGGCTGAGTATGATCATCGGGCCGCGCGATTCGCGATCGATGTTCTTCACGAACGCCACGATCCGATCACCCGGACGGTACGTTTCGCGCGGGGTCTGCTCGCGCGCCGGCAAGACCCCTTCGGTCTTGCCCAGGTCGACGATCAGGTTGTGACCCTTCTCGAAGCGACGAACGATGCCGCGGATCAGCTGACCCTGGCGATCCTTGTACTCGTTGAAGATGATGTCGCGCTCGGCGTCGCGCACGCGCGACAACAGCACTTGCTTGGCCGTCTGCGCGGCGATGCGACCGAAGGCGCTGCGCGCCTGCTTCATGTCGAGCAGATCACCGAACTCTTTGTCCTGCTGACGCGCGCGGTCGGCGTCACGCGGGTGCCAGAACACCTGGAAGCCCAGCTCTTCGCCGAGCTCGGCCTCGAGCCCGTGCTCCTTGGCGGTTTCCATATCGATCTCGCGCTCGAGCAGCTGCACGTCTTCGACGACGGTCATGTACTGGAACAGATCGATGTTGCCGCTCTCTTCATTGAAGCGCGCTTCGAGCTCGCGCGTCGGGCCGAACACGGTCTGCGCAGCCTTGAGGATCGCCGCCTCCATCGTCTCGATCAGGACCTTCTTGTCGATGCCCTTTTCGGCGGCGACCTGCTCGACAATCGAACCGAGATCCACTGCCATTCCGGCTGATGCTGCTGCCATCTCTACCTTCTCCGTGCAGACCGCTGCTCGCGGCCAGATGGGCGGCGCGCGCCAGGGGACTTTGCGCCGCCAGATCGGGGGACACCGGGCTTCTTCCAGTCGAAGACCAGATGACCGTTGTCGATTTCATCGAGCGAGAGCTCGACGAGCTCCCCTCGTTCGGACTGAATCACGACACGCTTTTCAGGCGAAAGCCCGTGTAGCTCGCCAATAATCGTGTACTCGCTGTTGCGGGGTTGCTTGAGCTTGAGCTTCGCGGGCTGACCGGCGAAGCGCTCGTAGTCAGCATTACTGTAGAGAGCCCGCTCCACGCCCGGCGAACCGACCTCGAGCCGGTAGCGCTGCGCGATGCAGTCAGCCACGTCGAGTGCCGCCGACAACTCGCGCGAGATATCCGAGCAAAGATCGACGGTGATGCCAGCGCCCGGCATGCGTTCGCCCGGCTTCTCGATCGAGAGCTCCAGCACCCAACCGGCGCGATCGGTCTTGAACACCAGCTCGACCCCATCGACCCGATGCGCGGCGAGGATCGGCTCCACGGCAGCGCGCACGCGCTCACCGTCGAGTCCTGGCAGCTTTACATGGGCGATCGTCATCGGAAGGGGTGTGTCGAAAGACTGTCGTGGCGGGTCGCAGGCAAAAAAAAACGGACCCTCTAAAGAAGAGCGGGTCCGAGGGATCCACCAAACTTGTGGGGCGCATAGTAGCCAAAGCTTCCGGCCCACGCAAGGCAGTCCACCCCCAACGTGCCCGTGCCCCTGCCCGCGCCCGTGCCCGAAGAAGTCGTGAGAAAACGCGCGCCTTGCTGGGGGAGGCCCTGCCTGCGCGCCCAGCTGGGCGCGGCGCGCGCGGGCGAGCCCGCGCCACGAACCTCGGCCTCGCAGAGAAACGGAGCCGGCCGGCTTTCTACGCACCGTCGGGCACGGGCACGTTTACGGGGAGCTCAGGCGAGGTTTGGTAGCGTGACCAGGTCGACGTGCAGGACTTCGCCGGAAAAGGCCATGATTTCGGAGAGGCAGGCGTCGCTGGGACGGCTTGAAAGCCGGATTTTGGCGCAGGCGGCGCGGGCACCCTCGAAAACGGTGTTGTCGAGTTCTTGGACGTTGATGCCGTGGCGTTTCAGGACGGCCAGCACGTTGGCGAGCGCCCCGACTTGGTCCACGTGGCGCACCACCAGCTGGTAACGTGACCACGAGCTTTCAGCGATATTCACGACGTTGGGCACCTCGCCCTTGGTCAGGAAGCTGCGCAAAATCCGCACCGTCTCGTTGGCGATCGCGATTTGAGCTTCGTCGGTCGAGGCGCCGATGTGCGGAACCGCGTAAACCAGGCCGGTCTCGAGGATCGGGTGGCGGTAGATGGAGCTGCGGGTCTGTGGCTCGCTGGGCAGCACGTCGAGGCCAACGCGCAGGTTCTTTAGCGGAATTTGCTCCTGCAGGGCGTCGTAGTCGACCAGCCCGTCGCGCGCGGTGTTGACGAAGAAAGCCCCCGTCCGCAGCTGCGACAGCACCTTCTTGTCGACGATGCCGCGCGTCCGCTCCGTCAGCTCCAAATGCACCGTAAAAATGTCGGAAACCGTCGCAAGCTCGGCCGGCGAGTTCACGCGCGTCACGCCGAGGTCGGCCGCCTTGGCCGCGTTGAGCGAACGGCTCCAGGCGAAACACGTCAGCTCGTAAGCCTGGGCGATCTTCAGGACCGCGCGCCCGACGTGGCCCAGCCCCAAGATGCCGATCGAGCGACCGCGCAGGCCGGCGGCGCGAGCGAACTCGTTCTTTTCCCAACGGCCGGCGCGCAGGCTAGCCACGGCGTCTGGGATCCGCCGGTCGAGGCAGCCGATCAACGCGAACGTGAGCTCAGCGACCGCAGAGGCGTTTTTTCCCGGACAATTGGCGACGTAGATGCCCCGATCGCTGGCCGCCGCCACGTCGATGTTCTTCACGCCGGCGCCGGCGCGGATCACCAAGTTGAGCGCGCTACCGGCGTCGAACGCCTCTTTTCGGACCTCGGTGCCCCGCACGACCAGCACGTTGATACCAGCCAGCCGTCCGGGCAACGCGGTGGCGTCGAGCTCAGGCTCGTAGCTGACCTCCACGCCAAGGGTGCGCATTTCATCGAGGCTGCTTTGGGAAAGACGGTCGGCGACCAGGACTCGCATGGGAGGCCCGAGACTTATCACGACCGAGGCTACGGTTGTGTTCCGGCCGAGCTACGCGGTGCTCGGCCCGGCAATCGGCGAGAACTGCCCCGCGATCCGCAGGCCGACCGCGCCCGCCTCCTCTACCAACCAGGGCGCCAGCTCCAACTGCGCCGCCGGTGTGAAACTGGCTGGCTCACCCTCGGGTAGGCGCAGCCAAAGGTTGCCTTCGTTGTCGCAACTGACCGCGTGCACATCGAGCGGCAGCTCGCGACCGTCGAGCAGCGTGAGCTCAGGGTGCCCTGCCCTGTTGCGAACCGATTGCACGAAATAGCGGGCGCGCTCGACCGTCAAGTAGGTCCAGTCGTAGCCGTTGGTCAGGATGTCGCGGCCGTCGTCGGGGTGGCGGCTGAGCCACGACGCGAACGCCTTGCGCATGCCCGGGTGCTCGACGGGCGCGCCCTCGTGAAAGAAGCGGCCGTCCCGAGTCAGCACGATGCTGCTTTCGCGCGAACGCCCCTCGGGCGGCGGCAGGCGAAAAAATTCGGGGTGATCGGCGGGCTTCATCGACTGACTGGCTCAGCGCGCGCGGACGCGCGGCTTGGAAAGCTTAACGCCATCGGCGGGACCGAGCATGTAGCGCTTCGTCACATCGACCAAGTAGCGCCGTTCGAGCGCGCTGCGGCCGAGCAGCATTCGGTACAGCATGTGTCGCCGGTCGACGAGCCCGACCTCGATCAGCTGCTCGCGCCCGCCGAGCCGCACGTGCGCCTTCACGAACAAGCGCGGCTCGCTTTGGCCAGTGCTCGACCGCACCGGTGCGCGGCGTGACACTTTGGTCTCGATCGTGACCCGCGCGCTCGCGTCGTCGCGGCGCAGCCGCACGTCGAAGCGCACGCGCGAGCCGGCCAGCACGCGCACGTTCTCCACGTGGAGCGCGCTGGTTCGCGCCCCGGTGTCGACACGCGCGCGCAAACCACGCACGCCCCAGTCGGGGAAATCCACGTACTCGGCGGCGCCGATGATTCGGGGTTCGGGTCGCTGGCGCATCCGGCTCCCGGCAGGCTACTCGGCCGCCCGGGAGGCGACAATTGCGTGCCCCGAGTGCCGAGCGCGCCCCGCCGGCGCCGCTGATTGCTATAAGCCTACCGTGCTCGACGAGCTGCCCAGCTTGGAGATTGCGGCGACGGCGGTCGCTGTGTTGCTGGTATGGCGCGTCGTGCAGTTGTCGAGCGGCGACGGCGGGCTGCGGCGACGGCGCTCGCGGGTCGAGAGTGCGCGCGCGAGAGACTTGGTCGGAATCGCGCTGCTCGCCGGCGCCATGGTGTACGCAATCGGCGTCCAGCGCGCCTCGACGTGGTTCCTCGTCGCGTCGGGCACGGCGATCGCGGCGCAGCTGATCGGGTTGTATTTCAGAGCTGCGGCGCGCGCTCGTGCCACCGCCGGCCCGAGCATCGAAATCGAGGACGTCGACGATGACGATGACGACGGGCCGCACGGCTGCCCAAGCTGCGGGCATGGCACGCTGATCGAGCTCGACGCCGCCCGCCTGCTGGGCGGCCTCGCCGCGCTAGCGCCCGTCAGCGCGGCGGTGTGTCCGCGTTGCGGCGCGCTGAGCGGTAACGTCGATGATCCGACGAAAATTCCGATCGGCGAAGACCACGGCACGACCTTGCGAAAAAGCTTGAGCGGCGACGACGCCGAAGCCCTAGAAGAGCCGACCGAGCACGACGGCTGAGCTCAGCGGAGCGCGTTTGGCCGGGGCTCTCGATTGTGTTGGGGCCCCCCGCATCGACACCGGTCGCGACCCGGTCGGAGGTGACCAGCGTCGGATCAGCGACCGCCGAGCTCGCCACTTGCCCCGCCGCTCCCGCCGCTCCGGCGGCGCCCGCCGCGATCGCCCCCGCAGAGGAGACTTGCCAGCGGGCCGAAAAAGCGGGAAATGAGCCGCGCCCATGGACGCCTCCGGCAGCCGCGACGCCAACCAAAAGTACTACGACGCCTTTTCGGCGGACTACGAGCGCGAACGCGGACGGAACGATCCAGGCGGCTACCACGAGCTCCTCGACGAGCTGGAAGCCGGCTACGTCAGGCGTTTTGGTCAGGGCCGCGACGTGCTCGAAGTGGGCTGCGGCACGGGCCTGGTAATGCTCAGAATCCGTGAGTTCGCGCGGCTCGCGCGCGGCGTCGACCTGTCGCCGGGCATGCTCGAGAAGGCGAAGGCCCGTGGCCTCGACGTGACGCTCGGTTCGGCCACCGAGCTGCCGTTCGATGCCAATCAGTTCGACGTCACCTGCTCGTTCAAGGTGCTGGCGCACGTGCCAGAGATCGAAAAGGCGCTGTCGGAGATGGCGCGTGTGACGCGCCCAGGCGGCACGGTCTTGGCAGAATTTTACAATCCGTTCAGCCTGCGCGGGCTGGCCAAGCGCCTCGGCCCCGCCGGCAAGATCGCCGACGGCGCCAACGAGCACGACGTGTACACACGCTTCGATTCGCCGGCGCGCGCCAAACAGCTCACCCCGCCAGGCTGCGTTTTCGTCGGCGCGCGCGGCGTGCGCATCACGATCCCGAGCGCCAAGCTGATGCGAAGCAAGCTGGGGCGACGGCTGTTTCGCGCGGCCGAGCACGCTCTGTGCGATTCGCCGTTCAAGCGCCTGGCCGGCTTCTACGTCGCCGCCTACGAAAAGCGCAACGACGCCTGACGGCGCCGCGCGAGTATGAAATTCAACAGGGAGACGGGGAGTTGGGGAGCTTTGGTTTGACTGCCGCTCGCCAAGGCGACGTGGACGCTAGCCCGATGCGTCGACCGAGCTGACCGCCCGAGAAAAATCCCTCCCGTCCTCCCCGTCTCCCGGTTTAATTCATATCCTAGAAGCGACCGAGCAGCGTGACGCCGCCACCGTTCGATTCGAAGTAGGGCGCGGCCGAGACCTCGGTCGGCTTCGGCGCGACCGACGGCCGCACGGGTGGCAGGATGCGGCGCGTGCGCGTTTCGCGAAACTCCGGCACGAATTCGAACTGCGCTTGCACGACGCCGCCAATGACGAGGCCGACGAAGCTCCACGCCGACACGCGCTTGAGCGTGCCCCAAGTCGTGAGATCGCGCCTGAGCTTGGTTTCGTTGACCTTGTTGCCTTGGTCGCGTTGCTCGGTGGCTTGGGCGGCCATGCGGCTCTGCCAAGCGATCGAGGTGAGGCACAGACCGCCGGCCAGCACCTCGCTCACCAACAACGTGTAGCCAAGCCCAGGCTCGCGATTTTGAAACTGTCCCACGCCGAAAGGCACGAGCGCAAAGCTGCGGCGATTCTTGAAGATTAGCGTCTCTTGTCGGGCCAGCTGCTCGAGCGTGCGGAGCCGTTCGCGGTCCTGCGCCAAGCTCTGCTGCCGTAGCCGCGCCTCGGTTTGTGCTTGCTTGATCCGCGTCTGTTCGGCCGCGCGAATTTCCATCACCAATGAATCGCGCACCTTGAGGAAGTGCTCGACCACCGGCTGCGGAAACACCAAGCCGTCTGGCGGCTTCATCTGCGGGTTTTCGTGGATTGCGGCGCGCAGCGGGGCGTCCGAGGCGTCGGCCTCCCCAGCACCGAGCAAGCACGCCGCCCAATACACGCGCGCGTTCTCGACGATCGCCTGCTGGCGCAGTGGATGCCGTCCAGTCGGATCGAGCAGCCGCTCAATCTCGTTGCCGCACTCGTGGTACTTGCCGGCCTCGTACAAACCGACGACGCGCGACAGCTCACCCTCATCACTCAGCTGGTCGCTCGGTTTGTCCTTCGGCGGCGTCTCGACGGCGGCAGGCTTGCCCGCAGCAGGCTTGGCCACCGGCGCCTTGGCCACTGGTGCCTTGGCCACTGGTGCCTTGGTCAAGGGCGGGGTGGGCGTGGGGAACGGCGCCGCGGCAGGTGGCGCACTCGACGGCGCCGCGGCAGGTGGCGCACTCGACGGCGACACCGCGGACGGCGCTTGCGCGCCAGCGCCGTCGGGCAAAAGCACCCCTACGCTTACGAGCACGACCGCTGACAGGAACCTCTGCATTCGGACGCCGGGACCGGAGCCCCCGGCACCGGGTCAGGGACGGGGGAACGACGAGGTTCGTCCGGGGCTTAGCTCCACGTCAAATGCTTTTGGAGCTTCCCCGGATTGCGGCGCCGGAATCACGGTACAGCGAGCTTTCTGGCTGGCCTTCTGCATCGGAATGACGACCATTCCCGGCGCGCTGAAGGTCGCCACCTCGCCACAGCTGGCGGTGCTGAGCGGCGAGCCGTGAAACTCCAGGGTGGCGGGCATCCACTCGATGACGCCCTGTACGGTCTGCACCTCGCCCGCCTGGCCGGCGCGAATGCTGACCGTTTTGGTCACCGGCGCCTTGCAGCACTCGGTGTTCGGCGGGCGAAATTCGAAGGTGTGTTCGCCGACCGACAGCTCGTGCGTCGCGCCGAACCAGTCGGTGAACGGCTGGCCGTCGACGAACACGGTGGCGTTCTGCGGCCCCTTGACCGCGACCCGCACGCTGGCGGTCGCCTCGCTCGTCTCTTTGGGCGCCTCGGGGATCGGCTTCACCCGGTTGCGCTTTTTCCGGGTTGGCTGGGCTGGCTCGGCGCTGCCGTCCGGTTGCCCCGCCGCTGGCAAGTGCGCGAGGTCTCTCGGATTGCCCGATAGCGCCGCCGACGCCGCCGGTTTTTTGTGGTTGGTGCCGCGAAATTTGGCGACGAGCTTGAACACTCCGCCCAGCGCGGCCGCGATGATCAAGCTGCCGGTCAAGATCACCAGCCCTTGCATCAATGCCCGACGAAAGCGCTGGCTACGTGCCAACGCCGAGACTTCGGAAATCAAGTCCGTGTCGTCGGGGCGGAACGCCAGCGCGCGGTTGAAGGTGGTCGTCGCCGTTGGAACGTCGCGCTCTTCGCGGGCTTTTCTGCCGCGCTTGACGAGGGCGTCGACGACGCGTGCCTCGAAATCGACGCGATACTGCTTGGTGTCCGACAAGAACGCGCCAATCTCACTGGCCGAGTCGTCGAAGCCGAGCAGGCGCAGCTCGGCGCGCAGGGCTTCAGCCACCTCGAGCGTCGATGCGTAGCGGTCCTTCGCTTCTTTCGCCAACGCCTTGTCGACGATCGCCCCCAGGCCCGCGCCGATCGTCGGGCGCGCGCGTTCGGCCGGCGTGAAGGCGCCTTCGAGCACACGCCGCAGGACCTGCGCTGGGTTCTTGCCGTCGAACGGCAATTTGCCGACCATGCACTCGTAGAGCAACACACCGAGACCGAACACGTCCGAGCGCGCGCTGACCTCGCCGCCTTCGATCTGCTCGGGCGCCATGTGCGCGGGCGACCCCAAGACCTGTCCGGTTGAGGTCACGCCCTGCGCGTCCAGCAGCTTGGCGATGCCAAAATCCGTGAGTTTGACCAGCTTTTCGGTGTACTCGCCGGAAGTGCGGCCCTCCGGCAACGTGCGCAAGAGCACGTTCTCCGGCTTCACGTCGCGGTGGATGACGCCCAGCCCGTGGGCGTGATCGAGCGATTGCCCGAGCTCGATGCCGATCGCAGCCGCGACCTCGGGCGGCAGATGCTGCTCGTCGGTGAGCAGCTGGCGCAGCGTCTTGCCGCGCACCAGCTCGACGACGAGGTAGCGTTCTTCGGACTCGTCCTCCGAGACGTCGTACACCTCGACGACGCCCGGGTGCTTGACCTTGGCCACGGCGCGCGCCTCGCTCGCGAAGCGCTGCCCGACCTCTTTGTTCTCGCGCAGGTGGCGATGGATGATCTTGACCGCAACTTCACGCCCGAGGCGCTTGTCGCGAGCCCGGTACACGGTGGCCATGCCACCGTGCCCGATCTCTTCCAGAAGCTCGTACTTATCGAGCTTGGGAAACGAGTGCTCGTGCGCAGCGCTCAGTCAGACCTCCGCCGCCGCAGCCATCAGGGAAGCTGCTCCACCCGTACGCCGTTCGTCGCGCCCCGCACTCCGACGCGCGCGCCGTAAACCATGACGTAACGCTCGCCAGACTTGACCAGACCGTTGTCCATCAAGAACTGACTGGTGTTGCGCACCTGGTCTTCGACAGTCGACGTTTTGCCCACTAGCGCCCTCGGAGTGACGCCCCAATATAGCGCGAGACGGCGCAAAGTGCGCTCATCGGAAGCGAACGCCAAAATCGGCGCGGTCGGGCGGGCCTTGCTGACCAGGCGGGTGGTGAGGCCGGTCTCGGTCAGGGTGACAATCAGCTTCGCCCCCACCTCACGCGCGATGGCGCAGGCGGCATGGGCGATCGAGTCCGCGGTCGTGTGGTCGGGTTCCGACGGATTCGGCGCGAAGAAACGGCTGCCTTCCGCCTGACGAATGATGCGGTCCATCATCCGAACCGACTGCAGCGGGAATTTACCGCTAGCGGATTCTGCCGACAGCATGACGGCGTCGGCACCGCCGAATACGGCGTGGGCGACGTCGCTGGCCTCGGCGCGGGTCGGGCGCGGCGAATCGACCATCGAGGCGAGCATTTCGGTCGCCACGATCACCGGCTTCCTGTGGATCCGACAGGTACCGATGATCTGCTTCTGAATCACCGGCACGGTCTCAGGCGGGAGCTCCACGCCCAAGTCACCGCGCGCCACCATCGCGCCGTCGGACGCGCGCACGATTGAGTCGAGGCGCTCGACGGCCCCGGGCGTCTCGATCTTGGCGATGATCGGCGTCGGCTTGCCCTTGCGCTCGCAGATCTCGCGCAGCTCTTGCACCTCTTCGGCGCGCCGCACGAACGAGAGCGCCACGTAGTCGAGGTCCATCGACAGGCCAAAGTCGAGGTCCTTCTTGTCCTTGTCGGTCAGCGCCGGGAGACGCAGGCTGCCGGAAGGCAGGTTCACGCCCATCTTCGGCCGCATCGCTCCGCCGTGCTCGACGATACACTCGACGCGCTCGCCACGTACACCGACCACGCGCAGCTCGACCTGTCCGTCGGACAGCAAGATGCGATCATCGGGGCGCACGTCTTGCGACAGCGGCTCGTACGTGATGGCGATCGTCTTGTCGTCGCCGACGTCGCCGGCGATCATGTCGATGCGGTCGCCGTTGATCAGCACAGCGGGGCCGACCTTGGCGGTGCGGATCTTCGGACCGCACAAGTCCTGCAACAGCGCGACCTGCTTGCCGAGCGCGGCGCTCTCTTGGCGAATCAGCTCGATGCGCTGACCGTGCTCCTCATGCGTGCCGTGTGAGAAGTTGAGCCGCGCGACGTCCATCCCCGCTTCAATGAGGCCGCGGATACCTTCACGGGTATCGACGGCAGGACCAATGGTGCAAACGATTTTGGCGCGGCGGGAGATCATTGAGGTCGTCCGATTCTTCTGTGGGATGGGACCTGGGCCAGAGCGCAGGCGGTGGTCGAGCATGCCACACCGGAAACCGCATTGTCGCCAGAACACGAAGGCCGGGTTCACCCCAGCGGACAGGACCACTTTGGCCAGCGGCCTTTCGGCCCGACCGTGGTAAAGGGACGCGCATGACCGGATTTCGACGCGATGCGCAAGACAGCGCTGTCTTGGGCTCGTCGCGGCTCGCTCAACTAGTTCGTGAGGCTGATGTCGAGCTGCCCGCCTACGTCTACGACGTCGACGGCATGACCGAAACGCTGCGGTCGCTGCGCCACGCCTTCGGCGACGCTCCGCACCTGGTCGCCTACGCCATCAAGGCCAACAGTGCGGGAACGGTCGTTCGCGCCTTCGCGGCCGAAGGCTGTGGTGTCGACGCCGTTTCGGGCGCCGAGGTTGAGCTGGCGCTGTCATGCGGCGTGCCAGAAAAGTCGCTCGTGATGAGCGGCGTCGCTAAATCCGACGCTGAAATCGACCTGGCGCTGTTCAAGGGCATCCTGGCGATTCAGACCGAGAGCGTCGAAGAGCTGTCGCGAATCCTGGCTCGGGCGAGCGCCACGGGCCATCGGGCCGACGTCTCGCTGAGGGTCAACCCGGGGATGGAAATCGACACGCATTCGCACATCGCCACCGGCCACGACGACGCCAAGTTCGGCATCAGCGAAAGCGACCTCGCGGCAGCCTACGCCGTGATCGACGGTTCGGAAGGACGCCTTTCGCAAGTCGGCATCTCGGTCCACCTGGGATCGATGATGACCGCGACCGACGCGTACGCGCGCTCAGCCAGGAAACTGTGCAACCTGGCGCGAGAACGGCGCCCCACCGCGCCGCGCCTACAATACGTCGACTTCGGCGGTGGCTTCGGCATCGACTACGGCGGCGCGCCGAGCGCGGCGCCGTCGGAATTTGCCCACACCTGCGTGCGCTCGCTGCGCGACGCGGGGCTTTCGGATTTGATGATCGTGGTCGAGCCGGGACGTAGCCTGGTGGCGCCGTACGGCGTGTTGGTCGCGCGCATCGTGCAAACCAAGAAGAGCGCCGAGCGGCGATGGGTGATGATCAACGCCGGCATGAACGATCTGATCCGCCCTGCGCTGTATTCGGCCAAACATCGGATCGAGCTGCTCGAAGGCTCGCCGCAGGAGCCCGAGTGGCGCGTGGTCGGCCCGGTATGCGAGAGCAGCGACGACTTCGGTAGCCATCCGCTCGGCGCCGATCCGAACGGCTTGGTCGCGATCCGCGACGCAGGCGCCTACGGCTACGTGATGGCCAGCGAGTACAACGGCCGCGCACTGCCCAGCGAAGTGTTCGTGAAGGGCGGCAAGATCGCGTCGGTCAGCCGTAGCGCCGGTCGCCAGGCGTGGCTGCAGCGTCGCCTCGACGCGTGAGCCGCGCGCTCACGAACCGCGCTTGACCGGATTCGCCGGCGGGTGCGTCGGAGCCGAGGTGCGGCCGCTACTGGTCGGGTTTGGCGTCGGAGCACGCATGGCGGGGCCGCGCGTGCCGCTGCCGCGCGTGCCAGCGCTGGGTGCGGGGCGACTGACGCTGGGCGGCGGGGGCGTCACGCCGCGCGGCGGAGGGCGGGAGCTGCGCAACGCGGGCAGGCTATTCGACGACTCGAGCCGGCGCGCGCCGCTGCCACGACCCGGCGGGATCGAACGGGTTCGGTAAACCTCGCCTTCGACCACGACCTCTACGCCGAGCGACCGGCAACGCCGCGCCAAACGCTCCAGATCGATCCCCGCCACGAGCAGCAAGCCCGACGGCGGCGAGGGATCGACGAACAAGTCTTGGGTCTGGCGGCGCGTGCGCAGAAGCTCGCGCACCTCCGGATCTTCGACCCACAGGAAGCCGGAGGTGACGACGAACTCGGCCCGACCGATCACGGCGCTGGCCTGCGCCAACGAGCGGACGATCGGATCCGGCAAGCTGGCGACCTGCTCGATGCGCGCCTGAATCACGTCGGCTTCGAAACCGGCGCCGAGCGCCAACGCCAGCGTTTGCGCGGTGATCAAGACGTCGAGCGTGCCGGTCACGGCGCCGATTTCAACGAACGGCGACAGCGACAAGACGTGACCCGTCTTCGTCAGCGAGCCGATGCGCAGCGCTTGGTTGTCAGTGAAGCGACTCAAGTCACTGCTCGACTTGGGCCCGGTATTGGCGCCCGGCTCCGACAAGAACGAGCGCCCGCGCGGCGTGATACGCAAGGTGGGGCCGAGCGAATCGGCCTCGTCCGAATCGGCGTCACCGATATCGACGACACCCAGCGCGTGCAAGCTCTCGAAGGCGATCCGCCGGGCGATCTCGGCCGGCGTGAGCGCCTCGACCGCGGCGCGTACGGCCCAGCGCTGAATCAACCGTGCCAAGCCGGGCGCGCGCGAATCCGAGCGCACATAGCCGGCGATCGCTTCCCACGGCACCCAGCGGCCGTCGCCCAGCTCTTGCAAGGCTTCGATCACCAGATCGCGAACGCTTCCGACCGCGCTCGCCTCGCGCGTGCCTTGCGCGACGCGCATCACTTCACCGTCCGGGCGCGCTTCGTCCCAAGCACCACCGCGACGCCAGGCTTCGAACAACGCGCGGCCGAGGCCGTGCACTTCGTGCGAGCCGGGCGGCGACGCCACGCTAACGGCCGACGGATCCCAAAGGCCGATCGCGCGGCTGAGCGCGGCGATGAACGCGACACGCTCAGGCTCCTTGCCGAAGCGGGTCGACAGCTTGCCGATCAAGGAACGCGGCGTACCGATGTCGGTGCGCAGCTCGAACGAAGGATCGCGCACGGTGAGAGCCATGGCCAGCGCCAGCGCGGCCGGGTCCTCGGCGAAACGCGCGCGCCGCGGCGCGTGGTCGTCAGCCAAGACGAAGTTCTTGATCTCGTGGCGCTGCGTCTCGCGCTCCGCCCGCCGCGCAGCGCCGACGATCGTCGCCACTTCGCTGGGTATAATGTGGCGATTCGGGTGGATCGGCACCAGGTAGCCGCGGCGCTCCAGCGCGAAACCGACGCCGCGCCGTGAAGGAGTAGCGCCGGTAGCGCCGCGCAGCCGCAGCGGCTCGCGCTCCAAATCCAACAGCTCGTCCGTCTCGACCTCGCCACCCACGGTGTCGACCGCGGCCAGCAGCTTGCGCTCGAGCGGCGCCAGCTCCTCAAGCTCTTTGGCGAGTCGCGGAGCGTTGGTGAGTACTTCCCACGCTGGTTCCAGCGCCAGGGCCATCGGCGGCGTGGCTGGACGACCGAGGTAGTGGCCGGCCATGCTGCCAGCGACATCCTGGCTGATCTGCGACAACAGCGATCTGACGCCGCGCGGATCCTCGCCCTCCCAGCTGCGTAACTGGAGCATGAAGGCGATTGGCAGCAATAGCTCGACCCCCCGCTGAGCCCCGCGCACGAACACGATGCCCCGCGCCACCAGTGGCTCGACTGCTGGCGGCAGCGCGCTGGCAACCAGCACGCCCCTCGCTTCAGCGATACGGTACAAGAGTTCGCGCGTCGGCCCCGGGAGTAACGAAGTGTCACGGATTTCAGGCAGCTGCAGCAGCAGCCGCGCCACTTGCGACGGCACGTCGATGCGCTTGGCCTCATCCGTCCGGATCTTCAATCGAGCGATCAATGACTCGAGCTCCCGCTCCGGGAGGACGCGCAACACGTCGACGAGCCGAATGGCCACCCCGGGCCTCTCGGTCTGTCCACTATCGCGTCGGGAGGTACTCATAGATCTAAATAGCAAACCGCGAAAACCCAGCTCTGTCCAGTCGGGTCAGTAACCCCTTCCTGTTGTCGCGGGGCTAGCCCCGCTCTTTATTGTAACGGGACGCTGCCTGGTGTCGCGGGGCTAGCCCCGCTCCTTTGTAGCGCGAGCCTTCCTGGTATCGCGGGGCTGGCCCCGCTCCTTTGTAGCGCGACCCTTCCTGGTGTCGCGGGGCTAGCCCCGCTCCTTTGTGGCGCGACGCTTCACCGGGTCCGCTTCATGGCAAATCCGCGCCGGAAAGCGCTCGACGAGAAGTGGCTGGCGTCGGGGGCGGGCGCCAAGAGCCTCAAACGCCCGGACAATCCGCGCGTTGTTGTCCCGAGCCGAGACGTGGGGGTCAACCTCGACTATCCACAGCTTATTCCATGATCCTGAGAGACCCCGTCCACGGTCTGGTCTCCTTCGAAGCGGAGGAGGAGTCGATCGTGCCCGCCTTGCTCGAGGCGCGCGAGCTCCAGCGCCTGCGTCGCGTCAGGCAGACCGGCCTAGCGTCGCTCGCGTACCCGGGCGCGGACCACACCCGCTTCGCGCACGCCATCGGTTCGGCGTGCGTGATGACGCGGCTGGTGCGCCGGCTACGCGCGATTCACGAGCAGCTACCGTACTGGCAACGTCTGACGACGGAACGCGCGCGTGACGCGCTCGCCGCTGCCTTGCTGCACGACGTGGGGCATGGCCCGTTTTCGCACCTGTTCGAGCAAGTCTTGCCACAGGCGCGGCGTCACGAGGCCTGGACCAGCGAAATCGTGCTCGATCCGAGCACCGACGTGAACCGCATCTTGCGGCGCTTCGACAGCGGCTTGCCGGAGCGCGTCGCCGACTTGGTCCAAGGCAAGCATGAGCTCACTTTCCTCGCCAAAGCCGTCAGCGGCACGTTCGATGTCGACCGTTGCGACTACCTGTTGCGTGACGCGCACGCCACCGGCGTGAGCTACGGCTCGTTCGATCTCGACTGGCTGCTGCGCAGCCTGCGCTTCGGCGTGCCGAGCAACGGCGCCGCGCCACCACTGGCGATCGACGGCGCCAAAGGCATTCCGGCGATCGAGTCGTTCCTTTTGGCGCGGCTGTTCATGTTTCAGCAGGTCTATTTCCACAAAACCGAGCGCGCCAGTGAGTGGATGCTGTCGCGGATCTTGGAGCGCGTCGGGCAACTGACGCAAGACGGCGCGCGCCTCGGCGCGACCCCGCGCGCGATCAGCGACATCGCCGTCAACGGCCAGACCTCGCTTGGCGAATACCTGCGCCTCGACGACGCCACGCTGTGGGTCGCGCTGGCTAGCTGGTGCGAGGCACCCGACCCGCTGCTCGCGGATCTGTGTCAGCGCTTCTACGCGCGGCGGTTGTTCAAGACGTATGAGCTGTTCGGCGAGCAGGCGACGCCGGCGGCAAGGCTGCGAGCGCTCGAAATCGCGCGTGACATCGCCCAACAAGAGGGCTTGGCTCCAGAGATTTATGTTGGTCTCGACGCGGCGTCGACGGTCGCGTTCGACGACTCCGAAGATCCGCTGACCGTCGTGTTCCCGAACGGCAAGAGCCGTGCGCTGTCCGAGGTGTCGTTCTTGCTGGGCCGGCTGCGCAGCGAAAAAATGGAGCGCGTGCGGCTGGTGTTCGCGCCCGAGCTGCGCGAGCGGATTATCCTCGCGGTCGGGAATCAGAACTGGGCATGACCGGCCGCCTGTTGTCGTCGCTGCTCGCCGTGAGCCTCGGCGGGGCGTCATTGCTCTGGGGCCCACCGGCGCATGCCGACGAGGAATCGACGCCGAAAGCGCTGCGCGTCCACGCTCCCCTGCCCGGCTCCGACGGCGTGTACGGACGCCTCGACAGCAACCTGGCGTTGGCGCTCGGCGCTGGCGCGGAGCTCGAAGCGGGCGAGCCGCGCGGCGCGCTCAAGCTCTCGGCCCACTACCTGTGGACGGCCGGCGCCTACGTCCGCTACTCGGATGCTTTCGGCAGCGCCGACGAACGACCCGCGCGTGTGGCCTCGCTCGGCGTCGACGTGCGACCGGTATTTTTGCCGCGTTTTGCGCTCGATTCCGAACGCGGCCCCGCCTGGCTCGATCTGGCGATCGACTCGTTCTCGTTGAATGCCGGCGCCTACTTCGCCAAACCGCGCGGCGCCGACTTCGGCGACACGCGCGGCTTCGAAACCGGCATTGGTCTTGGCGTGCCGTTGCTCGGCGAAGCCGCCGGCCCTTGGCTCGAAGCCCGCGCCGAACGCCGCTTCGCCGACCGTGGCGAAAACGCCTGGCTCTTCACCCTGTCGCTCGCCTACCACGCCCTGGCCTGGTCGACCGACACTGAGTAGTAGAGACGAGGCAACAGGAAGGCGGCTTGTCATTGGTCTCATTTCAGCTGGCGGCCCCGCCCGCTGATCCTGGCTTCTGGCTTCGTTTTCGCTCCGACGCTGCCTACTGCCGCGCATGAAGCGTGGTCATAACCAGCCGCCCACCCCAAAAAATCTTCCCGCCTTCCCGCCTTCCTCTGAGCATTCATCGCATCCTGGAGCTGTTTTCCACAGCCAAGACGGCTTCGACGCTTGCCAAAAGCTTTTCGAAGCCACGAGCGATGGTTATGGAGCCGGGAGGACCGCCGGAGTATTT
>JBBSAB010000011.1:0-134831 GCA_038252755.1 Polyangiales bacterium | reverse complement strand
GCGATTCGAGCACGAGCGAACAGGAAGGCGGGAAGGCGGGAAGATTTCTGTTGTTCGAACAGGCGCCTGAGGCCCCATCGCGATCCCGCTGCGTCCAGTTGCCAGTACCACCCACCCTAAATCTCGGCCTTCCCGTCTTCCCGCCTTCCTGTTGTCCCCGCTCGCTCGGCCAAGATGCGATGAATCATCAGCAGCCTTCCTGTTGTCCCCGCTCGCTCGGGCAGGATGCGATGAATCATCAGCCGCCTTCCTGTTGTCTCGATCTCGAGGCGCTACGCGATACTCGAACGGTTCGTTGCGACCATTGCTAGCCGGTCGAAACCCAAGGCGTTGCCAGCGGAAGGGGGCATGCCTTCGACGAGGGAGGCCAGGAATGGCTCGTCGAGCGGGTAGACGGGGCGCTTCAGCGCCTGGCGGCGCTTGGCTTCGGTGGCCATGCGGCGGCGTTGCTCGACCGGGTCGGTCAGCTCGCCGTAGGCGTTGCACAGCTCGACGCCGCCAAAATAGAGCTCGGCGCGCTCGGCGACGCTCGGGTCGTCGGGGTGCGGGCGTGACAACGCGGCTTGGGAAATCGGGTAGTGCGTCAGGAAGACGGGCCGCGCGTGCTCGGCCAACGCAGGCTCCACGCGCGACACCAACAGCTCGAAATAGCGATCTTCATCGCGCGCCGCGAGCCGAGTGGCATCCTTGATCCCGGCGTAGCGAGCGAAGGCTTCTCGCACCGTGATGCGTTCGAAAGGCTTAGCGACGTTGACCTTGCGGTGGCCGAGCACGAAGACTTCGTCTTCACCTGCCAGGCTCCGCACCACGCTCCGCACCAGCTCTTCGGTGTCGCGCAGCACCTCTTCGATCCCCGCGAAAGCGCGGTACCACTCGAGCATGGTGAACTCGGGGGCGTGCAGCGGTCCCTGTTCGTCGGCGCGGGCGACGCGGGCCAGCTGAAAGATCCGCGGCATGCCGCCGACCAACAGCCGCTTCATCTCGAGCTCGGGCGACGTGATCAGGTACTGGCCACTGGCCGCAATGGCATCGACGTGGAAATCTACGCCTGGCGCAGGCACGCGTAGCGGCGTCGCTACCTCGACGAAGCCGCGCTCCGCGAAGAACGCGCGCGTCGCCGCAGCTACGCGCGCCACGTCACGCAGTCGCTCGGCTTCGCCCGCGAAGACCAAGCGGTAGAACTCACCGTACGCCGTGGGGGTCGGGCACGGCTGTCGGGAAACCAGCGCGCCATGCGTGAGGCGCTTGTCGGAGGGCCGCCCGGACACGACGACCAGATCGCCCGGCTCGACGCCGGGCGATCTGGTCATCTCCACGGCGACGCGCGCGAAAGCGTCGGCGACCACCAGCAGCTTGCCCTCGACATTGAAGACGCGCCCAGCCACCTGGACCCGCTGCTTGCCGGGCGAATCGAGGCCCCGACCCAGATCACTGGGCGTCAAGGTCGCCACGTCAGCCGCCGAACGCCCGCAGCGCGAACTCGGCGATCTGCGAGCCAATCCACGGCCCTGTCGCCACCAATATGGCCGTCACCACCAGTACGCGCGGCAAATGTCCGAGCGTATGATCTTGAATCTGGGTAGCGGCTTGCAGCACCGACACGACCAGGCCGACCACCGCGGCGGCGCCCACCACTGGCAACGCCACCGCCACGGCCAGCAACAAGGCTTGCTGACCAAGCGACGTGAGGTCGCCAAGGGCGGGCACTAGGGATTGCCGCCCGCGTTCGCCGGAGCGCCGCCCGCGTTCGCCGGAGTGCCGCCATCGGTCACGGCCGGAGTGCCGCCGCCGCTCATGCCGCCGTCGCCCGTTGCGGGGACGCTGGGGCTGCCGGCTGCCGTTTCAACGCCTGAGCCTCCGTTGGCTTCGCCGCCCTGCGCGGTGCTGGATCCGCCGGATCCACCCGAGCCGCCAGTCGCCGTAGTCATCGGCGTGCCGCGCGCACAGCGCGAGTCGCTCTCGGTATTGGCAGCGGGACAGCAGCGGTCGCTGGTGATTGTGTCAGCCAGCTCGGCCTTCTTGACGCAGGTGAACGCGCTATCGCAATCCAGGTCGCCGTTTTTGGCGAAGTCGCAGCGTTCGCCTTCGCCCTGCTCCGAGCACGCAGGTGCTGACAGGATTGCGATGGCAGATACGAACGCGAGCACGGCAAAGGAACGGAGCGCGGAAGGCATGACGAGCGGTGTCCTAACACCAAACCCCGGGGGTTTGCAGCCCCCGGTTTCGGCCTCGCCGCCAGGCAGCAGGGGAACCGGCTATTTCAGCGAAATTTAGCCCTCGCCGCGCTGCCGCTCTTCCTTGGCTTCCACAGCGGCCGAGAACAACCGGACGTAGGACACCGCGCTCGAGATCGAGAAAACCAGCGAGGCGTAGATCAGCGCGCGGCCAACGTAGACCAAATCGACCATGCCCAGGTCGAGGCCGGGCAGGCTGAGGTGGTACGGGTAGCCCAAGATCAGCGCCAGAATGCCGATCATTTGCAGCGCCGTCTTGCTCTTGCCGTCGTCGCCGGCCGCGATCACCACGCCCTCACTACTGGCGATACTGCGCAAGGCGGTGACCGAGATCTCGCGCGCCAGCAGCACCGTCACGGCCCACTCCGGGATGCGCCCCATCGGTACCATGTAGATGAGGGATGCCATCACCAGCAGCTTGTCAGCCAGCGGATCGAGGAATTTCCCGAGCACGCTCACCACGTTCATCTTGCGCGCCAGGTAGCCGTCGAGCAGATCGGTGAGGGCGGCCCCTGAATACACCAACGCGGCCAGCACGCAGTCTTCAGGGGTACCGCGGTCGAGCAGCAAGATCACGATCGGGATCGCGAACACGCGCGCGAAGGTCAGCAGGTTGGGCAGATTCAGCGCGTCTTGCCGCAGTGAGCGCCGCCGTCGCTTGCGCTCTCCGAGCGGATTTTCGGCTTCCGAACCGTCGTCGTGCTCGTCGTGCTCGTCGCTCATCGGGTCAAATCCAACAGCAACGCGCCTTCACCGCTGAAACCGACCGCGCCCGGCAGACGCCCCGGCGAGGCGTCAGTGTCGACGGCTTGCCCGAGCAGTCGCCCGGTCCAGCCGATCACGTCGTCGACGCGCACGACGGCCTGCGTCTCGTGTCCGACGGTCAGCGCTGACACCGCGCCGTGAGTTTCCAGCACTGCGAAGCCTTTGCCCGACAGCTGCACCATCGCTACGGGCTCTCGCCCACCGGCTGCTAGCCGGCCGTTTTCATAGCGAACGCTGCTCTCGAACGCGAGCAGGCTCGATTCGCGCACGTACACGAACTCATCGGTCAGCTCGAACGCCCACAGCATGCGGTCGCGGCCGGCGATGATCACGGCTCGCGCCGCGCCTTCGTAGCCGTGCCAGACGCTCGAACCGGCGCCGAAAGGCTCGCCGGTTTCGCGACCGCGCAGGCGCCGCATCAGCAGCACGGGCGTTAGCGCCTTGGATGCGACGACCACGCTCGACAGGACGTCGGAGCGGGCCGAAAAGCCTTCGCTCGTCACGCACGTGCCGATGCGCATGCCGGTGATCAGCACCTTGGCTGGCGGCTCCGGAAACGAGAGCCCGCCCTCCAACGCCAGTGCGCCGGAAGTCGCCATCGGCGCCCGCAGTGACGGCGGGGCTCGCAGTGATGGCGGCGGCGGCATGGAGTCGCGCGCGAGCTCGGTAGGGTCGGAGATCGCCGGCACGGCCGGCCCCAGGCGCCCGACGAGCGATGGCAGGCGCTGCTGCTTGGGCAACGGTGGCACCGAAGCGTTGCCGAGCTCGACTGCACGCCAGCGGCCGGAGCGCGAAGGGTCCGACTCGTCTTCGCCCGGAGCGCGCGAAAAGCCGCCTTCACGGCCGTCCAGCTCCTGGACGGCGTCGGCTGCGGCCAGCCGCACTTCGGCGCGCTCCGGATCGACCGACTCTGGTTGAGATTGGGCCTGCTCGGCCAGCAGCCGCTGCATGCGCCGAGCTAGATTGGGCTGCCCGGCCTTCTCGAAAGCGGCTTCGGCTTTGGCTAACTCGCCAAGCCGTTCGAATGTGAGCCCCAGGTATCCCCAGGCGCGCACGTGGTCGGGGACGCGCTGAATGACTTCTTCGAGCACGTCGCGCGCCAGGTGCATCTGCCCGGTCTTCAGGTAGCAGAGCCCGAGATTCACGCGCGGGCTGACCTCGTTCGGGCGATCCTTGATGATCTCTTCGTAGAGGCCGATCGCGCGCGGGTAGAGGCCGAGCCGGAAGTACACGACGCCGAGCAGGCCTTGGCCCTCGGTGTCCTGTGGCTGCAGCTTGAGCGCTCGCTCCAGCTCCTCTTTGGCTTGCGGAACGCAGTTGTCCTGGAGCAGCTCGCTGCCGCGGTACAGGTGATAGAGAAAATCCTCTCCGTCGAAGCTGCCGGCCGACGGCGGCAGCTCCGAATCGGATTTGCTCGCGGCGGCTGCGGCCAATCGCGAAGCACGCGTGCTCATCGGGCTCGGCGTGCTGCGCTGCGAGAGCGGACCACTCGGGCCGGGAGCTGGATCGGTGTCGTCACCCATTCGAAGGCCGGAGGCTACCTTGAGGCCTAAGCGGGAGCTTGGGTTTTCGCCGCTTGGACCGCGGCATCCAAGGAAAAGCGGGCCTCGTGCAGCGCGCGACCGACGATCGCGCCCACGATGCCGGAGCCGACGGGTGCCAGCGCGAGCGCGGTCAGGTGGGCGAGGGTGCCGACGCCGCCGCTGGCGATGACCGGCACGCCGGTCTCGCGCCCCAGCCGTGCCGTCGCTTCGATGTTCGGGCCGACCTCGGTGCCGTCGCGGTCGATGTCGGTGTAGAGGGCCGCCGCCAACGCGTGTTTGGCCAGCTCGCGCACCAGATCAGTGGCCAACCGCTCGGATTGGTCGAGCCAGCCGGCGGTCGCAACTTTGCCGTCGCGCGCGTCGACTGCGATGATGATTCGGCCGGGGTAGGCCAGCGCCGCTTGCTCGATCAACTCCGGCTGCTTGAGCGCAGCGGTTCCGAGCACGACCCGCTCCACGCCGAGATCGAAATAGCTCTTCACGGCGTCGAACGAACGCACGCCACCGCCGACCTGCACGCCGCTGCCGAACGACTTCACCAGCCGCGTCACCAGGTCACGCTGCACCGCGTGGCCGGCGCGCGCGCCTTCCAGATCCACGACGTGTAACCGCTTCACGTGCCCGGCCCAACCCGCGGCCAAAACCGGCGGATTGTCGTGATACACGGTCACGTCTTCGTAGCGCCCCTTCAGGAGCCGCACGGCCTTGCCGTCGAGCAAATCGATCGCCGGTATCACTTCCATGGCGGCCGCGTACGACACTTTCAGCTGGTGAGGAAGCGCCGTAAGAGCGCGATCCCCGCAGCTTGCGATTTTTCGGGGTGAAATTGCGTCGCCATGACGTTGTCGCGGCTGACGGCCGCCGTGATGACGTTGTGGCCGTGTTGCACGGTCGCCTTCACGACGCCCGCCTCGGTCGCCGCGGCGTGGAACGAATGCACGAAATAGACGTAGGTGTTCGCCCCGCCCGCGGCTTCGAGCAGCGGGTGACCACCGCTCGTGAGCTCGAGCGAGTTCCAGCCCATGTGCGGGATCTTGATGCTGGTGTCGCCGACCAGCTTCTTCACGGCGCCCTTGAACCAACCGAAGCCAGCCGCCCCGGGCGCTTCCTCGCTCGTCTCGAACAAGATCTGCAGGCCCAGGCAGATGCCGAGGTAGGGCGAGCCACCGCGCATTTTCTCGAGCACGCTGTCGGCGAGCCCGTGTTGCGCCAACCGTGCGGCGGCGTCGCGAAAGCCACCTTGACCAGGCACCACGACGCGATCGGCGGAGCGCACCACGTCAGGCGCGCTGGTACGAACCACCTCAGTGCCCTCCGGAGCCGCAGCGCGCAAGGCCTGGACGACGCTCTGCAGGTTGCCCATGCCGTAGTCGACAACAGCGACGCGCGCGGTCACACCAGCATCCCTTTGGTCGACGGCACGCCGGGCGCCCGCGGATCCAGCTCGGTCGCCATCCGCAGTGCCTTCGAGAACGCCTTGAAGCTGATCTCGACGATGTGATGCAGGTTGTGGCCGTCGTGCAGCACCATGTGCAGGTTGGCCTGCGCGGTGCGGGCGAACGCCTCGAAAAACACCTCGGCCAGCTCGACGTCCCAGGTGCCGATTTTGGCCTTCGGCAGCGGCATTTTCCACACGAAGTAGGGCCGCCCAGAAAGGTCCATCGCGCACGTTACCAGCGCCTCATCCATCGGCAGGGTGGCCGAGCCGTAGCGCCGAATGCCCTTGTGGTCACCAAGCGCCGTGCGCACGGCTTCGCCCAGGACGATGCCGATGTCCTCGGTCGTGTGGTGGCCATCGATCTCGACATCGCCCACGGCCTTGACGGTCAGGTCGACGGCGCCGTGGCGGGCGATCTGATCGAGCATGTGCGACAAGAAGGGCAGGGGCGTGTCGATGGCGGCCTGGCCGGTGCCGTCGAGATTCACCTCGACGGTGATCTCGGTTTCGCGCGTCTTGCGCGTGACTTTGGCGATACGTGCGGTCATTTCAGATCCTCGATTTTCCAGAGCCCGCGCTCGCGCACCAGCTCGACGCTGCCGCCAGCGCCGAACGCCAAGGTGGCGCGGTCTCCGAATAGCTCGACCTTCGCGGTCGGCAACGACGCGCGCAGCGCGCCGGTCAGCCGGTCCATATCGGCGCGCTCTTCGCCTTCCCACGCCTTCTTGAGCTCGGTCGCGGTCAAGCCGTCGCGCTGATCCTCGGGCACGAACTTGAGCAGCACGTCGAAGCGTCGGTTCTCGTACGCGCGCAGGAACGCGCGGACCGCGGCCTCGGGGGTGCGCTGGCTGTACAGGTCGATCGCCGACGCGTCGACGCGCCACACGCCCTGCTCGTAGACGAGCAAGATGGACGACTCGCCGTCCGGCCCAGTGACCGTCGCGGTCACGCGCGGCGCGGCCACCTGAGGCCTTCGCAGGCTCTGCGCGAGCTCCTTCGCCTCTTCAGGATTTTCCTTTAAGATTCGCTGGAACTGCTCGAATGATATGGTTTTTTTTGATTCACTGCTGAGCAGTGCGTAGGCCTCCGCCGCTCGCCCGCCTTCGACGGCGATCGAGTAGTCGTGCAGCACCCGATCCGGATCTGCGCCTGCAGAAGCACCACATCCGGAGGTCAATCCGAGTAGCAAAAGCGGGAGCCCAGCGCGACGCATCCAGCCCGGAATTACCACACCGGACGCGCTCTCGCGACTTCCGGGACGAGACAACAGGAAGGCGGGAAGGCGGGAAGGCTTTGGGGGTGGGCCGCCGGGCACCTCAGGTCGTCCCGGCTTGGGCGCCAGCGCGTAGCGGGCCGCAGGCCCGGCGAACCCAAGAATCTCGCTTCCCGCCTTCCCGCCTTCCTGTTGTTTCGTTCTCGCTCTCGCGCTGGACGGCAGCGTGTACGGTAGTACTGTGAGTTCTATGCGTGGCGGCGAGCATCCGGGCGAACCGGAGCAGATCCTGATTCTGCCTTTGCGGAATTCGGTGTTGTTTCCGATGTCTGTGGTCCCCATCAACGTGGGTCGACCGCGAAGTGTGCGGCTGGTGGAAGAGCTGGCGGGCGAAGACAGTGCCTTGGTCGGCGTCCTGACCCAGCGCAACGCGGACACCGTCGAGCCTGGCTACGAAGATCTTTACGCCATCGGCACACTCGCCCGCGTCGTTAAGGTCATCCGGCTCGGGCCTTCGAACTACAGCGTGGTGTTGAACGGCCTCGGGCGCTTCAAGCTCAAGGAACCGCTCGGGCTCGAGCCGTACATGCGCGCAGAAATCGAGCGCGTACCGGAGCCGAGCGAGATGGGCGCGGATCTCCGCGAGCTAGGCCGCAAGTTGCGCGAAAGCACGCGCCAGGTGCTGGGCTTGCTGCCCAACCTGCCGAAGGAGACGGCCAGCATCCTCGACAACGTCCGCGAGCCGGGCGCGCTCGCCGATCTGATCGCCTCGAATTTCCCCGAAGAGCACGCCAGCATCGCCGTACGTCAGCGCATCCTCGAGGCATTCGACGTGAAGGAGCGAGTCGGGCTGGTGCTGGGCATGGTCGAGCGTCAGCTCGAAGTGCTGCGCGTGAAGGACGAGATTTCCTCGCTCGTGCAAACCGAGCTGAGCCGCTCGCAGCGCGACTACGCGCTCCGCCAGCAGATGAAGACGATCAAGGAAGAGCTGGGCGAGGCCAGCGACGACGACGAGGTCGAGCAGCTACGCGACCGCATCGCGCGCGCCGAGCTGCCGCCGGATGCCGAAAAAACCGCTAGAAAGCAGCTCTCACGCCTGAGCGGCATGCAGCCGCAGTCAGCCGAATTTCAGGTCACCCGCACCTACGTGGAGTGGCTGGCTGATCTGCCGTGGAACCGCACCACGCCCGACCGCATCGACGTGAAGGAGGTGCGGCGCTGTCTGGACGAGGACCATTTTGGCCTCGAGCGCGTCAAGAAGCGGATCGTCGAGTACTCGGCGATTCGCCAGCTGCGCAAAGACAAGAAGGGGCCAATCCTGCTGTTCGTCGGCCCGCCCGGCGTCGGCAAGACGTCGCTGGGTCGCTCGATCGCCCGCGCGATGGGGCGCCGCTACGGCCGCATCTCGCTCGGCGGCGTGCGCGACGAGGCTGAGATCCGCGGCCACCGCCGCACTTATGTAGGCGCACTCCCGGGTCGCATCATTCAAGCGCTCAAGAAGGTCGGCTGTCGCAATCCGGTCTTGGTGCTCGACGAAGTCGACAAGATGGGCTCGGACATGCGCGGGGATCCAGCAGCCGCGCTGCTCGAGGTGCTCGATCCGGCGCAGAACGACACCTTCCAAGATCACTACATCGATCTACCGTTCGACTTGTCGGAGGTGATGTTCATCGCCACCGCCAACTACCGCTGGAACATCCCGGACGCATTGCGAGATCGCCTGGAGATGATCGAGGTGCCGGGCTACACGCGCTCGGAGAAATGCTCGATTGCGCGGCAATTCCTGGTACCGAAGCAGATCAAGGAGCACGGGCTTACGCCAGCGCAAGTCGCCTTCGAGAACGAGGGAATCGAGTGCTTGGTCGATTCGTACACGCGCGAGGCCGGCGTCCGGAACCTGGAGCGCGAGGTCGCTGCTGTTTGTCGTGACATCACCGTCAAGATCGCTGACGGCACTGCGCCTGCTCACACCAACGTGACCGCCGAGCTGGTCCGCGAGCTGCTCGGGCCCGAGAAGCACCATCCCGAGATCTCCGAGCGCAAGCTGTCGCCTGGGATCGCGGTCGGGCTGTCGGTGTCCGGTGTGGGCGGTGACTTATTGATTATCGAAGCGACGAAGATGCCGGGCAAGGGTGAGATCTTCATCACTGGCAGCTTGCGCAACGTGATGAAGGAGTCGGCCGCGACCGCGGTGTCGTTCGTGCGTTCCCGCGCCGAGCGGCTACGGCTCGATCCGCAGTGGCTGAAATCGATCGATCTCCACCTGCACGTGCCGCGTGGCGGCTCGGCGCGCGACGCGGCCAGCGCGGGCGTTGCGATGTTCGTTGCGGTGACGTCGCTCTTGCTGCGTGCGCCAGTGAAGCCACACGTCGCAGTCGTGGGTGAGCTCACGCTACGCGGCAGCGTGCTGCCGGTCGGCGGCATCAAAGACCAGGTCTTGGCCGCGCACCGCGCCGGCATTCTCGAGATCATCCTGCCCGCCCAAAACGCTCGTGATCTCGAGGAAGTACCGGCCGAAATTAAGGCTGATTTGAAGTTCCATTTGGTGTCTCGGCTCGACGAAGTGCTGCCGCTCGTCCTGGCCGAGCCCGAGCCGGATCCAGACGCGGAAGAAGCCGCACCAGCGGCTGGCGGCGAAGCGCATGCGTGAGTTGGCAGTTGGCAGTTGGCAGTCGGCAGTTTCGAGCTGAGCCTGTTGTGCTGCCTCGACTCTTAGGCTCGCGAGTGGAACGGGGGGCGCTGCTGGTGGCAGCGGTGTTGGAGGTCGCGATTGGCTTCGTGCCCCAGTTTGGGGGGCCAGGCTATGAGTCGGCGCTCGCTGGCGGCCTGAGCCTTCCAACCATCGCCGCTATCGCCACTGCGCTCCTCGTCTCGTCCGCAGCTGCCAACTGCCAACTGCCAACTGCCAACTCCTTCGACGCCCTAGGTCGCGGCGTCACTCTCGGCGCCGTCTTGGCGCTGCTCGGTGCCGCCATCGCGACGCTGCACGGCCTGCGCACGGGCTTTTGCGATGCGCCGCTCGGGTATGAGCTGTGGGCGACGGGGCCGGGCCCGGGCGCGGTGATGGGCGGCGCTTGGGGAGCTGGTGCCGGCCTTTTCGCGGCGCGCTTCAAGCGCGTGCGGTTGTGGAGCGTGCTGTTCGGGCTGGCGGGGCCGCTGGGCGGCGTCGTGATTGGGTTTTGGCGCTTCTACTCGAGCCCGATGGTGTTCGGGTTCGATCCGTTCGTCGGCTACTTTGCGGGGCCGCTTTACGACACCGTCGTCGATCCGGGCGTGCGGCTGCTGAGCTACCGCGTCGGCTCGCTCGCCAGCTTGCTGGCGGTCGCGGTGCTGGCCTGGCACCTCGACCTCGATGAATCGAGCCGTTTTCGGCTGGTCTGGCGTGGGCGACCGGGCACCGTCGCCGGCGGTGCGCTCGCCTTAGGCTTGAGTTTGACGATCACGTTGTGCGGCGCCCGGCTCGGGCATTGGAACACGACCCAGAGCATCGAGGACGGACTGGGCCGCACGCTGACGGTCGGACGCTGTCAGGTCGTGTACTCGTCGGGCGTGCCGCGGGTCGATGCTGAGCGGGTCGGAGACGAGTGCGTCGGACACCTGCCCGAGGTCGAAGCTTATTTAGGTGCGCGCGGGCCGGACCAGGTGAAAGTGTTCTTGTTCGCTTCCGACGGCGAGAAGGGCGCGTACATGGGCGCGACCCACACGTACATCGCCAAGCCGTGGCGCGGTGAGGTTTACGTCCAGGCCGCAGGGTTTCCGCATCCGACGCTCGGCCACGAGCTGGCGCACGTGGTTAGCGGCAGTTTTGGGGTGGGGCCGTTTCGCGTGGCCGGGCCGCTCGGTGGCTTGATCCCCGATCCGGGTCGCATCGAAGGCATCGCGGTTGCTGCATCGCCCGGCGAAGACGACGACTTCACGCTGTTCGAATGGTCGAAGGCGCTGCTCGACCTCAACCTGTTGCCCGAGATGCAGTCGGTGTTCCGGCTCGGCTTCTTGGCGAAGGCTTCGAACACTGCGTACACGGTGGCGGGCGCGTTCGTCAGCTGGTTTCACGACCGCTACGGCGCCGAAGCCGTGCGCGGCTGGTACGGCGGCCGCTCGATCGAAGACGTGACGCACGGGAAATCGTTCGTTGCGCTCGATGCCGATTTTCGCGCCGATTTGGCTAAGATCCAGCTGCGTCCAGAGCTGATGGCGATGGCCAAAGCGCGCTTCGACCGGCCTTCGATCTTTGGGCGCGTCTGCCCGCGGCGCGTCGATCGCGACTTGGGGTTGGCCGAAGGCCGGCTCGCGGCGGGCGACATTGTCGGCGCGCGCGAGGCATTCCAAGCCTTGCTCGATCTGGAGCGCGACAACACGCACGCTCGGCTCGGGCTCGCGCAATGCGACGTGCGAGCCGGCGAGCTCGACGCTGCCGTGAAGCGTTATCAAGCGCTGGCCACTGATCCGAAGCTCTCGGTCCTGGAGCGCGCCTCGGCGCTCGAGGCGCGCGGTGACGTCGACGTGATGGCCCAGCACCCGGAGCGCGCTCTGCAGGCCTACGCGAGTGTCGCCAAGATTGACGCCGATGACGATCGGCGGCGGACGCTCGAGGTCAAGGCAATGGTTGCCAGCGCGCCGGCGACGGCGGGGATGCGCACCTTGCTGATCGGCGAGCCACGGTTCGGTCCGAGCTGGGATGAAGCGGCGCCTAAGCTTGGTGCCGAGGCCGAAGCTGGCGATCCGTTGGCGCAGTACTTGGTCGGCCGCAACCTGTGGCTGCACGGCCGCCCCGAGGCCGCACTTCGATATCTCGACGCCTCGCTCGATCCCGAGCCCAAGCCATCGCGGGCGAGCGTGGTGACCTGGCCGCCGGTGCTCAGCATCGTGCGCGAGACGTTGCGGCTGCGCGTCGTCATCACGTGCTTCGATCGCCGCTTCGACCGCGCCAAAGGCCGCGACGCGTTTAGGCGTTTTGACGCAGATCCTGGCGTGCCCGCGGCCAAAAAAGCCGCCACCCGCCGCTTCGCCACCCGCTGCGGCCTCTAACCACGAGCACGAGCACGAGCGCGAGCGCGAGCAAACAGGGAGGCGGAGGGAGGCGGGGAGGCGGGGAGGGGCCAACCCGAGGTTTGTTTGGATGGTGCCCGGTCACCTCGACGCTGCAGTCCCGCCTTGCGCCCGAATCGGAATGACCCCCGGGGCAAACGATTTTTTGTTCGGTCTCCCGGTCTCCCCGAACAAAAAATGCGCTTCCTGCTCGCCCTCCCGGTCTCCCCGCCTCCCTGTTTGCTCGCCCGCTCGCCCGCCCGCTCGCCCGCTCGCCCGCTCGCCCGCTCGCCCGCTCGTCAGCCGACGTTGCTGCCGAGGCCGCGCAGTAGGTATTTCTGGGTAAAACCGAACAAAGCCAGGGCGGGCAGGCTGAGTAGGGTGCTGCCGGCCATGATGATGTGCCAGCGCACGCCCGAGCCTTGTTCGCGCAAGAGCGCGATGCCGAGCGGCAGCGTGCGCACGGTGTCGTCGACGGTCATCACCAGCGGCCAGAAGTAGTCGTTCCAGTGGTGAACGAAGCTGATCAGAAAAAAGGCTGCCAGCGATGGCGCCAGGATTGGTGGCAAGAGGCGGTAGATGATGTGCAGCTCGCTCGCGCCGTCGAGGCGGGCGGCTTCGATCAAGGAATCGGGGATCGACAGCAGCGCTTGGCGCAGTAAGAACGTGCCAAACGCGCTGACCGCGAACGGCAGCACCAACGCCGGTAGTGTGTTGATCAGGCCGAGCGACGAAAAGAGTGTGAAAGTCGGCACGAAGCGCAGCTCGGCCGGGATCAGCAGCGCCGAGAGCAGCAATGCGAACGCGACGCCGCGTAGCCGAAAATCGAGCTTGGCCAAAGCGTAAGCGGCCGGCAGTGCAATCGCGATCTGGAGCGCAGCGATCGAGAGCGCCATCACGGTCGTGAGCAAGAGGTAGCGCGCGACTGGCAGCGCGTGAAACACCTCCGTGTAGGCGTCGAGACGCAGCGCGCCGGGCAGCGCCGTCGGCGCTTTGAGCAGTTCTTGCGGTGTTTTTAGGCTGGTCAGCAGCATCCATGCGTAGGGAAACAGCCAACAAATCGCGGCCAACAGCGCAAAGCCGAGCGCCAAGCGCCGCACGTTGCGTTCGCCGGTCACGCTGGCTCCTCGGCGCGAAAGGCGCGCAGCTTGAGCCAGGTGAGCGCCGACAACACGACGAAGAACACCACCACCAGCGCGCTGGCGCGGCCGACCCGCAGATCGCGGAACAGCTGCTCGTAGATCGCGTAGACGAGCACGGTGGTCGAGCGCACCGGGCCGCCTTGGGTCATCAGCCGCACCACGTCGAACAGCTGAAAGCTGGCGATCAAGCTGGTGGTGGCCACGAAGGCTGCCGTCGGCCGGAGCAGCGGTAGCGTGACATGCCGCAGCCGCGAAAACGGGCCGGCGCCGTCGAGCGCAGCGGCTTCCTGCATTTCCGGTGGCAAACCAGCGAGGCCGGACAGGAACACGACCATCGCGTAGCCCGTCACCTTCCACAGCACGATCAGCGCCACCGTGAGCGGCGCCACGCTGGTGCTGGTCAGCCATTTCACCGGACCTAAGCCAAGCGCGCCGAGCAGGCGATTCACGACTCCGGCATCGGCGTCGAAGATCCACAAGAACAACAGCCCGACGCTGACCCACGACACCACATACGCGCTGAACACCGCGCCGCGAGCGAGCGCAGCCAGCCGCCCCGGCCGGTTCACCGCCAGCGCAAGCGCGAGGCCGAGCACGAGCGAACCCAGGACGACCACCACGCTGACGAGGAGCGTCGTCCCCAGCGACGCGAACAGCTCGCCAGAGCTCAAGATCGCGCGGTAATTGGCCAGGCCGACGAAGCGCGGCGGCGTGAGCAGATCCCACTCGTAGAAGCTGGTACGCAGCGCGGATAACAGCGGGTAAACAAAGAAGACGCCCAGCGCGGCGAGCATCGGTGACAGCAGCCACCACGGCTGGCTTGGGCGTGTAGGCCTCACAGCGCGCTCTCCCGCGCGAGCTGGCGCGCCTCGGCCAGAGCTTGGGCGGGATCGAGCTTCTCCAAGACCGCCGCTTCGAGCCGCGGCTGCACGACCTCGCGCTGGATCCGAAACAGGCCTTTCGACCACGGCCAGGGCTCGGCGACGCCCAGCTGCTCGAGCGCGACCCGGTAGTTGGGGTGCCTGGCGTAGAAGCCGCTCGTTTCCAGCAGCTGCGCGGCGTCGCTGGTTACCGGCAGGTAGCCGGTCTCGCTTGACCAGAATGCGGCCGAATCCGCCCGCAGCATGAACTGCACAAAGCGCCACGCCGCCTGCTTCAACTCGCGTGGCGCGCTCTTCAATAAGACGAAGTGCGTGCCGCCGGTCGGCACCGAGCCGCGCACTCCGTGCGGCAACGGCAACGCGCGCACCGGAAAGTCGGCGGTCTCTTCCAGGTAACGCACGAACGCGGTCGAGCTCCAGATCATCGCCACGCGGCCGGCGAGGAAGTCTTGGCTCAGCTGTTCCCAGGCGTTGTAGTCACGCCCCGGCGGCTGCTTCATCAAGCCTTCGCTCACCAGGCTTTGCCACAGCGCGAGCGCCTGGACGCCGGCGTTTCCGCCGAGCGAGACGCGCCCGTCGCGTTCGACGATTTCCCCGCCGGCTTGGCCGACCAGCGCCGCCCAGTACCACCAGTCGATTGGGCAACCGAAGCCAAAGCGCCCTGGTTTGGTCAGCTCTCGGGCGATTTCACGCAGCTGTTCCCAGGTTGCTGGGTGGCCGTGCTGGGCACCGAACAGGCGCTGGTTGATGTACGCGATCGGCGTGGAGCGATTGAACGGCACGACCACCAGCGGCCGTTCGGCGCCGCCGCGAAACGAGCCGGCTTGGCCCAGGGCAGCGTGCAGGGGCAGGGAACGCGCTCCAGGGTAGTCGTCGAGCGGCTCCAGGACGCCGGCTTCAGCCAAGTACGGCACGATCTCGCCCACCACGTGGCTCAGCGGTGGCGCCGCGCCAGCAGCCAGCGCGGTACGCAGCTTGGCGAGGCCCTCGAAGTAGTCACCTTGGAAGATCGCGCGCACCCACAGGTCACGCTGGGAGTGGTTGAAGCGAGCCACCAGTGTCGACAAGGTTGCTCGGTTGCGACCGCCGTAGGTGAACCAAAACGGGACGACCAGGCGACCCGGCGGAGCGTCGTTCTTGGCGCAGCCTGCCGCGGCCCCAGAAAGGGCGGCGGTGCTGAGCAAGAACGCCCGGCGCTTCATGGCCAGTGCTATAGCCGGGCGGCTTTCCGTGTTGCTTGCCAAACTGCACTTTCGCGCGCCGGCTCTGGGTTTCGTGGCGCTTTGTGCCGTGTCGGTCGCGTGTCACTCGCGCCCCGACGGCAGCGCTTCCAGGCCGGCGCCTGGCGTCTCAGCATCGTCGCCCGTGGCCGTGCCCGTGGCCGTGCCCGACGTTCCCGCTCCTGCTCCCGCCGCCGCCGCCGCCGCGCCTTCATGCCGCCCCGGCCAACAACTGATCCCCGGCGGCAGAGTCTGGATCGGCTCCGACCCCGAAGAGCACTTCGCCGACGACGAGAGCCCGCGGTTTCTCACGGAGCTGGCCCCGTATTGCCTGGATGAAAACGAAGTGACGGTGAGCGCCTACCGCGCATGCGTCGAGCAGGGCGCGTGCACGAAGCCGATCGATAAGCAGTTTCATTGCAACTTCCGTTACCCGGATCGCGAACAGCACCCGATCAACTGCGTGACCTGGAAGCAGGCTAATCAGTACTGCGCAGCTCAGAGCGAACGGCTGCCGAGCGAAGCCGAATGGGAGTACGCCGCGCGGGGCGGCGAACAGTACCGCGAGTACTCGTGGGGCGCCGAGCTGCCCGACGGTCACACCTGCTGGAAACAGCCGCACAGCTGCGCGGTGAAGAGCTACGCCGCCGGCGCGTTCGGGCTGTTCGACATGACCGGCAATGTCTGGGAGTGGGTCGACGACTATTACGGGCCGTACCCGTGGCCGCCGGCGAGCGGTTTTTCGCGCGTGTACCGCGGCGGCAGCTGGTCGCGCCGCTTCGAGAAGTGGCTGCACACGCGGCTCCGCAACCGTGAACATGAAGGTTTCTCGGGGGCGCACCTGGGGCTGCGCTGCGCGGTGTCACCCGGCGGGGTGAAGTGTCCGTTCGGCGCGGACGCCGCCGGGCACTGCCTGCCGGGCGTGCTCGAGCGCGCCTGCGTGGCGCCAAGCGTTTGGAGCGGCGCCCGTTGCGCCAAGCCGGGCGACCCGCGCTGCCGCGACGGCTGGGTGGAAATGCCGGGCCACGGCTGCGTGCCAGAGGACGAAGCGGCGCCGCCCGAGGTCGATCTGGAAGCCGAAAAGGCCGGCGTGAGCCGCGTAGCGGCGCCGGAGTTCGAGGCCGATTGTCTGCAGAACTTTCACGGGCGCCCGCACGCCTTCCGCTATTCGGGGGGCACCCACCGCGGCCGTAATTTGGTAAGTCGGAGCGCAGGATGCAAAAACCGAGACGTCGGCGTTGGCTTCAATTCTACGTGCTGCCCCTAGCAGCCGCCTGCGCCTCCGCCCCGCCACCCAGCGCCAGCGCGCCGTCCGAGCATCCGGTCGCTGTGGCGCCCGCAAGCTCTGCGTCCGCTCTTCCGGTTGCAAGCACGCCTGCTCAACCCCAAGAAAGCTTCCCGCCTTCCCGCCTTGCTGTTGCCTCCGATTCTGCCGCGCCCACGACACCTCTAGCCGAGCTGCCAGCAGGCACGAAGGTGCTGCAAGTCGGCGACTCGTTCGCGGCCGCGCTCGGCATCGAGCTGGGCAAGTTGCTCAAACACGCGGGCTTGCGCACGTCGCTCGAAAGCAAAACGCCAAGCTATATCGGTGACTGGGCCTTCGGGCCCGTGCTGAAGAAGGCCATCTCCGACTACAACCCCGATTTGGTGTTGATCACGCTCGGCGCCAACGAGGTCGAGATCCCAGTGCCCGCACAACGCGTCGGGCCGATTCAACGCTTAGTGAAGAGCCTCGGAGATCGGCCGTGCGTGTGGATCTTGCCGCCGCTGTGGAAGCAAGACACCGGCTTGATGCAGGTGATCAAAGACAACGCGCGCCCTTGCCAAGTGCTCGATTCGTCGGTGTTGGTGCCGTCGTTGCCGCGCGGTCCCGATCACATTCACCCGAGCAGCGAAGGCCGCCTGATTTGGGCTACGGCGGTGCTCGAATGGCTCAAGCAAGCGCGCGAACCGGCGGGGCCGCGCGCCTGGTCGCTGCGCGGCGGCCCGCTATGAGCGAAGAAGAGTCACAGCGGTCGTCGCTGCCGTGGGTGATGGCGGCGCTGGTGCTGGTCATAGGTGGTGCCAAGCTGGACGCGGCGCGCCCGCTCGTGGCGCAAGGGCTCGCAGTGGCGATTCCAGTCGTACCCGTCGCGCTGGCGGTCAAGCGCGTCGAAGGCGGCGGCCCCACGCTCGAGCGCGCCGCCGGCATCGTGGGCTGGCTGACGATCTTGGCGGGGGAGGCCTGCGTCGCGAACAGCTTCTTCCACGTCGGCGCGCTCGATAGCCTGGCGCCGCTGGCCCGACCCGCGCTGTATGCAGCCGGCGCCGGCGCGCTATTCGTGCACACGCTCGAGGCGCGCAGCCTCGGCAAAGCGCGCTTCGCGGGCTACATCGGCATCGCCGCGGGCTTCGCCATCTACCTCTCGACCCACGTCGGCAAAGACGCGTTTGGCAGCGTCTTTGGCGCTTTTTTTCTGAGCCTGCTGGTCGGTGGCGGCGCAGGCCTGTTGACCGGCGAGCTGCTCGGCCGCGCCTTCAAGAAGGCGTGAGCGACGGCTCAGCTCTCGGACAGGGCGATCAGCCGATCGAGCGCGCCGCGCTCTTCCGGCGTCAGCAGCCCGCGTTCACCGCGCAACCCGTCGACGTAATACGTGAACAGCTGGCGGTCGAAATCGCCGAGCGACAAGACCACGCTCTCGAAGGGCCCGGCCGTTTCGGGATGCATCGCGCGGCGCGCGGCGAGGTGCAGCTCGACCACGTAGTCGATCCAGACGGACTGCCCGGTCCAGCGCGCGAGTGACAGCGCATGCCGCGAAGCCAGCAAGCATACTTCGTCCGGGACCGTGAGCCCGGCCGTCGCGCCTTGCAGGATGCGCTTGAGGTGGGACGACAGCACGCGGCGCGCTTCGTCGATGTTGCCGCTGGACGCCAGGCGGTCGGCCAACGCGCCGATCACTTCCAACGCATCGGCGCGGGCCGTCGAGGGCACGCCCAAGCGACGGCTGCGCAGAGCCTGCAAATCAGCCGACCGCGCCGAGGGCGGGCCGTCGTTGCCCGACTCGATAGCGAGCTCATCGAGGTGCAACTCGAGCTTGCCGAACGACTCACGCCCGGCCGGCAGCGTGGTGGGCGCGGGGATGCGGGGGCCTGGTGGCGGCACCGGGATCGACAACTTGCTTTCGTCACGGCGCACGCGCAGCGGCGTCACGCGCGCGTCAGGTCGCGCCTCGAACAACGAAATCTCGGTCGTGCCGAGTAGCAACCGATCGCCTTCACGAAGTAGGGCGCTGTGGGTGATCCGTGCACCATTGACGTACACGCCGTTCGTGCTGTGCAAATCTTCGACGACCACCTGATCGTCACGAACACTGATCCGCGCGTGCATACGCGAAACCAAGCCGTCATCGATCATGACGTCACACTCCGGAAGTCGCCCCGCCAGCAGGGAGCCTTCGCGCAGCTCCACTTCACTCACCGGGGTGATAATACTCACAGGCGATCGCAGCAGCGGCGGTCTGTCCCGCACGTCGCCAGGCGCTGGCACGCTCGGAGCAGGTGCGCGCACGACCGGCGTTGCCCGTGGCGTATTAATCCTCATCGAATGTGCATGTTATCCCGCCGCGCCAGGAAACGAAGTCAAAATTTGCCGTAATCACGGCGCTTTCTTCGGTCTTCGTGGCGCTGCGTGCGCCACACTCCGCATGGTTAGGGTCGTTGCCTTGACCTGGTGCGGCAGCGACCCATGGCGCTAACCTCGACCTGGCGGGACGCGGTACGACGCAATTCGCGCGATTTGGTCGTCACGCGCCGTTCTGCGACGCTGCTCGGGTTTTGGCGGGAGGCCGTTTCGGCGTCCCGGTTCGCCACCCGTCTCACCGAGTGGCTGGGTGTCTGGTGACTCCAGCGAGAATCGAACTCGCGTTACCGGCGTGAGAGGCCAGTGTCCTAACCGCTAGACGATGGAGCCGTGCGAGCTTTCTGGAGCCCGCGTTTTTCGTGAGTTTGCTGGGGGACTAGGATTCGAACCTAGATAGCAAGAGCCAGAATCTTGCGTCCTGCCGTTAGACGATCCCCCAATTAAGTTCGGAGGTTAGCCTCGTTTGAGAAGTTCCTAAAGGGAGTGCCGAGGGCGGGGCGGTAACTATCCTCAAAAGTCGTCGAGCGCAAGCAGTTTGCGTCGTTTTCCCGAACGTGGCCAGCGGCGCGTGAACAGGATTTGCAGATCACGGCGGTTGGGCCGGCCGAACGGGGGTATTGCAGGGGTGGTTTTGGCAGATGAGCGGCAACCGGCTATGTTGAACCTTGGATGCGAGTGCCGCTCCAAGCCGCCCGACCTAGCGTCGGCGGCCGCCTGCGAAGGAACGGATGGAGCTTCGAGTAGTCGGCTGCCACGGCGGTGAAACGCCGAAACATCGAACCAGCGCCTTCGTCATCGACGAGCGGCTGGCGATCGACGCGGGCTCGCTCACCAGCGGACTGGACCTGAGCGCGCAGTTCCGCCTGCAGGCGTGCATCATCAGCCACGCGCACCTCGATCACATCCGCGATCTGGCGACGATCGCCGACAACCGCTGCCAGGCGGATTGTGAGCCGCTGATCGTGGCGGCCACGAAGGACACGATTAATTCGTTGAAGAAACACTTCTTCAACAACCTGCTGTGGCCAGATTTTTCGACGATCCCGAACAAGGCGCGTCCGACGATCTTGTTTCAGGAGCTGAAGCCCGAAAAGAAGGTTCAAATCGCCGGGTATCAGGTGCAGGCGGTCAGCGTGAGCCACACGATTGATAGCTCCGGATTCATCGTGCAAGGGCCCGACGCGACGATCGCGTACAGCGGCGACACCGGGCCGACGGATCGGCTTTGGGAGCTGCTCAACCAGGAAAAGAACCTGAAGGCGCTGTTGCTCGAGGTCAGCTTTCCGGATCGCGAGCAGAAGCTGGCCACCGTCAGCGGCCACCACACGCCGCGGACGCTGCTGAAAGACCTCAAGAAGCTGAGCAAACCCAAAGATTTGCCGACGCTGCTCTATCACATCAAGCCGGTGTTCCAGCGCGAGGTAGAGCAAGAATGCGCGCGCCTCAAAGGCGTCAACCTGGCCGTCACGGCGATCGGCGACCAATACGTGCTGTGAGCGCGCCGCGCCGGGCGCACACCGTCGTAGCGTTGCGTGTCGGGGTCCCAAGCGCACTCGCGTTCGAACCAGCAGCTCGCGGCGCGGTGGCCCTTCGTACCGCGGCCGTCGGCCCGGCAGAAACCGAGGCTTGGTCAGACTCGCTCGGTCTTTATCGACACGCCGGTGCCGAGGACAAAGCGGGAAAGCTCGGATTTCCTTGGGAACCAGCTGTCCGCGTAGAGCGCATAAGATACATTATGTTAACTCAATGGCTGGGTCGCTCTCGTTCGGCCCGATGGCCTACTCGGCATGGCTGATCTCGCTGAGCCCCCAACAAGCCTAAGGGCGCGCCCTGACGTGAACGAGACCGCCTTCCGGTTGCGCTACCAAAGCTGAGGCATGACGCCCGTTGCGCTACCAAAGCTGAGGCATGACGCCCGTTGCGCTACCAAAGCTGAGGCATGACGCCCGTTGCGCTACCGAAGCTGAGGCATGACGCCGCCGGGTCGGCCGAAGTGCGGAACGATGTCCGGGTCGCCACTGGCGAAGTCCGAGACGAACTCGCGCTTGCTGTTCGAGTAGTACAGGCAGCCGAGCTCATTGGGCGGCCGTGCAGCGACGAAGGCCTCGGCCTGTTCGAGCGCGTCCAGCCAGACTCGCTTCAGCGCAACTAGATCCGGTTGCTCGCGCAGGTGCAGGCGTGCGAAATCTTCGGGCTGGTAGCGGCCGCGCCGGCGCAGCAACGTCAACAAGAACGCTGGCGTGAAGCCCGGATCTTTGCCCGCCGCCGCCCAACAGAGCGCGCCGAGCGAAAGCACACTTTGGTGCGCGTAGATGGTGTCCAGAAAATCGCGTGGCTCTTCACGCCCGACGAGCGCGAGTAGCTTGTTTACCGCTAAATCGACGGGGTGGAGCACATACCCGGCGAGCGCATCCGGAACCGGTGGCAGAAACCGCCACGCCGTGTCGTGCACCCATTCGACCTTAGTCGCCCCCGCGTCCTTGCGCACCAAGGCGCGAATGAACCCGGGTTGCTGCATGCTAATCTCGAGGCCGAAGCCCTCGGCTTCGAGCAGCGCGCGGTCCGCCGCGAATGCCGATGCGACGCGCTCTTGGGAGTCCTGGAAGTAGTCCAGGTCGTTGCTGTAGCGTTTGGACGCGGGCGTGATGTGCATCGCGGCGCCGCCTGCCAAGTAGCTGTCGGAACTGCGATGCTTGGCGAGCAGCCGCGCGACTTCTTCTTGAAATGCGGTTAGCGGCACAATTTGGCTCCAGTTTCCCAACCCGCTCGGCCACCGTACGCCATCAGCTGCTTAGCGACCCACGGCACGTCGGCCAGTGTGACGACATAGCCGGGATCGAAAGACCAGAAGCACTGCGTCTGAAACTTCCGAAAGGCTCGACGCGCTTCGCGCACTTTGACCATGTCGCGTGCCTGCCCAGCGGTCAGCTGGCGCCGGCTAGTGCGCCCTCCTCGACGACCAATCGCGCGCAGGTACTGTTTGACGAGCTGAGTCACTGACTTATCATAAGCCGCTTATGATAAAGAACAAGTAATTATATATGGTTAGATGCAGTTTCTCCTGGTCGCGGGTCCATGGGCATCATCTTGTACGAGCTGGTCAGCGGCGCGCCGCCGTTCATGGGCGAAACGTTGCCGCGGGTTTGCGGCTTGGTACTGCAGAGCGAACCCCCGCCGCTCGCTTCGCGCCGCCCCGACGTCCCGCCCGAGCTGGCGGCCATTGTCATGCACTGCTTGGCGAAAAGCCCCGAGCACCGCTTCCAAAACATCGCCGGCTTGGCCGTCGCGCTGCAGAATCTGGCGGGTCGTTACGGCCGCGCGTCGATCGAAGCGGATCTTGATGCTTACCGGGGATGACGTGCCGGCCCCATCGGGCAAAGTTCCATCGCTCCCGAGTGCGCGCACCGGCCAGGCCGGCGTTCAAGCCACCAGCGTGATCCAAGGCACGCATGCCGCTTGGGGTGAAACCAAGCCGCCCAAGGCAGCTAAGCGCTCCAAGCTCGGCATCGTGGCGGGCTTGGTTTTAGGCCCGTTGCTCGGCGCTGGCGCATGGTGGGCGTTCGGTTCGCACGGTAGCCCGGCTACCAGCCCTGAAGGCTCGGTGGCCGGGGTGACTGGCGCCGAACCGCCGCGAGCGGCGCCGGTCGTACCGGCCAGACCCGAGCTGCGGCGCGAGGCCCCCCCACCCGTCCCGGTCGAGGTGGTTGCGCCAGCGCCGCCACCGATCGCGTCGTCCAAGCCAGCACCAGTCCCCGCCGCAGCCGCCGCGAGGAAAATGGCCGCTGCGCCCGCGAAGCCTCCGGCTCAGCCGGCTGCAGTCGCTGCCGCGGCGCCTGCGTCCATGGTTCCGCCTCCGGTGGCCAAACCCGTTCCCGAGACCAAGAAACCGAGCGCCATGGGCGGTCGCCTTTAAGCGCTAAGCGGCGCCGCGCGGCTGCGGCGCTAAATCGGCGGTTCGACGTGCAGCCCCAGCAGCTGGCCGCCGTTGGTCATGACGAAGGCGCGCGTGCCGTAGGCGGCGGGGGTCATGCTGGAGCCGTCGGCGAGGTGGATGCCGTCGATCAGCTCGCCGCCGAGCGGGTTGAGCAAGAAGATGCCGAGGCGCGAGGCTGAGACGAGCAGCGCGCCCGAGACGACGACCGGGTGTGAGATCGCCGTCGCCGGAAGCGAGCGGCGCCACAGCTCGGTGCCGGTGACCGGATCGAGGCCCCAGAGGCCGGTGGTGCCGCTGGCCGCCAAGAGTATGCGCCGCTCCGGCTCGTCTTTGCCGTCACGGCGTTTGTGGGCGGGCTGCTCGAATAGCGTGATGTCGGTCACACCGTAGACGCCGGGATTGCTCCAGACTTGCGTGCCGGTTTCGGCATCGAGCGCGTACACGCCAGCCGCGTAGTTGCTGGCGTACACGACCGCGCCGGACGGCAGCATGTCGGGGATCGGCGTCGAATCGACGTCGAGCTGGTCCGGCACCTGACCCAAAATCTGCTCGGCTTCTGCCGCGAGATCGACTGGTTGCCAGCGTTCGGCGCCGGATTTGGCGTCGTAAGCGGCGATCGTCCCGTCGCTGAAGCCCGCGTAGACCTTGCCGCGAAATACGGCCACGCCCGAATAGCCGGCGACTTCCATCCCGGCGGCGGGCGTTCGGTGTTGGTGCCAGAGCAGCTTGCCACTCGCGGGCTCGATCGCCATCACGGTGTCGTTGGCGTTGGCGATGTACAGCGTGCCGCCGTCGAGGACGGGCCGGCGCGCGACCTCGGCGTTCGTGTTGAAACGCCACAAAAGTGCGCCGTTTTTGGCGTTAACCTTGTAGAGCGCGCCGTCATTCGAGCCGAAATAAAGCACGTCTTCGTTGGCGTCGTAGAGCGGTGCGCATTGCACGAAGCCGAGCGTTTCGAAGCGCCACAGCTTCTGCCCGTCGTCGGCGCGCAGCGCGTACAGCCCCTGATCCGAGGAGCCGACGAAGATGCGGCCATGCGCCGGATCGATCTCGACCTGGCCGCGCTCGTACGGCTCGCCGATGCGGCGTGATTCCGCAACCACGCTGCGTGTGAACGTGACCTGGATCGAGCCGCTGCCGCGATGCATCCAGAGCGGCAGCTCCGGATCGGCTCCCGATCGCAGCGCGCTGCACGCGACTCCGGACAGCAGCGCCAGAGCGCCGAGCGCCGCGTACGCGCGACGCATCACGGAGCTCCCGACGGGGCCGGGGCCGGTGCGTCGCTGGGCGGCGCGTCCTGCGGGGGGGCATCACCGCCGGGCGGCGCGTCGGGCGCTGGAGCGACCGGGCCCGGCATCGGGATCGGCTGGCCCTGCTTCTGCTTGTCCATCATCTCTTGGATGCGCTTCTGCAGCTCAGCGCTGATCTTCTGCCCACCCGGACCGGTTACCGCCGTGGCCTCGCTGGCCTTCTTGGCTTCGGTCGACATCAGCTTCTCGCCGAGGTCTTTGGCCTTCTTGGGATCGAGCAGCTCGAGCAGCTCGAGCACCTGGCCGCCCAAGTACTTGATGACGGCGGGCGTCTCTTTGAGCGTGGCCAGCTTCTCGCCAGCCTTATCCAGCAGCTTCAAGGCGTCTTCGGTCTTGCCTTGGCTCTTGAGGATGCGCGCCTGGTGGTAAAAACCGAGCGCGCTGAAGTTCGCGCCGTCCATGTTCGACAGCTCACGGAACGTCTTGAGCGCCGCGTCTTCGTTCTTCTGCGCCTCGAGCGCCATCCCCAGGCCCTCCAGCGTGCGGCCCTTGATGTCGTTGTCGGTGGCGAAGGCGGGGTGCTGCTTCACCTTCTCGAACGCCGCCTGCGCGTCCTTGTACTGGCCCATGTCGTACGCGACACCGGCCAAGCCCAGATCGGCCAAGACAGCTGTGCCTTGGCTGCCGCTGCCGCTGGCCAGCACGTATTCGCTCTTGGCGGCTTTCAGGCGGGCTTCGTCGGTCGGGAAGCTGCGACGCGCGTCGGTTGGCGCGCCGCGGTCATCGCCCATGTTGGGCTCGTCCGCGCCGACTTTGCCGGTCTCGGCCGACAGTGCTTTGAAGATCGAGTCGGTGGCTTTCTCGGTCGTGCGCGCGTGGCGCCACGAGTAGACCTCGTAACCGATCCAACCGACCAAGCCGGCCATGATCACCCACTGCACCTTGTTGAAGTGCTTGGTCAGAAAATTCGCCGCGGCGTGCGTCGAGCGCGCCAGCGCGTCGTCCATTACCTCGCCAGCGTCGAGGTTGCGGCGCGGCGCCGTGCCCTCCTCACGCTCACGGCGGGCACGGCGCTTGTCCGCGGCGTCGGCGCGCACGCGAGCGTTGCGGTCACGGATGTTCTCCGGCTCCGCGGACTCGCGCGCCTTCTTCTTTTTCTTCTTCGGCGCGGGGCTCGCACCCACCTCTGCCTCTGCCTCTGCCTCTGACGCTTCCGCGTCGGCACCTTCGGTGTCGGCTTGCTCGGAGCTCACGACCTCGTCTTGCGACGCCTCGGCGGCAACGGCTTCGGTGTCGGCTTGGGCTTCGTCGCCCGACCCAGTGTCCTTCGTTTCACTCACGGCGCCGCTCTATACCACTGACCGCCGTGAGGCCAATCAAGCCTTACCAAGGCTTGGGCGGAGGGGGTGGCAGCTCATCCGAAAGTGGCACTAAAGCCAGGGTTTCGACCTCGACGCCGCGCTCGGCGTAGAGCAAGAAGGTCGCCCGAAGCGCGGCTTTGGCCCCGAAGCTGTCCGGCAGCCGGGCCGCTAGCTCCAGCGGCTCGGTCGAAGGCGGCACGCTCAGGCGCAGGGCCTGCTTCTCGTCGATCACGGGCAACCGGGGCAGCGTGAGGCCGACGCGTTTGGGCGCCACCGCGCTATCCACGCCGCGCGCGAACAGCAGCGTGGCGGGCGCGCTGCCCTGGTTCGTCACCCGGACCAGCAGCCGTACGCCCTTGCCGTTGCCACCCGGCGGGATCGTCACCGTGAATTTGACGCCCAAGTTCTCGTCGCGCGTGAGCCGCGCCGCGTCGCGACCGATCGGGCCGCCAATGTGCTCGAGGATCTTAGCGCGGCGCGCCAACAACAGGCCGCCCGGCAGCGGATCAGGCACGCCCAAGAAGCGCACTAGCGGCGTGGCGAGCGCCGGTCCGGCGTCGAGATCGGCCAAGGCGCTGGCCAGCGCCACGCGCGTGCTCTGCATCCGTTCGTCGTTGAGCGCGTTCAGCAGCGCACCAGCCGCGGCTTCCTCGCGGATCTTGCCGAGCGTCTGCGCGATGTACGGACGCAGCCGCACGTCGGACAAGGACTGCATCAGCGGCACGACGGCGTCTTTACTGCGCAAGGCGGCGAACACATCGAGCAGCTCGCGAGAGCGTTGAAAATCGCGCGCCTTCTCGTCGCGCCACCAAGCAATTAGCTGGTCTTCGCCGCGTTTGTCGCCGCTTTCTCCGAGCGCCAACGCCGCCAAACGCCGGAACTGCGGGTCAGGGCTCTGCAACAGCTCGACCGTCAGCGGCGCGCCCTCACCCAGCCGCGTCAGTGCGAGCGCGGCGTAGCGCCGCACATCTTCGTCCTCGGCGCGACTGAGCGCGAGCCGCAGCGCCGGGGCGGTTTCCTTGCGCCGCAGCTCGAACAAGAGCTCGGCGGCCTTCTTGCGGATCGAGGCGTCGGCATCCTCGAGCAGGGTCGCGATCTCTTCGGCAGCGTCGCCGTCGCCGCCCGCGCCGCGCAAGATCGCCGCCGGCCAGCCTTTGCCTTCGGCGCGCAGGCCCGTTTGCTCGTAGCGGCCGTGCGAGGCGGCCAGCTCACGCTGTTTGCTGCGCAGGCGCGTCAACGCTTCGGGGTGGTCGGCGCTGGCGTCGCGGGTTTCGCCCGGATCCTTGTCGAGGTCGAAGAGCTTGCAGGCGCCGAGCCGTCGCGCGCACAAAAGCCGTAGCGAGCCTTCGGCGTACAGCGCCTGGTCGTCGGTTTCGGCGTAGGCCATGCCCGGCCCAGAGGGCCTCTTTCCGGCCAAAAGCTGGCCCAAATCGCGACCACGGATGCGCGGCGGGCGCGGCACCGCGAGCGCGGCCAACGTCGTCGGCAACAGATCGATCGTCTGCACGACCTCGGATACACGCTGCGTCTTTACGCCCGGCCCGACCACGACCAGCGGCACCCTCACCTGCTCTTCGTACACGGAGCTGCCATGGTAGCGGCCACCGTGGTCGCCGAACTCTTCGCCATGGTCGGCGCTGACGATCGTGACCGCGCCCGGACGTCGCGCGTCCATCAGCTTGACCAGCTCGCCGAGCGTGGCGTCGGCCGCAGCAATTTCAGAGTCGTAGCGATCCACGTCGCGGTCGCCCAACGACAGCGAAAGCTCGGGGTGAGCCTCGTACGGTTCGTGCGGCCCGAACAGGTGCACCCAGACGAACAACGGCTTGTCGTGCGGCGACGTGCGCAGGTACTCGCGCACCTGGGCCAGGCGCTTTTCGCCTTCCGCGAACTCGACCCAGCGGTACTCGAAATCGAGCGCGCGCCGCTCGAAGCCAGTGAAACGGCTTTGGTCGATGAAGAAGACGGCCGGCGGATAGAACGCCGCGGTTCGAAAGCCGTAGGTGCGGAGCAGCCCCGCCCACGTGTCCGAATCCTCGCCCGCGCCCTGCAAGAGCAGCGGGCGCAGGTACTTGCCGGTGAGCAGCGACGTTACGGAATACGAGGTGTGCGGCGTCGGGCAGTAGGCGTGCTCGAACACGCTGCCGCGTGTCGCCAGCGCGTCGAGGTTTGGCGTCAGCTTGCGGGCGTAGCCGTAGGCGCCGACGTGGTCGGCGCGCAGCGCGTCGATCGTCACGAGCAACAGATCATGGCCTTGAAAATTGAGCCCACCCTGCCCGTCCACGGCTGCCGCAGCGTCGACGATGCTCGCCTGCTCGCCGGCTTCGAGTGGCTCAGGCGGCGCCAGCCGGGCGCTGAGCGTGACTACCTCGGCTGTCATTGGCGCCGACTCGAGCAAGATCAGCCGCAAGTTATCGAAGCGAGCCAGGCGCTGCGCCGCCGGCTTGGCCAACAGCGCCGCGAGCGCCGCTAACAGCCCCAAGCCGAGCGCGGCGACCACGCTTCGCCTCGGATCCTGCCCGCGGCGAGCCGGACGGGCTGCCAGCAGCGGCACCAACGCGGCTGGGGCGAGCAGCAGCGCCGTGACGGCCAGCGCGCTGTGAAAGCCCGGATACAAGCGGACCAGCACGAACCGGTTCACCACCTCCAACAGCACGATCAACAGCCCGGCACCGCTCGCGACTCGGCCCGGAGCGCGACGCAGCTGGACCGAAAGCGGCGCTGCCACGAAAAGCGCGCCCGCGCAGGCTACGCCGGCCGCCGCCAGCGCAAACCCCAAGCGCAGCCCGGGAGCCGCCAAATGACGGCCGCCGCCGACCCCGAACGCCGCCACGGCCGCGCCGGTTGCGACGAACAGCCCTAGCATCACCCGGTGCGGGCGCGACCGCTCGGCGCGGCTCAGCAGCTGCAGCAGCAGCCCGCCGATCGTGCCTGCGCCGATTCCGAGCGCCACGTAGGCCGGCAAGAGCAACGATGCACCGTTCTGGACCTCCCAGATGCTCGAGATTTCGCGGCCGCGCAGCAACAACGCCAGCGCGAGCTCCAGCAGCAGCAGCCCGAAGCTCGAGAGCGAACCGTAGAGCGCGGCGACCAGCAGCCCACGCTCGAGCAGGCTGGGGTGCGTGCTTTCAGGGATGCTGGTGCGCGAGCCAGCAGTTGCGCGCACGCTCATCGAAAGTCGATTTCGGCGATCTCGTAGCGACGCTTGCCTGCTGGCAGGTTGACGACGACTTCATCGCCGACCGATTTGCCGATCAGCGCGCGAGCCAGTGGCGCCGAAACCGAAATCGTCCCGGCGTTCACATCGGCCTCGTCGGCGCCGACGATTCGGTAAATAATCTCTTCGTCCGTGTCCAGGTTGGTCACCTTGACGTGGGCACCAAAGCGCACGCGATCACCGGAAAGCTTGGCGGGGTCGATGATTTCGGCGCGCGCGAGCTTGTCCTCGATGTCCTTGACCCGCGCCTCGATCATGCCCTGGCGATCCTTGGCGGCGTGGTACTCGGCGTTTTCTTTGAGATCGCCGTGTTCGCGCGCAATGCCAATTTCACGCGAGATCTTCGGGCGTTCTTCTTTCAAGCGAGCCAGCTCTTCGCGCAGCTTCTGGGCTCCTTGGGGGGTCATCGGGACCGGCTCAGCCATAGGTGGGCAATCATTACTCTAAGCCCTCGGCCAGGCTAGAAAGTTCGTTCAAAAAGGCGCGGACCGGGGCTGACGCCGGCACTGCCCTTGCCGCCGGTGACGGAGAACGCTACCCAGCGGTGGAAAAATGAAGCCGCCGACCGTGTTCCGTCGATCGTCGCCAGAGCCCAGGGCAGCCGCCCGGCCCCGCCTGACCCTCGCTTGCTGCGGGCTTTTGACAGCGAGCGCGTTCGCCTTGCTCGCTCCATTTGGCACGACGGGTTGTGCCTCGCAGGCGGGCCAAGCCGAGACCGCGCTCGACTACACGGACAACGCTCGCAAAGACTACGAGCTGGCGCTGGCCGCGTTCGAGGACAAAAACTGGGAGCTTGCCAGCGAGCTGCTCGGTGAGGTCAAGCGCAAGTACGCTTACAGCCGCTACGCCCGCTTGGCCGAGCTGCGGCTCGCCGACGCCAGCTTCCAGCAAGAAAAATTCGCGGAAGCGATCAGCGGCTACAAGGAGTTCGTTCACGATCATCCGAACGATCCTGAGGTTTCGTACGCGCGCTACCGCGTCGCCAAGGGCGAGTTCGACTCGGTCAGCCAGTCGATCATGCTGCCGCCGCTCGAAGAGCGCGATCTGGCGTCGGTGAACGACGCGCTGTCGACGCTGCGCAACTACCTGTCCGACTACCCGACGTCGGAGCACACGTCCGAGATGCACTACATGCTCGACGTCGTGCTCGGCCTTTTGGCGCGCCACGAGCTGTACGTGGCCCGCTACTACGCCGATTCCGGCCGCTTCGACGCCGCTGCGCTGCGCTGCGAGTACGCGCTCAAGGCGCTGAAAAACTCCGGCCTGGAGCCGGAGGGACTGGTCTTGCTCGGGGAAATCTACATGAAGCAGAAGCGCAAGAAGGACGCGCGCGACGTGCTGACCCGGCTGCTTCAAGACTACCCGGAGAGCGCCTTCGCGGTACCGGCTAAGAACTTCCTGGCTCAGCTCGACAAGACATGACGACCGAGGCTCCGCTCACCGAAGTAGCGCCCTCGGTTCTGGTCGTCGACGACGAAAAGAACATCCGCCGCACGTTGTCGATGGTGCTCAGCGGCGAAGGTTTTCACGTTTTGGAGGCCGATTCGGCCGAGCGCGCGCTGGAGGTGCTGTCGGATCCGGAGCAGCCAGTCGACGTCGCGATCTTCGACCTCAAGCTGCCGGGCATGAGCGGCTTGCAAGCGCTTGAGCGCCTGCGCGCCGACGAAGCCACCAAGCACATTCCAGTGGTGGTCGTCTCGGGCCACGCCACGGTGCACGACGCGGTTCTGGCGATCAAGCTCGGCGCCAGTGACTTCTTCGAGAAGCCGCTGTCGCGTGAGCGCGTGCTGGTCAGCGTGCAGAACGCGATTCGCACCGCGCGCCTATCGCGGACCGTCGAGCGCATGCGCGTCGAGCTCGAAGCGCGCTACGAGATGATCGGTACCAGCACGCCGATCCAGAAGCTGTTCGCCGACATCGACAAAGTCGCCCCGACCAAGGCCAGCGTGCTGATCACCGGCGAGTCCGGCACCGGCAAAGAGCTGGTCAGCCGCGCCATCCACCGGCTCAGCCCGCGCAAAGACGCGCCATTCATCAAGGTCAACTGTGCTGCGATCCCGCGCGAGCTGATCGAGAGCGAGTTGTTCGGCCACGAAAAAGGCTCGTTCACCGGCGCTCAGGGCCGAAAGCGCGGCTTCTTCGAGCAGGCCCACGGCGGCACGCTGTTCTTGGACGAGATCGGCGACATGGATCTGACCGCGCAGGCCAAGGTCCTACGCGCGCTGCAAAACGGCGAAGTCGTGCGCGTCGGCTCCGAGCACGTGATCCACGTCGACGTGCGCGTGTTGGCGGCGACCAACAAAGACTTGAGTAAAGCCGTGCAGAACGGCAGCTTCCGTGAAGATCTGTTCTTCCGTCTCGACGTGTTCCCGCTGCGCGTGCCAGCGCTGCGCGAACGCCGTCTCGACGTGCCGCTGTTGGCCAACGCGTTCGTGGTGTCGTTTTGTAGCGAAAACGGCCTACGCGAGAAGAAGATCGATCCGGGCGTGTACGAGGCGCTGGCGCGCCGTAAATTTCCGGGCAACGTGCGTGAGCTGAAGAACGTCGTCGAGCGCGCGGCGATTCTGTCGAGCGACGTGATCACGGTCGCCGACCTGCCCGAAGATCCGCACTTGAGCCCGTTCGAGGACGAGCATGAGTCGGAGGCCGAAGATTCGGCGGGTTCGACACCGCTGCCGGCGGCTGCACCCAAGACACCCGGTGCCCAGCTCACCCTGCGCGAGTTCCGCGAAGGCGCCGAGCGCACGTACATCATCGATACCTTGAAGGCGCTCGACTGGAACATTTCCAAGGCGGCCGTCGTGCTCGGCGTCGAACGTACCAACCTGCATAAGAAAATTCGCGCGTACGGCATCAAGCGCGGCGACGCATGAACGAAAAACGGCCGCGCGGAACCCTGATCGGCGAAGGCGTAGCCGACGCGCTGGTCGTTTCCGGTAAAACACCGCGCGTTCTGGCGTTTCATGGCTTCACCGGCACACCGCAAGAAGTCGCGCTGGTCATCGAGGTCGCGCGCGAGCTCGGACTTGGTGCTGAAGCGCCACTCTTGCCAGGTCACGGCGCGCGCGTCTCCGATCTGGCGCCGACACGGTTTGCGGATTGGCTGGCGGCCGCTGAAGCTCACTACGCGCGGCTCGCCGCTGATGGCCCGGTGGTGGTGGCAGGCTTGTCGATGGGCTCGCTGTTGGCGTTCCATTTGGCGGCCAATCACCCCAATTCGACGCTGGGCGTGATCGCGATATCCAACGCGATGTGGCTCAAGAGTCCGTGGCCGGCCTGGGGCTTGAAGCTGGCGGATCACTTGCGGCTCCCGGATTTCTGGATGCCGAAATCCGCCCCCGATCTCGGCGATCGCGAGCAGCGTGTCTTGCACCTGACCTACAACGCCCAGCCCGTGCGCGCCGCGATTTCCCTGCTGCGCGCCGGCGAAGCGCTCTCCGAGCAGTTGCACCGCGTGAAGGCCCCTACCCTGCTGCTTCATGGTGCGCTCGACGCCGTCGCACCCGCCTCCAACGCCGGCCGCGTCTCCGTCCGCCTGGGCACCGTCGACAAGCGCACCGTCATCTTCCAACGCTCGCACCACATCCTCACCCGCGACGTCGAACGCGACGCAGTGCGCGCCGAGATCACGACGTTTCTGCGCCGTATTACGGCTAACAACGCAGCCTAAGACCGCGGCCTGCCGGGGCTGGCCGCGGCGACGGCCCGGACCCTCAACGCCGAAGACAAGCAGCAGAGCGAGCTCGTTTTAGGGCACGCTGGCTGATCCGGACGGACACGCAATCGGGTGATCGTCGACGGCTAGATCGTCGAGCCAGAGATCGTTGTCTTCCGCCGCTTTCTGGTAATGTTCCCAGCCAACGTTCAACGCATCGAACGTGCCAGCCACCCAAGGTGTGTGCGTCTTGTCCGGGCAGCCATCACCAATGCCGTCCACGCTGGCGTCGTTCAACAGCGTGCCATCGAGCCAGATTCGGATCTGGTTTTTGCGCACTTCGTTGGCGCCTGAGCCCGACACCTTGGAGCCGTCGAACTGCCATTGGAAGCACGCCCAACGTTTGTCGGGAAAACGCGTGTTCGAAATCTTGTAGCAGTCGTGCGGATCGTAGTTTTCGAACACTTTGCCGTAGATCGCGCCCCAAGCGTAGTGACCGCGCGAGCCGTCCGGCAAAGCGCCGTCCGCTCGGATCAGGTTAAAGTGGACCCACTGCTGATTGGGGACCACTGGAGTAGTTGTCAGATACAACATGACTCTTCCGAACATATTGTTGCCTGGAATTGGCGGCATGTTGTTGCGGGTCATCATCATCCGCGCTGGGTCCGCCGGGATCTTGAAGTGTACTGACTGGGCACCACTGAAGGCCTTGCCGGTGTCCACCTGGACCGCATCGCCTCCTTCCGCCGACCACGACCCAGACGGTGCTTTCCCGGGCGCGTAGCTTTCGAAATCGTCGCACACAAGCTCACTACCGCAGCCGTTTTTCATTGGCCCTTGGCCAGCATTGCCACTCAGCGAAACTCCACCGCTGCCGCCGGACGGTGTGCCTCCTCCGCCGGAACCTGAGCCTGCGCCGCCGCTAGGCGCTGCCGCCGGACCACCCCCGATTGCGAGTGAACCGCCCGCCAATGGGCTCGCCCCGGCTTGGGCCACGCTGGCGGCTCCGCCCATCGTGTAGCCCCCTGCACCAGCACTCGACATGTCAGCTCGCGTTTCGGCGTGCTGATCCGCGCAGCCTAGAAATAGTAGCAGCGCACTAGCGAGTGCGACGTTTGCGCGGGAGCGGTGATTGGCTGGGGCGGGCATCGCGCACTGATGCCCTTAGTTCACCAAAACGGCTCACATCTGGGCAAACTTGAGCACGACTGAGCGCGATTGGCCTTCATGCTTCGATCGTCGCCAGCCCTTCGGTCACACGCGCGTCGTGCAAGTTGCTTTGTTCGCCAAACTCGGTGACGGCGCAGCCGACGGCGTTCAACAACGAGAACACCAACTTGTTAGTGTTTTCTCCAGGCGCGCTGACGTGTACGCCTTGCCGCAACTTGCCGGACGCGCCGCCTGCAAGCATGATCGGGAAGTCCTTCTGTGCGTGACTCCGACCTTCGGCGCATTCGGAGGTAGCAAGGATGGCACAGTGGTCAAGTAGGCTCCCCGTGCCTTCGGGAATGCCACTGAGGGCCGAAACCAACGTGCCGAAGTGCTCCATGTTTTGCAAGATGCTCTGGTGCACCAAAGGCTGATCGCCAGGCTCGTCGTGCGTGAGCTGGTGCTGATCCTGGTCAAACCCCGCGATCGGATACCGTGTCAGCGCGACCGCCCCGGTTAGCTGTAGAGCGAAGACGCGCGTGAGGTCACAGGCGAGTGCCATCGCCAGCAGCTGGCTCATGAGCTGCAAGCGAGGCGCTAATAGCTCTTGACCGGCGGCGTTCTTGTCCTCGAACGCGCCGGGCCTGGTCGGCAATGAACAAGCGGCTCGGTCTTCGCTGGCTGGCATGTCTAGACGCCGCTCGATGGCGCGAAGGTGTGAAAAATGCTCGTCAAGTCGTGCTTGATCCTGGGCGCCCACGTTTGCGCGGAGAGCGTTGAGATCCTCGGTTACGGTGTCGAGCACGCTGCGGCGTAGAGCCAGCGTTTGGTCAACTACTGGGGTGCCGCCGTTGGCCGGCTGAAATCCGGTAAACAACCGATCGTACAGGGCGACGGGGTCGCGTTCGGGCTCGATCGGCGAAGTCGGCCCACTCCAGGAAGTGTAATCATAAAGGATTCCCTGCCTGACGTTCGCCCGGCCGATGCGAAGCTGAAGCGACTGAAACCTGGTATCGGCTCCGATCTTACGCGCCGCAAGTTGATCGAAGCTTTCGAAGGTGGGGGCGATGTTCTTGGGCGAGTTACTAATTAGCTGGGCGTGGTGGCCGGTGAGGATCGAAGCCCCGGCTTCGTGTCCGTCGGTACCAGCGGTCCAGTTGTCCATGCCGCTCACGACGGTGATGCGATCCGTCAGCTTGGCGAGCGGCATGAGCTGCTCACCAGGCGTCCAATTTGCGCCCAATGTTTTCGGCTTCCAGCGCGCCGGGTGGACACCGTTGCCCCAAAAGAAGACGCCTAGACGTTGTGGCAACGGGAGTCCGTCGGCCAACGCGGTACCGGAGGAATTGAGCATCGACTCCAAGAGCGGCAGCGCTACCCAGGTTGCCCCGCCACCCAACAGCGCGCCGCGGAGCAAGGTCCGTCGTGGAATGGGCGGACTTCGAAGGGTACCGGAGCAAAGCCTGTGGAATCTCATTCGGGTTCTCCTGCGCGACGGAAGGCGGGGTGTGTCGTGAGGGCGAGCAGGAGCGCGCGGAACCGATGGCCGTTCGCCTCAAAGCTGGCGGTCAAGTCGGCGAGGTACGGGGCTTCGCCGGGCGTCTCCTGGTGACCGAGTGCAAACCGAAAGACGTTGCGGGTCACGCAGGCGGTCACTTCTGGCCGTTCACGAAGTAGGTGGGCCAACTCTTTGAGGCTTTTGAACGGAGTCGAGTCAAGCTCGCTGCTCGCATCGATCGCCAGGCCGCCATCGTCGTCGCGCCAGCTACCCAGCGCATCAAAGTTTTCTAGACCAAGCCCAATCGGGTCCATCTGGGCGTGACAAGCGGCGCAGGTTGCGTCGCGGCGGTGCAGTTCGAGCTTTTGACGCGCGGTGCGATGGCCTGTTTCCACTGAGTCATCCGGCAGAGTGGTCGAAACGGTGGGCGGCGGCGGTGGGATCGCTTGGCACAGCAGCGCCTCGCGGATGAACTGTCCGCGGCGCGTCGCCGAAGCCGAAGAGGCGTGCGAGCTCCCCGCCAAAAAGGCCGCTTGTCCCAACAGCCCTAGACGCCGGCCGTCGTCTGGCAGAGTTACCTGCAAGAATGCGGCGCCGTCGGGTACCCCACTCAGGCCATAGAGTCGCGCGAGCTCGCCATTGACGTAGGTTTGGCGCGTATCCAGGAGGTCGCGAAAGTCATGCTCGCCTTCGAACGCAACATTTTCGAAAGACAGCAGCGCTTCGCTCCGCATCGACTCGCCCAGGGTGCTGGTTAGGAGCGGGAAAAATCCCGCTATCTGCGGCAAAGCGGCCAGATTCGCCAGGTGCAGGGTCTCGGCCGCAAAGCCTTTGAGACTGGTCCGCGCCGCGGGCAGAGCGAGCAATCGCTCCGCTTCAACTTTCAACCCGTCATCCGTATCGAGCTTGCCGGCGGCGGCGCTCTCGAGCAGCGCATCGTCCGGCGAAGTATCTTCCAGGAAGAAGGAGAGTCGACTGGCGAGTTCGTAGCCGTCGAGTACCCGTCCCTGCGAGTCGCCGGCCACGACGGCGCCAAACTCGCGGCGATACAGGAACAAAGGAGACTGGAGCACCGCCAGCACCACGGCCTGCACGCCCAGCCAGGGGTCGCTCGCGCCGACTTGCTTGGCGAGAACCAAGTAGCGATCACGCTCAACTTGGGTCAGAGGTCGACGTAGCGCGCGGCGACCGAACGTCGTAACGAAATGCTCCAGGCAAGGCGCGTCCACCGCCGCCCCAACCGCACACGGCACTAGCTTCTGCCGAGCTGGCGACGACGCCACGGCCTGCTGTGACAGTGCGAGCGCCGCGCTTTCGAGCTGCTCGACACGTCGTTCGGACACCCCCAAGGTACTGGCGGCCACCGAAAGATAACCTGCGATCGCTGGGTCCTCCTCCAAGTCGCCAGGCAACGTCACTCCCTCCCCGAGTAAGCGCTTGACCGAGCTTGCGTACTGCGAGCGCGTGAGGCGCCTGAGTCGAGCGCCTGCCGGCGCGAAGTCAGCACTCACCGAGCCTGCGGTTCCGCTCGAAGTGGGTGTTCCGCCAGTGCCGGCCACCGGGCCTACCTGCGCGCCATTTGGGTCGTCCGGGGCCTCGATGTTGCCCGTACAGGCCCCGCAGGCCAGCGCGAGCGCCGCGGCCGCACCGAAAAAGCCGCTGCTCGCGCTCAACCGCTTGGGAGGGAAACCCATCGAGCACTCATCGCTTGAGCTCCCCTGATCGGTTCACTCGAAACAGATTTAGTGCGAGCGCTGACCCGTTTCTACAGGCTGAAGGTATAGGTGAAATGTGCCTGCCACGTGACCGCATCTGTGGCTTTCCCCCGCGTGCGGAGCGCTCGGGAGGACGGGCCTTCGCCGCTTGTCCCGGCGGAGCCACGCGCACGATGGGCACAGCTCTATGAGGACAACGCTCGCTACGTGGCTTGGTTCGCCAGCCGACTCTTGTCGCGGCGTGATGAGGTCGAAGACATTGTGCAGGAGGTGTTCTTGATCGCCGCCCGGAACCTCGAAACCTTGTCCAATCCCGCCGAGGCGCGTGGTTGGCTCAAAACGGTCGCACTGCGCCGAGCCACGCGCAGGCTGCGCTGGCAACGCGTGCGCACGGGCTTCGGACTACTCCCTGCCGATGCCATCGATGAAAGCTTGGTCGCCACTGACGCCGACCCCGAGGCGTCCGCCCGCCTACGGCAGCTACTGACGGTGCTTGAAACGCTGCCCACGCCCATCCGAATCGCCTGGTCGCTGCGCTACCTGCACGAAGAGCGGCTCGAGTCCGTCGCAGAACTCTGCGGTTGTTCGCTGTCCACAGCCAAGCGTCGCATTGAGGCCGCTCAGCTTCGAATCACCGAGGCATTCAACGATGGCTGACCTGCTCGATCCGTTGGAGGGCGCGCTCAGCGCGTACGTCCGCGAGCCGTGGACGGATTCCCAGCATCGACGCGTGAGACAGCAACTCGAGGCTGCCGTGGACGGCAACTCAGCGCGTCGGCCGCAGCGCGCGCTCTGGATGCTGGTGCCGGTTGCTTTGGTCGTGCTGGTGTTGGGCGCCGCAGTCGGTCGGCCTGGGCCAGTTCAATCGCTGCCCAGGCGAGGAGTGGCGGTGATTCGCGCGGGATCACCGGCGCTGTCGATGGTGCCGGGGGTCGAGCTGGGCGAGGCAAGCCAAGAAGCACAAGGTCTTTTTGCTGACGGCTCGCTGGTCCGAGTCGCGCAAGCGGGAAAGGTACGAGTCCTGCCGCAAGCAGCAAGCGAGACGCGCCTTGAGGTCGTGGCAGGTCGAGCCGCATTCGAAATCCAGAAGCAGCAGGGGCGTGCGTTCATCGCCATGGCCCATGGGGTAGAGGTGCGGGTCGTCGGCACGCGCTTCGAGGTCGAGCTAAAGCAGACTGGGGAGCCGTGTCGCGTCCGCGTGTCAGTCGTGGAGGGTGTAGTCGAGGTCAAACAGAATGCGGCGGCCGCCGCGGTGCGCTTGGTCGCCGGGCAGACGCTCGAACTGAACGCCCCGGCGGACTCGGGGCCAGAACGGGACAAGCCTGCCACGCCACGGCTCGGGGCAAGCAGTGCTCCCGCAGTGCGTGCGATTGCCGGTGACCCGGACGCGGCAAGCCTCTTCCAACTGGCCGGTGCCGCTCGCACGGCCGGCAGAGCCCGTGATGCGGCGCAGTACTACGAAGCCCTCTTGTCGCGATTCCCGAGCGATGAACGAGCGGGAGTGGCGGCACTGGAACTGGGCCGACTCCGCATGGACGCTGAGCACAATCCGCTGGGCGCGATAGTCGCGTTGCGTAGGGCCGTCCAAACAGCGCCGAACGAGGGCCTGCGCGAGGACGCTTCGGCGCGCTTGGTGGAAGCACTCGGTGCTATGAACCACCGGGAAGAATGCCGAGCCGCGCGGTCGCAATACCTGCTTCGCTATCCGAACAGCGTGCATGCGGCCGCCGTTCGAGCGCGCTGCGGCGGGCAGTAGCGTTGGGGATTTGCCTGGGCGCGCTCTGCCCAAGCCGCTCGAGCCGCGCTCAAGCTTCCACCGCCTCTCAGCCAGACGCGCCCGGGGCGGAGGTGTGCCCGCCGCGACCGGGCCGCTGGGTCGACGTGTTCTTTGCAGGAGACGCCTGGTCCGAAGCACAGCGGCAGGCCGTTCTCAGAGAGTTGCGTACCGAGCTGCAGCGTCGATCAGTCCAACTGTGTCACCGCACGCGACTGCCACTGACCCCGGCGGACGACGCGCTCACGCTGGTCGCCATCGACCCTGACCACGTCCGCATCGTGCCCACCCGCCTCAACGGCGAGCGCGCCTGGCAAAGCGGCCGAACGATGGCCCTCGGGAATCTTCCGGAAGACGCCCGGCCATTGACGATCGCCCTTTCGGCGGACGAAGTCCTGCGCAGCCAGCCTCGCCGCGACGTGCACGCAAGCGATCCCGTGCAGGCGCGGGCGGCGCAGAAGTTGCCGCCTCGCGAGTACGGGCCGCGAGGCGTTGTCGCGTTGGGCGTGGGCGCTCGCGGCGGCCTCGCAAGCGGTAGCGGCCCGCGCAAGTCCCCACTCTGGCCAGCCCTGGAGCTGCGGACTTCGCTCACGCAGGCTGGCTGGGGTGGGTCGCTCGGAACGGCGCTCGGGACCTCGACCGAATGGAGCTTCAACTCCAATCGCTTCAACCTACTGCGTTTGCCCTTCGACTTGTCAGCCAACAGAGTGGTGCAGCTTGGCGAATTCGAAGCGGCCCTCGATGCGGGCCTTGTTGTCTCCTACCTGAAGCTCGAGTCACTGGGCAGCGGTCGCTCGTTCACTCGGGCGGAGGCCGGCGCACGCCTTGGCGTTCGCGTTTCCTGGGGAAGAACCTTGGCCCCGTTCCTCGGCTCGGCGCTGGAGTGGCTGCCGGTCGGTTACGATCTGCAGCTTGTACCAGACGGATCGGTGGGGCACACCGCGCACCTCTGGCTGGGGCTCAGCGTGGGCCTCGAGGCACGCTTCCAATGAGGGCTGCCGGGGTGTTCGTGGCTCTGGCGCCGATGCTGCTTTTGGGCTGTACCGACCGTGCGCTCTCTTTCGGAGACAACGGTGACTACTACTTCTGGTCTGATCACGAGACCGGCGATACGAGCGACTGGACCGATCGGGGACCGCACGGCGGCTTCGTGGTCAACGCCGAGGCGACGATTGACGTCGAGTTGGGTCCGTCGCGAAGTGGCACTCATTCGCTGCACGTGCACGGGGCGAACCCCAGCACCGGCGGCTGGACCACGGCCTTGGTCGCGCGGCATCGTCCACTGCCGACTGAGGCCTACTACAGCGCTTGGTACTTCTTGCCTGAAGCTCTGGCGCCCCACAAATTCTGGATTTTGGCGCTGTTTAGGAGCCATGCGGACGCGACCGGCGACTCCGACTTTCGAAATGAGTTCGCTCTGCAGCTGGGCCCCACGATGAACCGCGAGCTCAGCGTACAACTACTCGGCGGCAACGACGAGGTACCTCCACCCATTCAACAGCTCGCCGTGCCGGTCGCGACCTGGTTCCAACTCGAGGTCTATCAGCGCATCGCTAGCGATGACAGCGGTCGTCTCACCGCGTGGCAAGACGGCGTCGAGCTCTACGACTTTGTAGGCCCCACCTCGGCCACGCCGTACGTGGAGTGGATGCTCGGCACTGTCGTCGACCACCTGGACACGCCTGCCGCCGATCTCTATATCGATGACGCGGCCATCACCCGTCGTCGCTTGGGTTCCGAAGGCGGACCGTTTACGCGCTAGGACCGAGAACGTCGGTGCCGCGCAGCCAGCCTCACCTGCCCGTGCTGCCGTAGCCGCCGGTGCCGCGTGACGTTTCCGTGAGGCTTTCGGCGAGCTCGATTTGAACCTGCTCGACACGCGCGATCACGATTTGCGCGATGCGCGATAGGGGTTCGACCACGTACGGCTCGCTGCCGTGGTTGATCAGGACGATGCCGACTTCACCGCGAAAATCCGAGTCGATCGTGCCCGGTGAGTTCACGATACTGATGCCGTGCTTGAGCGCGAGACCGGAGCGCGGGCGCACTTGGCCTTCGTGACCTTCCGGGATCTCGAAGATCAATCCGGTCGGGATCAGCCGACGTTCGCCGGGGCCGAGCCGGACGGCTTCAGCCAGTGCGGCGCACAGATCGAGGCCAGCAGAGCCGGGCGTTTGGTAGGCGGGAAGCGGTACAGCGACGGCACCGGTGCGGCGCAACTTGAGCTTGGCGGTCATTGGGGATTGGTGTTGAGCGAGCTGCTGCCAGTCACGCGGATGCGATGACGTTCGAAGATCTCGTCGGCCATCTCCGACAATTTCTGCGCCTCGCGCTGGATCTCCGGAATGCTTTGGTAGTGGGTCGAGCCGGACACGTAGCCCGAGAACGCGCGGTAGCTCTTGGCCACCTCGAGCTCGTTGCCGATCTCTTTGCAGATGGCGATCGAGCGCATGAAGTAGTCGACGGCTTTTACTTCGTGGCCGTCGCCCCACGCGCCCGCGCCGGTGACCTCGCCCAACGTGCGCAGCGCGACCGCCAAATGAGGCTTACTGCGCACCTGTCCGAACAAGTCGACCGAGCGCTTGATGCAGTCGCGGGCGGCTTTCAAATCACCGCGCTCCAGGTACGCCTTGGCTAGCGCGCGCTTCACGTCGGCCAGGTGCAGCTTGTCGCCCAAATCATCGCAAAGCTGCTCGGCCCGCAGCAGCACCTCGATCGCGCGTTCGGTATCGTGGGTGCGCAGGTGCGCTTCGCCCATGTTGGCCAGCACGACGGCGATCCGGTTGCTGTCGCCCAAGTCTTGCGCCAAAAGCTGCGCTTCCTCGAGCAACTGCAGCGCCTTGGGGTGCTCGCCTTGGTCGAGCGCCAGCTGCCCCAAGTCGTTCAGGCTCTCGACGATCCCGAGTGGATCCGAAAGCTCACGCCGGATCTTGAGTGCAGCTTCCAACGCTTCACGCGCTTGCGCTTCCTGGCCATGGTCGCGCCAAACCAGGCCAATGTTGTTCAGGCTGAGCGCGATCGAGCGGCCGTCGCCGAGCGCCTTTCGCATATCGAGGCCGCGGCGCAGCTCTTCGAGCGCCATCTCGTACTCTCCGCGCATCCACAACAGCTTGCCGATGTCGTCGTGACACGACGCGATGCCACGCGTGTCCCCAGCGCGTTCGAACAGCGTGAGCGACGTTTCAAGGTGCTCCTGCGCCAACGCCAGCGAGCCGGTGTCACGGTGCACGCGCCCCATGCGGTTGTGCGCCGCGCCGCCCTTGCCATGCAGCGCGAGCCGGAACGACAGCTCCAGCATTTCGCGAAACGTGGCCAGGGCTTCGTCGGTGCGGCCGAGCAACAGCAGCACGTCACCCATGTTGTGCAGCGCGTCGATGCGCCGGCGCGCGTCGTCGCTGCCCAAGAGCGACAGGCCCTTTTGATAGTATTCGTGAGCCTTTTTTGCGGCAAAATGCTCGCGCGCGACGTTGCCGGCCTCGACATACGTGAAGGCGGCGCGCGTGAAACAGCCGGCGTGCTCCAAGTGCCGCGCCAGTACCGCCAGGTACTCTTCCTGGCTGCGCACGGCGTCTTTCTGCGACAGAAAGTCGGCGATCGTTTGGTGGTACCGCCGCAGCGCGCCCGCCGTAGTCAGCTCGGCGATCTTCTCGCGCTCGCGGTTGTGCTTGAATATGTACTCTTCTTCGTCGGCGAACGCCGAGTCGGGTAGCCGCAGCAAATAGTCGCGCTCGACCAAGCCGGACAGCAGACGTCGGATCCGCGCCACGTCTTCGGCTGGCGAATCCGTCCAATACTCGGGCGCTTTGGCGTCGATGCGACCGAGCGCGACCAGTGCTCCCAGCCAAAAGACACTACCGACCGCCGCTGCGTGCTCGAGCACCCGACGCTCCTGCACCGCCAACGACGAGAGCCGCGCCAAGACCGCGTCCTCGACCGTGAGCGGCAACCGCGCGCTCTGGAGCCGATCGAGGTCGACGCGCCAGGGCGTGGTTTTTCCGGCTTCGAGGCTCGCCTCGGCCAGCACGCCTGATTCGAAGAACACGCGCACCATGGCTTCCATCAAGCCGGGGGTGCCGCCGGACATGCCGATCGCGGCGTCGACCAGCCGCTGCGGCGCGCCGCCGTCGCAAGACGCGAGCAGCTCTTTCAAGATCCGCGACGCGCTATCGGCCGAAACTGGCCCAAGCTCGAGCACTTCGTGGCGCGCGCCACCCAGCTCGCGAAAGCCCTCAAAGCGGCTAAGCAACTCGGCGCGCGTCAAACAGACGAGCAATAGTGGACCGCGGCCGTGCTCCAGCAAATGGCCGATCAGCTCCAGCGAGTCACCGTCGGAAGCGTGCAGATCTTCCAGCACCAGGCACATCGGCTTTCGCGCGGCGTCGGCTTCGAAGAAGCTGCGCACTACCGAGCGGCGCAGCATGCGTGCCTGCACGGCGTCTTCCGCGAGCACTTTAGTGAGCGGTGTTTCCGGAAACGCCACACCCATCAGCGAGCCGAGTAGAAAGCACACGTCGCCGACGCGCCGGTCGTCGAGCACCGTGGAAACCTCGGTCCGCACACGCTCGACCGACGTCTCGCGATCCTCACCGTCTTGAACGCCGAAACGCGCCCGCAGCAGCCGTTCGATCAACCCATGGCTCAAGGCCGGCGGCCGTACGCGAGCCTGAAACACGCGCAAGGCGCCGGGCGATTCTTCGAGGAACGCGCTCGTGAACTCCTCGACGATTCGCGCCTTACCGATGCCGGGGCCACCGACCAACGTGACGGCCCGCACCTCGCGCTTGTCGAGCGCGCTCTGGGCAGCGCGCCGCAGCACCGAAAGCTCTGCGTCGCGACCGATGAGCGGAGCGCGGAGCTCGGGCGGCGTCGGCTGACTCATGGCGGCGATGTTGGCTCGAAGGATCCCCCAGCCTCAAGCAATTGCTGCCCCGACCCTTCGGCCTGGCGGCGACCGAGCGTTAACGCACTGTGGCGCACGCCAGAAGCGCAGCCGAGCGAGCGGCGAATTCGGGAAAATGCGGGTCTTTTGCTTGCGCTGGCTCCCAGCTTGATCGAGTCTCCGCCGATCTTTGCTAGAGTCACGGTTTCCAGTGGCACTGCCCGAACGCAATCCAACCCAAACTGATAGCGCAGAGAAGCGCTCCGTCGGCCGAGGCATTTTCAAGAAATGCGCGGCGTGTGGTCACGTGCAGACAGCGCCGGAGTTCGCTGCACGTCTACACGTCTGTCCGGCGTGTGGTCACCACCACCGCATGAGCGTCGCCGAGTGGCGCGCGCACTTGCTCGACGACGGCAACTTCGAGATGTGGGACGACCACATCGCTCCCGCGGATCCGCTGCTCTTCATCGACGACAAGCCGTACCCGGAGCGCGTCGCGCGCGCCCAGAAGCAAAGCGGCGTCAGCGAAGCGATTCAGGTCGGCCGCGGCAAGCTCGATGGCCGGGCCGTCGCGATGGGCTTCTTCGACTTCTCGTTCATGGGCGGCAGCATGGGCTCGGTCGTCGGCGAACGGATGACTCGTATGTTCGAACGGGCGGCCGACACCGGCTTGCCAGTGATTCTGCTCCACGCCTCCGGCGGCGCTCGCATGCAGGAAGGCATCCTGAGCCTGATGCAGATGGCCAAATCAGTGGCTGCCCTGGGGCGCTTCCGCGAGCACGGCAAGCCCTACATCAGCCTGCTGCTCGACCCCACGACCGGCGGTGTGGCCGCCAGTACAGCCTTTTTGGGCGACATCAACCTGGTCGAGCCGAATGCCCTGGTCGGTTTCGCCGGCCCGCGGGTGATCGAAGCGACAATTCGCACCACTCTGCCCGAGGGCTTTCAGAAATCTGACTTCCTGCTCAGTCACGGTATGGTGGACGCTATCGTGCCGCGGACCGAGATGAAGAAGAAGCTCAGCAGTCTGCTCATGCACCTGGGTGTCGAGGCCTCTTGAGTGATCTGAAGACCACGCTCGAACGCTTGTACGCTTTGGCGTTGCATGGTCGACAGCTCGGGCTTGAGCGCGTGCAAGCGGCTTGCGACAAGCTCGGCAACCCCGAGCGCTCCTTCCAAGCCGTGCACGTTGCGGGCACCAATGGCAAGGGCACGGTCACGGCCTTTGTGGGCTCGATGGCGCGCGCCGCCGGACAGCGTGTCGGCGTTTACACCTCGCCGCACCTGTGTCGCTTCGCCGAGCGCATCAACATCGGCGGCAATCCGATCGAAGACGACAAGCTCGTCACTTACCTGAACCAGGTGATGGACATCGGTCCCGACCTCACCTTCTTCGAGGTGGCGACGGTGACGGCATTCCTGGCGTTCCGCGACGCGCAAGTCGAGCTGGCGGTGATCGAGGTTGGCTTGGGCGGACGGCTGGACGCGACGAACGTGATCCCGCCGCCGCGCGTGGCAGCGATCACGCGCGTCTCCTACGACCACATGGCGGAACTGGGCGATTCGCTCACTAAAATCGCCATCGAAAAGGTCGGCATCATCAAGCCGGGCTCGGCGGTCGTGCTCGGCAAGCTTCACCCCGACGCCCGCGCCGAAGCGCAGCGGCGGATGGCCGAGGTCGGCGCGCGCGAAGCCGCGTTGGGCAGCCCGGAGCCCGTCCAAGGCGCCCCGCTCGCCTACCCGCGCGTGGCCCTGGTCGGCTCCAATTTGGCGGTCGCGGTCACAATTGGCCGCGAGCTCGGCTACTCGCCGGAGGTGCTCGCCAAAGGCGTCGAGCAGACGGTCTGGCCGGGCCGTAATGAGCTTTTGCACCGGAACGGGCAGGAACTCACGCTGCTCGACTGCGCGCACAATCCTGACGGCGCCGTCGCGTTGTCTCACGCCCTCGACCCGAGCGTGCTCGGCGACATCGAATCGCGCAAAGAGATCGCGTTGGTGTTCGGCGCCATCGCCAGCAAAAACTGGCGCGCGATGCTGAAGCGGCTGGAGACCGTGGCGGGTCACCGTGTCTTCGTGGCACCCCCGGTACGCGGCGCGGTCGATCCCTATGAGATGTCCGCCGCGATCGCCGGTGAGGTCGCCGAGGGCGTCCCGGACGCGTTGGCGCGAGCGCGGCAGTTGGTCGGTCAGCGCGGCTTGGTCGTCGTCACCGGCTCGATTTTCCTGGTCGGTGCGGCGCGCGCGTCGCTCTTGAACCTACCGACCGATCCCGCGATCGACCTCTAGGCCAATGCCGTCCTTCGACGTGGTCTCCAAAGTGGATTGGGCCGAGTTCGGAAACGCGCTCCTCCAATCGCAAAAAGAGATCGGTCAGCGCTTCGATTTTCGCAACACCGATACCTCGCTCGAGAAGAACGAAGAGGGGATCGTGATTTTGGCCAACGCGGTCGACCGCTGCAAGGCGGCGCTGGTCGTGCTCGAAGAGAAGCTGGTCAAGCGCAAGGTGAGCCTGAAGCACCTGGATCGGCAAGAGCCGGGAAAAGGCCCGAAGGGCACGATCCGCCTGCTGGTGAAGCTCAAAGAAGGTATCGAGACCGAGAAGGCCAAGCTGATCGTCAAGATCATCAAGGACTCGAAGGTCAAGGTCACGGCTGCAATCCACGAAGACTCGGTGCGGGTCACCGGCAAGAAGCGCGACGACTTGCAAGAGACGATGCGGTTGTTGCGCGGAGCCGAGAACCTCGAACTCGATCTGCAATTCACGAATTTCCGAGACTAGACCCGGCCAGGAGCCAACATGAGCGAACGCAAGCTTTTCGGCACGGACGGGATCCGCGGCCGCGCCAACGTCGACCCGATGACACCCGAGCTGGCGCTGCGACTCGGGCGCGCGATTACCCTGGTCGCGCGCCGCGGCAAGTCGCGGGCGCCGCGGATCGTGATCGGCAAGGACACGCGCGTCTCCGGCTACATGCTCGAGACGGCAATCGCAGCCGGCATCTGCGGCGCTGGCGGGCGCGTGCTGTTGTCGGGTCCGATCCCGACGCCGGCGGTCGCCAACCTCACGCAGAGCATGCGCGCCGACGCCGGCGTGGTGATCAGCGCTAGCCACAATCCGTTCGCGGACAACGGCATCAAGCTGTTCGGCCCCGACGGCTTCAAGTTGCCCGACAGCGAGGAAGCCGCGATCGAAGCCTTGTTGCTCGATCCGAAGCTCGAATCACAGGGAAAAACCGGCGCTGCCGTCGGCCGTGCCGAGCGCTTCGACAGCGCGCAGGGCCGCTACATTGTCTACGTCAAGAACACCTTCCCCAAGGAGTTGACGCTCGACGGCTTGAAGATCGTGGTCGACGCTGCGCACGGCGCTGCGTATCGCGTCGCCCCCGCTGTGTTCGCCGAGCTCGGTGCCGAGGTGATCGCGCTCGGCTGTAGGCCCAACGGCGTGAACATCAACCGCAACTGCGGAGCCTTGCACCCCGAGCACGTCGCGGCCGAGGTGAAGAAGAAGAAGGCCCACCTGGGCGTGGCGCTGGACGGCGATGCCGACCGCGTGATCTTCGTCGACGAGAACGGCAAAATTGTCGACGGCGACGCGATCATGGCGCTGTGCGGTACGCGCATGCACAAGGCCGGTAAGTTGAATCGTGGCAAACTGGTCACGACCGTGATGAGCAACATGGGCCTGGAACGTGCGCTGGAAGCTGTCGGCGGCAGCGTGATCCGCACCAACGTCGGTGACCGTTACGTGGTCGCGGCTTTGCGCGGCGAATCACTCAGCTTCGGCGGCGAGCAATCCGGACATTTGATCTTCATGGATCACGCCACCACCGGCGACGGCTTGGTCGCGGCGCTGCAAGTGATCGCGATCATGGTCGCCGAGCAAAAGAGCCTGGGCGACCTTAGTCACGTGATGGAGCGCGTGCCGCAAGTGCTCGAAAGCATCAAGCTGCCCGCGCGCCGCCCGCTCGAACAAATGCTCGAGCTAACCTCGCGGATCGGCGCCGCAGAAAAGAAGCTTGGTCGTAACGGTCGCGTGCTCGTGCGCTGGAGTGGCACTGAAGCGAAGCTGCGCTTGATGGTCGAAGGCCCCGACCCCAAAGTGTTGAAGATGCTCGTCGACGACATGGCAGACGCCGCGCGCAAAGACACCGCGGCAAGTTGACGCAGCGAGCGAGTTGGCGACAGACCAGCGAGCGAGTTGGTGACAGACCAGCGAGCGAGAGCGACCGCTCCGTGATTGACTCGGCCCTACTATCAGAGTAGAAGCCCGTGTCTTGTGTGCTCCCGCGCGCTCTTTGAGCGTTGTGTGTCGGCGCACCCTGCGGCGGGCCCGTCGAGTTAGTCGCGGCCGCTTTGTCCTCCAACGCGGCCTCCGGCTGCTGGGAATGCCATGACCAACTCTCAACCTCCGACTTCTCGCAAACTGGCATTTGTTGGCAATCACCTGCCGCGCCAGTGCGGCATCGCGACGTTCACGACTGATCTAAGCCGGTCCGTCGCGGCGGCGGCGCCGAACATGGATTCCCTGATCGTTGCCATGAACGATCCTGGGCAGGACCACGCCTACCCCGAGCAAGTTCGCTTCGAAGTGCCGGAGGACGAGATCGCGGCTTACCGGCGCGCGGCGCAGTACCTCAACGCCAGCGGCGTCGAGGTCGTTTCGCTGCAGCACGAATACGGCATCTTTGGCGGGAAATGCGGCACCCACGTGCTCACGTTGCTGCGCGAGCTGCGCATGCCAGTGGTGACGACGCTGCACACTGTCTTGACCAGCCCCTCGCCGCTGCAGCGCGCTACGCTCGATCAGGTCATCGCGCTCTCTGAGCGCGTGGTCGTGATGAGTGAACATGGCGCCAATACGTTGGGCGAGCTGCACGGCGTTCCCGCGGATCAGATCGACATCATTCCGCATGGCATTCCGTTGGCGTCGCAAGGCACGCGCGGCAAACGCCACCTCGGCTTCGCCGATCAGAATGTGATTCTCACCTTCGGTCTGTTGTCGCCGGACAAAGGCGTCGAATACGTGATCGAAGCCATGCCGGGAATCCTGGCGCGTCACCCGAACACCGTGTTCGTGGTGGTTGGCGCTACCCATCCGCACGTCAAGGAACGCCACGGCGAGGCGTACCGGCTCGAACTGCAGACCCGGGTGCGGCGGCTGCGTATCGATGACAGCGTCGTCTTTCACGATCGCTTCGTTGACGATGGTGAGCTGGCAGATTTTTTGGCGGCCGCCGACATCTACGTCACGCCTTACCTGAACCCCCAGCAGAGCACGTCGGGCACGCTGGCGCGGGCGGTCGCGGCAGGCCGAGCGGTAATTTCCACGCCGTATTGGCATGCTCGAGAGCTGCTCGCCGAGGGCCGCGGCATGTTGGTGCCGGTACGCGACGCCGCCGCCATCGCCGAGGCCGCGATCGGCCTTTTGGGCGACGACGTGGCGCGCGCGGCGATTGGCAAGCGTGCCGCCGAGCACGCGCTCAGCAGCTCGTGGCCGGTGGTCGCCAATAGTTACTTGCGCAGCTTCGAGCGGGCTCTCGACGGCCAGCGGCGACGTCGCACGCTGCCCCCCAAGCTCCTCACCGCACCCGCCGATTTGCCTGAGCTGAACCTGGATCATCTGCGGGCGATGACCGACGACACCGGCTTGATTCAGCACGCGACCTTCGACGTGCCTCGCTACGATCAGGGCTACTGCCTCGACGACAACGCTAGAGCTCTGTTGTTGATGACGTTGATGGAAGAGACCAGCACCGCCCGTCCGCGGCTGGCGCGGGCCGCGACGGCTCGCTATCTGGCATTCGTCGCCTACGCGTTCAATCGAGACACCGGGCGTTTTCGAAATTTCATGTCGTACTCGCGCCGGTGGGTCGAGGATGTCGGGTCCGAAGACAGCCATGGGCGAGCCGTCTGGGCGCTCGGGACGGTGATCGGTCGCTCGGCAGAACCGAGCCGCCAAGGACTCGCGCGAGAGCTGTTTCAGGTCGCATTGCAGCCGATTTCGGCCTTCTCGAGCCCGCGAGCTTGGGCCTATTCGCTGCTGGGTATCAACGAATACCTGCGCCCTTTTCAGGGCGACAGCGGCGTGCAAGCGCTTCGCCAAACCTTGGTCGACAAGCTGTGTGGGCTCTACGAGGTGCACGCGACTTCGGATTGGCCGTGGTTCGAGGACTTCCTCACCTACTCCAACGCACGGCTGCCGCAGGCGTTGATCGCGTCGGGTGAAGCGATGGGCAAACCAGAAGTCACCGGCCTTGGCCTGCGAACCCTGAGTTGGCTCGCCGAAGCCCACGTCTCAGCTGAGGGCTTCTTCGCGCCCGTAGGTTCGAATGGATTTCACCAAAGAGGCACAACCAAAGCAGATTTCGACCAGCAACCGGTCGAAGCCGCTGCCATGGTATCGGCTTGTTTGGACGCGCTTAGGGTGAGCGGCGAGCCGCGCTGGGCGGTCGACGCACGCCGCGCGTTCGATTGGTTTCTGGGTCACAACCACCTGCGAATGCCCTTGTACGATGCATCCACCGGGGGATGCCGCGACGGTCTGCACCCCGAGCGCTGCAACGAAAACCAGGGTGCCGAGTCGACGCTCTCCTTCCTGGTAGCGCTGCTGGAGCTGCGAAATCAGGACATCTCTGCGGTCGGCGGAGTTGTCGCACATTGAAAATCGCGCTGCTAGGGCCGGTCGCGTGGCGGACGCCGCCGCGACACTACGGCCCCTGGGAACAGGTGACGAGCCTGCTCGCTGAAGGGCTGGTCGCTCGCGGCGTCGACGTGACGCTGTTTGCGACCTTGGATTCACTCACCACGGCGACCTTGGATGGCGTTTGTGCTACCGGCTACGCCGAGGCCACCGGCGTCGATGGCCGCATCTCCGAAGCATTACATGTGGCGCACGCGTTCGCGCGTTCGGAAGAGTTCGACCTCGTTCACAACCATCTGGATTGGCTGCCGCTGGCCTTCGCGAAACACTGTCGCGCGCCGCTCTTGACGACGATCCACGGCTTCTCCGGACGCGCGATCCTGCCCGCGTACCAGAGCGCGGCGTTGTCACACTTCGTCTCGATCTCGGATGCCGATCGCGCCGCCGAGCTCAACTACGAAGCGACCATCCACCATGGCATCGATCTCGAAGCGTTGCCGTTTTCGAGCTTCGCTGGCGATGCTTTGGTCGTCTTTGGACGGATCCACCCCGACAAGGGCACCGCGGCCGCGATCGACATCGCGCGGCGCGCTGGGCGCCGGCTGGTGATCTGCGGCATCGTGCAAGATGAACGTTACTTCCGCGAGGAAGTGCAGCCGCACGTCGACGGCGACCGCGTCCGCTACCTTGGTTCTGTCGGTCCGGACGAGCGCGCCCGAGTGCTGGGCAACGCAACGGCCTTGCTCCACCCGATCGCGTTTCCGGAGCCGTTTGGGCTGTCGGTGGTCGAAGCGATGGCTTGCGGCACGCCGGTTATCGCCTACCCGCTCGGTTCGATGCCCGAAGTTATCGACGAGGGCGTGACCGGTTACCTGGTGGCGGACGCGACGGCCGCAGCCGCAGCCGTGGAGCCAGCCGCCGCGCTCGACCGCCAGGCGATTCGGAGCGTCGCTGAGCGGCGCTTTGGCGCGGCGCGCATGGTGGACGACTACCTCAGGCTGTACCGGCGGCTGTTAACGCACTGAGCACGTCCTCGAGCCGTATCGTCGCAATCCGGGCGCCGACGTCCGAGAAACCGTACGGCAAGACGAGCAGGCCAGCGTGCAGCATCGAACCGCACGAGTAGACGACGTTGGGCACGTAACCATCTCGCTCGTCGTCGGCCGGGCCGAGCAACGGCTCGCGTAGGCGCCCGATGACCCGCGCTGGGTCATTGAGATCGAGCAAGAGAGCGCCCAGGCAGTAGCGGCGGAACGGCCCGACACCGTGCGTGATCACCAGCCAGCCGGCTTCGGTCTCGATCGGTGAACCGCAGTTACCGAGCTGGACGGCCTCCCAGGCTTCCTTCGGTTCCTGCAGGATCTCGCGGTCGTGCCAGAAGCGCACGTTGTCGGAGCGGATCAGATAGTTGTTCTCGTTGTCCAGACGCGCCAGCGCCATGAACGAGCCGCCAACCTTGCGCGGAAACAGACCGATGCCCTTGTTGATCGCCGATCTGCCGTTGAGCGTGGAGACGCGAAACGAGATGAAATCTCGCGTCTCGATCAGCTGCGGCAGGATGTGGAAGCCATCGTACGCGGTGTAGGTAGCAAAATACGTAACGCTGCCGTCTTCGTAGGTGAAGCGAACGAAGCGCGCGTCCTCCATGCCCTGACTCTCGGTTGGGCCGGCGGGGAAGATCACGCGCTCGGAGGCCGTCGATTCGGCGTGAAAAGTGCTCTCGTAGTTCGAGGACGCCAGCCAGTGAATGGTTCGCGTCACGCGTAGTGCCGCTTGATCGTGGGCGCTGGCCCTTTCGACCTCGACCCTCGAGCTTTCGAGCCGCTCGGCGCTGAAGTACTCGGGCAGTGGATCGAGCACGCGCGCGGCGGTTTCGTCGTACGACTCGAGCTCGGTCAGCTTGGCGCGAAACGTGGATTTCTCGTAGGTGGGAGGGCGATGCATCGCCGTGCGCGCGTACTTGCTCACTTCGTCGAGCGCGATCTGCCCGTGCGAGTCGATCACGCCGGAACGAAACTGGATCGACGAAATATGCCCTTCGCCAATCGAGCGCAGACTCATGATGAAGCGCAGCGATCCCGCCGCAATGCCCTCTTGGTAGGGCGCGCGCACGATTGACGGGTTGCTGAGCGCTGCCGCATCGATCGAATATTCGTGAGTGAAGTAGGCGCCAATCAAGCGCCGACGTTCCAGCGACAGCTCAGCCGGATGCTCGATGTAGTGCTGGACTGCCAGGAATCGCTGTTCCAGGACGCTCGTGAGATCGATGTGCCGCGAGCCGAATCGCTCGTAGGTCTCAGTCAGCATCGTCGCCACGGTGTCTTCCGGCAGCGACAACACTCGGCCCATGATGTGCTGCGCCCGATTGCGCCCGTCCGGGAACATGTCACCGCTGGACATGAACGGCTTCGAGATCACCCGCTTCGGATCGGGCAGGAGGCACACTTCGGAGCGCGTGACCGGAACGGGTGCTTTTTGCAATTGGCCCGTAGCTCTAACACGGGTCCTTGTTTTCATCTCGGCGGCCCCAGCGCCCTGCGTCCGTTCCGAGTCCAACCACGGGTTTTGCGCCCGGCTTCGCCGGGTTCTCGTGGGTCTGCGCTTCAGTTCTGGATCGCGATCTGTTCGTCCAAGGTCGGTTGACCTGGTTGAAGCTCACGCGGCCTGCCGCGTGAGCTTTTCGCCCGCTTCTGCGCTCGAAGACCTCAGCCGAGCTTCTTGGCGGCCGCGACGACGTTCTCGGCGGTCATGCCGAGCTCTTTCATGACGGTGCCGCCGGGCGCCGAGAGGCCGAAGCGGTCGATGCCGACGGTCGCGCCGTCGAGGCCGACGTATTTCGCCCAGGTGGAGCTCACGGTGGCTTCGATCGCCACGCGCTTGCGGCACGACTTGGGCAGCACCTCGTCGCGGTAGGCGTCGGGTTGCTTATCGAAGCGCGAGAAGCTCGGCATGCTGACGACGCGCGTGCCGGTGCCGAGCTGCTCGGCGGCCTTGAGCGCGTGCTGCAGCTCACTGCCGGCCGAGAGCAAGATCAGCTCCAGCGCGGCGGTTTCTTTCTTGGCGATGTAGCCGCCCTTCTGTACGCCTTCGCGGCGCGTCTTCACCGGAATGTCGCTGAGGAGCGGCACGGCTTGGCGTGTCAGTGCGAGCAACGTCGGGCCGTCGGTGCGGTCGAGCGCGGCGGCAAAGGCGCCGGCCGTCTCTTCCGGATCCGCCGGGCGAATCACGTCCAGGTTCGGGATCACGCGCAGGCCCGGGATGGTTTCGACGGGCTCGTGCGTCGGGCCGTCTTCACCGACGCCCACGCTGTCGTGGGTGAAGATGTAGATGACCGGCAGGTGGCTCAGCGAAGCCAAACGAATCGCCGCTCGGCAGTAGTCGGCGAAGACCAGGAACGTGGCGCCGCTCGGGCGGAAGATACCGTGCGCGGCGATGCCGTTCATGATCGAGCACATGCCGTGCTCGCGGATGCCGAAGCGGATGTTGCGCCCCGCGCGGTGACCGGGCTTGAAGTCGTCGTTGCCGGTCTTCAAATCGCCGATGTAGTTCAGCGTCGAGCCGTACAGATCGGCGCTGCCGCCCACCAACAACGGATTCTTCGCCGCCAACGGCTGCAGCACGTCTTGGCCAGCCTTGCGCGTGGCGATCTTGCTGTCTGCCGGGAACTCGGGGATCGACGCTAAAAGCCCGGCTAGATCCGACGCCTGCGCCTTGGCGCCTGGCGTGTGCGCGAACGCGCGCGTCGTCGCCAGCTCTTCGGCCAGCTTCGGATTCTTGGACTTCCACGCCTCGAACTTCTGCGTCCAGGCGCTGTAACCGGCGTCGAGCTTCTTCCCGTGCGCGGCGAAGTGCGCGCGTACCTCGCTCGAAACGTAGAAGTGCTCAGCCGGCAGGCCCAAGCCCTGCCGCGCCATCTCGGAGAACTTGGCGCCGCCTTCGCCGTGCGCCTTCTGGGTGCCTTCCACTTCGGGAATGCCCTTGCCGATCAGCGTCTTGGCGATGATGAACTGCGGCTTGCCGCTGCCCGCGTTCTTGGCGCGGGCAAACGCCGCCGAAAATGCGTCGAGCTCATGGCCGTCGATCGTCTGCACGTCGAAGCCGAGCGACTCGAAATGCTTGGCGGCGTCTTGGCTCTGCGTCTCTTTCGCCATCGCGTCGAGCGTCACGGCGTTCGAGTCGTAGATGATGATCAGGTTGTCGAGCTGCTGATGGCCGGCAAACTCGACCGCCTCGAGCGCCACGCCTTCTTGCAGACAGCCGTCGCCAGCCAGGCACACGACGTGATGATCGAAGATCGTGTGCTCGGCGGTGTTGAAGCGCGCCTCGGCCATCTTGGCGGCGACGGCCATGCCGACCGAATTCGCCACGCCCTGACCGAGTGGGCCGGACGTCGTCTCTACGCCGTCTGGCACGTGCATCAACTCCGGGTGACCAGGCGTCTTCGAGCCCAGTACGCGGAATTTTTTCACTTCCTCGATCGGGAAGTTGCTGTAGCCGCTGAGATGCAGCCAGCTGTACAGGAACATCGAGCCGTGGCCAGCTGACAACACGAAGCGGTCGCGGTTCAACCACTCAGGGTGGTTCGGACAATGGATGAGAGCGTTGCCATACAGCACCGCTCCGATTTCGGCGCAGCCCAGCGGCAACCCCAAGTGCCCGCTCTGGCAGGCGTGTACGGCATCGATCGCGAGTCCTCGCGCCTCAGTAGCCGCCTTCGACAACACGTCTTTATTCAGCTCGCTCGTCATTTTGATAGCCGCTTTTATCGGCCACCCCGCGCTCGGACGCAACCGTCACGAACGCGAGAACGAGCACGAGCGAACAGGAAGGCGGGAAGGCGGAAAGACGCGAGAGTTTTTTGCTTTCGAGCAGGCTCACCGTCACGTCGACGTAGCCCGCCTCGGTGGGTGCCACCAGGACACCCACCCCAAAATCCTTCCCGTCTTACCGCCTTCCTGTTGTTTCCTCTCGCGCCTTAGCGCGGGCCGCCGGGGCCGCGACGGCGTTGACCGCCAGCGCTGCCGCCGCCGCCGCCACCGCCGCGACGTGCGCCGCCGCCGCCCTGACCAGCAGGACGGAACGAACGAACGCCATTGGCGCCCGGGCGACCGCCGCCGCCGCCAGTGCGGCCTGCGCCGCCCTGGCCACCGCGGCCCTCGAAGCGTTGCTCCGACTGCTGCGCCGAGCGCGGAGGCTCGGGCGGCAGCGGGGGTAGCTCCGCCTTGAGCAACGGGATGCGGTGACCGAGCAAACGCTCGATCGCATGCAGCTCCGAACGCTCGTCAGGCTCGCAGAACGAGATGGCGTGCCCGGTCGCTCCGGCGCGCCCCGTGCGACCGATACGGTGCACGTAGCTCTCCGGGACGTTGGGCAAGTCGTAGTTGATCACGTGGCTCACTTCATCGACGTCGATGCCGCGGGCCGCGATATCGGTCGCCACCAAGACCGGCAAAGTGCCGCGCTTGAAGGCGTCCAGCGCACGCACGCGTGCGCTCTGCGACTTGTTGCCGTGAATGGCAGCTGCGCCGATGCCTCGGCGTTGCAGCTGATCACTCACGCGGTTGGCGCCGTGTTTGGTGCGAGTGAACACGATGGTGCGTGTCACTTCTTGATCAGCCAGCAGAAACTGGAGCAATTGCCCCTTTTGCTGCTTGGGCACCATGTACATGGCCTGGCTCACCGTCTTCGCGCTGGTCTCTTGTGGGGCCACGGCGACACGCCGCGGAGTCCTCAAGATATTGCGCGATAGCTCGATCACGGCTTGCGGCATGGTCGCGCTGAACAAGAGCGTTTGGCGCTCCTTCGGCAAGGCCGCCACCACACGCCGCACGTCTTGGATGAAGCCCATGTCGAACATGCGATCGGCCTCGTCCAGCACGAAGTGCTCGACGTTACCGAGCCGCACCAGACCCTGGCTCATCAGATCCAGGAGTCGTCCGGGTGTTGCCACCAGGACGTCGATGCCGCGCTTCAATGCTTGCTCTTGCGCGCCTTGTCCGACGCCGCCGTAAATCACGGCATTGCGCAGGCCAAGGTGCCTGCCGTACGCATCAGCGCGTTCGGCAATCTGTGCGGCGAGCTCTCGCGTGGGCGAGAGGATCAGCGCTCGGATCGAGCTCGACTTCTTCGTAGAGAGTCGCTGTAGGATCGGCAGCAAAAATGCCGCCGTCTTGCCCGTACCGGTCTGAGCCGTCGCGAGCAAGTCGTGTCCACCGAGGACTTCGGGGACTGCCTGAACCTGAATAGGCGTGGGAGTCTCGTAACCCTCTTGGGTTACGGCACGCACCAGGGCAGGAATAAGGCCGAGGGCCGCGAACGCGGCCCCCCGCTCAGGGGCATGCGCAGGCACGCCCACCGTTTGTGGTGAAGTCACTGTTTAGAGACCGGGGTCCTTAAATCACCAGCGATCGCCGCCGCCGCGATCACGGTCGCCGCCGCCGCGTCGGCTTCCGCCGCCGCCGCCGCCGCCACGACGGCCACCGCCGCCGCCGCCGCCACCACCGAAGCCGCCGCCGCCGCCGCCGCGCCCACCGCCGCCGCCGAAGCCGCCGCCGCCGCCACCACCACCGCCGCCGCGCTGGGGACGTTCCTCAGCCTCGTTGACGCGTAGCGGACGACCGTCGAGGTCCGCGCCATTCATCGCCGAGATCGCAGCTTGAGCCTGCGCCTCGTCGGCCATGGTGATGAAACCGAAACCGCGCGAGCGGCCCGTTTCACGATCAGTCACGACGTGTGCGTCGGTGACTTCGCCGGCGCTCGCGAATGCTTGGCGCAAGACGTCCGTGGTGGTGTGAAAAGATAGATTGCCGACGTAGAGGCGATTGCCCATTTGCTTTTTTCTCGTTCGTTGAGGCTCTCGTAGCTTCCGCTAGTCGCGGACACTGCCTGCTATCCAATGAGCCTTCGGGATCGGAAAGGAGGCCGCGATGAAAGAATCTCATCGCATTCCACACCTTGGTCTTCTTTGACTAGTAGACGCGGTCCCGAACAGAACGAGAGAGCGGCGATCGTCTCGAGTAACGTGGCGTGGCAGAGCCTCTTGTAGCCCAACTGGATCGCCTCTGCAAATCCCTGAATTGAGGGGGGAAGCAGACCATTGCCGGAGCCTGAGGCGCTCAGGCTCGGGGGCCTGAGGCGCTCAGGCTCGGGGGCCTGGGCGGAGGTAGGTTCAGGTAGGTGCGGTTGTCGCCTAGCGACGGCGCCGAGCCGGCGCAGCGGCGTCAGGCGCCGCGAACGGCAGCTCGATCTGAGCGGATTGGCCACGGCGTTCGGGCGCTTCGCGCGTGGCGAGCAGGGCGTCCTCGCGCGCCAGGTCGGCGTCCACTACCTCCTGGTTATCCAGCGCGAACGCAAGCGCGTCGAAGACCTTGGCCGGGCCGAGCTGCGGGTAGCGCTTCAGAATGCGCTCGACGCTGGTGCCGTTTCGGTAAAAGGCCCACAGCCGCCGCACCGGAACCCGCGAACCGACGACGTAGGGGCTGCCGCCCAGCACGTTCTTGTCGACGCGCACGTGGGGATGCGGAGTCAGGATGACCGGAAGCGTCACGGCAGCGAGCCTTACAGCCGCTCGGTCCCGGCGGGAAGGGGCGCGCGTGGGTGGGCTCGGCTACCGGCTTACGGGGACTGCTCGATCGCGCCGCGATGCTCGGTGAAAGTGCGGCTGAATCGATGACGGCCGGCGCCTTGCGCGACGAAGTACAGGTAGTCGGTTGCGGCCGGCGCCAGGACCGCGCGGATCGCCGCTTCGCCCGGGCTCGAGATCGGCCCCGGCGGCAGTCCGGCATGACGGTACGTGTTGTAGACGTTCGTCGCGTCGCGCAGCATGGCCGGCGTTGGCCGACCCGGAGTGCAGGTCTCGGGCATCGGCTGCTGAACGAAGCAGCCGTAGCTGGCGGTCGGATCCGACTGCAGCATGTGCAGCGGACGAAACGTCGGATCGAGCAGACGGTTCAGAAAGACGCTGGCGATCAGCGGCTTCTCGTCGGCCTTGACGGCTTCTTTCTCGATCATCGACGCCAGGATGACGACATCGTGCACGGACAGGCCGTGCTCGGACTGGCGCGCCGTGAACTGGGGGCCTAGCTCGCTTTGCAAGCGCGCTAAGTGCTTCTGCGCCTCAGCGACCAGTACGCCGACGACGGCGTTCGGCGAGCTGTCGGCCAACAGCTCGTAGGTGGCGGGAAAGAGGTAACCCTCGGCGCTCGAAGCCGCGAGGCCGAGCTCGCGCGCGTGACCGGCGTCGAGCACCGCACGCCGAAAATCTTCGGCGTCGCAAACGCCGAGCTGCTGCAACCGTTCGGCGAGCTGCACGTGGTTGAAGCCTTCGGGGACGATCACGTGGGCGGTGCCCCGCCCGGGCAAGCGAGCCAGTCGCCGCACCAGCTCGCGCGCCGACAGATCGTCGCGCACGACGTGCGAACCCGGCGCGAGCTCGGATGAATTGAGCACGCGCCGGTAGGCGCTGAACAAACGCGGACTTTCGAGCAGCTGAGCCGCTTGCAGCCGCGCCGCGAGCGAGCCCTCAGCTTCGTTCGGCAACACCTCGAAGTGCTGCACCTTCCCTGCCCCCGGTCCGTGCACGAAGCTCCAACTGAACAGCGCGAGCGCCAGCGCGACCAGCGAGCCCGCGATGCCCAGCCCGACGGCGGCGATCCGCAGCCGCGCCTGCGTCCTTTTCACGCTCGGCCGCGCCGCCCGCTTCTCTAGTCCAGACGCCGGCTGACTCGCTCTCGGTCGCTTACGTTTCGCCACTCAATCCTCGATCTCGCGGCTTACGCCTCGATCCAGCCAGCTCTGAAGCAGCACCGCGGCCGCGGCGCTGTCGATGCGGCTGCGCTGCTGCTTAGCGTTCAAGCCTTGGGCGCGTAGCCGGCCGGCGGCCTCGCGGGTGGAGAGCCACTCGTCGTACAGCTCGACCTTGGCGGGCGTGGCTTGCTCGAGCTTGCTGGCGAAGGCTCGGGCGCGCTTGGCGGCCGGGCCCTCGCGACCGCTGAGCTCACGCGGCAAGCCGAGCACGAAGACCTCGAGCTGTTCGATGGCCTGCAGCTCCTGCAGCTTGCGCAGCAAACCCGCCTGATTCTTGCCGTCCAAGAATGGTCGCGGATGGGCCAGCAGGCCGAGTTCATCGGCCACCGCCAATCCGACTCGAACAGCTCCCAGGTCGATAGCGGCCGCGCGCACGGGCCGGAGTCTTAGTTCTTCGGGGGTCCGCCGGGGGAACTTTTGAGGCCGGCTGACTTGGGCCGCTGGGGTGGCCGCGCAGGTTCTCTTGACCCAATCGCTGGCCCCGAGCATAAGCCCGGGGCCGTTTCGGCTTGGAAGCTCGAAGCGGCTCAGCCACCTCTTCGAAAACTCATGGAATTTCGCGCCATCAAGGGGATGAACGACATCCTCCCCGACGAAGCCCGGCGCTTCGCACTGGTCGAGGCTGCCTTTCGTCGCGTGGTGGAGCTGCACGGTTTCTCCGAGGTGCGGACGCCGGTGCTCGAGCCGACCGAGCTGTTCGTCCGATCGACGGGCGAGACGAGCGAGATCGTCGAGAAGCAGATGTTCACGCTCGCGCGCGAGACCGAGTCGTTCACCCTGCGCCCGGAGGGAACGCCCGGTGTGGCGCGCGCCTTCCTCAATGGCTCGGTACACGCCAAAGAGCCGGTCACGCGCTGGTACTACCTGGGTGCGATGTTCCGCGCGGAGCGCCCGCAACGTGGGCGTTTGCGCCAGTTTCACCAAGCCGGCTGCGAGGTTTACGGCGACGCCGGACCGGTCGTCGACGCCGAGATCATCGACATGTTGGTCGGCTTGCTCGCCGAGCTCGGCATTTCCGACGTCGAGGTGCGGGTCAATTCGATCGGCGGCCCGACCACCCGGCAAAAGTTCCGCGACGCCCTGATCGCTCACCTCACCCCACGCAAAGACGCGCTGAGCGAGCATGCGCAGAAGCGGCTGCTCGATAATCCGCTGCGCATCTTGGACTCCAAGGATCCGCGCGATCGCGAAGCCGTCGCCGACGCGCCGTCGATCTTGGACTGCCTGGAGCCGGAAGACCGCGCGCACTGGGACGGCTTTCGCGCTGCGCTCGACGCGCTCGGCACGAAATACGTCGTCACGCCCGGCCTGGTGCGTGGACTCGACTACTACACGCGCACGTTGTTCGAGCTGGTGTCGAGCCAGGGAGAGCTCGGCTCGCAAAATACGCTGCTCGGCGGTGGTCGCTACGACGGCATGGTCCACGAGCTGGGCGGGCCGAAATTGCCGGCCGTCGGTTTTGCGATCGGCCTCGAACGCTTGCTGCTCGCGTCGCCGGTGACGGCGCCGGAGAAAGCTCCGCGCTGCTTCATCGCGCCGCTTGGCACCGCCGGCTTGAACGAAGCCTTGGGTCTGGCACGCGAGCTACGCGCCGCCGGCATCGGTACCGATCTCGACGGTCGCGGCGGCTCGATGAAGAGCATGCTGCGGCGCGCCGATTCGCTCGGCGCTCGCGTGTGCTTGGTGATCGGCGATTCCGAAGTGAGTAATCAGCAGGTTCAGGTCAAAGATCTCGCCTCGCACAGCCAAGAGCTGTGCGCGCGCGCCGACGTGCTCAGCACGGTGACGCGCATCATGGCGAGCGCCCCGAAAGTGAACGAGGCCGCGCGTTGAAGATGGTGAAAGGCCTGATTTCGGGCGGCGTGGTGTGTGCTGCGATGCTGCTCGGCGCCCCCGCTCATGCACAAGATCCCTACGGCCCTGGGCTTTCGCCTGGCTTTGGTCCCTCGCCCGGCGGCGGTGCCGGCGGCGGCGGTTCCAAAAAGAAGGGCGCGCCTAAGCTTCCGCCCGGCACGCCCGAGACGCACGCGGCCTCTGGCGGCGACGACGCACTGAACGCGCCCGGCAACGAGCCCACGCTGCCCGAAGACCCGCTGGCTCTGAAGAAGTCCGCGTACGAGCGCATTGGCAGCGATCTGAGCCCGAGCCTCGAAGAGCGCGGGCAAAATCCGCGCGAGAATCCGCGCTTCGATCGCAAGTTCTACGGCCCGTACTACTCGGAGAAGAGCGGTGACTACAGCTTCAAGCTGGCGTTCCCGGTCTGGGCAGAGCGCACGCAGCCGTCGCGCACCGACAAGCTCAAGCTCGATCGCGCATCCGTGTTCGGCGGCGTTTACTACAACCGCCGCAGCGCTGAACGCGCCGACGACGTGCTGTTCCCGGTGTTCTGGAACCTGCGCGATCTCGAGCACAAGACGCGCACAACGATCGCCGGCCCGCTCGTCAATCGCGTCACGCCCGACGGCCACGACAACTGGCTGGCGCCGCTCTACTTCACCGGCAAGCACGGCGACGGCGGCTACACGATCATCCCGCCGTTGCTCACGTACATGCACACGGATGGGCGCAGCGGCCTGAACTTGGTAGGTCCGATGTTCTGCTCGTGGAAGGGCTCGTCGTCGTGCGACGCGCGCACTTCCGAGGACATGGATATGGGTGTCGCGCCGCTGTACTTCTTCGGCCAGAACGCCGAGCGTAAGTACGAGGTCGTCCCGCCGCTGCTGCATTACTACCGCTACAACGACCGCGATCTCTCGTGGTTCAACGTGTGGGGGCCGTACTACCGGGAACACACGCAAGAGCGTGAGATGTTCCACCTCTTGCCGCTCTACTACAGCATCTGGGGCAAGAACGAGCGCCACACCACGCTGTTCCCGTTCTTTCACTACGGCTACAAGAACAACGAGTGGCTGTTGGCCAACCCGCTGTTCTTGGCGGCGCACGGCGAGCACGGCGAGTCGACCTTCGCGACCTGGGGTTACGCGCGTTACCGCGGCCGCACCGAGCTCGACATGATTACGCCGCTGTACTGGGCGTATCGCGACCCGGACATCGGCCTCGATCAGAAGATCCTGTTTCCGTTCTTCTACAAGCGCACCAGCCCGCGCGAATCGAGCTGGGCGTTTTTTCCGTTTTACGGACAGTTCGAGCGCTTTGGCATCAGTAAGTCGACGTGGATCACGCCGTTCTTCCAGCACGAGCACGATCTGCGCGGCTTTCAGACGAACATTCACCCGATCGTCTACATTGGGCGCAACGGTCAGGCGACGCACACGGTCGTCGCGCCGTTCTTCTGGGACTTCGCTGATCCGGCTTCGCGCGCCACGGTCGCGTTCCCGATCTACTGGCGCTTCAGCGATCGACAGAGCGTGTCGCAGCTGGTCGGTAACGTGTATTACCACGAGGAAACCAAGAGCTCCGGCAGCGAGTGGGAAGTTCACATCTTCCCAGCGTTCTCTTACGGCGAGACGCCGAATGGCCACTGGTGGAACGTGCTGTACGGCCTTGCCGGCTACACGCGGCGCGGCGCAAGCTCGAAAATGCGCGCGATGTGGATTCCGATTCCGCTGAGCGGCAAAGACTGATCGCGTCTTGCGCGGTGAGCTGTCGTGCATGATCACGAGCGCGCGACTGACGACGCCGGGCCTGAGCTTCGCGCGCTTGCACGAGGAAGAATACGTCGTGGTGGCGGCGCCCGGCTTGATCAGGCAGAAGCCGTTCGCGACGCCGGCCGACGCCGCCCCGCACACGCTGCTCGATCTGCACAGTGATTTGCCTCTTTTTCGCTACTTTTTGGATACTCGCTCGGCGCGTGAGGTCTGGCAATTCGGTGCGGTGCAACACCTGGGGGCGATCGCGGCAGTGCGGGCGCGAGCGCTCTCCGGCGCCGGCATCGCCGTATTGCCGCTTTACTTCGTACGCGAAGATTTGGAACGCAAACGCCTGCTGCGGTTGATGAGCAAATCGAAGTTGCCGAGCGACTGGTTCCGGCTGGTGTGGCGTAGCGGGCATTCACGCGAGCCGGAGCTGCGCCAAATTGCCAACGAGCTGTGCGAGCTGCCGCTCCGCTGAGCCACTCCGTCGCTGATCGAGCTCAGAGGTTGAGCGATTCGCCGAGCGTCCCGTCGGTTCCCGCGTCGCCCGGGTTCTCGTCACGCAAAATATCGGCCGCGCTCGGTGCCGAGACTCCGCCGGCGCCACCCTTGCCCGCGACCCCGCCAGCAGCGCTGAGCGTGCCGTTCAGCATGCTGTTCGAGCTGAGCACGACGCCGTACGAGAAACCGCCATTTCCGCCGGCGCCACCGCCGCCGTGACCACCGTGCGCACCGTCGCCGCCCTTACCAGGCGTCGCCGTGCCGGGATGAGCGCCACCAGCCTGGCCGAGCCCGCCGGTCTGGCCCTGGCCTCCGGCACCGCCTTTCCCGCCGTCACCGCCGTTTGCGCGGGTGATGTTCACGTCGCTGACGTCGAGCGTCGAACCGACGGCGAAAATGCCGAAACTGCCGCCGCCACCACCGCCGCCACCGCCACCGCCACGCGCCGCGCAGCCGCCTGCACCGCCGCCGCCGCCGCCGCCGCCGCGCGCATCGTTCGTGCCGGTTTTGTTGACGTCGCATCCGCCACCGCCGCCACCGCCGCCGCCGCCCGTGCCGTTCGTGCCGGTGCCGCCCTTACCGCCGGGTAACGCGTACCAGAAGAACTCGCCCGCGAGCTTGCCACCGGCCGCGGCTTTGGCGCCGCCGCTGCCGTTGGCACTCACGCCAGGGTTGCCTGAGCCGGTCGCGCCGCATGCAGTCGGGTTCTGGTTGGTCACGGGCCCGCCACCGCTGCCGTGGACGCCGCCTTTGCCCGACTGACCCGAAATCGTCGCGGCGTCAGTGCCGTCCGCACCGGCTTGCGCGGTGTAGTCCCAGAGGTAGGGAAATTGCACCGGGGTGCACATGGCGTCGCGAGCACCACCGTTGCCGCCCTTGCCGCCGTTCATGTCCACGGTCGAAGGGCTCGCCGAGCAAGCGTTAACGCCCGGGGGCCCGCCGCCGCTCGTCTCGAGGCTGCAACCGGCGGCGACCGCGACGCCGGCATTGCCAGTGGTGCCGTTCATCGCGTCGTTGCTCGTCGTGGAGACCGCGTCTTGGCCAAGCGAACCGTCGCCACCTTTGGCGCCATTTCCGGCTTGGATGTCGACACTTTTGAGCAGCAGCTTCGACGCCACCGCGTGAACGCCGTAGCTGGAGCGGCCATCGAGCGTGTTCGCCTTCTGCCCGGTAGCCGCAGGCGCCGCGATCAGCAAGTTCTCCAGCGATGCCTGCGTCGTCAAATCGTGCGCCCAGACGGCGACGTATTCCTGCGAGGTTGGCTCGAGCGCGCCCTCGAGGATCACTTGGTGAGCCGCGTCGGTGCGCGCGCCGCTTTGCCAATTGGTGTCGAAGCCGCCGACGACAGCGACACCCGACCTGAGCACGACCACGCCCGCATACGCGCCGGCTTGGACGTAAACCGAGCCGCGTCCAGCCTCGACACCGCGGTCCACGCCGTGCGAGATGCTCTTGCAGGCCGCTTGCGCGGTGAGCCCGCAATCTGCGGCGTCGTTGCCGGTGGTCGCGACGTAGATCACCGCGGGCGTGCCGGGACCGGGGCCTTCGCCGCCGTTCTGCTCGCCGCCAGTTGGATTGGTGCCAGCCGTGCCGGCGCTTTGGCCCGTGCCGCCTGACGTGACGCCACCGCCACCGGTATTGCTCGCGCCGCTCGTAGCATTGCTGCTCGTGCCGGCGCTGCCGCCGCCGCCCGCACCGCTTGCGCTGCCGCCAGCCGCTGCATTTCCGACGTCTTCGAAGAGCGCGCGGCCGTTGCCGCCGCAAGAAACCAAGACCGCGAGAGCAAAGAGCCCCAACACCGATTTCATGGGATCCATCGTTCTGAACAACGCCAAGAAGGCTGTCAAGTTAGGCCCGGGGAAAAGACGTGAGCCGGCCGCTGTTCAACGGCGCCTTGACCCTGCCCATCAGGGAAGGTCTGCTGACCGGCTTCTGATAGAGGGCTAGCGCGGAGTGCGGGTGAGAATGTGTGTGCACGGAACTTCCGCGCCACTCGCGCGTCCAAGGTCGAGCCGACATGAGTAACACCTCGGGTTTGTCGTCGTGTGGTCGCGGAGCTCGCTCCGCTGGGCGGTCTACGTGGCTTCTGGTCACGTTAATGGTCGTTGCCTGCTTGGCGCTTCTCGCCGGCTGTCACAAACCGGACGAAAGGCTCGAGCCTCGCTCGCTGACCTGGGCCGAGCTGCGGGCGGTCCGCAGCCCGGTGCTGGTCACTCCACCGGGTGAAGGTGAGCGCAACACCTACCCCAAGGAGCGCCTGGCCGATGGAGCGAAGATTCGGATCGAGGCGGATGGCCTGGCTTGGCTGCGCCGTGACGGTGGGGCGACTTTGCTCGTGCGTGGTCCGGCGCGGCTCACGCTCCGAGCCCACTCGGTTGCCGTCGACGAAGGCCGCGTGTTCGTCGACACCCCACCCGGCTCGAGCAACGAGCTTTCGACGCCCGCGGGCAAGCTCACGCTCGCCGCGGTCCGTGCCAGCGTGACCGTGCCCGCCCAAGGCGCCCCGAAGGCCTACGTCCTCGCGGGGGAAGTGCGCGCCGACAAGGGACGCGCGCGGGCCGGCGAAGAGCTGACCCTGGAGAGCGCTGGCAAGGTGTTGGTCGCGCCGGTTTTGGGCTGGGACGATTGGACGGGCGGGTTGGCGACGACCGATCGCGCGGCGGCACCTACGCCGTTCGGTGTCGGTACGGTGGGCGCGCGTAGCCCAGGCAGCCAGGGCGCGCCGCGTTTCCCACTCTCGATTCAGCGGATGGACGTGCGCGTGACCGTGGACGGCGACTTTGCGCTGACCGAGGTCGACCAAGCCTTCTTCAATCCCAGTTCGGAGACAGTCGAAGGCATCTACGGCTTTCGCACGCCGGAGCGCGCGATCTTGCAACGCTTCGGTGTCGATCGCGACGGCGTCGTGGTGTGGGGGCGCGTCAAAGAAAAAGCGGCGGCGGCGGCGCAGTATCAGGCCAATGTCTACCAGGGCAGCACCGAGGATCCGGCGCTGCTCGAGTGGGATGCGCCGGGCGTCTACCGCGCGCGGCTGTACCCGATTGGTCCCGGCGAAACGCGGCGCGTCGTGGTGCGCTACGCAGAATGGCTCGATCGAACGGGCGAGAACGGGCGACGACGCCTGTACGTCTACCCGATGGCTGCCGACGGCGCCGAAGACAGCCTGCCCCACGTCGAAGAGCTGAAGGTCACCTTCGATCTTGCTCAGGCGCATGCGCGTGACGTGCGGGTCGGCATGGCGGGCGTGCAGAGCGGTGATTCGCTGGTGGTGCGCGCGCACGATTTCGTGCCGCGCGCCGACCTGTCGCTCGAGCTGCTCGACGATGGCGTCACCGAGCAACGGGGCTACCGCGCCAAGCACACGGTCGATCTCGGCGCGCTCGCTCCCGACGCGCGCAACGCGGCTGCAGCCAAGGCCGAGGGCGAAGCCGACTACCTGCTGGTGCCGGTGCGACCGAACGACGCCAAATTGCCGAGCGGCGGCTTGGACCTGGCGATCGTGATCGATGCTTCGGCGGCGACTGATCCGGCGACATTGTCGGTAGCGCGCGCTGCCACCGCGGCTTTGTTGTCGCATTTGGGCGACCAGGACCGGGCCGTGGTGATGGCCGGCGACGATGGCCTGCGGCCGATCGTGCCTGGTCTGGAGAAGCTGTCGAAGATCGACGCCGCCGCGCGGCTCAAAGTGCAGGACGCTTTGGCCCAGGTTGCACGCGGTGGCGCGACCGATTTGGGCGCCATGTTGGCGGCGGCCGCGCGCCTGCTCGATCCTTCGCGTCGCTCGGCCGTGATCTACATTGGTGATGCCGCGCCGACCGTCGGCGAGCTGACGTTGGCCTCGCTGCGCGAGCGGTTGAGCAAATTGCCGGCGCCGGTGCGGGTGTTCGGGCTCGGTGTTGGTGACGCTGCGCGGCTCGACATCCTGGCGGGTTTGGCGGAAGGCGCGTTCGCCGAGCGCATCTCCGACGGCTACCAGGCAGCGCGCGCCGCACTGCGCGTGTTGGAAGAGACCGAGCGCCCGGTGTGGCTCGGCACGAAGGTCGATCTGGGGCCGAGCGTCGAGCGAGTCTTCCCGCGTCAGGCCAGCGCGCTCGTGTCGGGTGAAACCTTGTGGGTCGTCGGGCGCATGGGCAAAGGCAAAGCGCCGGAGGTTTTGAAGACGTCGGGGCCCGCCGGACAGAGCCAGGTGCCGCTGAAGATTGAGCGCTTCGACGATCGTGGCGATCTAGGGCGGCGCTGGGCCGAGGCGCACTTGGCGCAAATGCTCGAAGACGGCGAAGGCCGCGCGGCGCTCGTCGACCTCGGCATGAAGAACGGCATCATCACGCCGGTCACGTCGTTCTACGTGCCGACCAAGAACGAGATGACGCCCGACGAGCGCCAGGAGCTCGACGCCCGGCGCGACGAAGCCAAGCGCGACGCCGTCGGCCACCGTCCTGGCAACGAGCAGGCGCACGACTCGGCGCCTGGGATCATTTCGCGGCTGAGCCTCAGCAAAAGCGAGCCGGAAGCCTCCAACGCCGACAACAAAGAGGGCGGCACCGGCACGCGCGCCAAAGGCGAAGAAGGCAGCATGGGCAATCCGGCCGCTCCGACGGCCGGCAAGCGCTACGCGGTCGCGGGCGCAGCAGCGCCGGCACAAGAGCGTTCGGCCGCAGCCATGCAAGATGCGCCCGCAGCTAAGTCGCCGGAGCCGCAGCCAGTAACTACACCAGGCCCCGCCGGCACGGTCGCAGCCGCGGCCAGCGCCGCTCCGGCCTCACCGCCTGCGCCCAGCGACGCCGATCGTGAGGACGGCCACCTCGCGCGGCAGCAAGCTCTGCGCGAGGCGACCGAGTTCGGCATGATCGGCACGCTCGACTCGACCGCGACCGGGCAGGCCGAAGACAAGAAGGCGGCGCCGACAGCGCCGTGGGGTCGCGACACTTCACTCGGCAGCGACGAGATCGCCGCGCGCGGCAACATGTGGGGTGACGAGATCGGCGACAGCTTTGGTGCGGGCGGCCTCGGCTTGACCGGCGTTGGCGAAGGTGGCGGCGGCCTCGGCTTGGGCTCGGTCGGCGCGATTGGTCACGGTGCCGGCACCGGCACGGGGCAAGGCTTCGGGGCTGGTCACGGGCGCTTGGGCGGCAGCCACGCGACCCAGGCCGTGAAGGTTCGCATGGGCGCCACGACGATCAGCGGGCGTTTGCCGCCCGAGGTCGTGCAGCGAATCGTGCGCCAAAATTTCGGGCGTTTTCGGCTCTGTTACGAGAATGGCCTGCGCAACAACCCCAACTTGCAGGGCAAAGTCAGCGTGCGCTTCGTGATCGGCCGCGACGGCAATGTCGGTTCGGTTTCCAACGGCGGATCGGATTTGCCAGATGCTGGGGTCCAAAGTTGCGTGGCCAACGCGTTCAAGGGTTTGAGCTTTCCGCAGCCGGAGGGCGGCATCGTCACCGTCGTCTATCCGATGAGCTTCGAGCCGGGCGCAGTCCCACCTGCTCCCAGCGCGACGCCAGCGCCCTCACCCAACCAGCGCATCAACGTGAACGTGTTCATCGGTGATCTGCCGCGCAAGCTGCTCCGCTGCAGCGCCGCGGCGTCGGCACCGTTCGAGGAGCGGGTCGGGTTGTGGCGCGAACGGCTGAGTAAAGTCGCCGGCAGCCCGTACGCCGTGGCCAGCGTGTACCGCAGCGCGCTCGGGGCCTGTGAAGCGCCGACCTACCGCGAGCGCGCCCGGCTGCTCACTTTGATGCTCGACGCGATGCCGGGCGTCAGCGGCAAGGTGTCGCTGTACCGCACGATGGCCGCCGATCTCGGCGCTGCCGACGTACTCTACCGCGGCCTTTTGGCGCGAATTCGCACGCCGGGGGAGATGCGCGAGCTGCACAGCGCGCTCGGCCTCAAGAACGTCGATCCAGGCATTCTGGCGAAGCTGGTCGCCAGCACGCCCGACGCGGGCGAACGCGCCAAGAAGCTGCGCGCGCTCGTCGAGCAATTCCCCGATGATCTGGCGTTGTCGCTCGAACTGTTGAACGCCTACGAAGACGCTGTCGATCCGACGGCCGCCCGCGATCTGGCTCGGAAATTGCGTGAGCGCCCCGACGCCGATGCCAGCGTTCGCACCGCCGTCGGTGAGCTGTACCTGCGCTTGGCCGAGCGCGCCGCGGTGCCGGGCGACAAAGCCAACCTGTTCGCCGAAGGCCGTCGCGCATTCGGCGAGATCGTCGAGTTTGCGCCCGAGGATCCGGTCGCGCGTCGGCGCCTGGGCGATCTCTTGTTGGCGCATGGCTTCTTCGGCGATGCCGCCCGCCAGTACGAGACACTGGCTCGTCTTACGCCCGACGACTCGAAGGTGCTGCTGCTCCGGGCCAGCGCCGCCGAAGGCCAAGGCTTGCTCGAAGAAGCCTTGAAATGGTCCGAAAAGGGCGGCGCCAGCGGAGCGCCCGACGGCAGTTCCGGCGCTGCGGTTACGGCGCGCGCCTTGGCCGCGACTCACCTCGCCTGGGCCCGTTTGGCGGCCGCCGATGGTAAGCACGCCGATGAGCTCGAAGCGCTGTCAGCGCGCGCCGCCCGTGTGCTGTCCGGTACGCGCCTCGAGCCGGACAAACCGGTCGGCGTGCGGGTCAGCCTGACCTGGTCGCATCCCGAGCTGCATCCGAGCCTGTGGACGAACGCGCTCGGCACGCCGATGCCCGCGCCCGACGGCGACATCACGCTCGGAGTCGCCCAAGCCCTGATGCCAGAACGACCCGACAGCTTCGTCGAGGTGCGGCTCGAGCCGGCAGACGTCGCCCACGCCGCGCGTCTGGGCGCGACCGCCGAGCTGACCGTCGTCTTCGACGAGCTGGGCAAGACTGAGAAAATCGTGAAGAAACGCATCAAGTTCGAGCGCGGAGCCCCACCTACCCAACGCTTTACCGTGGTCGGTAAGGAGGTGCGTGGTGGCTGAGCAACGCTTCGACCGTGTGCTGCGCGCCGCGGGACCTTTACCGATCGTGGGCTTGTTGTTCGCGATCGCCGCGGGCTTCGTGTTCATGGGTCGCGCGTTTCATCAGACGTCGGCAAGCTCGCTAGCGGCGACGCTCGCTGATCTGAAGCCGGTCCACGCCGGTGTCACCGTTGGCGGCCAAACCGTGCAGTGGCTGCGTCGCGTGACCCTCGACGACAAGCTGGTCACCGACGCCGACGGCCGCGCCCGCCTGCGGCTCGACGACGGCACCGGCGCGGTGCTCGATCGCAGCACGTCGCTAGTCATCACCGCCAAAGGCTTTCGGCTGGAGCAGGGCCGCGTGCACCTAACGAGCCCGAACGGTGCGCACCCGATTATCGATCTCGGCGGCTTGACGGTGCTGTCGAGCGGCGGCAGCGCCGGCCTCGAGCGCCGCGGCGACCGCACCAGCGTGTTTTCGGCGGATAGCGAGCTGACGGTGCGCGGCCCGGACGGCAAGGAAGCGCACGTCAACGCTGGCGAGACCGCGCGTCTCGTTGCCGGCGCGGTGAAAGTCGCGCCCGAGCGTGCGTACGACGACTGGACTCACGGTCTGGCGCAGCCCTGGGCGGCCCGCGGCACACCGCGCCGCTCGATCGGCGAGCTGTGGGGCAGCGTCGAGGGCAGCACCGAGCCGGCCGGCAGCGCTGGCTCGCCGCTCACGATCCGTTCGCATAGCGTGAACGCTCGCATCGACCGCGAGCTCGCCCACACCAGCTGCGAGACGGTGTTCTTCAACGCCGGCAGCAGCAACGTCAGCGGCGACTTCCGGCTCGCGCTGCCGCCCGGCGCGCTTGTCTCCGGTTTCGCAGTCGAACGCGGCGGCTCGCTCCAAACCGCGCAGATTGCACTGGCGGCTCGCTCGCGCCAAGAGCTGGCCTCGGCCGGCGGCGTGCTCGAATGGGCCGGCGACGGCTGGCTGCGCGGCACGCTACCCAGCATCGCGTCGGGCGAAGAGCTCAAGGTTCGAGTCCAGTACGTCGAGTGGTTGTCGCCACGCAGGCACGGCGAGGGCGAGCTGGTTCAGTACCGTTACCCGCTGGTGGGCGACGGCGAATCGCCGCTGATCGGCGATTTCATCGCGCGCATCGACGCCAGCGCTTCGGCGCCGACCGGCGTTGCTGCCGGCTACGGCGCGACCAGCGACAACGGCATCGTGACGGTGCACCGCTCGGATTTCCGACCGGCGGCGGATCTAGTCGTCGACGTCCAAACGCATCGCAGCCAAAATCGAGCACGTTTGTATGTAGCGCAGCCGAATTGGGAGGATCCGGAAGCAGGTTCGGCGGTGATGTTACGCGCCGAGCTCCCGCCAGCCGACGTCAAAGACGGCGTCACGCTGGCGATCGTGATGGATACGTCTGGCAGCATCGAGCCGGCGTTGCTCGACGCCGAACGCGCGCTCGTCGAAGCGCTACTGGCCGGGCTGGGTGCGCGCGATCGCGCGGTGGTTTTGTCAGCCGATCAAAGCTCGCGTCCGGTCGGACCCGAACAGCTCGGTCCGGTCGACGCCGCGCGGCGGCAGCAGATCTCTGCCGCGCTCAGCAAGCTCTCGCCCGGCGGCGCTACCGATCTGGGGCGCGCGCTTGAAGCCGCGGCCGATTTGCTACCCGCCGACGCCCCAGCCGGCATGGTCGTGTACATCGGCGACGGCTGGGCGACGCTCGGCGATTCGAATCCGCAGGCGATTGCCGCTCGCTTGTCACGCCGCGACGCGGGTGCGCCTCGGCTCGGCGCGATTGCGGTTGGGCCGCTCGCCAACCGGCGCGTGCTGTCGGCGCTGACGCGCGGCTCAGGCCCGCTCTACGAAATCGCCGACAGTGAGGACGCGGCGCGCGTCGCCGTCGACCTGATGTCGGACGCGCTACGCCCCGCGCTAGCTTCGGTCCAAGTAGATATGGGCGCTGAGGTCGACCAGGTGTACCCGCGGACGCCGCGCGCGATCGCGGCCGGCGAAACGTTGACTGCCGTTGGCCGAATTCGCGGCGAACCGCCGAAATTTGTGACAATTCGCTACCGTGACGCCAAGGGTGTCCACGAAGAGAGGCACGCGGTCGACGTCCTGCGCGCCGAGGATCCGGAAGAGATCCGTCGGCGTTGGGCCAGTGAGCGCGTGGAAGAGATCGTACTGTCCGGCAAGGGGCGCGAGGCAGCCACCGACGTCGCCATGAAAGCCGGGCTGGTCACGCCGTGGACGGCGCTCCGCATCGGCGGCACCGGCGAATACGTGGCGCGTGCCTTCGAGACGCGCATCCTCGATCTAGCCTCCGACGGCGCGAGCCTGGTCGGTCCCGTGTTGTCGACCGCCGGCGATCTGACCGGCACTTTGACGGCCTTCGATCAAGAAAGCGCCAGCGCTGAGTCGATGGGCGAAGCGCTGGAACAGGCGGCGGGCAGGCTGCTCGACGGCGCCGCGGCTTCAGTCCGCGCTTGCCGCGACTCGCGCGCCGCGTTGCGACCCGAGCTTGCCGGCGCCTTGGACGTCGCGTTCGCGATCGACGGCGACGGGTTGCCCCACGACGTGGTCGTCAAAGGCGCCACGCCTTCAGCCGACGACGAAGCGCTCAATCGTTGCGTGAAGCTGGTGATCGAGGGCCTGCGGTTTCCGAGCGGCGCGACTGGTCGCGTCAAGGTCGAGCGGCTGATTCAGCTGCCGCCCACCGCGCAATCGCTGGGCGCCCGGCGTTGCTCCGATGTTTCGCGGTTGCCGATGCCGCTGCGGCGCGGTGCCTGGTGGACCCGCCTCACGCAAAACGAGCCTTCCAGTGTCTACGTGCAGGCCAAACGCCAATGCGAGCTCGGCACGTGGACCGATCGCCGCGCGCTGCTCGAGCTGTTGCTCGTCTATCAGGCGGACGGCGTCGCACGGGTTGATCTCGCCTCTCGCCTTGCGTTGCTCGGCGAGCCCGACGCCGCGACGCTGCTACGGCGCGAAGCCGTGCGCCGCGTCAAAAGCCCGGAGGAGCTGGCCGACGTGCGCCGCGCACTGCTCGGCAGCGAGCGTTACCCCGGCACATTGTTCGAAGAACGCTACAAAGCCGCCGCCAGTGACCAAGACCGCCTCGCGGTGGTGCGCCGCTTCCTCGAATTGGCACCGCACGATTCACGGCTCCGCCGGCGCCTGCTCGCGCTGCTCGAGGCCCTGAATCGCCCGGCCGAGGTCGTGGAGCTCGCCCGCCAGCTGCGCAGCGATCCGTTCGCGGACGCGCTGCTGTTGGCCGATGCCGCCTCGTCGTTGCATCGCGTCGGAGCTGACTTGGAAGCGCACCGCACCTACGGCGAGCTCTCCGAGCGCGCACCCAAGGATCCGTGGGTGCGCGGCTTGCTCGGCGATCGCCTGCGCGCCGAGGGCTGGTTCGACGACGCGACCGAAGCGTACGCGACGCTCGAAGAGCTAGTGCCCGACGACGCTCGCGCTACGTTGCGGTCGGCCCTCGCCCACGCCGGTGCCAGCCGCCTCGACATCGCCGAACGTTTGCTGACCCGCGTCGCGCGCACGGGCGGTCGCGGCGGCAACGCCGATTTTGGCGAGCTATCCCGACAATTGGGCCGGATTCTGGCTCAGGCTGCGCTGAGCAGCACCGCTCACAAGCCGTCCGACGCGGAAGCCACGCGCCTCCGCCGTTTGGCGCTCGATCTCTCACAAGCCGAAACCAACGCCGTCGTGCTCGTGCAAGCCGAAGCCGGAGCCCCCGAGCTCAAGGTACGGCTCGCCGCTGACGGCGGCGACAAGTCGCTCCACGAACCGGACATCGCGGCGCCGAGCCTCGGCTTGTACCTGTTCCGCACCACCGTCACCGACCTGCAAAAGCTGGTCGACCGGCTCAGCATCAGCGGTCCGAGCGAGCTGTCGCCGTCGCGACCGGTGAGGATCCGCGTCGATGCGCTCGCGCCCAACGGCGACACCGCCACGCTGGTCACGCGCGAGCTGAAGTTGCCAAACGACGGCAAGGTGCTGGCGCTCGCCCCGTAACGGCTACGGAAAAGGTCCGAAGTCCTCGAGCGTCGTCGCTTCGTCGACGCCGAGCATCAGGTTCAGGTTCTGCAGCGCCTGACCCGCGCCGCCTTTGATCAGGTTATCGAGCGCCGAAAACACCGTGACCAGGCGCTTGTCGCCCTCAATCGGGCCGAGCGCAAAGCCGACCTCGGCATACGGCGAGCCGCTCACCGCGACGACCTCGGGCAAGCGCCGCGCGGGTAACCGCACGAAACGCTCGCCCGCATAGCGCCGCTGATACAGCTCGTTCAACTCGGATTCGGCGACGCTTGCCGCCACGTGAACGAACGAGGTCGCGAAAATGCCGCGGGCCAGCGGCGCCGAGACCGGCACGAAGTGCAGCCCCGTCAGGCGCCCGCCCGCGCCTGCAAGAGCGGCGACGATTTCGCTCGTGTGCGGATGCTCCAGGGGTTTGTAGGTCCGTAAGTTGTTGGCGCGCACCGGGTGGTGCGTCGTTGCGGTCGCGACCGCGCCGGCGCCACTCGAGCCGGTGATACCAACGACCTGCACCGACCCCTCGAGCAGGCCCGCCTCGGCCAGCGGTAACAGCCCGAGCTCGATCGTCGTCGCAAAGCAGCCCGGCGATGCCACCCAGCGCGCCGCGCGGATCTTCTCGCGATTCAGCTCAGGCAAGCCGTACACGAAACGCCCGAGCAGCTCGGGGCGCGGGTGCACGCTGCCGTAGTAGCGTTGAAAAGCCGCCGCATCCGGCACCCGGAACGCGCCCGACATGTCGATGATGCGCGCGCCGGTCACTTCCGCCGCCGCCACGACTTCCAAGCTCGCCGCCACCGGTAGCCCCATCATCACCACGTCGGCGCCTGCAATCGCTTCGGCCGCCGGCAGATCCTGAAACACCAAATCGCTCGTACCCTCCAGATTCGGATGTGCCGCCGCCACGTTCTCCCCCACATGATCCTTGGCGATCACGCGGATGACCTCGGCCGCCGGATGCTTCAGCAACCTCCTGAGCAGCTCCGCCCCAGCGAACCCCGAAGCCCCCAACAACACAATCTTCGCTCTGGGCATCACCCGTAGCTTGGCGCCCCCCATCCCCCACGACAACCCCACCCGTCGCGCCGCCGCCACGCAACTGCTAACTCCTAACTCCTAACTCCCAACTCCCAGCTACCTGTCCCCCCAATCCGTGGGCATGATCACCCGCTGAATCCCAGCGATCGTGAGTCCCCGAGCGCGCCGGCGCTGGACCAGCTCGACTTCGACCGTATCGAAACGGCTCCACATCGACGAGCGCCGAATCGCCACCGTCAGGTGATCGGTCGCGCGCGGCCCCAAATCACGCACGATGCCCGAAAGCACGACTCGCTTCAAACCGCACACGTTCAAGATCCCGGCGATACACGCGGCGGCCGCGTCGAGCGCTTCCATCAAGAATTGCGGCAGCTCCGGGCCAAGCGCCGCGCGGCAAACATGGGCGAACGTCACGTCCGGATCGCCCGTCACTTCGGCCAAGCTGCGCACCAACCACGGCTCGGCGATCAACGTCTCCAAGCAACCACGGTTGCCGCAGCCGCACTGGCGCAGATTGCCGGCGACCGGCGTGTGCCCAATCTCGCCCGTCGCGGGCACGCTGCCTTCGTACGGCCGCTGACCCATCACGATCGAGCCGCCGACACCGTCGCCGAAATCGACTAGCAGGAAATCGCTGGCGCTGGCGCGGGTTCCGACCTCGGCCAACGCCAACGCGCGGCTCTCTTGAATCAGCCGCACCGGCGCCCGAAATACCTCGTTGAACGCTCCGACCAGATCAGCGCGCTCGCACCAATGTAAATTCGGACAAAGCAGGATCTTGCCGCTAGTTTCATCGACCAGCCCCGGCACGCTCACCATCACGCCCCAAGGTCGGCGAATCGAAAGCGCCGCGGCGTGCTGGCGCAACCGCTGGCGCCACGTCGCCTCACTGCCTGGCGTTTTGAATTCGACGTCCCAGCGCTCGTCGTCGGGCAATGCGGCTGGTACTGCCGACATTCGCGTCCGTTCGACGCCCAGCTCGGCGATCACGAGCCGTGCCGGGCTCTGCGACAAGCGCAACTGCTTACCGGGTCGTCCCACCGAAGGCCGCCCACGCGTCACCTCGTTTACGCCGGTCAGCTCCTCGACCACGCCCGCCGACGACAGTTCGTCAATGATCTTGCCTGCGGTCGGCTGGCTCATCCCGGCGGCCTTGGCCAGCTCGGCGCGGGTAGCGATGCCGCGCCGCAGGAGCTGCTCGACCAGGCGAGCCTGGTTCGTCATCCGCAAGGACTTGGGGATGGCTCGCATTTACGTAACATAGTTACGTATTGCAGCACCGACTAGTCAACTTTCGCGTTTTAGTGCGCGTCAGGCGCGTCGCTGCAGCAACGGAAGCCGGTTTCGGTGCCGTTGTAGTAGCGATCATGCGCGGTTTGGGCCGCGCGACAGAAGTTGCGACTGGGCTGCCAGTAGGCGCCCTTCATGGCGGGAACAGCTGGGCCCTTCACATCCATGGCCACGAACTCTTCGAGGTTGCCGGCCATGTCCATCACGCCGAACGGGCTCTTGCAGCGCGCGAACGAGCCGCCGGGTGCGCGCAGGTCGCGCAGCTTGCCCTCGGGGCTCACCACGTCGAGGCGATCGGCATTGCAGGCGCTCGCGTCGCGAGCAAACCCGTAAGGGTATGGGCGCATCTCTTCACCCTCGCAGGCGAAGTTCCACTCGCTCTCGCGGCACATGCGCTTGCCCTCGGCTGCGCAAGCCTTCTCACCGTGGGTGAAGCTCTTGTGATTGGCTGGCAACGTTTCGCCGGGTTCGGCGAACTCGGTGCGGTCGATGCAGAAGCGCAGGTGCCGACGCTCCTTCGATAAGCACTCGCTCGCGCTGTACTCGGCGCAGCGGAACTGCTCGTAGCGCCCCTTCGGGTCCAGGTACTTCTTACAGTTGAGCTGGACCTTCGGACAATACTCACCCTCGACCAAAACCATGTTCGGCCCGCATGCCGACTCGGCGGCGGCCTCAGGTGCCGGCTCGCGCAACGACGCCAAGGCGACTTGATCGTCATGCACCGCCCGCGGTGCCAAGGCAGCGACCGGCGTCACCTCACTGCTCGTTTGCGATGCGCTCTCAGCCCGCTGACAGCTACTCAGCACCGTGAAACCACCCGCCAAGAGCAGACAGCCCCGCGCCAAGCTCGCTCTCCGCAACGCGGCCCCAAGTCGATCGGCAAACGGCAAGCCCTGGACTCTTCAGAAAACCCGCCGCCCCGTCAACACAAATCCACACCGGCTAGCCGACTCAGTCCCTCATTCCTCACCATCTATATTCAATAATATCAGCACATTAAAGTTCTACCTTTAAAGCGCTTTCTCGCCTCCCAGCTCCCAGCTCCGCAGCTCGCAGCTCGCAGCTCGCAGCTACCCCGGCCCAGCACCGTCACAACACCGCACACCAATCTGCAGATCCTTAAAGTAGTCGTCATGCGCCGTCGTCGCCGGTCGACACCGATTGCGCGCCGGCATCCACCAACCGCCTTTGAGCGCGTTGCGGAACGGGGCGTTGTTCTCGAAGCCCTCGCGCGCGGTCGGCTCGTCCATGTTGCCGGTCATGTTCTCGACGCCGAACGGGCTCTTGCACTCAGGCCGCCCGTCAGCCGGCTCGCGGTGATCGGCGAGCACTTGCATATGCGGGTTCTTCTCGAACAAGTCCGTGCGGTCTTGGTTGCAGACGGGCTTGCGCTCGTAGCCGTAGGGGTACGGCAGCATGTCCTCGCCCTCGCAAGCGAAGTTCCATTCGCTGTCGGTGCAGATCCGCTTACTTAGGCCAGCACAAGTCTTCGAGGCGATCTCGAAGCTGGCCTGGTTCTGCGGCAGCTTCTCGCCTGGTGGCGTGTACTCGCGGCGATCGATGCAGAAGCGCATCGGCACGCGTTTGCCCACGCAGCGCGAGTGCTGCGAATACTCGGCGCAGCGCGCGAACGGCAGCGCCTCGTCATCGAGCCAACGATTGCAGTCCTGACGCACGTCGGTGCAGTAGCTGCCTTCGACCAACACCATGTCGGTTGGGCATGCTGGAGGCGCCAACGCCTCCGGGGCCACGAAAGGCGGCGGAGCCACCAGCGGCTTGGCCGGCGCTGACGCTTGGGGCTTGCTGCGATCTCCGCCCGAAGCCGCACCGGACACGACGACGGCCAGGCCACCGATAGTCAGGGCAGCGAGCGCGAGATGTCCCACGCCTAGCCTCCTTTTCGACCCGCTTCGAGCGGACGCGGCAGCGCCTTGCGAGCGAGACGACGGCTTCGGAACAACGGGCACCTTGGCAACTTAAGCATTTCGCAGCAGAAGGCGCACTTATTCGCGGATTTCCACGGCGGTGCCCTCACCCATGTCGCTGCCCACATTGATGCCATGCCAGCCCGCCGGCACCGGCGGATCGGTCCACAGGAACACGTAGCGCGCGTCGATCGGCGCCAGGTTCACGCAGCCGTGGCTGCGCGCGGTGCCGAAGACGTCGTGCCAGTACGCGCCGTGCAGCGCGTAGCCCGCCGCGAAGTACTGGATCCACGGCACGTCGCGCAGCTCGAAATCGGAAGCGCCGCGGCGCATCGTGATGCCGTACTCCGGATCGCGTCCCTTCTTCACGTTGGCCAGCCGTCGCGCATCGTCCTCCGACAGCCGTTCGCCTTTGGCGTCGGCAGCTTTCAGACGCTCGATGGTGGCGGCGCTAGCGCCCGAGCTCGCCGCCGAGTGCGCGCGCGTGCCACCGGAAACGCTCGAGTTCTCTTCCGAGTCCATCGCGGCGGCGACGTGCTTGCTGGTCAAGCGAAAGGAACCGCGCGGCGTGGACAGCGTGGTCTTTGGATCACCCAACTTGTCGCGGCCGGTCGAAACCAGCGTGGCGTAGACAGGCTTTTTTCCTTCATACAACACGAGCGCCTGTTGGGCGATCGAGATATCGACCCATTTCTCGCCCTTGTCAGCGGGTGTCGGCAATACGCTCGGCGCTTCGGCCACCGCCAGATCGCGGCCGCGGATCCAAACCGTCTTGTCTTTCAAGGTTTGGTAGTAGCGCTCGCCGGCCTTGATCCGCGCCTTGCCCGACAGCGGCACGACGACACGAAACGGCAATGCCTCGTCGGGCCGCGCTTCGTCCTTGCCTTTGATCAGCTTGTACGTACGCGCATCTTGCGTGTTGACCCAACCGAGCGGCAACGTGAGCTTGTCGCTCAGCGGCACGCCGTGGAATGGCGACCCCGAATCCGGCTTGAGCTTGGTCGTCGGAATCAGCCGCATGTCGACCGTGACGGCGAACCGGCGCGACAAACCGTCACTGTCGAAGTTGAACGCGCCGACCAGCGACAGCCCGGTCTTGCGCCGCACGCGATCGGCGAAGACCGCGTACTCGGGCACGTCGTAGCCGGAGACGTTCGCGATCTTACGCCCGCCTTCCAGCCACCACGGGACGGCATCATTCGCGGTTTGTCCGCCAAAAAGCTCATTTTCGCTGAGCTCGGTCGAGAGCCGGAAGCCGGCCGGTGGTTTGCCACCAGCCAGGGCGGCGCCGTGTTGATCGAGCGGGATGTCGTTGGCGCCCAGCGCCACCTTCTGAACTTCGGCGCGGTTTTGCTGGAACCAGTCCAGGTGCTCGTCGAGCTTGAATTCGCTCTTCTGCTGTTCGCTGCGTGACGGTGCGCGCAGGTACTGCGGCGAGGTCGCGCGCACGAAGCCGTATTTGTACGGCATCGGTTTGGTCAAATCGGGTCGGCGCGAGGCGGCGCGCAGCATTGGGGCGTTCATGTCGATGCTGGCTTCGTCGGTGCAGACGTGGCCCATCGGGTACACGCGGTACCATTTGCCTTTGCAGCCTTTGCCTGGGACCGGGTCGGCGTCGCGCGCCACGGTGCCGCCGAGCCGCAAGTAGCCGAGCTTGCGCGAACCCGTGTCGGGCAGCTTGTAGACGGTCGCCGCGATCACGAGCGAGCCGATCTGGGGTGAGTCTTTCGGCGCCCGCGTGTCGAGCTCACCGTGATCGATGGCGTGTACAGGCACGGCGGCCGTAGCCCCGGAGCTCGAGGTTGCTGGCGCGTCGCCCGACGCCGGGTGCTTACACGCGGTCGCGAGCGAAATCGCGAAAAGGACGGCTAGGCGGCGGCCAGGCAAAGCGGGCGTGTCTTACCCAAGCCGGGCCGTTGCCTCAACCCCGGCGCCCACCTTCGAGCTTGCCCTCGATCAGCGCGTACAGGATGGCGACGGCCGTGTGCAGGCGATTCTCGGCTTGATCGAAGATCACCGAGCGGGGGCCATCGGCGACCTCGGCCGTGACTTCTTCACCGCGGTGGGCCGGCAAGCAGTGCAGGAAAATCGCGTCCGACTTGGCGCGGTCGAGTAAGGCCTGGTTGATCTGGTACGGGGCGAGCGCGGCGTGGCGGGCGGCCTTGGTGTCGTCCGAGTCGCCCATCGACAGCCAGACGTCGGCGTACAGCGCATCGGCATCGCGCACGGCTTCGTCGGGGTCGACGGTTTGGAGCACTTCCGAGCCGGACTTTTTGGCGACTGCGCGCGCCTCTTCGAGCAGCTCTTCGGCGATTTGGTAGCCGGGCGGGGCGGCGATCGCAAAATCAGTCCCGGCCAGTGCCGCGGCTTGCATCAAGCTGATGGCGACGTTGTTGCCGTCGCCGACGTACGCCACCTTGCAGCGATCGAGCGGGCCACGCTGCTCCGCCAACGTGAGTAGGTCGGCCACGCTTTGACACGGGTGGTGGCCGTCGGTCAGCGCGTTGATCACCGGAATCGTCGCGGCCGAAGCCAAGCGCTCGACGTCTTCGTCCTTGAACGTGCGGATCACGAATGCGCGCGAGAAGCGGCTGGCGACGCGCGCGGTATCTTCGATCGTCTCGCCGCGGCCGAGCTGGACGTCGCTCGGGCCGAGCGTGATCGGCGTGCCGCCCAGGCGAGCCACGGCGGTTTCGAAGGAAATCCGCGTACGCGTGGAGGGTTTGTTGAAATAGAGGCAGACGGTTTCGCCGGCCAGCGCCGTGCGACGAGCATGCGGCTTGGCCTTGAACTTGGAGGCGCGGGCCAGCAAGTATTTCAAATCCGCTCGACTCAAATCGCTAGTCTTGAGAAAGTCCTTCATCGCAGCTCCTCAGAGCGGCGGAACCTTGCCCATGGCCCTGATCGATTGCAAGTTCTTCTCCGAAACGCTTGGAATGTGCAGCTCGATGCGCGTGATCCTCCCGGAAACGACGGAGCGACGCATCGGTGACAGCGGGGTGAGCCGCGCCGGGCAGCCGGCTTTTCGGGGACATCCGACGCTATTTCTGCTGCACGGCATGTCCGACGACGAGACGATTTGGACGCGCTCGACCTCGGTCGAACGCTACGCGGCCGCGCTCGGGTTGGCGGTCGTGATGCCGAACGTGCATCGCAGCTTTTACACCAACATGGTGCATGGCTACCGCTACTGGGACTTCGTGAGTCGCGAGCTACTTGACAAGGCACGCGGTTTTTTCCCGTTGTCGGTCGCGCGCGAAGATAACTTCGTCGCCGGCCTGTCGATGGGCGGGCACGGTGCTTTCAAGATGGCGCTGCGCATGCCGGAGACGTTCGCAGCCGCCGCCAGCCTATCGGGCGTGGCTGACGTGTCGCAGTTTCGTGAAGCGCGCGCGCTCGACTACGAGCTGATCTTCGGCGGCACGGGTCCTGCGCGCGGCTCCGAGCACGATCTCTTTCAGTTGGCGACGACGCTGGCGGCGTCAGGCAAACCTCGGCCGCGCCTCTACCAATGCTGCGGCACTGAAGATTTCCTGCTCGCTCAGAACCGCACGTTGCGCGATCACCTGCAGCCACTCGGCTTCGACTACCTCTATGAAGAGGGACCCGGGCTCCACAACTGGGACTACTGGGAAAAGATGCTTGCCCGAACCTTGGGCTGGCTCGGCGTCGACCACTAAAGCCGCGTCGACCTGGTACCGGTTCCGGATGTTGATGCTACGCTGCTTCGTGGCGAGCGCGCTTGGCTGCGCTCGGTCACTTGGAGGCAGATTCGATGCGCAGAGTTTGGCTGTTGACTGGTGCAGGTTCGCTCATCGTCAGTGCGTGCATGGTCGATGGCACGGCGCAGCCAGGCACGACGCCTGACGATTCTGGAACTGGTTTCAGCGGTAGCTCCACCACTGGTCAGGCCGGCAGCAGCAGTGGGCCCGGCATGGGCGGTACGGCATCGACCAGTACCGCGGGCGCCAGCAGCACGGCTGGGGCCTCCTCGCCCGGTACCGCTGGCACGAACAGCGGCATGGGCGGCTCTGGTTCGCCTGGTACAGCCGGCACGAGCAGCATGGGCGGCTCCGGGACTGCGGGCGGGGCCACCGGCACGGGCGGCTCGAACGGTCCAGCCGAGGGTGGCGGCACCAGCGAGACCAACCCGGGCAAAGGCACCGGCTTCTTCCCGGCCACGGTCCTACCCAGCCACGCCAAGACCGCCTACACCGCTTGGAAGACCAAGTACCTGAAGATGTGCAGCGCCACGCGCTACCGCGTCGCCTCGAATGGTGAAGAGACCGTCTCCGAAGGCATCGGCTACGGCATGCTGCTGACGGTCGGCCACGGTGATCGCACCGAGTTCGACGGCTTGTGGGGCTATTATCAGGATCACTCGAGCGGCGGCGTGATGGGCTGGAAAGCCAGCGGTTGCGGCAGCAATACCGTCGACGGCAACTCCGCCTCCGACGCCGATTTGGACGCGGCGATGGCGTTGATTCAAGCGAGCTGCAAGTGGGGTGGCAACTACTTGGCTGCAGCGCAGACGCTGATCGCCGCCATCAAGTCGAACGAGACGACAGAAGGCGGAGAGAACTTTTTGAAGCCCGCCCACACTGGCCTCGATAGCTGCCAAAACGTGTCGTACGCCGCGCCCGGCTACTACCGCGCGTTCGCCAAGAAGAAGACCGATCAAGCCGCGTTCTGGAACAAGCTCGCCAATGACAGCTACACGCAGCTGTCGCGCACTGCCAACGGCTCGACCGGCTTGGTGCCGAATTGGTCGAACATGTCGGGCGGCGCGGGCTGCGGCGGCAAGCCCGACGGCGACCGCTACGGTTACGACGCCGCGCGTACGCCCTGGCGCGTCGCCACCGACTACGTCTGGAACGGCACGCCCGCCGCCAAGGACTGGCTGGGCAAGCTGGTCACCTGGGTCGACGGCGGCGGCGGCGGCATCACGGCGATCGGCGACAAGTACCAGCTGGGTGGAACCAAGGAAGGCACCAACCACAATTCCACGTTCACCGGTGCCTTCGCGCTAGCCGCCATGTCCCAAAGCCAAGCCAAAGCCGACGTGTACGGCAGCGCCTTCCGAGCCATCTCGGACGGCGCCTACTTCGAACAGTCGCTGCGCGCGGTGTACATGCTGCTCTCGGCGGGCATGTTCCAGAACGCATGTAATTGAGCTCGCCGGGCGCGTCCCTGAATTGAGCTCGCCCGCGCGCCGCGCCCAGCTGGGCGCGCAGGCAAGGCCTACCGAATCCCGTTCGCTAGAACCAAAATTCCAGCGCAAAATCGTACGCGTCCAGTCGTTCGTGATCGAGTTCGATCGCGCCTCTATCGGTGCCGCCCCTCACCCTGTTGCGCTTTTTCGGGCACGGGCACGGGCACGGGCACGTTTACGGGGAAATCGAGCGGTCTCGCTGACAGGCCCAGGCCGACGATCGGCTTGCCCGCTCGGCCAAGGCCTTCTAGCCTCCCGGGCCCCATGGCAAATCCAACTGCGACGCTGAGCACTTCCCTAGGTGACGTGGAGATCGAGCTCTTCACGGACAAGATGCCGCTCACGGCTGGCAACTTCATCAAGCTCGCCAAGGCTGGCTTTTACGATGGCCTGCACTTTCATCGTGTCATCGGCAGCTTCATGATCCAGTTCGGCTGCCCGAACAGCCGTGATCCGAACAGCCCGCGCGCCGGCACCGGCAACGGCCCCGACGGAACGATCAAAGACGAGCACCCGGCCGACGCGAAGATCTCGAACGAGCCGGGCACGCTGTCGATGGCCAACACCGGCAGCCCCAACAGCGGCAGCTGTCAATTCTTCATCAACGCCACGCACAACCACTACCTCGACTGGTTCACGCCCGGCGCCTCCAAGCACCCGGTGTTCGCCAAGGTAACAAAGGGCATGGATGTGGTGAAGAAGATCGAAACCAGCAAGACCGGCGCGGGCGATCGCCCGGTAACGCCCATCCAGATGGTCAAAGTTACCGTTCACGAGTGAGCCTCGCTCCCCGCTGAAACGGCGGATGTTCCCCGGCAGCGCGGCGCCGGCGCCGGCGCCCGCGACCGATGGCGACACTGTAGGTGCGGTTGGTAACGCGGCAGAAACAGTTGTTACCAACCGGTTGATGCTGGCTGTTCCGCTCAAAGGTGGTGCGGCTTTCGTCGCGTAGGCTTTGAGCTGTCCGGCCTAGGCTGTAACATTCGAGGCAAGCGTGAAACAGGCCTCTCTAGCCCCGCCAGTCATCAACCAGTACGAGATCGGCCCCGGTCACGTGCTCGGTCGATACGAGCTGCTTATGCCGATCGCGGCAGGTGGCATGGCGATGGTGTGGGCCGCGCGTCTGAAGGGCACGCGTGGCTTTCAGAAGATCGTCGCCGTCAAGACGATGCTGCCGAAGCTGAGCGAGGACGACCAGTTCGAGAAGATGTTCCTCGACGAGGCTTCGCTGGCCTCGAAAGTTCGTCACCCTAACGCGGTCGAGATCCTCGACTTGGGTGAGCAGGACGGCGTGTTGTTCTTGGCGATGGAGTGGATCGATGGCGTTCCGCTCAATCAGCTGATGAAAACCGCCAAGCAACATGGCGGCGTGCCGACCACGGTCGCCACGCGGATCGTCATGCAAGCCTCGGCGGGCCTGCACGCCGCACACGAGCTGACCGACGGCAAAGGCAAGCTGATCGGGCTCGTTCATCGCGATATTTCGCCGCAAAACATTCTGGTGACGTTCGACGGTGTGGCCAAGGTCGTCGACTTCGGCGTCGCCAAGGCGACCGCGCTCGGCGACGGCGCGACGCAAGCCGGCCAGCTCAAGGGCAAAGTCAGTTACATGGCGCCCGAGCAGGTGCGCGGTGAACCGATCGACCGCCGCGCCGACGTGTTCGCGATGGGCATCGTGCTGTACGCGCTGACCACCGGCAAGCATCCGTTCCGGAAGGACTCGGAGGGCGCGACGCTGTTCGCGATCACCGCGCCGGAGCCGGTGATCCCGCCGCGCAAATTCGTGCCGGACTACCCGCAGGCGTTACAAGACGTCCTGCTCAAAGCGCTCGAGAAGAATCGCGATCTGCGTTACGCGAGCGCCAACGAGCTGTTGAAGGCCCTCGACAAAGCCTTGCCGCCCACGTCGCGCGGCTCGGACGAGGAAGTGGGCGCATTCGTGCTCAGCCTGTTCGAAGAGCAGAGAAAGCAGTCGCAGGCCATCTTGGCGGACGCGCTGGAGCGCGCCGACAAGCACCAGTTGTCGGCCAAGACCGGTCCCAAGTTCGCAGAGTCCACGCTGAGCGGACAATCGGGTGTGAGCGCACTGTCGACGGTCGGCGTGGCCGCGAGCTTGGCCCCGCCCAAAGGGTCGATGGTCGACATCGACGCAGCGTTCGCTGGCCGTGACGGCAAGCGCTTCTTGAAGCTGGCGGTGATCGGCGGGCTGTGCGTCGTCGGTGCGTTGGCGGCGGCGTTGTTCATGAGCAGCGCCAAACCGACCGAACCGGCGGCTGCCGCCAAACCAGCCGTGTCCGCCGTGGCTCACGTCGACGTGCCGGCGCCGGCGCCGGCGATGGACTTGAACGCGCTACCGGTCGAGCCGGTGGCTTCGGTGGCGTCCGCCACGTCTGAGGTGAGCGGGTCGAGCGGCGGCTCGCGCAAGGCGTCCGGCGCGGTGCGCTTGGCGGCCCCTGTCGCGCCCGCGCCCCTGAAATCCGCAGCGCCCGCCGCGGCCACGAAGCCGTCGTGGAAGCACGACCCCGGTTTCTAGGCGGACGCCGCGCTAGGCGTCAGAACGCGCCGCGCAGGCTCGCGCCGAGTGGCGCTTCGGCGGTGAGCGGCAAGCTGGGGAGTAACTGCAGATGCGCCTCCGTGTCGGGCGCGGGCTCCTTCTTCTTGCGCTGAAAGAACAACAGCGCGCCGGCCGTGCCGACGGCCGCGATGCCTACGCCCAACGTGACTTCGGCCCCGTAGTGGTAAAATTTCAGATCGTCGTAGCTCGACTGCTTCGACTGCGGACAGTGTTTGCCTGCCGCGCCGCACGCATCTTTGAGCTCGGAGAGCGTCTTCTGCCGCAGGCCGAACAGCACCGCAGAGCCGATCAAGCTCGCGACGCCTACGCCGCCGACTACGAACGGCACGACCTTGCTCGGTGGTTTCTCCGGCGTCGCAACGCCAGCGCCCGTGCGCAATAGCTCAGGCGGCAGCTCTTCGAGCTTTACCTCGAGCCGCGTCGTCTCTTCTTCCTTGAGCGTGACGTCGGCGTCGAACGGCTTGTGATTGGGAGCCTTGGCCGTGACCGCGTGCGGCCCCGGGTCGAGCGGCACTTCCACGCCGACGGAGCTGTCGCCGACGGCCACGCCGTCCAGCTCGATAGCGGCGGCGTTGGCGCCAGCGCCACGTTCGATGATCAGCTTTGGAATGCGCGCACGCAACTTGGTCACGTTCTGTTCGACCTCACCCTTGAAGTCGGGATTCACTTTATCGGCGTCGGCTAGCGCTAGCTCGTAGCCGCCGAGCGCCGCGACCAGCCGCCCCAAGCCCTCTTCACACACCGCAATGTGGAAGCGCACTTGCGGGGTCATCCTCACCTGCCCCACCTCGCGAAACGCTTGTAGCGCTGCTGTCCAGTTCTTGGCCTGTTCGAGCTCAGTGGCCTGCTGAAACTGCGCGCGCGCTTTTTTGAGGTCCGCGGCGTCTTGGGCGGCTGCCGGTGCATGACTGCCCAGTAGCGCGAGAACGAAGGCGAGGCTCGAGAGCGAACGGCGCGGATTCAACCGCTGAAGCATATCACCTCACGGATCGTAATCGCTCTTTACCTTTGGGGGCGATGCGCGGCGAGCACCAGCACGCGCACACTTCGCACCTTCGACTACCTTGCGCGCCGCAGCGCTATTTCTGGCGTCGAAAACGCGTCAGTAAAGTGTTTACTTTGACTACACAGCGTCGCGTGATTGAACGCGACGCTTCGAAACACCGATGATACGTTCGAGTGTGCCCTTGAAGTCTCGATCTCGAGCGCGCTGGTCCCGTTGGCTCGCGCCGATCTGCGTCGGCGTGTCGTTCGTTGCCTTGACCGTCGCGGCGTGCAGCGTGCCGGAGTTCGAATTCGTGGCGCCGCTGGCCACGGGTGGTGACGGAGTCACCGCATCCGACCCCTGCCACAACAAGCAGATCGACGCTGCAACCGGCGAAACCGACTTCGATTGTGGCGGCGCTTGTGGCCCCTGCAGCCTCGGTAAGCACTGCATGGCTGCGCCCGACTGCGAGGCCGACACGCTGTGTCACGAGGGCGTCTGCGTTGGCCTCGGCTGCGTGAACCAGGCGCAAGATGGCACCGAGACCGACGTCGACTGCGGTGGCGGCAGCTGCAAGGTGTGCATCACGGGTCAATCCTGCGTGGGACCGACTGACTGCGAAAATGGCGTGTGCTTCGAGGCCAAGTGCGCGGCCCCGACCTGCAATGATCAGGTCAAAAACGGTAAAGAGACCGGGCTCGACTGCGGCGCCGACTGCACTCCGTGCGCAGTTGATCAGCCGTGCGTCGTCGCCAAGGATTGCATCAGCAGCGAGTGCAACGACAAACTCTGCGGTCCGGAGTGCCCGGATGGGTTTGCGAACTGCGACAAGCAGAACGGTAACGCCTGCGAGATCAACACCCGGACGGATCTCGGGAACTGCGGATTTTGCGGCAATGCCTGCAAGCTGCCGAACGCGACCGCGGAGTGCAGCGCCGGCGAGTGTCGGATCAAAACCGACGGCTGCGCGGCGGGTTTCGAAGACTGCAACGGCGATCCGGCCGACGGCTGCGAGGTCGATCTCAAGACGAACAAGCTGAACTGCGGGGTGTGCAACAAGGTCTGTCCGAGCCTGAACGGTACTCCGAGCTGCGCCGCTGGCGCCTGTGCGATCACCTGCACCGTCGGCTTCGAAGACTGCAATGACAGCCGCGACGACGGCTGCGAGATCAATCTCCACACCAACAGCAACAATTGCGGCACTTGCGCCAAGAAGTGCGCTGCCGCCGTGGGCTACAGCCCGTACTGCAAAGACAGCACCTGCGGCCAGACAATGTGCCCCGCCGGCAAGGGTGACTGCAACGGTGACCAGGGCGATGCCTGTGAGATCAACCTCACCAACGACGTGAACAACTGCGGCGACTGTGGCCACGTGTGCGCGGCGAACAACGCCAACGTCGCCTGCGTGAACAGCAAATGCGTGATCACCAACTGCAAAGCCGCCAACTACGCCGACTGCGACAGCGCCACCCCGCAGGGTTTCCAAACCGGCTGCGAAACCGACACTAGCGTCAGCATCAACCACTGCGGCGGCTGCAACAAGCCATGCGCCGCCGCTAACGGCACGGCCAAATGTGAAAGTGGCACCTGTGCGGTAAGCAGCTGCGGCACGACCTTCCGCGACTGCGACACTGACTACAAAACAGGGTGTGAGGTCAACGTCGCCACGAACAGCAAGAGTTGCGGCGGCTGCGGCGTAATGGGCACCGACTGCACCGCGAAGTACCCGCACGCCAGTTCGGCTTGCGTGGGCAGCGCGTGCGCGACGCCCACCTGCAACGCGGGTTTCGGCGACTGTGTGGGCGGCTTAGCCGACGGCTGCGAGACCGACACCACGAAAGACATCAACAACTGCGGAGCGTGCGGCACCCACTGCGATTCGCAGCACGCCTCGACCACGACATGCGGTGCCAGCGCTTGTAACTCCACGTGCGACGCCGGTTGGGCCAAGTGCAAGACCCCCGCAGAGGGCTGCAGCACACAGCTCGGCACCGTTCAGAACTGCAGCAAATGCGGCGAATCGTGCGGAACTGGCTTCTGCGATCCGACCGGCTGCGTGGATCACCGTGACATCGTGGTCGTCAACAAGGGCACGAACAAGGTCACCGGCTGGGATGGCGGTGCCAACGTGGTCGCCCAAATCACTCTCGACCACGTGCTGCAGACCGGCAAGCAGAACAACCGCATGATTGTCGTGGGCATCGGCTGCACCGACAACTACACCAATCCCGAGAACGTCACGGTCACGTACGGTGGCGTACCGATGCTGTCCGCAGTCAAACAAGAAGACGCCGGCAAGCACTCGTACGCGGGCATCTACTACCTACTCGATAGCGCCCTGCCCGATAGCCCGAGCACCAACCAAGTGATCGCCGCGTTTGGTCCAGCCTTTACCTGGGGCCACGGCGGCGTGGACGTGATGGAGCTGAAAAACACCATGCAAGTGGCGCCGATCGCCACCGGCGGTACGGCCGGCGACAGCAACTGCGGTGGCAGCGCCAGCCGCAGCGTGACGGTAAACTTCAGTCAAACCGGCTCGTTGGTCTATGGCGTGATGAGCGCCCGCGGCGCTTCGGGGGCGACCCTGAGCAGTTCCTCGGGCCTGGTCGAAACCTGGAATCAGCTGCAGCCCACGCCCGACAAGATGGTCGGCGCCGCCGCCTACGTGCCGGACAACGACAACCGCAGCATCACTTGGAGCGTGGCCAACTGTTACAACTCCGCGGGCGCTATCGCGGCGATCAAGCGGCTGAGCGCGAATTGAGGCGTACAGGCTCGGAAGCGCGAAAGTTCACCGCCGCTTCACTATTCCTGAGCCGTTCTCGGCGCTAAGGGCACCAACACCCGATGGCGACGGTTCACCTCCTGCGACCCGCGCAACCGGACGTCACCGACGTCTCGGACGGCGATCTGGCGATTGGGGCGCGCTCCGGCCAAAACTGGGCTCGGGAGCAGCTGTTTCGTCGCCATTCGGGCATCGTTTACGGGCTCGCAGTGCGGTTGGCGGGGCCGCGCGACGCCAAGGACATCACCCAGGACGTGTTCGTCCAGGCTTTCCAGTCCCTCGCGAACCTCCAGGATCCAGGCGCACTGCGCTCCTGGTTGTGCGGCATCACCGTGCGGCTGGTGCGGCGTCGACTGCGCCGCCTGAAGCTTTTCGACACGCTGTTCCACCGCGATAACAGCGGGATCGACGACGCGATCTCGGCGTTTGCTTCGCCGGACGTGGCGGTCGATCTGCGACGCATTTATGAGCACGTGGAGCGCCTGCCCGAGCGGCAGCGCGTGGCTTTCCTGCTGCGGCGGGTCGAGGGAATGAAGATGGAAGAGACGGCCGAAGCCATGGGCGCGTCGCTGGCGAGCGTGAAGCGGTGGGTCGCCGCCGCCGAAGAGCGCATCCAAAAGCTGACCACCGCCAAGCACCGGGAGGCTCAATGAAACCCGAACGTCGCTACGCGGACGCGTTCAAACCGCAGCTATCGGAGGTCGAGACGTCCGAGCTTTGGCAAGAGATTGCAGCTCGCACGACGTCGCAACAGGTGTTTGCCACTCCACGTTCGCGGCTGCGGCCCGTCGCGGGCCTCGGTGTCGTGGCAATTGTGGCCAGCGCCGCGGCATTCTTGTTGTTTCGGAGTCCGGGCCAGCCGGCGGCGGTCGTTGGCCAGACGATGGCGGCACCGGCCGAAGCCGCACAGGTGCTGGAGCTAGCCGACGGCTCGAAGGTCGAGCTCGAGGCCAGCGCGCGGGTGCGGATCGAGAAGTTTTCGCCGGAAGACGCGCGCTTGGTGCTGCTGCAGGGGGCCGCGCGCTTCGACGTCCAGCACCAAACGACGCGCTCGTTCGTGGTGCGAGCCGGCAGCGTGGACGTGGCGGTCGTCGGCACGCGTTTCCGTGTCGGCTTGGGTAGCGGTGCCGGCGTTACCGGGCGCGTCGACGTGGAGGTAGAGCGCGGCGTCGTCGAAGTGCGGCGTCCGGGCAACGCGCCGCCCGTCACATTGGCGGCTGGCGAGCGCTGGACGAGCGCCTCGGGCTTTGCGGCAACGACGGCGTTGGTCTTGCCGTCGAGCGCGCCAGCGGTGCTGCCGGCGGGGCCAACAACCGAGGCCCCACTGCCCTCCAGCACGCCGCCAGCGCGCGCCGTGAGCTCGGTTGCTGCCCAGCCCAGCGAAAGCGCCAGCAGCGTCTTCGAAGCCGCCAACCAAGCGCGCGTCGCCGGTCGCTCGCGCGAAGCGGCGAACCTGTTCGACCAATTGCGACGCACTTATCGAAGGGATCCGCGAGCGGCACTGGCAGCGCTGCAACTCGGGCGGATTCGCCTCGATGATCTGGGCGACCCACGCGGGGCGATCGAGGCGCTCAACGACGCGCTCGCGCTCGGCGGCGGCGGAAGCCTGCGCGAGGACGCTCGGGCGCGCTTGGTCGAGGCCTACGCCAAGTCTGGTAACGTAGCGGCGTGCCGGCAGGCGAAGCAGGCTTACCTCGCGGGGCAACCGCACGGGGCACACCGGGGAGCGGTCGAGCAGCGCTGCCCGTAGTCTCGACGCCCCGAAGCGCACGGCGCGCTTTCGTGCTCGCGTCGGCCACGGCGCTAGTGCTCGCGCTGGGTTGCGACCACGTTGACATCCTCGTGCTGCGGCCGAACATGGCCGCGGGCGGCAACGCGACCCAGGGCGGCGTAGGCGGCACCACCGCCGCGACCGGCGGTGGCCCGGCAGAAGCCGGCACGACCGCGGAAGCCGGTACGGCCGCGGGCGGCGGCGTGGGCGATGCGGGCGCGCCCAACGGCGGCGCGAGCCCGTGTGACGCCTGCACCCTGGTCGGACAAACGTGCGTGAACAGCGTTTGTGTCAGCGCTCCGGAGCATCCGTTCTTGGCCGCTGGCGTGGCCTCCAATTGCATGATCGTCGTAGGCGGCTCGCTGTATTGTTGGGGGCGCAACTTGTCGGCCGAGCTGGGCGTGGGCGATACCGACCAGCGCTTGACGCCGACGGCCGTGTTCGCCCAACAGCAGTTTGCGCAAGTCTCCAGCGCCGCTGGCGAAGCGTACTGCGGCGTCGGCACGGATCGCGCGCTGTGGTGTTGGGGCGGCAACGACAACGGTGTGCTTGGCTTGGGCGACAGAACCACGCGCAAAATTCCCACGCGTGTCGGCACCGACAACGATTGGCAGCGCTCGGCGCTCGGCAGCGGCCACGCGTGCGCCGGGCGCGTGGACGGAACCTTCTGGTGCTGGGGTCGCAACGATTTCGGCCAGCTCGGCCTCGGTGACCTCACGGATCGCCTCACGCCCGTCGTCGTGGGCGGCTCCGAACGCTTCACCAAACTGTCGCTCGGCTGGGGTCACACCTGCGCGCTCGGTCGCGACGGCTCTGCCTGGTGTTGGGGCAAAAACGACTTGGGCCAGCTGGGGCTGGCGGACACCGCGCAACGCCTCGAGCCAGCCCAGGTGGGCACCGAGCACAACTGGATCAGCGTCGAGGCCGGTGGTCAGCACACCTGCGCACTCAAGCAAGGCGGCGCGCTCTATTGCTGGGGCAGCAACCCCGATGGTGAGCTGGGCCTCGAAGATCACGATAATCGCGCGCAGCCGACGCGGGTCGGAACCGCCACATTTCGCGAGGTTTCCTTGGGCGCTTGGCACACCTGCGCGGTGAAGAGCGATGGCAGCCTGTGGTGCTTCGGCCAGAGCTCTTCCGGGACGCGTGAGCGCGAAGACGCGAGCGATGTCGCGGTGCCGACTCGGCTCGGCACCGGTACCGACTTTCATGGCGTCGCGGCCGGTGGTGACCAGAGCTGCGCGCTACGCGCGGGCGGCGCGCTGTGGTGTTGGGGGCTCGGCTCGTTCGGGGCGCTGGGCCAAGGCAACGAGGATCCGCACCCACTGCCGGTCGAGGTGCAATTTTGAGCACTGTGCGTTGGCTCGGGCTCAGCGCGCTCGCGCTTTCGAGCATGTTTTACGCGGCCTCAGCCCGCGCTGCCGACTGTCCTCCAGTCGACCGTGCATGGGTGACGCTGAGCCTCGACGGCCAGAGCCCGAGCGAAGACGAGAGCGACGCCGGCAAGCTGTACCGCCGAGTCAGCATGCTGCTGCAAGCCGAGCTCGATCGCCGCAACTTGCTCGTCTGTCCCGACGCCACGTCAGCGGCCACCACTGCGCCGAGCGCGCGCATTCACTTGCTGTTCGTCACGACCAGCGCTCCCAACCCTACCAGTCTCGACATTAGCGTCGACGACGCCGTCACCGGCAAACAGGTTAGCCGCCGCGTCGAGCTGGCGCGCGTGCCGGCCGATAGTCGTGCGCTAGTGATCGCTGTTGGAGCCGACGAGCTGCTCTCGGCCAGCTGGGCCGAGCTAGCCCTCAAGCGACCGCCACCACCGCGTACGGCGCCGAAGCCTCCGCCCCGCCCTGCCCGCGCAGCTCCGCCGGCTCGACGCCGCATTGATCTCGCGCTGCTCGGCACCGCCGAAATCGACCGCGCTGCGCGTCCTCGGCTCGGTGCCGCGCTCGACAATACTTGGTGGCCTACCGCAAGCTTCGCGTTTTCGCTCGAGCTCGGATTTGCACGCGGTATCGGCTTCTCCGCGCCGGACGGTTCGGTGCACACCGACTCGTTCCTACTCGGAGTCGGCTTGTTGGTGCCGCTCGTCGAGCGCCAGCAAGTCGGCTTGGAGGCGGGCGTCACAGCGCGCTTGTCACGCACGCTCGTGAGCGGCAAGGCTCACGCCAACGCCAGCAGCTTCAACGACGCCTTCTCGACCCTTGGCGCCGAGGCTGAGCTGCGCGGTTGGTGGGCGTTCGGCGCAGGCGCCAATTTTCCGCGTTCGGCGCTGACTTCACACCTGGGAGTTGGAACCTGGTTCAACGAGGTCGACGTGCTCGACGGCGAGCAGCACCTGAAATTGCAGCGTTCTCCGCTCTTTAGCGCTGCCGTCGGCGTCGCCGTTCAAATACCCTGAGCCGTTTGTCGGGGCTGGGCGACCAACCCACACCCCATGACGAACACGCTCAGTTGGTCGCGTTTACACGGGTTCGGGCTCCCCGTCACCGGCATCGCGCTGGTGCTTGCCGCATGCACTGGCAACATCGAAGGTGATTCTGCCGCTCCGCCGATGCTTCCCGGCGCCGTCGCGGGCGCTTCGGGGCAAGCCGGCGCGCCGCCCGTGCCGACCGTCGAACCCGCCGCCATCGGCGACATCACCAAACTGATTCAAAGTCACGACCTACCAGCAGGCATCGTCGGCTTGCGTGGGCTGACGCGCGCTGAGTACGACAACACCGTCTCGGCGATGCTCGGTGAACCGGTGTCGTTGACCGGTGACTGGGGCGAAGAGATCGGCGACGCCGGCGGTTTCCCCACCGCGCGCCCAGCCTCCGGCCTCGAGGTGCAAGCCTATTTCGAGGCTGCGGAAGCCGTCGGCGCGCGCGTGAAGACCGCCTTCAAACGGCTGTGGACCTGCGACGCCGGAACGCAAGAAGCTGCCTGCGCCGAACAATTCGTGAAGCGCTTTGGCCGCGCGGCATTTCGGCGCCCGGTGCTCGACACCGAGCTGGCGTCGTTCGCCGGCCTGTTCACGACCGCGCGCTCGACTCACGCGCTCGCGCTCGAAGACGCAGCCGCCCTGGTCGCGGAGGCGATCGCGCAATCGCCGAGCTTCATGTACCACTGGGAGCTCGGCCCGCAGCGCCCCGTCGCTGGTGCCGACGGTAAGGTTTCGCTAACGGCCTACGAAGCGGCGGCACGGCTTTCCTACTTCCTGACTCAAGCGCCGCCCGATGCGCAATTGGCAGCCGACGCCGACAGCGGCAAAACGCTCGACGCCAAAGTGCTGACCGGGCACGCCACGCGGCTGCTGGGCGGCGCCACCACGGCGCAGCTGTTCGAGCTGTTGGTGGCCAAGATGCTGCACTTGGGCAACAACTCCAAGGGCCAATCCGGCTTGGATGTGTCGCTCCTGGACGCGCGGCATCGCTTCATCGGCAGCACGCTCGGCAACCTGGGCGGCAGTATCCAGGCGCTGTTGCTGAGCACGGACTACTACCTCAACGCGCAGCTCGCCCCGCTGTACGGTGTCGCAGGCATTCAGGGTGACGCGCTGGTCAAGACCGCGATGGATCCCGCGCAGCGCCTGGGCATCCTGACCCACGCCGACTACCTCAAGTACACCGGCAAAGCCGACGACAGCCTGCCGCCGCGGCGCGGCGAAAAATTGCTACTCGAGTTCCTGTGCCAAGCCACGCCCGCTCCGCCGCTGATCCCCGCTGATCTGGTGCGAGAATCCGGCCAAACCCAGCGCGAGTTCTTTGAAAACGTCGTCGAGAAAACCGCTTGCGCCACGGGTTGCCACGCCACGATCGACCCGCTCGGCTACGCCTTCGAACACTTCGGAGGCAGCACCTGGCGCGACGTCGATGCGGCTTCGAACAAGCCGATCAACTCGACTGGCTCGGTGACGTTGCCGTTCGGGCAAGTCGTGCATTACGCGGGCGCGCCCGACCTGGTCCAGGCGATCGCCGGCAGCGAGGAATACCGCCAATGCATGACGCGCCAGGTGTTCCGGATGGCGACCGGGCGCGCTGAAGCGGGCTACGACATCGACTCGCTCAAGTCGGCGCTCGCGGTTCAGCGCGCCGCCCACGACGATCTCCACGCCACACTGGTCGACCTTACTGGTAGCGAAGCGTTCCGTTTCCGTCGCTTGAACGAAGGAGAGCTTGCCCGATGAAAAGCCAAACCAAATTCGATCGACGACTGTTCTTGCGTGGGCTCGGGGTCGGCGGCGCCATGCTGCCGTTGCTCGACGCCGATTTTGCGAGCGCCGGCTGCACCAACGGTTCGCCCAAGCGCATGGTGGCGATCCAGTACGGCAACGGCTGCGCCGAAAACGCCTGGCTTCCGTCGGGCGTTGGCGACTCTTACAAGCTGAGCGATCTGTGCTCCTCGCTCACTCCGCTGCAGAGCAAGGTCACGTTCATCAAAGGCCTCGAGTACAAAAACGGCAAAGACAGCCCGAACGATGTCAGCGGCCATCATGATCTGCCGATCATGCTCACGGGTGTGCCGCTCGTGGAGCACAAGCACGACGCATCGATCGCCGTCGCTGGCGGCGCGTCAATCGACCAGTACATCGTGCAGCAGGCGCGGTTGACCAATCCGAACGAGCCCCGCCCGCTGGTCTTCGCCTACAAGCTCGGGCGTGAACCGGCGGTTTCTTGGTCCGGCGCGCGGCAACCCGTGTCATCGGAGCAAGATCTATACAAGGTCTTCGATCAGTTGTTCGGTGCAGCTCCGGGCGCTCCCGCCGCCGTCCCGAACGCCGACCTCGACAATCTGCGCGCTGCCAAAAAAAGCATGCTCGATGTCGTCGGCAAGGACATCGGGCGCTTTTGCGCCAACCTGGGCACCGCTGACCGCCAGCGCTGCGAAGGCCACCTGTCGGCGTTTCGCGATCTTGAGATGAACTTTGGCGCCTCGGTTAGTAAGTCGACCTGCGAAAAGCCCACGCTAACGCGCGATTTCAACCCAAGTGACGTCAAAGACATGCAGAAGTACATGGACGCTTGGGTCAAGGTCATCACGTTTGCGCTGTCGTCCGGCTTCACGCGCAACATCAACTTCATCTTTGGTGACGGCATCGGCGACGAGATCTCGTACCCGCACCTTGGTTTTGGCCGCAATAGCGCGATCTCGGTCTACGACCGCGGCGGCAACGCTGATCACGGCGAGGCGCACAACAACACGCAGGTGCATTTCACGGTCCGGAAATGGTTCATCAGCCAAGTCGCCAAGCTCTTGACTGAGCTCGACAGCGTCAAAGAAGACGGCGGCCGCACGCTGCTCGATAACTCGGTGGTGTTCACGCTCAACAACATGAGCACCGGCGGCGGCCACGGGCTGAGCGGCGTGCCGGCGTTCTTCGCGGGCAGCTGCGGCGGTTACCTAAAAACCGGACGCTTCGTGCAGCTCGCCAACTCCGTCTCGCACAGCCGCATGCTGCACTCGTTCATTCAAGCCATGGGCTACGATCCTAAGGGCTTCGACGGCGCCCGCTACGGCAGTGAGCTCACGGAAATCAAAGCCTAGAGGTCCGCCGCGCTCCGGCTAACTCTTGGGGGGCTCGGATTTGCGCGGCGGCATCACGCTGCCGGTGAGTGGAGTTTTGAAGGCACTTTGCGGCGTCGCGGTGGCGCTCGGCGTCGAGCGTGCGACCGGCGGCGGCGGGTTCGACGGCGAGCTAGGTGCCGCCGATGGCCGGTAGGGTTCGGCCGGCAGGATTGAGCGCAGCGAGGCCGGACCCTCGAGGTACAGATCGCTCTCGTGGTACATGTCGACCGCGCGCGCCAGGAAGATCTTGATCACCGCCGCGGTCGGCACCGCTAGCAGGACGCCGAGAAATCCGAAGATTTCGCCGCCGACGAACAGCGCGATCAGCACCCACATCTCTGGCAGACCAACGGTCTTGCCCATCACGCGCGGGGCGATCACGAAGCCTTCCAGTGTTTGGACGATCGCGTAGGCGATCACGACGCCAACCAACTGCCCTGGATTGAAGCCGCCCAACAGCGACATCAAAATGCCCGAGGTCAGCGCGAATGCACTGCCCAGATACGGAATGAAGCTCAAAGTGCCGGAGATCAAGCCAATCGGCAGCGCTAGCCGCACACCTAGAATCGCGTACGCAGTGCCATAAAGCACCGCCATAATCCCCATAACCGTCAGCTGGCCGCGCAAGAAATGGCTCAGCGCCCCGTCGATTTCGCGGGCATATTCGGTGATCACTCGGCGGTAACGCCGCGGCAGGTGACCGCGCACCGCAGCCGTGATGCGATCGAAATCGTTCAACAGGTAAATCGCGAGCACCGGCACGACCAGCGCCGCCACCACCGACCCCACGATCGAGAATCCACCCGCCACGACGGCACTCAGGATGCCGCCGGCTGGCGCCAGCATCGACGAAACGCCGGCATTAGCGTTGGCACCGAGCCGCTCCATCCACTCGGTCGTGGTGTGCGGCACCTTGATGCCATGCGCCGTCAGCCACGGATCCGCCGAGGTGATCAGCACGGAAATCTTCCCGGGTAGCTCGCTCGCGACGGTCGCGACATCGCTCGCCACTACCGGCAGCACCAACGCGACGAAGGTAGCGAACGACCCGAGCAGGCCGAGCAAGACGATCGCGATCCCGGCCGGCCGCGGGAGCTTCCAGGTCTCGAACCGATCGATGACAGGATCGAGCATGTAAGCGATCGCGAACGCTAGAAACAGCGGTGTCAGGACCGACCGCAGCGCGTACAGCAGGTAGCCGCCGACTGCGATGCCCAGCACCACGTAAAACTCACGGGGTAGCGCGATCTCTCGCCGCGGCGTTTCGTCCACGAAATGGCTATACCGGCCCAGCGCGGGCGGCGCAATCCGGACGGCTCGCACAGCCGCCGAGCCCGCGGGGCGGTTCGGCTCAGTCGCAGGAGCCGGGCTCGGCGATCGACGTGCGCAGTGTGAAATTGGACGCGACCGTGTGCCGTTCGGCGAAAAAGAAATGCAACGGGTACACGCCGCCTCGCATCAGACCGGCCGCGCCGGCAAAGTCGTCGAGCTGGATCTTCGCCGACAGAGTGCTGTGCAAGCCGCCCAGGTCAATCGCCAACTTTCGATTGATGAAGACCCACATATCGTCGTCACCCGCGAACGAGAACACCTCGCCGCCGCGGTACTCGAAGCTGGTGCTGGCCTGGAGTGTGAAATGGTAGTTGTGGCTGCGGCCCTCGTTGCCCAGTAGCTGCTTGTCGATCGGGAAGAAGGCATGATTGTCGTAGACGAACAGCCCCGGGTCGTCGTTGGCGGGCATGAGCTGCAGGTCGAGCGGTGCCGCCATGTTGAGCGGTGCGTCGTGGTACCAGCTCTGGAAATTCGCGAGGCCGGAAGTGGTCTCGGTGCGCGGCATGCCGGCGTAGTCGGGCGTCTCGTCGGCGCCCAGTGTTTGCGCGACAATACTTTTGTCTAACCCTGACGGGTAATCAGCTTCAAAATCCGGGTGCGTGGTCGGCGAGAAATCACGAATCGTCGCTTTCAGTTGCGGCGGCCGAGGCTGGGGTGCGTCACACGCTCCCCACTTGCCGCTCTGGCAGGTCTCGTGACCGGGACCACAGCTGCTCCGGCAATCGCGTAGTACCAGCGGGACTAGGCAACCATTCCAACGCCCGTCGACGCAGCTCTGCGAGCCGCTACCGCAGCCGTCCGAGCAGCTGCGCGTGACGGCCGCCACGTCGCATTTGCTCCAAGCGCCGTCGCGGCACAGCTGCGCGCCGGTGCCGCAGCCGTCCTGACAGGCCCGCTCGGCGCCTTCGCTTGAACACACGACGTCGGTTGTCGGCAGGCCGGTCCGGGCACCGCAGGCGCCGATCCCCAGCGCGAGCAGCGCCATGAGAACGGTTCCAGGTGACGGCACCGATTGATTGTTGCGGAGGCAGGTGCGATCGGCAAGCCCGATTACGGCTGAAACAACTGGGCGCGCGGCTCGGTCCAGCCCGGCAAGAAGCGCGGGCAGCCGCCGACCTGCGGGTCTTGCGGCAGCTCGATATCCGAGAAGTCGACGCCTGGCTTGCGGTCGTAACGTAAATCACCGGCCAGGGTTCCCGACGCGGACACGTAGGGTAAGCGCGCGAACTCCAGCAAGCCGCGGAAACGGCAATCGTCTTGCCTGAGCCGCCGCAGCGCAGCCAAGTCGGCGCGGTATTCGGTCAGCCAGCGCACCCCGCCTCGGTTCACGCGCGTGAGCCGCGAGACGCTGGCCGTCGGCTCGACGTCAGCGCCCGCGTTGCAATCCTGCGCGGCGACCGGACCCAGCGCGACGCTGGCGCGCAGCACGCGGTACGAGTCGCCTTGCTCGCCGACGAGCAGCCCCTCCCAACACAGCGGGTTCGCCGGCATCGGCGTCGCGGCGATGTCCTGCACCTCGAGCGCCGGAAAAGCCGCTTGCGCCGCCTGCCGCAGCTCGGCTTTGGCCGTCATCGAGCCGGCGGCAAACACGACCGCCACCGCCAGGCACCCGGCGAGCGCAAAGCCAATCCGGACCCGCTCCGACGCCTTGCGCGCGACCGCGAATGCCAGCGCCGTCACGCCCAAGACCAAGCAGCGCGACCATGTCGGTACGAATGGCACGTACCAACACACGACCAACACCGCACCCAGCACCGACCACAGCGCAATCTGTAGCCAACGCGCTCGCAAGCGCGAAGCGACGATCGGGATCGCCAACGCCAACCACAGCGGCTCGACGATGAAGATCGTATCCCCGTAGAACCAGCGATTGTTCAGCGGCCAGAACGGGTGCACGCCGTAGTTGTTGCCGAAGTCCATGCCCAGGTGCAGCACGACTCCGATCAACGAAAGGCCTACGAACAGCCGCCGTTCGCGTGCCGCGGCCTCGGGATTTTTGCGCAGGAACCAGCGCCAAGCGACCAGGCCGAGCAGCCACGCCAGCGGCAAAGCGAGCAGCAACGTGTGCGTGTGCCCGCGGTGGTTCAACAGGCTTCCGAGCGGCCGCGGCTCCATCCACGACGAGTACAAGACGTCGATATCGGGCAGGTTGTTGGCCAGCGCGGAAACCAGGTACGCCGCCGACCGCACCGGCTGCCGCGTCTCGCCGCGGTACACGCAGACCGCTTCCGCCACCAGCATGCCCGCCAAGGCATGCGTTACGTTGTCCACGACCTACTCCCCTGCGCCTTCGAGCCGAAAGCGTCCCGCGTAGGCCGTGAAGCCCCCGCCGCGCGCGAAACCGAGCAAAAGCACCCGAAAGCGCTGCGCCAGCTCGATCGCCAGCGAGCTGGGCGCCGAGATCGCCACCAACGCTGGCAGACCCGCAGCCACGGCCTTCTGCACGATCTCGAAGCTAGTACGACCGCTCACCACCAAGAAATGCCCAGAAAGCGGCAACAAGCCGTCGAGTGCGGCGCGCCCGAGCACTTTGTCGACCGCGTTGTGCCGGCCCACGTCTTCGCGCGCGACCACGAACTCCCCCGCCGCGCTGACCAGGGCTGCCGCGTGCAGGCCTCCGGTGCGCGCAAAGCTCGGTTGGTGCTGGGGCAGCTGCTGCATCACGCGTGAGATCACCGAACGATCGAAGCGCGTGTCGGCTTCCACGGGGCCAAGCCGCTCGATCAGGTCTTCGATATCGTCACGGCCGCAGACGCCGCATGAGGCGCTACTGAGCGTGCCGCGCTTGACGACCCGCGCCCGGGCGGCACCGCGCGGATCATGCCCTTCGGCGAGCAAGAAGCCGGCCGTCAGCTCGGCATCGTGGCCTGGCGTGCGCATGGTGATGGCCAAGGTCTCGCCCTCGAGCTGGATCGCGAACGGCGCTTCGACCGCCACTTCTTCGCGTCGTTCGCGCGTCGTGCCGTCGGCCAACACTTGCAGCGTGGCGACCGCTTGAATCGCGTCGGGGTGAACCGGCTCGGTCACGGTGCTCGCTCGATCCGGACTGCTGTGTTGTAGTCCGGCTCGCCCGACGCCGGGTCGTATTTCCGGCCCAGCAGCGCGTTGCACTCCGGCCAAAAGCCCTGCGCGTGCCCGCGCCGACACGGCCCAGCACCGGCTGTCGCATCGAGTGAGCCCGCTTGGCTCGTCACGCGGATTTTTTCGCCTTCGCGGATCCCAAGCTCGGCCCAGTCGCGCGGATCAAGCAAAATGGCCGCGCGATCTTTGCCGCCGGTCAGCGGATCGCGCGAGCCGTAGGTCATCGAGTTGAATTGCTTGCCGCGGCGAGTGGTCAAAAGAAACTGCCCGAGTGGCACGTCGACGCGCGGCAAAGCCACCGCGCTGAACTGCGCCTTGCCGTCCGGCGTCGGAAAGCTTTCGCCGCCGAGTTGCGGTCCGCCCCACTGCACCGAGTCGCCTTCTTTTTCGAGCTTCTCGATGCCTTGGTACAGCGGCATCAGGCGCGCCATTTCGGCACGAATCTCGGCCGTATCGCGGTATCCGAACAGATCTTTGCGCCCGGGCTCGAGCGCCAAGCCGATCAAGCACGGGATCTCCCACTCCGGTTTGGCTTCGGCCAGGCGCGGGCCCGGGATCTCAGGCGTGAAGCGGATCCGGCGCTCGGTCGAGGTGCTGGTGCCACCGGAACGCTGTTCGTAGCGGGTCTGCGCTGGCAGCACGAGCACGGCTTCCTCTGCTTCCAAGAGCGTCGAGGTGTTGAGGACGATGTCCTGGTGAATGCGCAGCTTTACCCGCGTCAGCGCGCGCTTGGCGTGCATGCGATCCGGCATCGTCTCCAGGTGGTTGCCACCGATCAGGTACAACACGTCGAGGCCCGTCTCGCCGGCGCGATCGAGCAAGTCTGCCGCGCGCAGGCCCTTTTCGTGCGGGATCTGGTGGCGCCAGGCCGTTTCGAACCGCGCGACATGCTCGGCGTCGAGCCCGACCGCGCCCGGCAGTTTGTCCGGATCGGCGCCGCACTCAGCCGAGCCCTGTACGCCCGAGTGACCGCGGATCGGCATCACGCCGGTACCGGGTCGGCCGATCATGCCGCGCGAAAGCGCCAAGCTGACGACCATGCGCACGTTGTCGACCCCGAACTCGTACTGTGTGAGGCCCATCGAGTAGATGAAGACCGCGCGCGTCGTACGGCTGTACAGCTGAGCAAAGCGCTGCATTTCCGCCTGCTCGACGCCGGCGTCGCCGCACAGCTCGGCCCAGGTTTGCGCCTTCAAGCGCGCGCGCAGCTCAGCGGCGCCGTTGGTGCGAGCGCGCACGAAGTCTTCGTCCCAGCCGCCCAGCTCGTCGAGCGCCTTCAACACGTCGCTCATGAACGTGATGTCGCCGCCGGGCCGGACGGCGTAAAAATCGTCCATCAGCTTGGTTCCGAACAGCGCCGACCACGGCACGCTCGGGATCCAATAGCGTTCGAGCGCGGGCTCGCGAAACGGGTTGACGACGACGATCCGCGCGCCACGCTTTTTTGCCGCGCGCAGGTACTTGGTCGACACCGGCTGATTGTTCGGCAAATTGGAGCCGATGATCACGATCAGCTCGGCTTCGAGCCAGTCGCTGAGCGACAGTGTGGGCGCCGCAAACCCGAGCGTCTGCTTGAGCCCGACCGAAGATGCGGCGTGGCACAGCCGCGCGCAGGTATCGATGTGCGGCGTGCCGCCGATTCGCGCCAGCTTTTGTGCCGTGTAGTACGTCTCGTTCGTGATGCCGCGGCTGGTCAGGAACACGCCGATGCGGTCGGGCGTTGCTGCCTGCCAGTGACGCGCAGTCAGCGCCAACGCTTCATCCCAGCCAATCCGCGAAAACCCGCGTTCGCCGCGGCGTCGCAGCAGTGGGTACGGTACCCGCCCCAGCTGGTGCAGCGCTTCGTTCGACAGCTTCTCGAGCCCGCTAACATCGCGCAAGAGCTCGTCCGGGATCGGCCCCATCGTGTTCAGACGCAGCAGCTTCAGGCGCGACAAGCACAGGTGCACGCCCGGGATCACGTCGTCCTTCAAGCCGCGTGGCCCGAGCGAGCAGCCGTCACAGACGCCGTGGCGCAAAATCCGCAGCGCATACAGCCAGCGCCCGCGGTTCTCCCACAGCACCCGCAGCATCTCGCGAAAGTGGCGCGGCTTGTGGCGCGACAACAGGCCAAACGGCACGACCACGACCAGCAGGCGCACAAGACTACGAAAGAACGGCATACGGTGTCGGAAACCCTACCGAAAGAGCGCGATCTCTGGCACTACAATCGGGCGTGCCGGTTCAACTCGCAGAAGTCCTCGCTAATTTGCAGCGCCTCGCGCCGCTGCAATTTGCAGAGCCGTGGGACAACGTGGGTCTGATCGTCGAGCCCGTGGCGGTCGCGCGCGCGGCGCCGCTGAAGAACGCGCTCTTGACGATCGACCTTTCGGACGAGGTCGTGGCAGAAGCCGAGGCGCTCGGAGCCACGCTCGTCATCGCCTATCACCCGCCGATCTTTCAAGGTTTGAAGCGCCTGCGCAGCTCGGAGCCGAGCGAAAGCAGCGTACTGCGCTGTGCGGTGAAGGGCATTACGGTTTTTTCGCCGCACACGGCGCTCGACGCCGCGCCCGACGGAGTGAACGCTTGGCTGCTGGAAGCGTTCGGTGCTGGCGTTCGCGGACCGTGCCTGGCGAACGCCGCGGATGGCCGCTACGGCCAGGGCGGCTTCGTTCACTTGCACGACCCAATCTCGCTGGCCGACGCGGTCGAACGTATCAAGCGTCACCTCGGCTTGTCACAGCTTCGCGTCGCGGCGGCTGCCCAACACGCCGGCGACGCCGCGCTGATCCGCAGCGTTGCGGTCTGCGCAGGCGCGGGCGGCTCACTGTTCGAGAAATTGTCCAACTACGACCTCTACCTGACCGGCGAGATGCGGCACCACGACGTGCGCGCGCGTGCCTTGAGCGGCAGCAGCGTCGTGCTCGCTGAGCACACCAACACCGAGCGCGGGTTCTTGCCGGTCCTGGCACAGCGTCTGCGTGCAGAAACCGGCCCATCGGTAACCTTTCACGTCTCCCAATGCGATCGCGAACCGCTCGCCCTTCGCTGACGCGCGGGTTCTCGGCGCTGCTCGCGTTCGAGCTCGGTGCGTTGTTGCTAACGCAGTGCGCCGGCCAGGATCTGCCCACGCCACCCCACCCGGATCCTTACGTGGCGCCAAAGCCGGTCGCGTCCGCCAGCGCTCTGCCCACGCTCGTCGCGGCGCCAACACCCACGCTGGCAGACGCCGGTCCGGAACCGACGGCGTCTGCCGACCCGGACACGGCCACGGTCGGGGTGCCGCCCACGACGCCGATCGCCTCGGCCGCAGTGGGCGCCGGCGCTGACGCCGCCGACGGAGGCCACTGCGCTTCCGTCCCGCCGCTCGGCCCCGACGGCCATGTGCCGCCCGCCCCGCCGCACACTCCGCTCGGCCAAGATGTCAACATTCCGGACGACCGCCCCGCCTACGTTTTGCGCGGCAATGCCGGTGATCCGCGCGTCATCATCTACCTGCCCGGTATGTGCGGCGACGTGGCCGCCGCCGACTATTTCCGCGAAACCGTGCGCGCGCACGGAACGCTCATCGCCGTACGCGGCGACACACCGTGCGAAAACGGTCGCTTCAAGTGGCGCGACGATGCGTCGAAAATCCAAACCCGCATCCGCGCCGCCTTCAAGCGCGTGAACGCGCTGTACGGCGGCGAGCTCAAGCTCGATCAAGCGCTGCTGTTCGGCTACTCGCAAGGCGCTGAGCGCGCCGAAAAGGTCGCGCAACGCTACCCGCAGCAATACCCGCGCGTCGTGCTCGGCGGCCCACCGATGAAAGCGTCAGCCGTCCGGCTCGCTCAAGCCCAGCGCGTCGCCATCTTGGGCGGCGAGCTCGAGACGACCGAGAACATGCGAATGGGCGTCGACGCGCTCCAAACCGCCGGCGTCGATTGTCGTTACTTCACGCTCGAATGCGCGTATCACGGCTACTTCGGCACCAGCGCCGAAACGCAACTGACCGAAGTGCTCGACTGGGTTACGGCGCCGTAGCGAACCCCACACCTCGCGGGTTGCAAGTAAATTCTCGCGGCGAAGAAGCGCCAGCTCCTCGCGCGCCTCACACGCGCACGCTGCCGGATTTCCGCAGCGTTGTGTGTGGACGTTGCCAGCCGCACCGGCTTACGGACAGGATTGGTGCTCATGTCACGCCCAAGTCGTCGCCCTGCCTCCACACCGGACACCGAGACCTCCGAGTTCGAGACGCTCCGCGGCGAGCTCCGCGTCCGTCTACACCTCGCTAGCCGTGAAGCGCAGCAGCAGTGGGAAGCGATCGAGGAGCGCTTGATCGAGCTCGAGCGTGGCCTGGAAAATCAAGGCGCGGGTGTGCGCACCGCGGCCAGTGACGTCGCGCTCTCGGTCGCGCGCGTGTTCCGTGACTTCATGCTGCGCCACCTGCCTGACGGCGGCTTGCTGCGCGCCCCGGTGCACGACGCGATGCGCACGCGCGTATACGTGTGCACGCCCCAAGACACCCTGGCCCGGGCAGCCCAGTTGATGTGGGAAAAAGATCTCGGCTGCCTGCCGGTGTGTGGCCCTGGGCGCAAAGCGTTGGCCATGCTTACCGATCGCGACATCTCGATGGCCGCCTTCATGCAGTGGAAGCACCTGGCCGAGACAAGCGTCGAAAGCGCGATGTCGCGCGGTTTGTGCGCCTGCTCGCCGGACGACGAGCTTAGCCGAGCCGAGGACATCATGCGCGCCAACCAAGTGCGCAGACTCCCGGTCGTCGACGCCCAGGGCATGCTGGTCGGCCTGCTCTCGCTCGGCGACGTAGCCCGCTACGTGCATCAGCGTTCGCCGCGCGGCGCCGGTAGCCTCGCGCAACAGCGCCTGTCGGAAACGCTTGCCGCGATCTGCGAGCCGCGCTTCCACTCGATCCCGCCGCCGCCGCCCGCGCCGTAGCTACATCTCGAGGCGCAGCTTCAGCCCACTCGACTCGGGGCCAGCCCAAGGCAGGACACGCAGGCTCGCCGCAGGAGCACCGACAGGCAGTTGCTTGCCACCGTAGATGATCAGCGGAATGCCGGCCACGGTGAGCAGCGCGCCACCGATTCCGAACAGGTACAGCGGGGTGCTGTAGCCGCTGCACTCATCGACACGGTACTTCTCGCTCGTCGGTAGCCGATGGTCCGGGTACCGCTGCTCCAGGTCCTTGTCGCACTTTTCCTGCGCGTTCTTGGCGGCGAGCGCGCCCAACAGTGAGATCGGGCCGACCGACACCATCACGATGCCGGCGATCATCGCGTTGCGATTGCGTCGACGCGTCTGCGGCTCGTCTTGACCAAGCGGCGTGAGCGCACCGGGCGGCACCTCGCTGATCGGCTCGGGCTCGGTGTCCAGCGGCGGTTGGACTGTCTTCGGGGGCTGTGGCTCGCCCTCTGGCGACACCGGCGGTTGCTCTCCTGCAGCGTTGACGCCTGGCGCGGCGGGAATCGGCGGCACCGCAGCACCGGTTGGAGTTTCGGAGCCAGGTGGTGCGGGCGGAGCGGGCGGCAAACTGACCGGCGAAGTACACTTCCCGGCCTCACACACGCGATCGCCCTTGCAGTCGGTGTCCTTGGTGCACTGCGCACTGGCCAAAGCGGTGACGAGCAACACCGAAGCCGCGCTCAACACCATCCAAACCGCTCGCCCTCGCATTGCCGAAACGCTACCGGCACTGGCGCTGTCCAGCAAGGAAGCGCCAAGACCGAGCATTTGCGCCGGTTTTTTCTCGGCCCAGGCCTGAACTCCCGGCGGGTGTGACCGTTTGTTTCAGTCGATGGCCATGGAGCGGACTTTTGGCCAAACGCCGGCCACCGTGACGGTTGCGCTCGTCGATGGCCAAACCCACGTCGGCTTGCTCGGCAAGTTCTCGCCCAACGTCTCCGACTTGGCGCTCAGCGCACCCAAGGGCTCGCCGCCCAAAGTGCCGTTTCCGACCGAGCGCATCGCCTACGTCGGCTTTCACCGCAACCCCGGCGATCCGCCGCAGTTGCCGAGCGCACGCAAGGGCGGCCTCAAGGTGCACGTTTCGAGCAGTCTCGCGTTCCTGGTCGATCCCGAACCGAACCCGCCGACGCTCGGCTTCTACGCCAAACCGGCCGACGCCAGCCCGTTTCGCGAGATCTTCTTCTACAACCACGGCGTTCGCATGCGCGAGCTCAACGAGCCGCTCGGCTCGATGCTCGTCAAAGAAGGCCGCGTTGGACAAACCGCGATCGACCAAGGGCTGCAGGCTCAGAAAGATCAGCCGCGCACGCCGATCGGGCAGATCTTGGTCGAGCACAAGCGCGTCGAGCAGAGCGCGGTCGAAGCCGCCGCCGTGTTGCAGAAGCGCAAAGGCACGCGCCTCGGCGAGGTCTTGATCGAAGCTGGCTTGGCCGACGCGGCCGATATCGAGTTTGCCCTGCAGGAGAAAAAAAGCGCACCGGCAAGCGGATCGGCCAAATCTTGGTCGAAATGAACCTGGTCTCCGAAGTCGACCTGTCGAGCACGCTGGCCAAGAAGTTCCAGCTGCCGTTCGTCGATCTCGACACCTGCGTGATCAACCTCTCGGCGGTCGAAGAGCTGCCGCGCGACTTCATCCAAAAGCACAAGATCCTGCCGCTCGACGTCGACAGCAAGATGCTGACGGTCGCGCTCAGCGATCCTTTGGCGATCGACGCGCTCGACCAAGTTCGCCAGATCGGCAAAAAGCAGATCTGTGAGGTCGTAGCGACGCCGAGTCAGCTCGAACGCTACATCCCGACCTACCTCGACCAGCTCGATCAGCGCAAAGTCGCGAGCGAGATGGACGTGATCTTGAAGGGTCTAGCGTCCGACGACATCCAGACTATCGCCGACACCGACGCCAACGAGTCGTCGTCGGTCAAAGAATCCGACAACTCGATCATCAAGCTGGCCAACCAGATCGTGATCGACGGCTATCGACGCGGCGCCTCCGACATTCATATCGAGCCGAACGGCAAAGAACGCACCGTCACCGTGCGCTTCCGGGTCGACGGCGACTGCATCGCCTACCAGGAAATCCCCGCCAATTTCCGGCTGCCACTGGTAGCGCGCTTCAAGATCATGGCGCTGCTCGACATCGCCGAACGTCGCAAGCCGCAGGACGGGAAGATCCGCTTTCGCGTCGGCGAAAAGCAGATCGAGCTACGCGTCGCGACGATCCCGACCGTCAACAACAACGAAGACATCGTGCTGCGCATCTTGGCCGCGTCCAAGCCGATGCCGCTCGACAACATGGGCATGAGCGCTTCGGTGTTGTCCGGTCTGAAAGTGGTCATCAGTAAGCCCTACGGGTTGGTGTTATGCGTTGGTCCGACCGGCTCCGGCAAAACGACGACGCTGCACTCCGCGCTCGGCTTCATCAACACCGTCGACATGAAGATCTGGACCGCCGAGGATCCGGTCGAAATTACCCAGCATGGCCTGCGCCAGGTGCAGGTGAATGCGAAGATCGGCTTCACTTTTGCTCATGCCATGCGCGCTTTCTTACGCGCCGATCCGGACGTGATCATGGTCGGCGAAATGCGCGATCTCGAGACCGCCGGCACGGCCGTCGAAGCGTCACTGACGGGCCATTTGGTGCTTTCCACGCTGCATACCAACAGCGCGCCCGAAACCGTCACCCGCTTGATCGACATGGGCCTCGACCCATTCAGCTTCGCCGACGCGTTGCTTGGTGTGCTCGCCCAGCGCCTGGCGCGTGGGCTGTGCAAACAGTGTCGCGAGCAATCCGTGCCGACTGCCGGCGAGCTCGATGAGCTCAGCGCCGCCTACGGCCACGAAGCCTTCCAAGCCTTGCTCAAGGAAGAACACCCGTTCGGCCTCAAGCTCTGGAAATGCAAAGGCTGCGCCGCCTGCGGCCAATCCGGCTACAAAGGCCGCGTCGCGCTGCACGAGCTCCTGGTCGGCAGCGACGAGCTCAAACGCTCGATCCAACGCAAAGCGCCGATCGACGACATCCGCAAAATCGCCGGCGAAACTGGCATGATCACGTTGCTGCAAGACGGAGTCCGCAAAGTCATGGAAGGCCTGACGGACCTGAAGCAAGTCCTAGCGGTGTGCAGTCGCTAGCTCGCGGAACGGCCACGCACCGCGCTTTCCCGGCCGAACTGCAGCCGCTCGGGATTCTTCACATTTTTTGGCTGCCGCGCCGCAGCCCGGCGCGCCGCGCCAGCGCGACTCGCCGCATAACACAGGCCGCGAACGACAACGCGAGACCGTCACTCCCCTGGAATACGCTCGCCGTCGTGCGTGCGCGCCGCCACTTCAATCCGGCCGTGCATCGGGTGCCGGACGCGATCCGCCTCGGACAAGCTGAGGTACTCGAGCTGGCCCAGACGATGGATTTCGTCGAGCGCGTTGTAGCCGCCGAGGAAGCGGCCGCGAATGAAGACGTACGGCACGGTCTCTTGCTTCGTTTCGAGCTTGAGCTCGCGCAGCACGCTGTCGCTGCCGTAGCCGTCGAGATCGAAGTACGAATATTCGACGCGCGACGACTCGAGCAAGGCGACGACTCGCCCCGACCAGGGGCACGAAGCGCGGCCAAAAACCTGCGCAGCGCGACCCGGATCACCCAAACCCATCGGCACAGGAGCGGGCTTGGCGACAGGCTTGGGCGGCGTGACCGTGACCTGCGAACGCAGCGTGACTGGCGGCGGCGCCTCTTTCAACGCGACGAGTTTTTCGACCACGCGGTCACGCACCTTGCCGCCCAGCACGTCGGCGCGCGACAACGCCTCGCCCATTTTGCCGGAGGCGCGCTCCAACAGCTTCTTGCCAAGCTCACGACCGATGCCCATGCGGCACCCTAGCGCGCTGAATCGCCGAACACCAAGCCGGGCGCAAACCCGCCTCGAACCGCGGCGCCGGCGCTCAGCGTCAGAGCGTTCGGGCTTACGTTTCGCCGTGCGCTGCCCCATGCTGCGGTGTCGTGAGCCAACGCCGCCTCGGAATCACCTACGCGCTGATCGCGTACGGCATCTGGGGCGTGCTGCCACTTTATCTGAAAGCGCTGCACGCCGTTGCGCCGCTTGAGGTCGTGGCGCATCGCATCGTGTGGTCGGCGTTGCTGCTCGTCGCGGTAGTGACGATTGGTGGCAAGCGTGACTTCATCGCTCAGTTGCGCGAACGGCCGCGCATCCTCTGGACGTTTCTGGCCAGTGCGCTCGGGCTCTCGGTCAATTGGCTGGTCTACATCTGGGCTGTCGGTCAAGGTCGCATCGTCGACGCCAGCCTCGGGTATTTCATCAATCCGTTGTTCAGCGTCGTGCTCGCGGTTGTGGTTTTGAAAGAGCGATTGCGCGCTGGGCAGTGGGCGGCGGTGGCGCTCGCGGGCCTCGGCGTGCTCTGGCTCGGGCTGCTGGTCGGCCAATTGCCGTGGATTGGGCTTACGTTGGCCGCCAGCTTCGGCACGTACGGATTACTCCGAAAGACCGCAACGCTCGACGCGTTCGGTGGTCTCACGCTCGAGACGTTGCTGTTGCTGCCACTCGCAGCGCTCTACCTGCTGAGCCTCGCTCTCACGGGGCACGACGCCTGGACGATCGCTCCGATTTCGTTGCGCTTCCTGCTGGTCGCCGCCGGGCCGATCACCGCCATACCGCTGCTGTGCTTCGCCGCCGGCGCACGCCGCATCCCGTTGTCGCTCGTCGGCATCTTGCAGTACCTCGGCCCCACGCTCCAACTCGGCCTCGGCGTGTTCGTGTTCCACGAGCCGCTACCGCTCGCCAAGCTCGCCGGCTTCGCGCTAATTTGGCTCGCGCTAGTGATTTACGCGGTCGAGGGCATGGTTTTTACCGCGCGCCCCGACAAGGAAGTTCCGCCGCCGGCCACCGCGAATTCAAGCTAGCCTCGAGGTGAAGCGCCATGAGTCAACACGAAAGCCGTGGCCTGATAGTAGTTTTGGCGCTCTCGGCAGAACTCGTTGGCTGCGGCAGCAAGGGCCCCTGCTACTGGGACGGTCACCAAGATCGCGAGAGCGGTGCGGTTCAGGCAGCGTCGCTGTCGTGTGATGGTGTCGCTAAAGATCCAGCGACCTTGAGGGTTCGCTACAGCCCCACGCAGACGCCGTTGGGGCTCGAAATTGATGCCATTTCCTTCATCGCGCGGCTCGCGTTCGAGCCAGGACTTCCGGACGGTACGTACACGGTTGCCGGTTCCGGTAGCGTGGGCAAGAGCATCGTCACCGCCAGCGGCGCCGACGTAACTGGGACCTTCACGTTCACTCGTTCGCGCGACATTCCGTTCATCGATATCGCGAGCCCCGACGTCAAGACCTACCAAAGCACGCTCGACGCGACCTTCGACGTCGTCGCCGTCTTGCCTCATCCCGATCCAGCGATGGGCGTGGGTTGCCGACTAGAGACCGGCGAACAGCACGTCATGTTGCTGGTAGCAGGCCCAGTCATCGACTGCAAAAACAGCCTTTCCACCGGGCATTAGCGCGTTGCCGCAGCCTTCAGCGCCGACGCGCTTTCGCGACTTTGTCGTCGCGCGCGGTCTCGTCGACGGCCTCGAAAGCTGCGGCAATTAACGGTTTCACGCCGACGTAGGCGTCCACGATATAGCCCAGGCGCCGCGTCGCCAGCTCTGCTAGCTCCCACGCCTCGCGCTGCGCTCGCGTGCCCGGCTTGCTATCGCGTGCCAGCCGGCTCGCCTGCTGCAAGTCTTTGCCAATCGCTACCAGCGTCGGCAAACGGTTGTCCTGTCTACTCGCCGCCGCCCATGTCCGATACAGGAGCCGCGCGATTCCGATCAAGTCGCGAACGGTCTGGGTCGGGAAGGCGCGCGGCGGCACGGAGCGAGGTGGCGGCCGCCGCCCCAAGGCGTCAACGACTCTCTCGCGGGGCCCTTTCCGTTGCTGAAATCTACGCTATCCGCTTGTGTGCGATGCATTGATGGTCGTGCCGAAATAGCCCGCTGCGCCGACAACTTCACGGAAACGACCGGCAGCGGCGACAAAGGGCGAGCATGAGATCCCTGCCTCGTCTCCCTGGTTTGGTGGGCTTCGGCGCAGTACTGGCCCTAGTAGGCCCCGCCTGCAGCTCCGAGCCGGGCCCAGCAGGCCCAAGCGGAACCAGCGGTAGCGCGGGAGCGCTGGGCACCGCAGGCGCGACCACCAGCGCCGGAGCGACCGCCCTGGCTGGCTCGCCGGGCACCGCAGGCGCGACCGCGACCGGCGGCTCACCCGGTACCGCGGGCGCTCCCGGCACCGCAGGGGCAACGGGCGGCGGCGGCACCACCGCTACGGCCGGCGCCGGCACGGCTGGGTCGGGTATGGCGGGAGCCGGCGGTGGCCTAACCGGCGCGGTCAAGAGCACCGGTTGCGGCAAGCCAACGGCGCAGGCGCTCTCGATGTTCGTAAACTACAAAGAGACCATCACGGCCAGCGCGCTCGTCACCGCCAAGTGGCAGGCTCGCGAATACTGGGTCCGCCTCCCCGCGAACTACAATCCGGATCGCGCTTACCCAACGGTGTTCGTCGGACCGGGCTGCGGAGGCAAGGGTAACAACGCGATTCCGATTCAGGACGCGGCTGGCGCCAATGCGATCGTCGTTGGCCTCGACTACAGCGCGGCCGCGACCGGGCGCGACTGCTTCATGACCGAAGCCTTCCCCGACCCTGAGGTGAACTACGTCGAAGAGACGGTCGCAAATGTCGATGCCGCCTTCTGCGTCGACAAGAGCCGGCATTTCATCGAGGGCTTCAGCAGCGGCTCGTGGATCGCGTACATGGAGGGCTGCGTCGACGGTGGCCCCGGCGGCCTGTTCAAAGGCATCGGCAACGCCACCGGCAATTGGCAGGGCTCGTTGCCCGATTCAGCCTGCAAGGGGCCGGTCGCGTACATGGGCAACCACGACAGCGCTGATCCCGACGGCTACAACAAGTACCCGGGCGGTCGCGACCACGTGCTCAAGCTCAACGGCTGCACGATGCCGGCCGTGACGACGCCGTACGAGCCGGGCCCGATGGTCAAGCCGCCAAAGGCCGACTCGACGATCAGCTGCGTGCAGTACATGGGCTGCAAAGCCCCGACCGTCTTCTGCACCACGACCGGCCTCGGCCACAACGACCAGGTCGCCACTGGTTTGTCGACGCATGGCCTGTGGAAGTTCTGGATGAGCCTGCCGTAGGGCGCGCCCCTACCCCGAAAGCGCCCGGTGCAAGGCGCGCGAAAGCGCAACGTAGCCGACGGGCTTGGTCAGCACCTCGCGCACGCCCAGCTGACGCATCTCGTCGCTCGTGAGGTGCGAGCCCGAACCCGAAGCGAGGATCACCCGCAAATCTGGCCGGATTGCCAGCACCGCGCGGATCAAGTCCGCGCCGGTCAGCTCCGGCATGGTGAAGTCGGTGATCATCACGGCGTAGGCACTGGGAGCGCCGCGCAGCGCGGCCAGCGCCTCGACCGAGCTTTTGAAGACAGTCGGCGCGTAGCCGAGGCGCGTCAGCATCTTCTGCGCGGCATCACCCAGCACCGCCTCGTCGTCGACGAACAGCACGCGCTGCCCGTTGCCGCGCGGAGCTTCCGTGCTCTCGGGCGAAGCCGACGCTTCGGCGACTGAGCTAATCGGCAGGTAGATCGCGAACGTCGTCCCGCGCCCGACCTCGCTGTCGATCGTGACCACGCCGCCGTACTCCTTGACGATACCGTGCACCACCGACAACCCGAGCCCGGTGCCCTCACCGGCTTTCTTAGTCGTAAAAAATGGCTTGAAGATCCGCGTCATGGTCGCCGCATCCATGCCGTGGCCCGTATCGCTGATCGTCAGCCGCACGTACTCGCCCGGCTTCAGCTCCACGTGCGGCTTGCTCGGCCCGTCGCTCACGGTCACTTGAGCAAGCGCCAGGCTGAGCTTGCCTTGGCCCTTGATCGCGTGAGCCGCGTTCGTGCACAGATTCATCACGATCTGGTGAACCTGCGTCGCGTTCGCGAGCACGTCGGCCGTCGGTGCGTCGAGCGTTTGCTCGATGGCGATCGTGGTCGGCAAGGTCGCGCGCAGCAACGAAAGCGCCTCTTTTACGATCGGGGCGAGCTGCAGCCGGCGTCGCTCTTCTTTCTGCTGCCGACTGAAAGAGAGAATTTGCCGGACTAACGCGGCGGCTCGCTGACTCGCGTGCAGCACCTCATCCAGGTTCTGGTTCAACGGCAGGTTGTCCGGGTAATCCAGCTTCGAAAGCTCAGTGTACGAGATGATCGCGCCCAGAATGTTGTTGAAGTCGTGAGCGATACCGCCCGCCAAAGTCCCGAGGGCGTCGAGCTTCTGCGCTTGCCGCAGCTGCTCCTCGAGCTCGCGCTGTTGCCGCGTTGCCTCGTGTTGCTTGGTCAAGTCAAGCGACATCCCCAGGATGAAGCTCTCCGCACCGAGCGTGATGACCTCCAGCCACAGCACGTTGGCGCGGCGCTCGCCCGATTTCGTTAGAAACGGTATCTCGATACCATGGACCCGACCGTGCTCTCGCAAGTCGCTGCGTATCTGCTCGCGCAGGCTGGCATCCGCGTAGAGCCCTAGCTCGGCTGAGTCCCGCCCGATCACCTCGTCCAGCGAATACCCGCTAAACTTCAAAAAGCTCTCGTTGGCGGCGACGAATTTGCTGTCGGCGAATGTGTTGAGGGTGATCGGGATCGGGCTGTGATCGAAGATCTGTGTAAAGCGCTGCTGCGACTGTCGAGTCGCGGCCTCCGCCTGCTCGCGTTCGGTCACGTCCATCTGGATGCCGTCCCAAACCACGCGACCATCCGACAAAAGCCGCGGGGCAGAGGCAAATTCGAGCCAACGGATCGCGCCATCACCGCGCCGCCGCGAGCGCGCCAAGGCTTTGAAGGGCTGCATGGTCGCCAGCGATTCACGCTCAGCCGCGAGCAGCGCCGGGACGTCTTCCTCTACCAGCAAGCCGTAAAGCTGCTGCGCGTCTGCCAGCACCTCGTCACCCGAAACGCCATGCAGATGCTCGACGCCCGCGCTGACGTACAGAAAACGCATCGTTCCATCCAGCTCGCGCACGACTTGGTAGGTCATGCCGCCTGGCAGGTTGTCTCCCAAAGCGCTCAGCTGGGCCTGCTTGGCGCGCAGCTCTTCCTGCACCGCCAGCATCTCGGCGTAGCGCGCGGCGATCAGCCCGCGAATCAAAAGGCCCATCACCACCGCCGCTCCGAGCAGGGTCGCCACGATCACCGAATAGGCGCTGGCCCGCTTGGAACGAATCGCGCTCAATCGCGTCGCCAGCAACTGCTCGAGCTCGCCCGCGCTGGTCCGAAATAGACTATAGCTCGCGGCCTGCCCGCTGCTGCTGGCCGCCTCGAAATCCGCGCTGGTTACACTGCGCCCGCTGCTCAGGTCGTCCAACAGCCCGAGCAAGCGCTGCGTCGCCGCCGAATAGTCGGCGATCGCCACCGGCAAGTTGACGTGCAGCGAGGGACTGACGCCGTGAACGCGAGCGTCTTCGCGCAAAGCGCTCTGAGCATCGTGCTCAAGCCGCGCCAAATCGGCTTCTCGCACTAGCGCCGCCATCACCGCCAGCTTCTTCTCGTCAATTGCGGGCGGTTGGCTGCGCAGCCCCGCGCTGACGACTGCCGTGAGCTCCAGCAGCCGCTGTTGCGCCTGAGGCAGCGTGAGCGCCATGTCGGCCAGGTAGTAACTGTCCAGATCGTGATCCAAAATCAGATTCGAGCTGTCGCCGACGTGCACGCTCATCGCACGCAAGCAAGCCACTAGACCGTGAATCCCCTGCGGTTCCGCCGCGACCGCCACCGGTGCCCGCGCCAGCTCACGCCAGCGACTTTGCAGGACGCCAAGCTGCGCATCGGCGCGTCCCTTCGAGCGCAGCGCTTCGTCCGTGAAACCCAACTGCTGCCCGAGCTCGCCCAGGTAGCTCTCGCTCAGCCTCCGAATCGCCGCGTCGACCTGCTGCTGCGCTGCCGTCATCTCGCTCGGCGGCCCTGCGGCCTCGGCCGCCCGCCGCGCCGCGACTACATACCGTGGCAGCGCCTCCAGCACTCCCTCGATCAGCTTCTGAAACCCAACCCCGCGCTGCTCCTGAACCCCGAATTCAATCGTCGTACCGTACGCGACGTTGATCAGCAGCAAAGCCACAAAAAAAAGCGGCAAGGCTCCGGTCAACGCGATCAGCACGAAGCGCTGTCGCAGCTTCGCGTCGCCTGCTGATTCCGACCGAAGCTTCATCATCAGTCCCGCTCTGCCGACCAGCATACAGCCCACCCCCGCTGTGGCATAGTCGGCCGATGAGCGATTCGGCGGGAAACAACGAGACGGCTTCGACCTCGGCCACCAGCGCTGTCTGGCAAAATCACGTCACCGCGCCCGAGACGCCTCAGGGCTTCACCGTACGCACGACCATTCCGGGCAACCCGAACGGCGTCGAAGTGATGCTCGAGCGCTGGGAAGCCGGAAGCGCCGAGCCCATCCACTCACACCCCGGCGACGACATGACGGTCGTCGTCGAAGGTAAGATGGCGATCCAGTTCTTCAAACAAGGCCCGAGCGGGCTCATCCCCGACGGCGAGCCCGTCATCCTCAACCAAGGCGACACCGGCTACGTAAAAGCCGGCCGCATCCACGACGCCAAGTACCTGGAGCCCTGTAAGCTCGTCTACGTACACGATAAGGCGTTCGGCTTCAACGCGCACTAGCCGTGACTGGCTAGTGCGCGCCAGTCGGGTCGGATACGCCAGCCCATGACATCGAGTCTGCTGCGGGCGCTGCTAGTGGTGTTCCATCAATAATCGCCGCGCATTTCGGTGTCGCGCACGGCGTAGCGTACTTCCTGGCTGCGCAGCTTGCGGGCCATGATCAAAAACGGCACGGCGAACGACGAGCCCATGAAGAACGGCAAGATGGCCCGGGACGGATCGAATTCGCTGCTGCCAAAGTAGCCGATCGTGCGGGCGAAGCCGTTGCAAAAGGTCAGGGTGAACAGGATAAAACCCGCGAAGCTCAGCCAGTTGGCCCACTCGACGAGCGCGCGGCCCCGCTCCTTGAGCCTGAGCAAGCCGAACGCGCCGCGCAGTCCCATGGCTCCAGAAACGACGATGCCGACAGCAAACGCCGGCGCGAACCCGAGCCACTCGGCGCTGCCCGCGATGCGCACCAGTTGTAAGCCGCCCAGCAGCATGAACAGCCCGGTCAGCAACCAGCAAACGCCCACGTAGATCCAAACGACGGCGACCACCGTGGCAACTCGGGGGCGAATCGGCGCGACCTCGAAGCGGATCATGGCCCACCCCGTTGCTTCAGCTGCTCGAGTTGCTCGGGCATGCTGAGCAGGAACTGCGACACCTCGACGACCGAGATCGCCAGCGCAATGGTCGCGATGGTCGCGCCCCCCAGTACGAGGATGCGCCCTAGCTTCAGCTTCTGTTCGGCCTCGGCTTCGCGGCCGTTGTCGATGCTGGGGCCAAGACCGCGCATGACGATGACCGCGACCAGGCCGATGACGAAGCCAAACGGCGTCAAAAAGCAGGTCATCACGGCGGCGGTGCGCCAGGCGTGACCGCTGGTGTGCAGGGTCGCGCGGCGGCGCTGCTGTTCGCGCTGCTCCTCGAATCGGTCTCCTAACACCACGATGGCTCCTTATACGTCAACAAGGAGGTTGCTTCCTGCGGCCGCATGCTCGTTGACAACACCGACGGCTTTCCGAAATACCAAGAAGCTTCCACTCCATGGCGCCGAGTGCGTTCGGCGTTCCTACAGCGCCTCTTCGAACCCGGCGGCGCAGATGCCATCGGCAGGCAGGAACTGGACGTAGACGCCGCTGAAGACGGCTTGGGTGCACTTCTTTTTCCACGCTGCGGTGACGCAGTGCGCGGTGGACCACGTGCCCTGTTGACCGACGCAGAATTGCTCAAGGACGGCGGCGCCGAAGCTTGCATCCCATTCGTCGGTGCAATGATCGGCAGCCAAGCAGCTGCCGACGAACGGTAGGCCTGCCGTGGAAGGGGCGCCTCCGTCGTTGGCAGCTCCTGCCGTTGCGTTACCCCCGCTCCCGCCTTGCCCGCCGAGCGGCGAGCTACCGCCCACGCCGGCGTGGCCCGCCGTGGCAGCGTTTTGACCGCCCGTCGCTGAATTGCTGGCGCCACTCGCTCCCCCCGAGCCGGCCGAGCTGGTGCCGCCCGTAGCGTGACCGCCAGCCGTGTCTGCCGCTCCGCCGTTACCCGCGCCCGCCGCTGTGCCTGCCGCGCCCGCGTCGGGGCCGCCAGGCCCGCCCTCGCTGGTGGAGCCGCAGGCCATGGTCAACGAGAACAAGCCGACTGCTAGAGAGATGGAACCGGTTTTTTGCGTCATAAGATTACCCATTCTGCGCACCTCCAGAGCAAGCGGCATGCCGCCGCACCGCTTACACGCAATACCCGCCCGCCGCCTCGATCCTACCTTGATCGCGGGTTTCTGGCGTTACCTCTGGAACCCGCCGTGAACGATTGGGCGTGGCGCTGAGCAACACCCTGCCACCGTAGGTAGCTGCTCTCGCGTCATCAGTGCGGCGTCGGCGGGTCGACAATCGCGGCGTTGCCGAAGGCCAACAGGTGATGTTGCCTGCGCTCGGCGCTCCTCGCTCGGATCTGTGCGGGGGGCGGCCTCGTAGTGGTCGTGGAGCACGGCGCGGATCGGCATGGCCAGCATGGTTTGCGTTTCTGGCTGTGGCCGCTAGCTGCTAGCGCTTGAGACGTTGAAGTGCTCTACCTCGACGAGGGCAATGCGGAGTGCTAGTTACCGACGCTGGTGAGGTGTGCAGATGGGTATCGCCAGGTGGCTCTTTCCGGCGTCCCCGCCGTTGAGGGCAACATCTTGACACGCGGCACGCGGCACCTTGATTCGGGGTCGAGCGGCGATATCGGGGCAGGTCACCGCGCCGTTCTGCTCACGTCTCCGCAAGGGGTCATGGACGCCGTTTTGCTGGTCGTCGTCGCCGCTTGCGGCGTCTTGGGCTGCAAAGAACGCGCGGTTCCCGCTGCGCCGCACATCGTCGCATCGCCGATCACCCCCTTGGCGACGTTCGTGTTTTCCGACAAGCCAGTGCAGCACGCGGACGTGTTGCGGCAAAGGTTCGTGCCAGGCCTGGGCCAGGTGGTGATCTGTCGTGCCGACCCCGGCGAAGCCGTGTGCGAGCTGCAGGAGGGGGCGCCCCACCGGCTGTGGCCGCAAACGCCAGAAGGAGTGAAGCGCGTGTCAGTCTTGGGCGTCTGGCAACGAGGTCCGGTATTGCTCACGGAAGGCTTTGGCGATCCGGCGCTCGTGGCCCTCGTTCCAGGAGCTGAGCCCAAGCAGTACGCTCTCCCTCCGGCTCACTACGAAGAGTCAGCTGGCTTTGGCAGCGGGGAGTTGCCGGCGGCTCGGGTGTCGCAGGGGCGCGCGCTGTTTTTCCGCGTAGCGGAGTCAGAGCCGACGGACTTGCTTCGGGATAGCGATATCGAGCTCGAGTCCTTCGATCTTTCGCAGTCCACGCTTCACCCCCTGAATGGCGCTCGCATCGGCGGTCGCGGCTTCGCCGGGCGCTGGCTGTCGCCCGCAGCCTTCGTGGCCGCCTCCCAAGCGCCTCACGAGCCCCCGGCTCCCGTGCATTCAACACTGGTCTTTGCCGTCCAAGACCAGACGCTCGAAACGTTTCTGTTCGAGGAGCACAACGGCGCCTGGTGATGCCGGCCGCAGGCCGTGCCGGTCATCACTGTCTGATTGAATTGCTGCTCGAAGAAGGTTCGCATCGGCGGCAGCGCCGTCACCGAAAAGCCGAAAGTGGGCACCGAGGTCATCGACCACCGCGAAACAAAAGCTGGGGGGGCGACAAGATGCGCCACATTGATTCCCTGCACGCACCGGCCGTGCTGGACCTCGAAGTGCGCCGGCTCGAACGCGAGGCGCGCCCCCGCCTGGCCGACCTTCAGGAGCTCCTAAGCCGCAACGTGGCCGAGGCCCGCAAAGCGCTCGAAGCGCTGTTTGACGGCCCGACGCTTCACACCAACACAAACGGACGACGGCCGCCGGTACCTCATTGAGGGCACAGCGGCCGTCGGATCCATGTTCAGTACTGAGAGCGTCCCCAAGGGGATTCGAAGCGTTGCTGACACCGGGATCTTCCGGGGAAATCGGGGGATCTTTCGAGGACCTTCGGCTCGCGATGAAGCTCATCGCCTAGGAGCGAGCGGGGATGAGGACGCCGGTAGTGGACTTGGAATTCGCGACCACGAGCCGAAACGGGAAGCTGCTCGAGTGGCTGCGAGCCGACACGGCCAGGAGCCGAAACGGCGCACCGTCGGCCGAATGGCCGCATCTGAGCGTCGCGGCATTCGTTCTGGCGCACGGGCAGGCGTTCGCTGCCGGCGACATCGGCGCTCCCCAGCGCCGCCTGGCGCGTTCGCTCGCGGCCACGCACTGGCGCGTCCACGGACCTTTCCAACACCGCGAACCGTTCCTCAACGCCCAGCGCTGTCTGTTCTTGGACGAGCTTGAACGGTTCGTCTACGCGGAGGGCTTCGTCCTGGACGACCGCGCGGGCTACGCCGAGCCGCACGCCTGGTTGTCGCTGGATGACCACGTCGTCGACTTCACCGCCGCCGTCCCGGGCGAACCGGCGCGCGGCAACGAGCCCCCGCAGCTCATTGGCGCCTCCGAGCACCGGGCTTACGTCGGCGTGCGCTTCCAGCGTGACTACGTCCTGCGCCGAACACGCGAGACCGGTCGCCTCGCGGCGCTGATCGACGACTGGGAGCACGCCTTCCCTCTCCTGCGCCGCCCGCCTGCCGACTTTCGCCACGATGAGCACGGAGGGCGGGCATGACCGTTACGTCGGCCGTTTCAAGACGCTTGTCGCCCGTTTCATCAGCCGTTTCACTGAAACGTTTCAGCGTTTCACCGGGCGTTTCCGCCTCACGCGGTAACAGTTACCAAGAGTCGTCAGGTAACTTTCTCAGAGAGAAAGAAGAAAGAGATCAAATAGATCCTCAATCCTCCATCCCGCGCGCGAGAGCGTTACGTGGCGTTTCATCAGGCGCGTTTCACGGATCGCGAAACGCGTTTCGGTTGCGAGCGTTTCAAGCGCAGAGCCGGTTGTCGGGCAGCGCAACTGGCTCCCGAGCAGCCCGGAGCGTGCTAAGAATACGGAGACACAGCCCGGAGCGCCGACCATGGCCCAGCCCACTCCCCAGCCCGCCACCTTCGATCCCCAGGAGCGAGAGCGCGAGAAGCAAGCCTCACGCGACGCCGACGAGCGCGCTTTTGCGGCCGGCGAGAGCGGCGAATCCATCGACGCACGGAACGCCTTTCTGACAGCGGACCGCACGATCGTTCACTGGGATCCTTCGCGGCCATTTTGACCCGCCTTGTCATCCGAGTTTGAAACAGCCGGTTTCACGCTAGCTCGTGCCGTTGTGAACGCTGAAAACCGCGAGCTGCTGCTGCGCCTGACAACCCCTGCCGTCAGCTCTGGCGCGGTTCATCACCGGGGCGGCGATGCCTTCGCAGCACGTGGCCTGCTGAGCAAGGTCTCCGAACTACGCCAGCTGCTCGAAGCTTGTGGAATCGACGCGCTCGCCTCCACTGTGCTGGGAGACCGCGCCGTTCCGCTCGATGCGATATTCTTCGACAAGCATGCGCGCGCGAATTGGACCGTGCCGGGTCACCAAGACCGCATCGTCGCGGTCGCCGCGACCACGGCGAGGAAGCACCGAATCAGAGACGGTATCGCGCATGCCGAGCTGGATGCGAAAACGCTAGCTGGCCTAGTCGCGCTTCGTATTCACTTCGACCCCACCCACAAGAGGTGAAGGCCAGCGTCGGGTTCTCCATGTCGTCTATGGAACCCAGGAGCTAACGTAGCCCTCCCGCGAGGGGCTTCAGAACTCCCTGTTCGGATCCCAGTGAATTACAACGCGATCGGGCGTGAGGAAAGCGTTCTTAGACTCGATCTCCGCAGCACTCACCCCATTCGCCAACGCAAGCTCATCCGCCTCCCGCGACGTCTGCTTCTGGCGCTCGCGCTCCTGGGGATCAAAGTAGATGGGCTCTTGCGTTTCCACGTTCGTGCTCACGATGAACCGCGTCGGTATGCCGAGAAATGTAGACCCACGGGGACCTGCGAGCAACCGGCGCGCGGCGCCACCGAGCAACTGCCGCGCGTGATCAGCCCGCGCCCAGCAGCTCAATCAGCAGGCCATCGACGCGCTCGTAGTCCACGTCGAGCGGCAATTCCGCGTTGGGAGCCGCCGCTTCCATCGACCGTTGGAGACTAGCCGCCATCGCGAGCAGCTCCTCGAAAGGCAGAGCGCCGTCGCGAATGGCTGAAAGCTCCCCGGCGTCGTCGCGACGGACGCGGAGTTCGCCAGTCTGGAGCACCTCCAGCCCCATGCGCATCAACCGAATCAGATGCATCGCGTGTTTGGTGTCGTACCCGTGGCTGCGCTCGAGCTCGGCGCGTGCTGGATTCCTCTGAGCCTGCCAGGTCTGATACGAGTCCCAGTGCTTCAGCGCTGCCCGATACCGCTTTTCGGCGTTCAGCGTCGACGCGACGTCTGATGGTATGCCAAGTGCCGCGGTGGCTACGGCCCGGAGGCGTTCTTCAACATCGTCCGCCGTGACCGAGAGCGCGTCGCGATAGAAGGAGTCGAGCCGCTCCTGGAGCGCGATCCGAGCCGGCTTGGGCAGATCGACGTTGTCGATGCCATAACTTCGCAGCTTCTCGGCGATGCCCTGCTCGATGCGGTTTTGATCGTCCGCGCTCAGTGTGCCGCCGTGGGCGGGCAGCCCAAAGTCCTCACGAGAAGGCTTCTTCGCGGGCGGGTTCAGCAGCCACGAGCGATGAGTCTGGATCTTCTTCAGCTGCGCCATCGCGTAGCCGAGAAAGGTCTGCTGCACTTTCCTCGTGAGAAACTGGGTGCGCTGGTCGTGAAGGCGTCGCCACGCGGGGGCCGCAAGGAGCCAATCCGCTTCGCTAGCGAACAAGATTTCGAGAGCATTCGGATTCGCCGCGGCACACAAGCCCAAGAACTTGGCGACGTCGTAGATGACGCACTCGGTCTTGACGCCAAGGCCTTGAGCCGCCGTGGGATGCTCTTTGATGCGGGGAACAACTTGTTCGGCAATCCCCGGGGGGAGCTCGCCCTCATACTGCTCGAACGTCTTGAACAGCGAGACGCGGACCGGTAGCGGAGCGACGCAAACGCCACGCACGTCGACATCGGAACTCTGGCGTGCGGTGCCGTGCGCCTGACTCCCCGCCAGCGTGAGGAAGATCGTGTGCTCCTCCAGCTTGAACATTACCCGCGCGCGCCTGCCGCCTTAAGTCGCAGGTCAACGACGAACTGGTCTAGGGCAGCCGCCGTGGTCGGCTCCTTAGGCAGGCGACTGTCGTCGTACGCCGCCTGCAGCTGTTGCTCCAAACGGTCCAGCACCTTGCCGTGCTGAACGTGATCGCGCTCCTCCAATGCCATCTTTTCAGCGCCCGCGCGCTTGCGAGCGACGAGCTCGTCGACCTCGCCGAGGCGAAACCGTTCGTTCAGTACCTGAATGTTGGCGACGACCTCCCCCGTTTGCATGAGGTGGATGCCGCTCAAAAAGACGCGGTAGGCGTAGAGCAGGTGTTTAACCGTGGGATCGGGCTCCGCCAGGCGGTGGCGGCGGCCCCGTGCAAACCCCTGGTAGTGACGCACCGTCGGGCGGGTGATGCACCCCTTCCCGAGTCGCAGCAGCTCCTCATGAGCCGGTGTCGTGACGACCACCAGCGGTGAGTACAGTTGCTCCAGCACGTAGCCGTTGTGGTTCGTCATCAACCGCGCAAACTTGCGAATGTCGTGCGCCACCCAGTCCAGATCGATGATCGTCTTGTCCTCGATCGTGATGGTCTCGTCCGGCGGGTGCAGCCCGAGCAAGTCACGCGCTGGCAGCATGAACGCACCGCGCAGATCGACATCGCTATCCGGTGAAGCAAATCCGTATAAGTGCGCGCCGCTGATCGTCGCGAAGATCGGCTCCGGCCCCTTCCGAGCTACCTGAGCTAGGTGCTCGCGGTCCACCATCCCCCAAACCTCACGCTGCATCTCGTCGTTCATGGGCTTCGGTCTCAAAAGTCACGCGGCGACCCCGCGCAACGCTCATTCTACGAGCTTCGCGCCGTCGGCGCGGCTTAACTGCGCATCAAAGGTGCGAAGCGGAAGAGCATCATTGCGACGGGCTGACTCCAAGATGAAGAAATCCGAGAAGTCCGCTGGCCCTTTTTCGTAGGCGCTAAGCGCAAGTTCGGTCATCGCACTATCCTCGAGGCGCACGCCTTCTGTGGCGCATAGACGGCGAAGCGCAGCGGCAATCGTAGCCCGGTCGAACTTGTACGCGACGCGCAGGACCCACGAAACCTCGACGAGCACTACACTCGCCATCCACGCGCCGCCTGAAGCGACGGCCTTTCGGAACGCCTCCGCAGCCAGGTGACACTGCCCTTCGTCGTCGCGTACTATCAGACGAACGACGACGTTCGTATCAAAGGCTTCCACGACCGCTTGCGCCTTCGGCGATGGCGCGCTCCATGTCGTCGAGACTCACGCCGCCGATAGCCGGCGGTGGCGCCAGCCGCGCCGCCAGAAACTCGTCAACGCTAAGCGCTCGCGAGCCCGCAGAAACGCTCCCCGGCTTCGGCGTATCCTCGGCAGCTTCATTCGACGCCTGCTCGATGAGCCGCAGCCGTTCGGGCAGCGGCAACCGCCGAATCGTTGCTAGGATTTCCTCGACCGCGCTCATGCTCCCAAGCATAGCGCCAATCAGCGCGTGCCGATTCGCCCTAGTCTGCATCGATAAGTTTGCGGAGCAGCGGGCGCGACGCCTGGGCAAAGGCGGCATTAACTCAATAACTTCCGTAGTTTAGTAAGGGTGCTGGAGACTAAAGCGAACTAGCGCCGAGGCCCCGACGGTCGACGATTTCCCTTCGTCTGTCGGTCTAGCCCAGTTGGGGAACCCCGGGTCCAAGGTTCGAGTCCTTGAGTCGGAGCCACTCGGCTCGTAGTTTCGAACGGGGGAGCGGAAAGTAAACCGCTCCCCCGTCGATGAACTCGAATTCCAACGGCACCGTCGGTCCGGAGTAGGTGATGCGCTTGATGGCGAGCCGTATCAGCTTCGCGTCGTTCGTCTGGCCGTGCTCACGTGCCGTGGCGAAGGGCGCGTGATGGGCGCACCGGTGCTGCGGCGCTGTCGGTAAGGGCGCTTTTGCGTGCTTTCGCGAAGGTTGTGTCCCCTTTGGCCTCGGTCCGCTTTGGGTTTTCGCTTCCGGCGTGGCATCCCACCGACGACGAAGTGCCCGGCTGGCGCGACAAGAACGACTGAGCGGAGCGGCTCCAGTTGGCGTCCCGCTACTCGGCAAATGGGGAGCGGTGATCCGGGAAGTCGTCGGTGCCGAGCAGGCTGCGCGGCGCTGAGGTGCCCGGGCGCGCCACGCACCGTCCCGTTTGCCCAAGCTCGACCTCGCAGCGGAAGCCAGCCGGGCAGTCCGACTGCCAGCGGCATCCAGTTTCGACAGAACCCGATTGGCGATCGCTCGCAACCGGGCTCGTCCGCACTGGCGCTCGCGCCACGCAGACAGAACTCAAGTATTTCGACGGCACGTAGCCCGTGGATCCGTCCGGTGCCGCAACGAGGCAGAACTCCTGTGCATCCTTGCTTCCCGCCGTGCACTGGTCTTCTAGGACTCGCAAGGTCGTTCCCTCGGAGTAAGCGGCTCCGAAACGAGCATCCAGACGTGGCAAACTTCGCAAGTAAACGCCTTGTCCCGCAGTGTTCACGACGCAGACCGAGGACGCGGCGCGTAGTCGAGGACCCGAAGTGGGAAGCGCTGTGGGGATGACCTGGGTGGGTTGCTCAGCAGCGTCTGCCAATGGCGGTGGCCTTGTCGGCGCTCGATGATCGGGTGCGCACGCGCGTGAGATGAGCATGTACGTTCCAATTGCGAAAAGCGGCCGAATAACCCAGCTCCAGAAGTTCGACTTCTTGTCTGAGGCGGCCGCGCCCGGGGCCGGCGACGGTCGTCGTGAGGGGGTCTCGCGGGCGGCGGGTGCTGCGCTCGGCCTGGCTGGCGCCTGGGCGCTTGGCGAGTCCTCCGCTTCCTCAAAAGGCGGCGCGTCGGGAGGACCTGGGCGTGCCGCGTCTCGCTGGGATTGGGCGGCCCGTTCGTGCTCCCAACGCTCGCGCTCCCGTTTCCGTTCCTCCTGCTGCTCGCGCTCCCGTTTCCGTGTTTCCGTTCCTCCTGCTGCTCGCGCTCCCGGCGCTCGCGCTCGTGCTTGAGGTGCCGTTGCCGCTCCTCGTCGTATGCCGCGCGGAGAGCGGGATCGCGGAGGATGCGGAAAGCTTCGTTCAGCTCTTGGAGCCGCTCGGTTGCATCGGGTGACCGGTTCTTGTCGGGGTGGTACTTGCCGACCAGCCGCTTGTAAGCGCCTTCGATGACCTCTGCCTCCGCAGTGGCGCGGACTTGCAGGACCTCGTACAGCGTCTCTCTAGCCATCAGTCTCCACCAGGACGAAGCGTTTCGGGAAACCGGATTGACCTGGATTCTGTACTACTTTGGCTGGCCCGACCAGCCCTCGACAAGGTCGCGACTCGTCTAGCGTTGGGGCCAGCCCGGGCGATCGCAGGCCGATTGCAGGCAACACCTACACGAACTGAATCGCCTGGCCGCGTTCGATGGCGACGCAGTCCTTAGCCTCATCGGCTTTGGTCACGACAAGATAGGCGAATGTGAGCGTCATCTTCTTCCCATCCGCGGATTGCAGCCTGCGAGGCATTGCCCCGATAGACGCGGCACAGGCAAGCGCCTCGAGCCGCTGCACGAGCGCGAACGCTTCTTTCTCCGACTCACGCTGACTCACGGGGCCGATGTCGCTAGCCACGTCCACGTAGTCTTGGAGAAGCTCCTTCAGCTCGGCGACCAGGTCCTGCGCCTCCTCGGAGATGGTTGGCATGCTCTCGACGTTGAGCGCGTGCACTCCCACGAGCATCTTGAAAGCAGCAGGCGCAGCGATGCGCGTAACCGGGACAAGGATGTACTTGGCCTCGATCTCCTTCTGGTGCTCCGCGAGCTTGCGCTGCACAAGCTCCGGCGTGAGTTCATCCTTCTTGACGCCGAACTGCGAGGCCAGGTTTCCGAGCATATCTTGCTGCAACACGGCCACGGTCACGTTGAATGCGGCTGCAACGGCCATAAGCGTGTCAACCGACGCCCCCTCGCCACGCTCGGCGCGTTGGATCGTACGCGGATTTAGCCCCGTGGCATCAGCTAGATGTTCCTGAGTCCAAGAGTGCTCTTGGCGCAAAAGGTGGATGTTTACAGCGATGGCTTCATTCATGGGGTTGGCCTCCTCCGGCCTCCCCGAAGGTCGCTTTTTCCGAACCGCCACACCACGACAGTAGGACGACAACGACACGACAGCCAAGCGCCAAGGCTGGCGTCGGCGAACCCATAGTCACGGACGAAAGACCGGCATAACCTTGGTGCCGTGTTCAGCCGTCGTCCTGGGGACCGATTCAATCGCGGTCGGATCAGTGTGCCGCCACCAACACCGATTGTCATCGTGCCATCGGCGCTGGATCTCAGCCTGCTTCTGAGCGCCGTCGTCGAACGGCACGGGCGGAACATTGACGGCGAGCTGATCACGCTGCTCGCGCCAGCATGGTGGGCAGTCGCTGAGTTGCTAGAGAAAGACCCGGACGCCCTTTTCAAGATCGATCCTCGCAAATTCGAGGAATTCATCGCGGGCAAGTACGACGCCGAAGGATACGTCGTGACGCTCACCCCACGCAGCGGCGACCATGGCCGTGACATCGTCGCCGTATCCAAGGACGGCCCCACCGTCCGGATCTTCGATCAAGTGAAGGCCTACGGTAGGGGCAAGGTTGTGAGCGCCAACGATGTCCGCGCCTTGATGGGCACCTGGGCGTTTTCGGACGCAACTAAGGGCGTGGTGACCACCACCGCGGAGTTTGCGCCGCTGATCCAGCAGGACCCCTACATCACCAACGCGATCGCCGAAGGGTTGGAGCTGGTCGATGGCGATAGGCTGCTGCAGCGGCTCGGCGAGCTGAGGCGCCGATAGAGGCCCATTCACGCGGCGCGCCCACAGGGACTGCTCAAGTGTACGACTTCGGCTTGAGAACCTACAATTTTGGCGCCCTGCCTGCGGCTGCCTGCTCGCGCGCAGTCGCCAGCCCCCACCGCCTCGCACAGCCACGGCAGAACGCCGCCATCTCCGTCCGGCACTCCGAACAGGGACGGCAACTCTCGTCAATCATCCATCGTTTGAGAAACGTAACGACGTCTGCGGCGGTCTTGATCGATTTGTCGTCCCAGCCCATGAGCACCGTGGCGATCTCGGACCGCGCTTCGGCGGAAAGAATCAACATCGAGCGGAGCCGCGCCCATCGTTCGTAGAGTCCTTCGATGACGTCGGGCGAGACGCGGAGCTGTTTGACAGCGTCGACGACGTCGACGCCGGCATCGAACAACGCGAATGCGTCCGCTGCCACGTCTCCGGAGTGCGCCTGCACGCCCACGTGAGCGCGGCGGGTGACGATGACGGCGCGGACCTCTTCTTCTTGAAACAGGTGCACGTTCTTGGGGCCGACGACGGGTGTGAGCGCGGTGCCTTCCATCCGTCGCAAGGTGCTTTTGCTCACGCCGAGCAGGCGCGCGGCCTCCGTGCGGCGAAGCAGCTTGCCATCCGCTGGCAGTGTCGCCGGTTTCTGCGCGACCAAATCCCCACTTTTTCCGTGCGAATCGGCGTGCGCGCCCGTCGTTCTTCGAACCATCCGCATCCTTGGCCCTGCCCTGACCGTGTCTTGGCACCATGACACGCAGTTGCTGCCCACGCCCGTAAGTACCGTCGACGCTTTGAGCTGCCGGTCGGACCATTCTCAAATTTAATTTTGAGAATGGACGCGGACATAGTGCAGGGTGTGTTGGACAGGGCACGCACCAAGCAAGGGAGGCGCGTCTCGGGCGAGGTGTCGCCGATCTCTGGCTTGGGTAAGGCGGAGCTTTGCCTTGCATTCATTCACGGCTGACTCGAAATGCGCCCGAGATCCATCCACGCCAAGAAAGCGCAACCGGCACCCGCCGCGCCGGCGGCGCCGGGCATTCGCCCCGCGCGGCCCAGCGAGTTGACAGCCAGCGCTGGCGGCGATTCGTCTGGTAACGGCGTGGACCCGCGGCTCTGGCCGTTCGTGCATCGGCTGGCGGAGCTGATAGTCGTGGACTTGCTTCGCACCCATGGGAATGGGCGCTAAACTGCGAGCATCATGCGCGCTGCGATCCACGCCCGAAGAAGTACCGAGGAGCATCAGGCCGCCTCCGTCGAGGTGCAGTTGGCCGAGGCTAAGCGCTTCATTGAGGCGCAGGGGTGGACCTGGTCGGAGGAACACATCTACGCGGAAGCGCCGATCAGCCGTGCCGAATTCAAGAAGCGCCCTACCCTGCTTAAGCTGCTGAATGCGGCCGAAGAGAAAGCCTTCGATGTGGTGGTGACGCGCGACGAGTCGCGCCTGGGCGGCGACATGACCCGCACGTGCCTGCTCATCCAAGACCTGCTCGATGCGGGCATTCAGCTCTATTACTACATCAGCGGGGAACGGGTCCGGCTGGACGACGCGACGGCAAAGTTCATGGTCGCCGCCAAGACGTTTGCCGCCGAGCTCGAGCGGGAGAAGATCAGTAGCCGTACGCACGAGCACTTGCTCACGAAGGCGCGCCGGGGTCTGAATGTCGGTGGTCGCGTCTTTGGGTACGACAACGTAGAGCGTCACAACGGCGAGTACCGCACTCACGTCGAGTACGCGATCAACGAAGCCCAAGCCGACATTGTTCGCAGCATTTTCGAGCAGTACGGCGCCGGGCTCGGGCTGCGAGCCATCGCCAAGGACCTCAATCAGCGCGGTGTGCTACCGCCTCGCGCCGGGCGGCGCGGGACCGGATCTTGGTCGACGTCGGCCTTGCACGCGATGCTGCGTCGAGAGCGGTATCGCGGCGTCATCGTCTGGAATCAGCGGGAGAAGACGTACCGGAAGGGCACGAAGGTTCGAATCCAACGCGACGCGAGCGACTGGCTCCGGGTGGACGTGCCCGAGCTGCGCATCGTGAGCGAGGACCTGTGGTTCGGCGTTCAACGTCGCATCAAGACCAACCTCACGCCGGGAGCGCCCGCAGGTGGTCGTCCGCCTCGTTACTTGCTGTCAGGCATCGCTCGCTGCGCCGAATGCGGTGGGCCGATGACGGCTATCAACGGCAAGGTCGGCAGCGCCACCGTGAAGGCGTACACGTGTGCCTACCACCGTGATCGCGGTGCCACAGTCTGCGATTCGAGCCTGCGCCGGCCGGTGGAGTCGCTCAACAGCGCGATCGTGAGCTGGATCCGCGAGAACGTGCTGTCACAGAAGGTCGTCACCGAAACGCTCCGGCACGTGCGGCAGCTGTTGGGCGCCAGAAACCAGGTCGCCGATACCGAGCTGCCCCAGCTTCGTCAGGACGCCGACCGCCTACGCGGCGAGATCGACCGGCTCGTACAAGCCCTGGCCACGAGCACCGACAGCCCTCAGGCCGTCGTGGAAGCCATCGCGAGCCGCCAGCAGCGCCTCACAGCGCTCGAAGCGCGCCTCCGCGTCGCAGAGGCCGCTCCCGAGGCCATCAGTCTCCAGGCCCGACGATTGGAGGGCGAAGCGCGCCGCCGACTGAACGACCTCAGCGGCATGCTCGACCAAAATCCCGACGAGGCCCGGTCGGCGATGCTCTCGTTGTTTGACGGGCCGCTCGTTTGCACGCCCGTCGAGACCTCCGAAGGACCGCGGTTCCAGATTGAAGGAACCGCGGTCATCGGGAGGATTTTCACTGTCGAATCCAGTGTCAGTAACTCTGCGTCCCCAAGGGGATTCGAACCCCTGTTACAGCCTTGAAAGGGCCGTGTCCTGGGCCGGGCTAGACGATGGGGACTTGAGGCAAGGGCGCGGGAAGATAGTGTGAGGATGCGCGTTCGACAACGAGAAATCGGGATTATTTTCACGGCGCGCCGGTCGCAAAGCCGAGGAAGCTTTCGCGGGGTTGGAGTAGGGTCCGCGCCGTGCAGAGCGCCTCGGTAGAGCAGGTTTCGCGGGATTCGGCGACGGAAGTTGCGAGTAATGGCGCGAAGCCGCCGCCTTTCGCGCTGATTTTGACGTTGTTCGTGATGTCGGGCGCGACCGGGCTCATCGATCAGCTCTGTTTCTCGAAGTATTTGTCGTACGTGGTCGGGTCGACGGCGCACGCGGTCAGCGCGGTGCTGTCGGCGTTCATGACCGGCCTGGCGCTCGGCGCGTTCCTGGGCGGTAAGTATTCGCTGCGTGTGAAGCGCCCGCTGGTCGCGTACGGCGTCTTGGAGCTGGTCGTGGCGGTGACGGTCGCGCTTTCGCCGGCAGCGTTCCAGGCGCTCGCGCCGCTTTACGCCGCCATCGCGCGCGGTGCGCCGGGCTCGCTGGTGGTTTTGAGCGCGGCACGCTGGCTGGGAGCCCTGCTGATTGTCGTCGTGCCCACGACCGCGATGGGCGCCACCTTGCCGCTGCTCTCGCGCCTGCTCCCCTCCTCCACCAAGGACGACGCGGGCGCAGCGCTGCGCGAGCACCGCTTGGGCGCGCTGTACGCTTCGAACACGGCTGGCGGCGCGATCGGCGCTTTGCTCGCGGCCTACGCGATTTTGCCCGCGCTCGGTATGTCGGCGACCGTGCTCGCTTCTGCGCTCGGCAGCGCCACGATCGGGGGCTTGGCGATCTACTTCGGTCGCCGCGCTCCGGTAACGCTGCCGACTGCCGGAGCCGGTATTTCCGGCGTCCACAGTGCGAAGGGCGTCGTTCAGTATGCCTTCACCGCGTATGTCGTCGCGGTCGCGTCCGGTGCGCTGGTGTTCTCGGCCGAGGTGATTTTTACGCACTTGCTGGCGTTGATCATCGGCAACAGCGCGTACGCCTTCGGCTTGATCTTGGCGGCGTTCTTGTCGTGCTTGTTTTTGGGCGCCTCGCGCGCCGCGAAGGTGCGCAATCGCTTCGGCGAGGCCGCGTTGCCGATCGGGTTAATCCTCACCGGCTTGGCGTTGGCCATCACCTTGCCGCTTTGGGACAAGCTGCCGCTCGTCTTCAACAACACCGGCCAGTTCTTTACGTCATTTGCAGCGCGCGAAGCCACGCGCGGGATCATCGCGTTCATCGTCCTCGCCATCCCGACCGTCTTCATGGGCCTGACGTTTCCATTGCTTTTACAGCGCGTTGCGGCGAACGACGACGTCGGTTGGTGGGTGGGTCGGCTCACGACTGTCAACACGTTGGGCGCAGTCGTCGGCTCGCTCGCTACCGGCTATTTGCTGTTGCCGATGCTTGGCTCCGAGCGCTCGCTGTTCGCGGTCGCGCTGGTGTTCATCGCGACCGGCCTGCTCACCACGCGCTTCATCGCCGGCCGGGCGCGGCGCTGGGCGTATGGGCTTTCTGCGGCCGCCGCTGTGGTCTGGCTGGTGACGCCGCGCTGGGATCCGGCGCGGCTAACTGCCGGTACCAACGTGTACTTCGAAGGCTGGTCCAAGCCCGACAACGTGCCGTTCGTTCGCGACGACGTGCTCGGCGGCGTCACGACCGTGACCGAGCTGAACGGTGTTTACACGCTGTACACGAACGGCAAATTCCAGGGCAACACCGGCTGGGAAATGAACGCGCAGCGCTTCTTCGCGCACTACCCGTCGATCTTCGTTTCGAAGTTCGACCAAGCGCTGATCATTGGCCTCGGCACCGGTACGACCCTCGGTACGATCGCTTCGTATCCGTGGAAAAAGCTCGAGCTGGTCGAGATCTCGCCGGCGATCGTCGAAGCCGCCGAGCAGTACTTTCAGTCGGTCAACAACGGCTCGATTCGCGATCCGCGCCTGACACTGCACCTGGGCGACGGCCGCAATTTCCTACTCGTCCAACAGCGCCGCTACGACTTGATCTCGATGGAGCTGTCGAGCATCTGGTTCGCTGGCGCCGCCAGCCTGTACAGCCAAGAGTTCTACGATCTTGTGCAACAGCACTTGGCGCCCCACGGCATCTTCCAACAGTGGGTGCAGTTGCACCACGTGCGCCGCAAAGACTTCGCGACGGTCGTGCACACGCTACGCAGCGTGTTCCCACATGTCGCGCTGTTCTACGGCGGCGGCCAGGGCATCTTGGTCGCGTCGATGGACCCGCTGGTCGCCTCCGAATCGCGCGTCCTCGAGCTCGAAGCCCACCCCGCGGTGTTAGCGAACACACCCGGCGAGCGGCCGCTGATGAACTTGCTCGACGACCTGCTGGTCGCCGATGCCGATCTCGATCGCTTCCTGCAAGACAGCGCGCACGAGGCCGGCCAGCCGCTGTCGGAGCTAGTGTCGACCGACGGCAACCTGTACCTGGAGTACGCAACGCCGCGCGGGAACGTGCTGCCGTGGTCGGCGCGCGAGGATCTGGTGCGCAAGATCCGCGAATTTCGCAGCGAAGTTTCGATCAACGGCCTGCGGGCTCCATAAAGCGCCGAGGCGAGGCATCGCCGATACGGGACAGCGTGCGGGCGCCGTCAGGCTGCCGGTGACTCCTTCCGGCCGGCATGGTACCGGACTGGATTCATGCGTGGCGTTTCTGCCCTTGTGTTGCTCACTTTTGCTAGCGGCTGTGCCACGACCGTCCACCGCATGGACGGCGACTTTCCCACCGCCGCCGGCGTCGCCAAGTCGGAATGCGAAAAGCAGGATTGGTTGGTGGTTTCGCCAACCCGCGCCGAGTTCGTCGACAAGCACGGCATCCATTCCGAGACGCGCGACGACGGCGTCGGCCTGTACCGCATCGGCGAATCACGCCCGGTCTCGATCCCCAGTCTGAGCGACGACATGGGCGGCGGCCCGACCTTCGTCCGCCACTCCGACGCCGTGCGCAGTCACGACACCAAGCAGATGGTCGCGGGCGGCCTCGGCGTCGTCAGCGCGATCGCGGTCGCGGTCGGCACGATCTTGTTCGTCAGCGCCTTTAGCAACGTGCCCAGCCAAACCGGGGGCCAGCAGCAGAAGATCGACGGCGCCCGCGCCATTGGTGGCGGCCTCACTGTCGGGCTCGGCTTCGGCTTGGGCATCGGCGGCATCGCGCTCAACCCGGGCCAGGCCGAGCGCTCCCGCGCCGAGGCGTCGCGCTTCGTCTTCTTCCCGCCGAACGAGCCGAAGGACGACGTGTTGCAGATGACCGGCCGTTACAATCAGGCCGTGCGCGACCGCTGCGACCG
>JBBSAB010000010.1:0-146508 GCA_038252755.1 Polyangiales bacterium | reverse complement strand
GGCCTGGTCGTGGCCGCCGAGTGGGCCTTCGGTGCTTCTCCGTCGAGATTTGGGACGACGAGCATCACCGTTCCCTGAGGGCCAAGCGGCGCGTAGTCTGGCCTCGGCGACCCAGACGGGGCGGTCGGAGTCCGCGGCAGCTCCACGGGATTCGCCCCGTCGGGCTCGAACGCGACTCGCGGCAGCGGCTCGGTGTCAAAAGTTGGGCGCGGCGCCTCAACCGTATCGAAGTCGTAGCGCAGCACGGTTGTCGAGCTCGGCGCGAGCGTGAAACCGGTGGGCTCCGTTTCGTCGGGCAGATTCTCAAAATAGTCGCGCGGGGCGAGCTGGGACGGCGAGGGAGGCGGCTCCGTGATGCGAAGGTGCTCCGGCTTTTTAACGTGAGTCACGACTTGGAGCGAGAGGTTCAGAAGCTCAATGGTCGCCCGCTCAGGAAGCACGACCGGGTCGACTGCTCGCAGTGAATTGACACGCAGGGCGGCACGGTAGCCGGGCACCAGCAAGATCGCGTCGTCCTCCCGTTCGAAATGGAAGTGCGTCGAGCCAACTCCGGGACGCACAACGAGCACGTCGGCGTTGACGTTGGAGCCGACCACGACCGCTCGGTCTTCGCCAGACTTGAGTTCGAACAGCCAGCTGCGGTCAGCGAAAGAAACCTCGAGCCACAGCGACGTTTGAAGTGCAAGTTCAGACATGGAAATCTCCACGGGCAGCATCCAGGCAGCCGTCAACCGCCACGCGCGCGGCGTGCAGCTTCGAGCAGGTTCAGAGGAAGGTCAAGACCGTGCGCGCGTAGCGCGGGCAGGCAGTCAGGAAGAACGCCCGTGGGCTCGAGCACTTGCTCGCTCGATCCATCAGGCTTCGGCGAAGGTAGCGCCAGCAGCAGGTCTTTCAGCTGATAGCCGCGCCCTGGGTCGACGCCGACGACCTCGGTCACGTGCGTGATGAGGCGTCGCCCGCTCCGCAGACGCGCGGTCTGGACCACGATGTCGACGGCCGCGGCGAGCTGAGAGCGAAGAGCCATGAGCGGGAGTTCGACACCGCCCATGAGCGCCATCGTTTCGAGACGGTGCATGGCATCGATGGGGTAGCTGGCGTGCACCGTCGTGAGACACCCGCCGTGGCCTGACGTCATGGCTTGCACCAGATCGAGGGCTTCCCCGCCGCGGATCTCGCCGAGCACGATCCGATCGGGGCGCAAGCGCAGCGTTGCCTTGAAAATGTCACGAATGCTGACTTGCCCCTTCCCGCGACTATCGGCAGGGCGCGCTTCGAGCTGCACCACGTGCTCACCTTGAAGCTGAAGCTCGCGCGCGTCTTCGATGACGACGATGCGCTCGCCCGAAGGAATCAGGGCCGAGAGGGCGTTGAGCAGCGACGTTTTTCCGCTGCCCGTGCCGCCCGCAACGACGACGTTCCGTTTGCATTCGACCAGCACGCGCAGGACTTCGGCAGCGTCGGCCGTGAGCGCGCCGAGTTCCAGGAGGCGGCCGAGCGTGAGGCGGTCTTTCGAGAAGCGCCGGATCGCGACGGATGGACCGTCCGGCGCGATGGGCGGCAAGAGGGCCTCGACGCGCGACCCATCGGGTAGCCGCCCCTCGAGGATCGGGTGGTCCACGTCAAACGGCCGACCCACGTATTGCGCAATGACCCGGAGCGCCGATAGCAGCTTGTCGCTTGAGTCGAACCGGAGCGGCGTTTTCGTGAGCTGGCCCTTGCGTTCGACGAAGATTTCACCGGGTCCATTGATCAGCACCTCGGTCACCGTGGCGTCGTCGAGGAGCGGCAGAACGGGCGACAGAAAACCGCGAAGCGTGCTCTCGAAGAGCTTGGCAGGAATCATCGCCCGTCTCCACTCGGCACTACCGTCGCGTCGGCGGTCCGGGGAAGGCGCACGTCGCGCCAGGTTTGCCCCTCGCTCGGCTGAAAGCCCTCAGGCTCGCGTGGCCCGCGCTCACGAAACGCGTCGTCGGAGCGCGCACGCGCCGCGCCGCGGGACTCTTGCCGGATGAGTAGCTCGGCTAACCGGCTCCGGGCTTCGGCCGCATGCCTACCGTGCGGCTCGAGCGCGAGACAAGTCCTGAGGTGGTCGCGGGCATTGTCCGGGTCCTTCTCGGCGTCGAGAACAGCGAACAGGTAGTGCGCATCCGCGCTCTCCGGGCGACGCCGGAGGAGCAGCTCGAGCGCTTGCCGAGCTTCCTCCGGCTGGCCGAGGCTCAGGTGAAGCGACGCCACCAGGTAGCGCAGCTGGTCGTCTTCGGGGTTGTCTTGAAGGTAGGCGCGCGCGTGGTTCAGGGCCGCGCGGAGTCGCGAGCTCGCGAGACACACTGAAAGCAGCGTGGGCAGCAGTTCGCGCCGGCTCGCGCCGCGCTCGATGGCGAGGGTCAGGTACTGCTCGGCCCGCACGCTGTCGCCGGCCAGGGCAGCTGCCTTGCCCTTCCGAGCGAGGTCGTCGGCGTCACGCGCCCGCTCCGCCGCGGGGTCGAGCGGCCGGACGACCGCGGGCGGCGCAGTCCCTGACGCGCAAGCGACCGTCGAGCAGGCGAGTAGTAGAAGCGGAGCAAATTGGGCGGGTCGCATCGTTGGTCCAGGAAGGACCGAAAAGGCGGCCTTCATTTCCCACGTCGGTCACCCGCGAGCGCCGCGGGCTAACTTTCGAGAAAATCACGCGCCGGTCACCGCGCCCGTGAACCCGTCCCATCGGCACCCGCTTGCCGCTCCAAGGGCTCGCGGAGCTCCGCCAGCCAGTCGAGGTAGGGCCCGCTCCGGCCCTGAAGCAGTCGCTCGAGCTCGCGCACGGTCTCGAGCGCGTCGGCGTCGCGGTGCTGGGTTTGCGCGACTTGAAGCCGCAGCCTGAGTGCTGCGTAGCGCTCGCTGACGACCGCCTCCCAGTCGCGAAGTGCAGCCAGCGTTCGGTCGCGGCCGGTGGAGTCGTCGCCGTCGGCAAAGCAAGCGGATGCTTCCGCAAAGAGCCGGAGCGCGGCCACGCCGTCAGCGGGCTCAAACGGAAACTGCTCGCGCTTTGCCAGAGCTTCGTGCTCGGCCTCGCGTGCGTGATCGAGCACAGGCGCGGGGCCTACCACGGAGCAGCGCGGCGCCTCAGCCGGCGTGAGCGCAGGCGCTTGTATCTCGTCTGCTGCCGAGTCGAGCGCGGGTCCGCGCTTGAGCGTGGCCAGTCCCGCGCAGAGCAGCACCAAGAGCCCAGCTATCGGCACGAGCGGGCTCGTTTTCGTCTTCGTGGTCGATGACATGGCTAGAACGCGATCCCCTTGGCGAAAAACGGCCCGAGCAGCAGCGCCAAGATGGCGCAGACCAGCAGCATCATCGGCCCCATCATCAAGACGCCCGCGCGCGCGGCCGCCTCTTCAGCCGCCACGCTCCGCTGCTGGCTCAGCAAGCGCCCCTGAATTTGAATGACTTGAGCGAGCGGATTGCCCTTTTGTTCGGCCTGCACGACGGCCGCCACGAAGTCGCGGACCGAGGTCGCCGGCACCCGCTCCGCGAAGCTTTGCAAGGCTTCGCGCCGCGTGTGCCCCAGCTCCAGCTCCTCGAGAATCGCACGAAATTCTCGACCGAGAGTGCCGCGGCTGCCAGAACCCGCCACGAGCCGAATCGCACCGGGGAAGTCGAGCCCCGCGCCCATGCAGAGCGCACAAATCTCGATCGCGTGCGGTAGCCCGCGCGTGATTTCCTTAGCGCGCTGCCGAGTGAGCTCGCGCAGGTGCAGCGTCGGCAGCGCCAAACCCAAGGCCAAGCCTGCCACGACCCACCACGGCGAGAAGCGCTGGTAGGCCACGACACCGGCGCCGACTAGACCGAGCGCGGCGGCCGACAGCAAGCAGAGCGCGCTGTACTCGTCCGGCGTTAGGCCCATGGGATAGGCGGCTCGCTTCAGCTCGAGCTCCTGCTGCTCCCGAAAGCGGCCGAGCGAGCGCAGCGAGACCATGCCCGCGACGAACCGCACGAGAGGCTCGACCGTCGCAAAAGCGCTCCCAAGAGCGATGGCCTTGCGCCGTTCCTTGCCGCGGCGCCCCAGGGTCGGGGCTGCGGGGATCGGCACGCATGAAAACAGCAGCACGAGGCTGGTCGCCGTCAGGGTGGCGAGTCCCAAAGCACCTGCGCGGAAAAACATCAGCATGGCTTCCTCACACATCTACCGCCAGGATTTTCCTGGCCAGAACAATGGCCGCGAGCCACAGAGTTACGGCACCGGCAATGATCAGCTGCCCGACGAAGCTCGCGACGAGCGGCGCAAAGAACTTCGGGTCGATCGATTGGATGCCAAGCACCATCGGGATGGGAATGACGCCGATGACCCACGCTTGCGCTTTGCCCTCGGCCGTCTTGGTGCGGACCACACCCTCAAGCCGGGCGAGCTCGCGTAAAGCTGCAGCAGCGTTCTCGAGCAGGGTCGAGAAGTCACCGCCGCTGCGGCGTGCCACCTTGAGCGCCAAAACGGTGCCCTCAAGCGTGCGGGTCGGCACCCGCTCCGCCAACATGTCGAGGGCCTGGTCGAGAGGAGTGCCAAGCTCCGATTCCTTTACGAGCGTCTCCACTTCCTCGCTCATGGGTGGCGCCACGACGGTGGTGCTGCTCGCGATCGCTTCGCCCAGCGAGGGGCTGGCCTTGAGCGCGTTGGCGATGGCGACGAGCCAGGGCTCGATTTGCGCCTCGATGCGCGTCACCCGCTCAGCGACCCGCCGTTCGATGAGCGACTGGGGCAAGAGTGCGACCAGCGGCACCACGACCAAGACGACGAGCCGACCCGTCCCGAGTGCCAGTAGCGTCGCACCCGCCACGATCGTGGCTTGTCCGCCAAGGATCTGAGCGCCAGTCAGCTTGACGCGCAAGAACTTGAGCTTGCGGCCGAGCGCGCTCGTGTAGCGCCACGCCGCGCGACGGCCTGCGCTCTCGGGCCTCCCAAACAGACCCGCGCCGCCGAGCAGTAGCAGCACCAGCATGCCCCCGAGGGTCAAACGCCCCAGCCAGAACGCGGGTAGCGTCGTGGTCACGAGGAAGTCTCCTCACTCAATAGGCCGTGCACGATGAACTGGTCCAAGAACGACGGCAGGTAGCCGCTGGCGACGAATTCACCATCGACCTTCCTGCCGAGACCCGTACTCTTCACCCGAAAGCCATAGATCTCGCAAAGCTCGACGTCGCCGTCGTCGTTGATGCCCACGACCTCGGCAATGCTGGTCACGCGCCGCGACCCATCGGAGAAGCGCGACTGCTGCACGACGACGTGAATGCTCGACGCGATTTGCTGCCGAATTGCTCGGATGGGCAGATCGAGACCTGCCATCAGGCACAGCGTTTCGATGCGTTGCACGGCCTCGCGCGGGCTATTGGCGTGAGTCGTGGTGAGCGAGCCCTCGTGACCAGTGTTCATGGCGGTCAGCATGTCGAGCGCCTCCCCGCCGCGGCACTCGCCAACCACGATGCGATCGGGCCGCATTCGGAGCGCATTCTTGACCAAGTCGCGAATCGAGTACTCGCCTTTGCCTTCGAGGTTCGGCGGACGGGCCTCGAGCGAGACCACATGCGGCTGCCCGAGCTGAAGCTCCGCCGCGTCTTCGATCGTCACGACCCGCTCATGGGAGGGAATGGCCGATGACAGCACGTTGAGCAGCGTCGTTTTGCCGCTGCCGGTGCCGCCCGAAATGACGATGTTTTTCCGCACCTGCACGGAATTCTCGAGAAACCGCGCCATTTCAGGGCTTAAGGAGCCGAAGCGCTCCAGATCTGCCATGCGGAGCGGCACCTTAGAAAACTTGCGGATGGTGATGCACGCGCCCCGAAGCGCGAGCGGCGGAATCACCGCGTTGACGCGCGAGCCGTCCTTGAGCCGTGCGTCGACGAGCGGCGTCGATTCGTCGATGCGCCGACCGAGGGGCGTGACGATGCGTTCGATGACGCCGCGCACCGAGTCGTCGTCCGTGAAGGCGAGGCCCGTTAGCTCCATCTTGCCGCGCCGCTCGACGAAGATGGTTTTCGGATCGACCACCATGATTTCGCTCACCTCCGGGTCGTTGAGCAGCCGCTCGAGTGGTCCGAGCCCGAGCGCTTCGTCCGCGAGTTCGCGCACCAGCGTGTCAGCTTCTTCGCCAGTCGGGCCGCCTTCGCCAAGCCCGTGAACAATTCGCCGGAGCGCCGTCTCCACGTCCGCTCTCATGGCAGGCGCCGCGATGGCGCCTCGTTCGAGACTCGGGAGGTCGAGGTGTTCGAGCAGCTGGCGATGGATGCTGCGTCGAAAGGCCGCGCTGGAGAGCTGCTCTGTCCTGTCGGCCGCCGGAGACGGCGGCGCTGCCGGCGCGCCGGGCGGCAGGGCAGCGGGCGGCTCGGTAGCGGCGCGTGCGCGTTCCGGGTCGGGCCGCTGGCTCTGCACCACGGACAGGACCCGTTGGCCCATTTTCGGCCCTTCGCGTCGAATTTTTACTCGAAAGAGACCTATCATGAGCGTCGTGGTCTCGCCGACCACGCGCGTCTCGCCCTTCAGGATTTTCCCATCGACCAGCGTGCCGTTCGACGAAGTGTCGGTGACGACTATGCCCTCCGGCGACCAAGCGACCGTCACGTGCTTTCGGGAAACGTTGGTCGCGGGAAGCGGAACATCGACGCTATCGTCGCGACCAATCGTGATGGTGCGGTCGAGCGGAAACGACAGCTCCGCGTGGCCGACACTTTGACCAATCACCAGGAGTCGGAGACTGCCGGTCATGGGCGGCTAACTCCGGAAGCAGGCGCGGCCGGAGCAGGCGTGACCGTAGGGCGCCGGCCCTTGGCAGCCGGCAACAAGTCGACTTTCTCGAGGTTTCCAGAAAACTCAGTGTACGCCCGAAGCGCGTCGTCGAGACGGCGCCGATCCTCCATCGACACGGCGTCCACCACACTCGGCACGATGATGACCACGTTTTCGCTCTCCTCTTCCGCCTGCGAATGGCTGCCGAAAAGCACGCCGAAAATCGGTATTTGAGAAAGGCCGGGGAACCCGGACTTCGAGCGGCGCTCGCTCCGGGCCGTGAGACCGGCAAGAATCAATGACTGACCGAGCTCGAGGTTCACGATGGTGTCGAGGCCCGCAGTCGTGCGCCCTGGGACGCCTGTTCCGCGGTCGCTATCGAGCTCGGAAATGTCGGCGTGAAGCCGGAGCTCGATTCTTCCCGTCTGCGAGTCGTAGCTCGGCTCGGTTTCGATGACCGAGCCAAACGCAATCTTCTGCACGCCGCTCGTGAGCGCCGTCTGCACCAGCACGTTCACCTCGCCGCCACCCGAAAAGGTCGCTTTCTCGCCGTTGGCGGTCACCACCGCCGCCTGCCTTTGGATCTTCGCCCAGCCCGATGACTGCGCCATATCGAGCCGCGGCAGCGCCTGGCTACTGATCACGGCCGTGGCCGATTCGAGCTGGCCCGCCGGCACGTTGAACGTCGCTCCGAACGTCGGGGCGATCGAGCTGGGAAAGCCGACTCCGATCTGATGCGCGTAGTTGCGGCTGAGCTGCACGAAGTAGAAGTCGAGCCGAATGTTGTCGCGCGCCTCGACGGCCCCTGCTCCCGCTCGCCCGCGGCGCTTGGGGGCGTTCTTGTCGATGACTTGGATATTGTAGTGGCGCTCCGAGCCGTCCATCATCAAAAAAAGCAGCGTTGCCGAGCCTTCAGTGAGCGCGACAACGACAAACTGCGAGGCGTCCTTCGTCAGCCTCACATCGACGACGCCCTTGCCACCTTCAGAATAGCTCCGGACATTCTCAGCCGGGATGACTCGCTGCTCACCGACCTGCAGCACGATGTCTTCGACGCGGGGCTCCGCGCTCGACGTCGCCGCGCCTGCCCTTGAGCTGGTCGGCTGTGCCCGAGCCCCCACCGGAGCCAGCAGCGAGGTCAGAGCGAGGGCGGTAGCAATCAGCCGTGTCCCCAACGCCAATCGAAGTGGCTCAACGAACATGCTCAATCGCCTCCTTCCGGCCGCTGCTTATGGGTTTCTTGGTGGGTGCTTCCCCGGCCACCAGATCGCGCGCTGTGGTCTCCGCCACGCCTTCGACCAGTGTGATGTCACCTGCGCTGCGAAGCGACAGCGTGAGTCGCCCGCGCTCGCGCGCCTGCGTGAGCACCTGCGCTTGCTGGACGGTGACGCTCAGTGTCACTGAATCGCCGCGCCCGACTTTCGAGCTGTCATCGTCGCCATCGGTGCGGACCGTCGAGCCGCCGACCGAGAGGACCAGCAGGTTTTGGAGCAGTGTGAGGGTCGAGCCACCGGAATCTTTCCCGCCCTGCGTGAGCAGCACGTCCACACGGTCGCCGGGGCGAAGCAGACCATCGAAGTCCGCCATGCGGCCATCCATCGCCACGGCGCGAGAGCCCGACTGCACGAGTCCCGACAACACTCGCGTGTGATTCTGGAACTTTTCGAGATCTGTCCAGAGCAGCAACTCGCCCGCCTTCAGGCCACCGGCCACGCGCGTCCCGACCACCTTCTTGGCGTCCGCGGCGCGCACATGGCGCGTCTCGACGTAAGCCTGCGGAATGTCGCGCACGGCCAGCCGCTTCTCCGAAATCACCCCGCCCACCGGCACGTCCTCGCTCGTGACCAGCACGCCGACCTTGGGCCCGCCGGACACTTCCGACTCCAGCTTCTGCAAGTACAGGTGGCCAAGAAGCGCTGTGCCGAGCGCGGCCGCAGCCGTGGCGATGAGCCAAGAGCGTTTCATTCGGGGATCCCTTCGAGCCCGGGCCGAGCGCCCAAGCTTTCAAGTCCTCGTCGGCCAGCCGTCGGCGCTGCGGGCTAGAAATCAGAAGACCCGCGTTCCCGCGCACCTCGCGCGCCGTGACCTTCGGCTTTCGCGCTACCCGAGCTCCGCAACGCTCGCCACGGTCAGCCCGCCTCTGCCGGCCCGAGCGCGCACCACGACCGTCCGGTCACCACGCCGGGCCGTGATGCTGCCGTCGGCTTTCTCGACCGCCCAGCCGCTCGCTCGCAGTCTCAGCTGGTACCACGCCTCCACGCCGGCCGCGGGCTGCTGCGTCTCGTACAGCGTCAAGCCGTAGGGCTGGCCGTGCTCGCGCGCAGACAGTAGACGCCGAGCGCTGGGCAAGCGAGGGAACGCTCCTGGATCGATACCGGGCGCGTCGCCGGTTTTTGGAAAGAGTCCGCGGAGCGGCGCCGGGCCCTCGGTCCAAAGCGCCAGCAGCGTCGTTTGGTCACCGGAGCGGCGCGCTAGGAAGTACCGAAGCTCGCCGAGCGCCTTCAGGTCGCCCTCCGCTGCAACGCGGGAGAGCCGGGTTGAAAGCTCGCCTAGGTCGAGCGGCTTTCCGGTGTCGAGGCACGCGAGCACGCCTTGGCGCTCCGCGGTTTGGCGAAAGACGCCGCCCGCGGCGGTCGCGGGAGTCAGCGCCGCGCTCGTGGGAATTTTCACGCCACTGCGGGCGCGACACAGGCCTTCGAAATGGTCGAGCGTCTCGCGGACGCTCAGCCCTGTCGTGAGCGTGACCACCTTCAGTTGAAGTCCGTTGATCGAAAGCGCACTCGGCACCGATTGCGCTCGTCCGCCTTGCCATTGCGCCAGCTCGTCCCCAAACCCGAGCAGCACCTCACCGAGCCGCGCTTCTGCCGAGCGCCAAGTGAAAGTGATGCAGCTCGCGAGCAGCAGCCCCAGCACGAACGCCGCACGTCCGAAGGCCCTAGCATTCGTTGCGAGGCGCTTGACAAGTCGCATCATGGTCCTTCTCCACTCACCACGGGACGAGCTTCGCCCAGGCGCCTTTGGCCACGTCTTCGGGAGTCGTCGGTGTGAGGTTACACGCCAAGTGGTAGCGCCCCTGCACGACCTTCTGCCCTTCGCCAAAGAGCGTCGAACGCTCCACGGTGCGAGTAGCCTCCGCGTCCACCTCGCGCCCGAAGGCCGCTAGCAGCATGGGCCCGAGCAGCTGACTAACGACCCCTGAAACCAGATCGCCGCCACTACCGCCCTGCTTGAGTCCTGACAGTCCCTCGTCGAGCGCGCCGCCCACGTCCGGATCGGGGAGGTCAGGCGTGTGGGGGTCGCCGAGCACGCCAGCGCAGCCTGCCGGGATTTCACCTTCGCAGTTTTTCGCCGAGTAGAGCCAGGCGCAGGTTCGAGCCTGCTGCTCGGCCGCTTGCGTTGCTAGGGCCTGGTCGCGCATGTATGTGAGCGCGAGAAAGACAATCACGAACACCGGAAACGCGATGACGGCTTCGACCGTCGCGGCGCCGCGCTGGGCGCGCTGTCGCGAGAGTCTCTGAGCACCTGTTGTGAGTTTCATGAGGCGGCTCCGCTAATGGAGAAACAGCGAGCGTCGCGCGTCGCCGAGCTCAAAGATGGATGAACAAGCGCTGGGTGCGAGGGCGACGTCGCAGGCCTTTCGGAGCACGTTACCGGCGTCGCTCTCGGGGAGGGCAAACCGCCGGAGGCGCGCACGCCACTTCATGTTCCACATCCAAGCTGTGCGGTCGTGCTCGTCGCCGTGGTCGCCATCGTAGAAGTACTCGGCTCCCGCGACTGAAAAGCTCCCAAAACGCCCGAGCTTACCGACCGGGTTTTTCGTGTCCTCGGCATCCCACAAGGCCAAGCGCACGATGCTCGATGCTTCTCGCCCTGCAGCCTCGCCCTGCACCAGCGCACGGATCTGAAAGTTCTCGTCCCCCAGCTCGACGCCTGACTCCAATACCTTCGGCGCTTTGCCGTTGCTGCCGTCACGGTCGGCGCTATCGCCAGTTTCGATCGGAATATCTTCTTCGACCTCACGCCGGCAACCCAGAATGTTAGTCACTTCCGTGAGCGACACCTCGATCCCCGTCCCGCGCGCCGGCAGCAGGGTGGGCACCTCCGGCATCTCTTCGGTCGAGCACACCGGGTTGATGTCGCGGGCGAGGCTGAGGTGGGCGCGCCTTCGGTACCCCACCGCCACCGAGGGGCCGACGTCCTTCGGCCCGCACGGCGGCGCGAATTCGCCCGGATCGCGACTCGGATCGCCGCCACGGCGCTCCGGGCGCGCATAGCTTGGCTCGCCCCGCTTCCAGAACACGCCCGTCCATTGGTAGCTCACGACACCTTTTCGCGTTTGGTACCAGTAGGCAAAGGGCCGCGGAGCGACAAGCGGGTCGCATTGCTCGCGCGCGGCTTGCACGCGCGTCTCGTACGGCCCGTCGAGCGAGCAGTCGCGGCCTTGAGGGCAACCGCCCGTCTGAGCATCCGCCTTGCCGGCCTCTTCCTCCGCAAGGCTCTGATCGCAAGCAGGATTCGTCACCTGGCGAGGCGGACCGCCCACGCCCTGGAGGCCTTCGCCGGCAGCGCAGGCCCGCGACGCTTCGGTTTCGATCTGCGGATATGAGCGCTGGAGCTTCTGGCGGTGACTCGGGCCGCCGCTACTTTTATCGCCGCTGCCGTCACTTTCTCCACAGAAATAATCTGAGAATTCCCCCGCCAGCGACTCCATCGGTGACTGAAGCACGCCCATGAGCTGCGGCAATGCAGGGATGCCGGCTGACTCGAGCCCGGTCCGAGCCAGCATTACCGGCATGCCGCCCGCCTTGCGGCAGAGGTCGTCGAACAAGCCGTCGGACACGGGAAGTGTCATCCGCGTCCCTACCGCGACCCCGCCCACCACAGGCGGCTTTCCAAATCGCGCGAGCTCGCCCGACGCCATGACCGCTGCGGCGGTCGGCGTCACCTTCGCCACCACGCCCGAAACGTCGTGCAAGGCTTCGAGCGCCTGGTAGACCGGATCTTTCACGTCCCCATAGGTCGAATGCATCGTCTGCTGCACCGACTGAAGCGGCGGGATCGCCGCCAGGGTCGCGCCGGCCGTGGGCCAGGCAAGCGCCCCGGCTATCGCGATGCCGATGATGGCCAGGCTCTCCACGAGCTTGATGGTGACGAGCACCGCGAGCAGCGCCGCCATCACCAGGTTGATGAGCACGAGCAAGTTCATGGAGCGCGCGTGCATCACGGCGCTCGAGAGCGCTGCCACGTCCGCGGCATCTTGAAGGCGTTCGCGAGCTAGAATGACCTCGGCTGTACCAACGACCGTGTACAGGATCGCGATCGCGAAAATGGCCAGGAAGACCGCGATGACGGTGATGGCGCCGCGTTCGTCGGTCCTGGCTTGCGTCACGGCGCTGCCTTGTCTTGGTGGTAGTTCGCGCCCTGATTGGGAAGCGTCGCTTCAGCCGTGAGCACGACGAAGCGCGCGCTACCCTCTGCCAGCGCGTCGAGCCCGCCGGGCGCTTCCGACAGGGCCAGGCGCTTGGCAAGCCCCGAACGCGAGCGCGGCGTCATCGTCGGCAGCCCGACGCCGAGCGGCGCGTCGGTCAATAGGGCTTCGAGCGTCTTGCAGGCGAGCATGCGTGCCACGGGTACGCCGCACGGAAACAAGTAGGTGACCCTCACCGTGACGGGCGCGTGCGAATCGACCGGCTCGACGGCAAGCGCTTCACTCTCGGGCGCGTCGTGCACCGTCACCACCGAGGCCGCACGCAGGAAATCGAGTCCGAACTGCATTCGGTTGGCGAAATCATCCGGCAAGCTCTCGCCGAGGCTTTGCGCCGCCGGTCCCTGGAGCGCGCCGGGGCGCGGCGACAGCGCCAGGAGCGGCAAGTAAGCCGCCGCTCGGATCGCGGCCATGCGCGCCCCCGACTGCCGCTTGCCGAGCTCGGCCGTCACCTGCGCCAAGGCGTTTGAGAAGAGGCCGCCGGGACTTGCGCCCGGCAGCGCGTGCTCGGAGCCGGCCACATTCACCCCCAGCCCGCTCAGCACCGCTTCCGTGGTAGTCCCGCCGCGCCCCCGCGACAGGTCGCCGCGCGGTGCGTCGCCGAACGCCTTGGGCTCTTCATCCAGAATCACAACCGCCGAGCGCACCGCTGCTTGCGCGGCGTGCTGCACCACGAGCCGCGCCGACGCCAAGAGCGCCAGCTGACAAATTCCCAAAAACAGCAGGAACAACGGAAAGAACGCCAGCAAGAATTCGACGTACACTACCCCGCGCACGTCGCGCCCGAACACGCACCGCGTCAGGCGAGCCATGACAGCGCGCTCCGCAAATAGTCGGCAAGCGCGACCGAGAGCGTCGCTAGCGCTATGGCCGGGCCCATGCGCATTTCGAAATGGGCGTCGGCCGCGCCTGGCGCTCTTCGGAGCGCTGGGATGAACGGGCCGACAATCAAGCGCGCCACGTTGCCAAGCACAGCGAAGAGTCGCCCCAAGAATGCGAGCCGCACGAGGGCAAACACTGCGAGCAGCCCGAACGACAGAAACTCAAGCTCAAGCGCTGCGGCGCCGCCGAGAAGCGCGCCCAGCGCCGCGAACAGCTTCACGTCACCGCCGCCGATGCCGGCCCCTTTCGTCGACCGATACAGGAGCCACGGCACGGCACCCGACACCAGCACACCGAGCACGGAGCCGCCGAGTCCTCCGAGCCCCCCACGAAGCGCGTTCCCGCCAAGGCCTAGCGCGAGCGCTGGCAGCGTGAGCCAGTTGGGGATTCGGCCGGTGCGCGCGTCGATGGCTCCCGCAATCACGCTGACCGCCACGGCCGCGCCCAAGAACAAGCTGGTTTCAGTCATGGCGATCTTTCGGATTTCGGGTCTTCGGAGCGACTACTTCTTGTCCGTGCCCATCGCCTTGAGCTTGTCGTCGGAGCCTGTGATCTTCGAGACGACCGTGCCGCCGATGTTGTTCCACGCGACGATGCCGGCGACCGCGACGAGCACCAGCAGAATGACGTACTCGACTGTGGACAAGCCTCGCTCGTCGCGAGCGAGAGAGGGGTGCTTCTTCGGGGTTTGACGAGCGGGGACACAAATGACCATGAGTTTGCCTTTCGTTTCGGACTGGAAGTGAGGAGTCAGCTTCTAAAACCCTGTCGGCCAGTCGCGCCGAGCGCGGGCTCTAAAAATGAACTTTCGCCAAGGTGCCTCAAGGCACCCCGAGCGATAGCCACGTCTGCTGCGCCAGAAACATCCGGGCGAGCGGCGGCCCGAGCGCGACCACCGCTGCCCCCGCGCCAAGCGCGACCAGCACCAGCAGCACGGTGTACTCAACCGTCACGCTTCCGCGCAGATCGTTTGCAAAGGGCCGGTTGGCCGAGCCATCGACGACGCGCTGCATGTCTCCTCGTCGGCCAGCCCCCACCGCCGCGGGCCAGAAATCGCTCGCGCCTAGTCCAAACAAGAGGGGCGCCGAAAAAGTGAGCCCTCGAACACTTTCTTAGCCCGCCGCTCAAGCACTGGCCGACGGGGCAGCAATGGCACCTCTCACTCGCTCATTTGCGCGCCCGCGCTTGCTGCTCCTCGCGTCCGCTCTCCTTACTGTCGCCGCCTGCGGCAACAAGGGCGGTAGCCCCAAGGGGCAAGGCCAAGAAACTCCGGTCGAAACCGACTGCAAAGACGGCGCCGACAACGACGGCGACGGCTTCGCGGACTGCGAAGATCTGGATTGTCGAGTGGCGGGCAAGGCCTGCGAGCTAGCGCCGCCGCTCGACCGCACCGTCGCGACCACGGTCTGGGAAGCCGCGCAGTTTCTGTTTTCCGGCAAAGACCCGGTGCAGAAAGGCACGTCGAGCAAGAGGTTCGAGAGAAAGCGGATTGCTATCGTGCGTGGCCGCGTCGTCGGCCGGTCGGGAGAGCCGCTCGGCGGCGTGAAGGTCGAGGTCGCGGGCCAGCCGAAATGGGGCTACACGGTGACGCGCCCGGATGGCCTGTTCGATCTGGCCGTGAACGGCGGCTCGCAGCTACTCCTCTCCATGTCGCGCGACGGCTTCCTCACGGCCGAGCGCGCCGTGCGGCCCGACTGGCAGAGCTACGAAAGTGCGCCCGAGGTGGGGCTCGTCGAAGAGGGGAAGGCCGTGACGCGCGTCGCGGTTGACGCCAGCGGCGAGCAGGCAGCCGAAGGTGACGTTGTCGAAGACGACTTCGGAAAGCGCCGGCCAGTCGCGGTGTTCGTCTCGGGCACCAAGGCCACTGCCAGGCTCCCGGATGGCTCGGAGCAAGCGCTTGGCGAGCTGCACGTGCGGCTCGCTGAGTACCCGTTCGAAAGGCCCGCCGCAGACGACCTCGACGAGCCGGCGCGTTTTTCAGCTGGCACGGCGCCCCACGCGGGCGGGCTCAGCTGGGGTGTCGAAGCGACCATCGATGAAGCGCAGGCCCTCGGTGCCACCACTGTGCAGTTCTCGGACCCCGTCTCGCTGCTCGTCGAAAACTTCCTCGGCTTGCCCGTCGGCAGCCCCGTGCCCCTTGGCTACTACCAGCGCGGCAAGGGCGACTGGCAGCCAGAAGGCGCCGGCCGCGTGATCCAGATCATCGACGTCGCGGGTGACGAAGCCTCCGTCGATACGGACGGCGACGGCCAAGCTGACGACGACGATACCCTCGCCGCCTTGCACATTCTTCACGGCACGCGCCGTGAACTCGCACGCCGCTACTCACCTGGCGACAAGCTCTGGCACCTCTCGGTCGAGCACTTCTCGCCGCAAGACATCAAAATCCCGGTCTCGGCACCGCTCACAGCTGAAGCGCCGCTCGCTCCGGCCAGCGTGCGCTCCATTGACGAGCCGACTCGGCACGGCTCGCTGCTCGTCGAACGTCAGGCTCTGTCGCAGGCGTTCGGTCTTGGTCTCGCCGGCACGCCCTACTCGCTTCGCTACCAATCGGACCGCACGACGCAGTTCCGAAACGGGTTTCACATCGACTTCCCGGTCATCGGTGAATCGGTGCCCGAGGGCCTCAAGCGCGTGAGCGTCAAGGTGCGAATCGCCGGCCAGACCCTGCGCGCGAGCTTCGATGCGACCCCCGCCCAGCACGCCACCTTCGACTGGGATGGCAAAGACTCTTTTGGTCGTACCGTCCAGGGCCAGCAGCGGGCGCGCGTCACGCTCAGCTACGTGTACGACGGCGAGCTGCGTCCCGCCGAGACTTTCGGCAGCACTTCGCAGGTGAAAATCAAAAACGCCGACATGGACGGCGCGCTGACAGTCGAAGCGGCCCTGTCGCGGCGCTTCTCGCTCACGCTCGGCGCCTGGGACGCCAGCGGCTACGAACTCGGCGGCCTGGGCCTCGACGTGCTGCACGCCTTCGACCCGGGCACGGGCAAGATCTATTTCGGCTCGGGCGATGACCGAAGCGCTGAAAACGTCGCGCTCGTCACCACCCGCCCGGCAGGCGACGCCACGCTCGGCACGCCCGATGGCGTGTTTGCCGCTCCCGACGGTAGCGTCATCGTCACCGAAGACGAGGAAGTCCGCGGCACGGGCGGCGCTCTCCTGCGCGTTTCTCCCGAAGGCGAGGTGACGCCGCTCACAGGCGACGGAGCCGCTGGAGACGCCGCTGGCCTCGCGCTCGGCTCGCCTCAAGGCGTTGCCATGAAGGCCGACGGCACCATCTTGGTCGCCGATTTCGGCCAGAACGCCATCCGCGCCATTGCGCCCGACGGCAGCGTCAGCACGCTCGTGGGCGCTGGCGATGACGCCCTCGGCGGCGCGGAGCTTGTCGCCTCGGTGAACGACCTCGACGGCATCGCGCTCGGCCTGCGTGAAGAGCTGTACATTATCGACGGCCAGCAGGTGCTCAAGCTCGAGGGCGGTGCGATCACGCCCTTCGCGGGCACGGGTGAGGCGCCGACCACGGGCGACGTCATCGAGACCGAAGGCGCCCCCGCAACCAGCGTCGCCCTGAGCACGCCGAGCGGCGTCGCTGTCGGCCCCGACGGGAGCGTGTTCGTCTCCGAACGCAAAGGCGCCCGCGTGCGTAAAATCACGCCCGACGGCTTGATGCGCACCGTCGCCGGCACCGGAGTCGCCGGATTTTCCGGCGACGGCGACCGCTCACTCTCCGCCCAGCTCGACAGCCCGCGCGGCCTCGCCCTGGCCGCCGACGGCGCGCTCTACATCGCCGACCAAGGTAACAATCGCATTCGACGCGTTACGACCGATGGCTTCATCCAAACGGTCGTGGGCGGCGGCAACGCCAAGCTCCGCGACGGCCAGCTCCCGACCCAAATCCAGCTCGATCAGCCCGACGGCATCGCCTTCGGTCACGATGGCGCGCTCTACATCGCCACCCTGTCGACCGTCTACAAGATCGCGCCTGGCCTGACGGAAATCTCCGACCAACAAACGCTCGTCCCTTCTGAAGACGGGCACACACTCTGGCGCTTCGACGCGCGCGGCAAGCACGAAGCCACCATCAACGCGGTCACGGGCGTGACCGAGCTGTCGTTCGGGTACGACGAGGAGACGGGCCTTCTCACCACCATCCAAGACAAGAACGGCCTCACCACCACCGTCCAGCGCGACGCCGACGGCGTACCGGGCACCATCGTCGGCCCCTTTGGCCAGCGCACGAACCTCGAAATCATCGACGGCGTGCTCAAGAGCATCACCGACCCGCTCGATCGCTCCGTCAAGCTCGAGTACCAGGACGACGGGTTGCTCCAGAAGGTGGTTTCACCCGAAGGCGCGGAGCGGCTCTTCGGCTACACGAAAGACGGCCTCGGGCTCCTGAACAAGATCACTGAGCCAAGCAACTACTTCGAAGAATTCACGTCGAAGAGCGTACCGAACGGCAGCGCGCTTGAGGTGCAGACACCAACCGGCGCGGTCAGCAGATACACGACGGCGCAGCAGGGGGACGAGATTCGCCGTTCGTTCGAGGCCGCCGACGGCGCGACCACCAAGACGACCGACCAGCGCACCGCCGTCCCCGAATTCTACGCCGACGGAACGCGTGTGCTCACCAACTTCGACGCCGACACGGGCTTCGGCTCGCAGGTCCTCATCCCGAAGGACAGCACGCTGACGACCCCCGGCGGCCGCGTACTCGAGACGACCTTTCAAGAGACCAAGCGCTTCGAAGACCCGAAGAATCTGCTCAGCGCAACGAGCTGGTCCAGCGCCGTCACCGACATCGACGGCCGCGGCAGCGTCACCGACTACACTCGCAGCGACCGCACGATCCGCACCACGTCTGCGCTTGGCCGCCTCAGCACCACCATCCTCGACAAGCTCGGACGCCAGACGGACTTGGAAGCCTCGGGCTTTGGCGCCACGCACATCGACTATGACGGCTTCGGACGCGTCGCGACCGTGACGCGCACCGCGGGCAAAGAAACCCGCACGCAAACGTACGGGTACGACGACAGCGACGGATTCCTCCGCCAGGTGACCGACGCACTGAACCAAACCACCAAGAGCGAGCCCGACATCGTCGGTCGCTTGCTAGGCGTCACGACACCGGATGGGGCCACCTATGCGCAGCTCTTCGATCAAGACGACCGCCTCACCCTCGTCACGCTGCCGAGTAAGAAGGAGCACCACTTCGACTACAAGGGCGCCTCAAGCTTGCTCGAGCTCGTCACACCACCCCCAGTGCAGGGCCCCAGCCCCACGGACCTCCCGATCGGCAATGTCCGCTACACGTACAACGCCGACAACCAGCCGACCCTAGTCGAGCGCGCGGACGGCAACAATTTGGAGTTCGTCTACGATGCTGCCCAGCGTCTCAAGACGCTGAAAACTTCAGGCATCGCCCTCACGTACGGCTACGACAAAGCGGGGCGCGTCACGTCGCTCAGCCGCTCCGACGGACCCACCCTCTCGCTCGGCTTTGACGGCCCGCTGCTCACTAGCTGCGAGTGGCGCGGCCCCGTCGAGGGCAAGGTCACGGCCGACTACGACAAGACCTTTCGCCTGTCGCAAGTCACCGTCAACGACGCCAGCACGGTGTCCTTCACATACGACGACGATGACGAAATCGTCAGCGCGACCGGGAACCAGCAGACGCTGACCGTCGACTACGATTCTGACACCGGTATCGTCGCCAGCACCACGCTCGGCGCTGTCGCCACCAGCTACGCCGCGAATGCATTCGGCGAGGTCACCGACCTAAACGCCATAGTCAAGGGGAAGCAGACCTTCAGCCAAGCTCTCGAGCGAGACTCACTCGGCCGCATCACGCATATCACCGAAAACGTCGCCGCGGTCACCACCGACGTCGACTTCACCTATGACCCTGCCGGGCACCTCGAAACGGTCGCACGCGGCGGTGTCATCACCAAGTATCTCTATGACGAGACCGGCAACCGCACCAGCATTGAGGTTGATGGCGTCGAAACCGCTGCCGCCAAGTACGACGCCCAGGATCGCATCCAGGGCCACGGGGCGTTCCAATTCGAGCAGACCGAAAACGGCGAGCTCCTACGCCGATCCCGTGGAAACGAAGCCCTCGAACTCTCCTATGACGGTCTCGGGAATCTGCTCACGGCGGTAGCGAGCGACGCCAAGACTGCGAAGACCGTCGACTACACTATGGACGGCTTCGGGCGGCGCGTCGGCAAACAGATCGGAGGCAAGTTTGCCCGAGCTTGGCTCTACGTGGACGCGCTGCATCCCGTTGCCGAAATCACCGCGGCCGGCGTCTTCACTCACTTCGTCTACATCGGCGGAGGCGCACCCACTTTCATGCTGCGCGCGGGTGTTCCTTTCCGCCTCTTGAAGGATCAGCTGGGCTCGGTCCGGCTCGTTGTCAATGCCACTACGGGGGCGGTCGCGCAGCGGCTTGACTATGACGAGTTCGGGCGGGTGCTCGTCGACACGGCCCCAGGCTTTCAGCCGTTTGGCTTCGCTGGCGGCCTCTACGATGCTGATACGGGGCTCGTACGTTTTGGCGCACGGGACTACGACGCGGAGATCGGCCGCTGGGTGAGCAAAGATCCGATCGGCTTCGATGGCGGTCCGAACCTGTACGCCTACTGCGGTAGCGACCCCATCAACAACGTTGATGCCTCCGGCACGATGATTTCAAGCCGCATCGGCGAGGACTCGCGATTGCTCAGCAACGCCACCGCCTGGCTCTTCCAAAATGCTGGCAACGAGTTTTCGAACGGAAACATCGGCACGGGGCTGCTCGACGGTGCTGCGGGCGTTGCGACCGGAATTAGCGCAATTCTGAGCTTCCCAGGCATGGAGTTCGTCGGGGGCCCGATGGGCGTCATCACCAAAGGCGAGGTGGCGGCGATCAAGGTCGGTGTCGCCGCGGAGATCGCTGCGACCAAGGTCCCTGTGGTTGCAGGTGAAGCCGGACGCTTCGCGACTCTGGACGCACGCGCCGTAGTTGGCGACGCGCTGACGCCGCACCACATGCCCCAAGCCGCGCTTGGGCTAACCAGTCGTGCTGAAGGTGGCGCCCTCGTCATGGTGGACTCGGAGCATGCCCTCACACGCACGTTCGCCGGAAAGGGTGCCGCGACTGCACGATCGGAAGCTGGACTCCCGTTCCGCCAAGTCTTGGCGCGCGATATGCGTGACGTGCGCCGAATTGTCGGGAGCAAATATGATCAGGGACTGCGAGACCTACTCACATACTACAAAACGCATTTTCCCGAAAAGATGGTGAGGTAGACTGACCAAATGGCAATTCGACCCGAAGTTCAAAGGCTCGCTGAAATGGGCACGTTCCCGGATTCGGCCAACGCCGTCGAGGACGACATCGATCGCCGAGGGGCGGTGCTCAAGAGCATCGCGCCCCCTGTGACTAGAGATGAAGCGTTTACGCTGCTGGCTTGTTTTGGTTCGGATGATGCCTTCGGCCTTGCCTGGACCCTTTTGCACCTGATCGAGACGGCGCCTGGCGGTGTTCTGATTTCGCCGAAGCCGGCCGATTCCGAGAACGAGTGGATTCGTCGGCTTTGGGCGCGCTCGCACCGATAGCCTAAACGCCATGCTTGCCCGCACCATGATCAACGTGGTTGCAAACAGTTCGGAAGGTGCTCGAAGCTCGCGTGTCGGGCCGGTTCACGAGATGGATCAACGGGATTGTTGGCGACGCGGGTTCGGGACGAACACGCTGGAAGAAGAGCTGAGCGGCGGAACGAGGCGGCAGCTTTGCTGCGTGGATGGCCGATGACTAGACGTGATTTCTGGGTATCCTTCCAAAGTCTCCTTGCTGATGATGATCCCCACGAGCCACCCGGAGGGGCCATAGCCTGCCGCCTGCGCGAACATCTCGCCGCACAAGGCGTACAGTGCGACCCGGTTGAGAACTGGCGTGATTGTGGCCATTCTGTTGACTGCACCATCGATAGCCTACGCATCTACTGGTTCGTCACTTGGGTCGACCCCGCTAACACTTGGGTAGTATGCTGTACGGCCGATCGCGGCGTGTTCAGGCGCCTCTTTCGCCGAGTCGGTGGGCAGCAGCAGTTGGTGAAGTTGGCAGACGCAATGCACCGCGCGCTTGAGGCAGATGACAACTTTGGCGAGATCCGCTGGTACCCCTACGGATGGCATGGCCTCGGGAACGACCGATGGGTGGCGACACCAATCGGCGGTGATGATCAGGGAACGTTGGGTTGAGGACGAGCCCCAGGCATCTCGAACGGCGCGGGTTTTTCCCTCGTTGTCGAGCACCGACCAGTGCGACGACGAGGTCGCATTTCTAGCCTGCCGCGGCACTGCCCGACCGAAAGGGACGCGCGCGCGGACGAAGGCGAAACGGCATCATTGCATTCTCCTGCCGTAGTGAGCGTCGACAGCGCAGCGCTGGCCGCCACTGGCTTCAGAAAGTAGTCCCCAATTGCAGCCCGCGGCTCCCGGCGATGGGCAGGGGCGACAACGTCAAACCGGTCGCCTGCGCAGCCTTGTTCGAGCTTGGCCACAGCAAGAAGGTCGCAACCGTCACCGCTCCCACGATGCCGCCGGTCAGGTAGAACGCGTTCGCGCGTTTGACACTCGACTGGTGGGTGTCGATTTCGGAGTCGAGCTCAGTGCAGAGCGCCGGCCTGTCGGGGCGCCCGACCCAGCACAATCCATTCTGAGGCACGTAGTCAGGTTCAGCGCGATGCAAATCGGCAAGCAACGTGAGGCGACGGCGGTCTACCGCCTGCGCCTGCAACCCCGACACGATCGCAACGGTGAACGCCGCCGCCGTTAGTACGCCGCCGCCCGCGACTACGACTGTGCGTGTGCTCGAACCTCGAGAACTTGGAACTGGCTCGCGCCGCGGCGCGGCCGTCTCGGTTTGCGGTGGCGGCACGGTCGGGCCTAGCAGAGGCGGCGGCGACGGCAACGAGAGCGTGAAGTGATGCTCAACCCCGGCCGCAACGTCGAGGGAATGCCCTTCCGAGATCCGGCCCATGTATCGACCGAAGAGCGTGTGGGTACCGGGCTCGAGCCAGAGCAGCCACGGCGGTGGCTCATGATCAAGGTCCGCGCCGTCCAGCACCACATCGGCATCCCGCGGCTCCACTTCCAAACGCAAGCTACCAAGGTGCTTTCGACATTCGGCGAGCTGCGCTTTTGCTTGCTCGGTCTCAGGCGGATCGCTCGCGAGGTAGAATTCCCAATGCCGGGCTGCCTCCAGGTAGCGGCCGAGCCTCATCTCGACGTCGGCAAGGCTCAGGGCGACGCTCGCATAAGGGTAGACGGACCAAGCCTCGGCGAAGGCCGCCCGCGCCGACTTGAAGTCGTTCTTGCGGTAGGCTGCGGCGCCCTTCGCGACCAGCGTCTTAACGCCTTGTACTTGCTCGGTTGTTGCCGGCTCTGTCGCCGATGATTGGGCGTGCGCCGGACCCACGACGGTCGCGCCGCCAAGGAGCACGAGCAGCGCCGCACGTAAGAGGAAACGGGGAACTCGCGGTCGCGCACGACGTCGGCGGACATCTCGTGTTGTTACTCCCTCGCACGCCGGTCCTGCCTTGCTCCCGCCGCCGGAGGGCGAGCCGAACTCCTCGCCGTTCGAGCAGGCAGCGGGCGTGGCCGCAAAAGAAACCGCGAGCAAAGCCGCGCGAAGCGCTGGGGACTTGGAGCATCGGCGCGTCATCATAGCCGGAGATTCAGTGGCAATACGGTTGCGCGCCAGTGCAAGTCGTACCGCTGGGGCAGTGGTCCGGAACCCCACAGGTGTACGTGCAGCGGTTAGGGTCGACGCCTACTGTGCGACAAAGGCCGCCTTGCCCGCTGCCAATACACTTGCTGCCCGCGTCGCGCGTGCACCCGCACCCATCATCAGCGGCACAGGTCGCGACCGAAAGGTCGAGCACCGCTTCGCATGTGACGTTGTCTTGGTCGATACCACAGTACGTCTCGCTCGCTGCGCCCGACAAACTCGCAGCTGCAAGCGGAATCTTGAAGGGCCTGGCGCAGGTCTTCACCACCCGTTTCAAACAGAATCCCCCCGTCCTAGGCGTCCCGTTGAACTCCATCGGCACGCACCTCGCGTCCGGGTCGGGTTTGTTGCCGCCGAAGCATTCGCTGTCGGCAATGCAGGATTGACAATAGTCGCGCGTTCCGACCGCAGTACCAGTACACGACTTGGTCGCCGGATTGCACGACCTCCCGCTGCAAGCGCTCTCATCGGCGGGCGTGCATTGCACGCAGGTGCCCGTGTCGCAGACACCCTTGCCGGCGACGTGCTTGCAGTCGTCGTTGCTCGTGCATTTCACGCACGAGCCTGCGCCGCACTTGGCCGCGGTAGCGCTCGGACAGTCGACGGGCGCCAAGCACTCGACGCAGGTTTTTGCCGTCAGGTCGCACTTCTTCTTCGCCCCAGCCGTGCAGTCAGGTTCTTGGAGGCACTGCACGCAAGTGTCGTTCGGCTCGTCACAAACCGGCTTGGGCGCCTGGCACGCGCCGTCGCACGGCAGTGTCACGACTCCGCCGGCCGCGCCGCCGTTGCCGCCTTCACCGCCCGCATTCGCGTCGCCGCCATTTGGCTTGCCGCCGCTACCGCTCGTGCCCGAAGCGCTGCCGGCCGCGGCCTTGCCGCCGCTGCCAGCTTCGCCTGCACCCGCGCCCGCCGTGGCGGGTGTTCCGCCTTTACCCGGCGTTCCGGCGCTGCCCGCGTTGCTCGCGCCGCCCGGTTCTTGACCTGGGCAGTACTCGCCTCGGTCAGTGCAAGTGGAAGAGCCGCCGCAGCCCGGCACCAGGCTCGCGGCAGCCGCCATCAGCCCGAATGCCAGTTTTGTTCCGTTGGTCCATCTGTTTCGAAAAATCATTGGAAGCTCCCAAAAAGCTGAACACCGCCACCCTCGCCACCAAGCCAAGCGCTCAGCTGAGGAGCTTGGTTTTCTTTCGTGGGCCTGGCCCACAAGAAGTAGGAACCGACGGCGGCTCCGGCGAGCACGCCGCCGAGAACGAACGAAATGGTAGCGCGCTGTTTCGAATGGTCGCGCCGATCCTGCAGACTGCTGATCTCGTTGCAAACGTCAGACCCGGCTCCGTGCCCCGCGGCACAGGGAGCTAGCTGGCCGAATTGCGCACCGGCGTCACGAAGGCGATCGGCGCTGCTCGACGTGGCGGACTTGGCATCGACGGCAAAACCGGTGCCGACGCCGAACGCCACCACAGCCAGGCCGCCTGTGATAACGGCGGGCGCCCAGGTCGTCGTCTTGCCCGCTGGGTGCTCGCTTGCCGTGGGTTGCGCAGGGGTCACCGGCACGACCTGCACCCCGGTGCCCGTGGACTGCTGCTGACTCGTCAGCGGTCGTAGCGTCAGTGTGACGCTGTACGCTTTTCCGGCGACCACCTCGAGGCGTTCTTCCGCGCTACCAGACGCCGCGCGCGCGCGGAGCTGATGAGCGCCAGGCTCGAGAAACACCGGGGCTTTGAGTGGCGAGGTCCCCACTAGCTTGTCGTCCACCACGATCTCCGCCCCGGGCTCGCCCACGACGACGTCAACCGTCCCGACACGCGACTTCGCATCCGCGAGCTTCACTCGGCGGCCCTCGAGGACCTTAGTGCTCTCCACGGGCGGGGTATAGTCGACGGCGAAGTTGATGTAGCGCGCGCTTTCTGCGTAGTTCCGGAGCTGAAATTCCACGTGCGAGAGGGCCTCGGCCACGTCGTACGTTTGCTGTTTGTTCCAAAGGTCCAGCAGTAGCTCTTTCTCTTCGGCCCAGTGCTCCTCGCCCATCACTTTGTATGCTTTGCGAAACTGGGCGCGTGCGTCAGGCGACAGAGGCTCGGCGCGGGCAGCGGGCGGCGCGAGGGTGGCGCTGAGACAGCACGCAGCGAGCAGAACCCAGCGGAGGGAACCAAAGCTAGACGGTGACTTCATGACTAGTGGCTGCGGTGAAGACCAAGGGGGAACGGCGACACTACTCTGGTGGCTGAGGTGGAATGCGATCGAACGGGTGAGCTGCGGGCTTTTGATCAGGTGCGATAGGTTCTGCCGGCACGGCGGCGGGCGTGCTCAGTCGCGGTCGCTTTCGTGGCGGGCCGTGATCGGGCTTGGTGCCAGCGGGCTCTTGAGCAGGCGCGGAGGGTGGCCTTGACGTGCCGCCAGGACCGTCCTCTGGCCACGCTGCTGGGTCCAGCGACGTCGGCAACGATTTCGCGACAGGCGTTGTCGTGGCGACAACCGGCCCGCTAAGTCTTGGGGGGGTGGAGCGCACCGCATGAGGTTCGCGCAGCAAGAGAGCAGCGGCAGCGACCAGCAACAGGCCGAAAAGCAGCCCGTAGGCCGCCAGCTGCCGCGCCCGATTGCGCCGACTTGCCGGTGGTACCTCAGTATCCGCTCCGAGCCGCTCCCCAGAGTTCCCCGCCTGCTTGGGGAGTTGGGGCGAGTGGTACAGGTCGGCTTCCGGAATGAGCGGGACCTTGGCGCCGATGAGCTCGGCGCTGAGCGCCATGGGCAACTCGTGGACGCCGAACGTCCAAGGATCCACCTTCTTCTCGGCCGCCGGGGGCGTGTCGGTTTTTGCCTGTGATTTGGCCTCGCGGGCGGGCGCGTCCGTCTTGTGCGGAGCCGCAGTCGACTGGTCGCCCGGCGTGACGCGCGAGCCGAGTGGCTCAGTCATGAACGGGCCCAAGCGCAGCTCTTCGGTGCGCGCCTGCTCGGCGTCCAATACGACGGGCGCCGCGTCCGGTTCGGTCCGGTCGTGCTCAGTCATCTGCCCTCACGCCTATCCAGGCCGGTGGCGCGGCCGCCGGCTGCGGCCGAGGGGTCTTTTGCTTGCGCATCTCCTCGTCCAACAAGCGCATGTTCTCCGTCATCTTGTCCGGGGCCACCGGCCTGCTGGTTGGCTTTGAAGCCTTGGGCACGGCAGCGGGAAGCAATGGGTATGTGGGCAGAGTCGGCGCTGTCATGCGCGCGTCCGCGTCCGCGGAGGGTGCCGGGACGGCAGCCGGTACCACTGCGGTTCCAGCGGACGCCTGCGGCGTACTAGCCACCGGCAGGGCCGCCGGATCGTGCTGGACATCGAGCGGTCGCGAACTCGGGAGCGATGCCGCAACCTGCTGCGCACCCGGCGCCGACGTAGGTTTGCGTACCACGACGAATGTCGTGAGCGCCAAGCCGATGAGCAGCCCCGCCGCCGCCGTATAAACGGGCGAGATGCTCAAGATTGGTAGGCGCGGCGTTGGAGTCGGCAACGGCACCGCGGCCGTTTGCAGCTTGGGTGCACTCTGCGACGGCTGGGGAGCGCTGGCAGCAGCAACCGTTCCCGTGGGGGGCTCGGACAGGCGCTGATGCGGCACCGAAACGACGACAGCAGGCGACTGCGCACTTCGCGTAGCTTGAGGCGGGCTCGGCGGCAGGTCGTGCGCGGCATAGAGAGGCGGCGTTGCCGGCGTAACCCTCGCGATCGGCGGCACGAGCGGTGCGGTTCGGTTTTGCTCGAACACGACGCGCGAAGGGGGCAGGTTTTGTAAGGCCTGGTGCCGCGACACCACGTCCGACGGGATGCTGCCGAGGACTAGCGGGCGCGACGCGGGTAGCGTGTCGTGCGCCGCCGACGTGCGGTGGTCAGCCCGCTCGACGCCCGAGCGTACTTTTGGCAGCCTAGAAAGCTCGCGATAGACAAGCTGTCGCCCCGCGGCGCGCGCTTCGGCCTCGCAGACATCAAGGCAACGCTGCATCTCCTTGCCGAATTCACCGATGGTCTCGAAGCGCTGGTGGATGCTCGTGGCCATGCCCTTGAGAATCAGCGCCGCGATGTACGGGGGTATCGTGGCGTCGTACGCTTCGAGGCGTTGGGGCGCCTCCTTCACGATGATTCGGGCGGCGTCGTAGAAGCCCACGTCGCGCGAGCCGTGCGCCAGCACGACGGGTGGCAGGCCTATCATGGTTTCGAACATGACCACCGCGAGCGCGTAGATGTCGGTCTTGGCCGTGATGACCCGGGTCGTGAGCTGCTCGGGGCTCATGTACTGAAGCGTGCCCATGACCATGTTCGGGCCGGTCAAATGCGCCCCTTTTTCGATGGCTTTTGCTATGCCAAAGTCCAACACTTTGGGCTCGTTGCCGGCCGTAATGAAGATGTTTTCGGGCTTCACGTCGCGGTGAACGACGCCTTCACCGTGTGCTGCCTGCAGAGCATCCGCGATGCGAACGCCTAGCCACAGTGACTCGTGCGGCTCTAACTTTCCGAGGCACCCCAAGACGTCGCGCAGCGAGGAGCCGGAAAGCAGATCCATCACGATGTAGAGGATACCGTTTTCGGTAATGCCCACATCCTCCACGGCGACGATCCCGCGATGGTCCAGCTTATGCTGGATCTGCGCCTCCATGATGCCGCGACGTAGCATTTCTTTGCTAACGCCTGTGTCGCGGAACAGCGTTTTGATGGCGACGTGGTGCCCGAGGTAGCGGTGGCGCGCGTGATAAACGCACGCGTTACCACCTTGCCCGACGAACCCGACAATTTCGTACTTGCCGAGGAACATGTCGCCGATGGTCAGGGGGCCCTGATCTGGTTCAGTGGGCACGAGCCACACCATGTTGGGTCGTCCTTTCGCCGAAGCTCATGGTGGCACGGCACGCGCTGGTGGACTTCACCGACCGCCTCCCAATACTGAAGCGAGGCCCAAAGCCGCGAGGCTTCCGACCAGCACCGTGAGAGCGAACAGGATGACGGTGGCGAGGGGCGACAACCTCAGTTTTGGGGACGCTAATAGGTGCTCGCTCTGCATGGGTGCGGCCGGCTCAACGCGCTGCGGAGGCTCAAGAGCGGTCGGCGCAGGAAAGGGCTCGTCTAGGCTCGGCATTTCGTGCGCGGTCGTCTCAAGCCACCCTGCCGGTCGTTTCAAGTGATCAACCACGCGCTCGAGAAACTGCTTGAACTCAACCGCAGTTTGAAACCGTTGCTGCGGGTCTTTGGCGAGCGCCTTCATGAGGGCACGGTCGAGCTCGGGCGGTACCGGGTTTTGCGAGTGGCGCGAGGGCGGCTCGGGGTCTTCGACCGCGTGGGCGTGGAGCACGGCGTGCTCGTGTTCGAAGTGTTCAAAGGGCCCGCGGCCAACGAGCATCATGTAGAGCACGAGCCCGACGGCGTAGAGGTCGGCACGTTGGTCCACATGATGGCCCATCGCCCCTTCGGGCGAGACGTAACGCGGAGTGCCGACGACCACGCCCGTGCGCGTCCGGTAGTCACGAGGCAAAGGCTTGACGGAATCCGAGCCAGGCATCACGCGTACGACGCCGAAATCGAGCAACTTGATGCAACGGGTACCATCCCGGCGCGGGCAAACCATCAGGTTGTCTGGCTTGATGTCGCGGTGGACGAGGCCCTTTTCGTGCACCGCGCCCAGCGCCGACAGCAACTGAATCGCGAAGGTGGCGGCTTCGATGATGTGGAGCGGGCCGGTGGCGGTTAGCTCGTCGCCGAGCGTCCGCCCCTCAACGTATTCCATCACCAAGAACGGGCGTTGCGTACGCGTCTGCGAGAAGTCCAGAATGGGAACGATGTATTCGCTCTGCACGGCGCCTTGCGCAGCGGCTTCAAGTCGCATCCGCTCGACGAGCCGCGGGTCGGCCGCAAGCTTGGGGTGGATGACCTTGGCCAACAGCTTGCGGCGCGTCTTGCGATGTTCGACGTGCCAGACCTCGCCCATGCCACCCGCACGCAAGCGCTCAATCCCTCGGTACGCCGTCCCTTCGAAAAGGTCGTACCCAGCGCTGGGCGCCGAAGCGGCCGGAGAGCCATCAGGATTCACCATCCTAACGACCCTGTTGGCCAGGCAATGTGGAGGCGGGCTCGAAATCGACGGACATGCGGAAATACTCGTCGGGCTCGGCCACCGTAGCCCGACCCCGCCCCGGCTAGGGCCGGGGACCGCCGGCCTACATGCCCCGACTATCCAGCCGATGCAACTGGGGCGAAACTACACACGTCAGCCGCGCCCATGGCGGCCTTGTCGATTTTAAGCCCGCTCGCCACGCCTCTGGCCGAGAAGGAAGAAACGCCTCCGCTATGTCCCTGATCCGCCCCCCTGAAGCCCTTCGCGTGCCGCGCCAAGCGTCGCTCGACGAAGTCACCGCCCTGCTTGAGGGTACGTCGTACCGCGCCGATCGCTTCCTCGGTCGCGGTCGCATGGGCGAGCTTTGGGTGATTGAGCACACGGCGTTCCGGCGCCAGTTCGTGCTCAAAGTGATGCACCGGCACCTCGCCGGCTCAGCCGACCGCATGCGTCTCGAAGCCGAAACGCTCGGCCGGCTCGATCACCCCAACGTTGTCGGGGTCGTCGACTTCTGGATCACCGACGACGGCCGCCCGTGCATCGTCATGGAATTGCTACAAGGCCACACCCTGTGGGCCGTTCTTCGCGAGCGGGAAAGACTACCACCGACCGAGGCGCTCTCGATTGCGGAGCAGGTGCTGCTCGCGCTGGACGCGGCGCACACGCTAGGCGTGGTCCACCGCGACCTGCACCCGAACAACATTTTCTTGCACGAGCCGCCCGGCCACCGGCCGGTAGTGAAGGTGCTCGACTTCGGCGTCGTGCGTGTGCTGCCGTCAGCGTCGCCGGCCGCTCCGGCCCCGCCCGAGCAACGCACGGTCTCTGGCGCCGTGGTCGGCTCACCGCGCTTCATGAGCCCGGAGGCCTGGCGCGGCGAAAGGCTCGACGCGCGCTCCGACCTTTATTCGATGGGCCTCGTCGTTTACGAAATGCTCGTCGGACACGGCCCTTTCGACAACAACGAAAAGGTCGCGCTAGCTCCGTCGCACTTCGCACCGGGGCGCTTTCCTAATGCGCTCGACGCCGTGGTGGTGAAGGCGATAGCAGTGCCAGTTGAGCTACGGTACCAAAGCGCCAATGAATTCTTGGCGGCGCTCGCTCCACTCTTGCGCGCCCCACCAAACGTGGGAAACCGAGCCAGAGCTTGAAGGCTGAAGAAGAGAACGAGGCCCTATGATCAATCTAGATCCGACATCCAGCGACTCGCGCCCCTACCTCAACCTCTTGTGCACTCCGGTCGGTGATGCCTGGCGAGTCTTCACGGCCCCCACCTGGATGCCGGACTACCTACGCCGCTGCTTCAGCGACTGCGGCGACATTTACCCGGTCTACTTGGACTTCGAGGACCTCGACCGCATCACCGTTAAGCGGAAGCTCGAGATCGAGCGGACCACGAACCCGCACGGCATTGTGGAACTGCTCGCGCATGGCAATGGAGCACGCGAGCTGGCCATCTGGCTCGCGAACGCGTTCTCGAGCGGGTTCCGTGCAGAAGACCCGACGGCGACGCAAAGCCAGAAGCCCAACGTGGGCTAGAGCCGCTCGCGCAGGCGATGGGTCAGCTCTCGGCGAGCCCGTATGCTCAGCCGGCCGACCCACGAGCGCTCCATGCCCAACTCCCGAGCGATGTCTTCCAGTTGGAGCCCCTCGAAGTAGTAGAGTTGAAGGACGCGAGCGAGGGTGGGCTCAAGCTCCGCGACAGCGCTGTGCAATCGCTGGTGCAGCTCCGCGCGAGCGTACTGCTCCTCGGGCGTGTCTTGCTCCAAGGCGTCGGCGCTATCGAAGCGCACTCCGGCCGCACCAGCCGCACCGTCCGTACCCAGCGGTGCAGCAGCCCACGCCGTCGCAAGGGCCGCCATCTGCTCCTCGAGTTCGGGCTCGGCGCGCGCGCCGGTTTGGCCAGACACCTGTCGAGCCTCGGCAAAGCCCTCAGCGGCTTCGTTGCCGACCTGCAGGTCGCGCAACTGCTGGAAGGCGCGACGCGACAGCGCTTGATGGCGCACACCGTCGAGCATCGCGCCGCGAATGCGAATGTTCGCGTAGCCGCGAAACGGAACCCCTCGCGCCGGGTCGAAATGCCGTGCGGCGTGGAACAACCCTTCCCGCCCAGCGCTGAGCAGGTCATCGAAGTCGACCACGCGCCTCAGTGACCGCGACAACTGGCGTGCGATCAGGTCAACGAGATCAAGCTCGGCCTGGATGCGGGCGAGCACCTCCGGCGAATCGGCAGCGGCTGCCACGCTCGGGCTCCCCGATTGCTCCAAGTTCAAGCGGGCTCGTCCTCAGCGAAGCGGGCCTCGGGCTCGAGGCCGGTCACGTCCTTCACAACTTGAATCAGATCAGGGCTCGTGCGGAGCGCGTCACGCATGAGCTCTTTGATTGTCGTGAGACGCGCTGCAGAAACGAGCGGCGCGATATGCTGCACGTTCCGCTCCACCACCATGTCCAGGTATTGGTCGAGCGTGAGTTCCCCGCGGTGAAACCGCTGAAGTGCTTCGCTGCCAGCCGCAGTCTGCGGGGCTGCGATGGGTGCGCTGCTCTTGGCGGCCATGACGGAGATAAGTCTAGCTCAGCTTGTCCCAGACCGGCCGCACGATTCTTAGCCCGCGCGATTCAAAGCCGGCCGACACGGATTTGTAGTGAGTCGTTTCTGCAAATCCAGCCCGGACAAACCGAGCCCGAGCCCGCTCCCGCGCTCGCTGGCGTGAATGGCGGGCAAAAAGGAATCATGATCATGGCCAACCAACCACAATCGATGAAGGCGGTCGTTGCGACGCTCCGCCAAGAGAATGCACCCGCCCTACTCGACCTTCTGGAGCTGCACGTAGCGGTAGGCGAAATGGAGCTCGGCGCCCAGAGCCTCTCTGCAGCCCTCCGCGAACTCGCGGGCGAGTCTGCCCAGCTGGCGGCCAGCCCCGCTCTGCCGCCTTCCGCGCGCTTGCATGCGCTGGCCGACTACGCTCGCAGTGCGAGCAGCACGGCGGAAGCGCAGGCCGCGGCGCTCAAAGAAATCAGGCGCGGGCTCGACGCCTGGAACCTTACCTGAGATAGCCCTCGCCGCCTCGCCAGGCACCCCCGAGAACCGTCCCCACTCTTCGTCCATGCTCTACAGAACACCGCTCAACGTCTGGAACTGGCTGCCAATCATGTCCGACGAGCACGAGAATCTGGGCACCGACTTCGACGCGCTCCTGTCCGCGCTCGAAGACGTGCTGTCAACCGACCAGCTTTGGGAACTCCGAATTCACGCCGACTACGACGAACACGCGCTGGCCCTCGAAATGCTGTGCGAGATGCTCGGGCAAGTGGGTGCAGTGGTTCCGGAACCCGCCGACGAACTCTTCCTGGGGCTCGCGAATCAGCTCGGCGTCGATGAAGCGCTGTTGCGCGGTCTCCGCCGTCGCAAGTGAACGTGACCGTGACTTGACCGATCGCTGAAAGGTACACCCCGTCGTGAGCGTTCCCAGTCCTTCTCGCGGCCGCGCCGCGCAAGAGTTTCAAAGCGCTGCGATCCATGCGCAAGACATGGTGCTCGCGGCCCAGGCAATCGAAGCTCGATTGTCCTCCCTCTCGATCGATGTACCACCCGCGGTCGTTCGCGAAACCGTCTCGCTGATTCGCGCGGGCACGGGGCAACTGGCGTTGATGCTCCTTGAGCTCGTCGCACGCGGCGAACGTCTGGCATGCGGATTGGCTGATGAAGGTGACTCGTCACGGACCGAGCAGTGACCGTGTCGCGGTCGGCGACGCATTAGAGTCTCGTCGGCGCGGCCGGCTACGTTGCCGAAGACCGCCGACGGGTGGCTTTCCCCCCGTTAAGGTGCGGGGCACCTACGCCGCGGCGCGAGGCCGTTCTCGGCCTGGGTGGGGCACATGTCCTAGCGGCTGACAGAGGAGTGCGCGGAGGGCCAAGGCTTTGCGTGGCGCACCGTTTGTCCTTGGTGCCGACCACTAGCCTCTCCACAAATGGGCGGTTCGAAAGTCCTTCCGACTCACGGCAAATTACGGCCCTTGGCCGTTGGGGCAGCCATCGGTCTCTTTGGGCGGCACGAAGTCCTCGGCCTTGGTTGGGCAGGCGTCCCGATCGTCGGGGATGCCGTCTGCGTCGCGGTCTGGGCAGCCATCGCTAGGGTTAATGCCACGACCATCTTCTCGACTGAAGAGACATTGGTCCACGCTCGTGGGGATCCCGTCGCCGTCGCCATCATCGCTACCAGCAGCAGCGCTGCCGCCAGCGCCGGCAGGGAAATGCGGCCCTTGGCCTTTGGGGCAGCCATCCGCTGGTTCTGGTGGCAGGCCGTCTTCCGCTTTGGTCGCACAGGCGTCGCGACTATCTGGGACACCGTCCGCGTCGCGATCCGGGCATCCGTCGTGCGGATGGGCTCCGCGGCCGTCCTCTTGGCTAGTGCGACACTCGTCGACGCCGTCAGGGATACCGTCGCCGTCGCCATCGCGCTCCCCTCCGCCGCCGCCACTTCCGCCGCTAGGCGCCTGCCCGCCGACGGCGGGAGGTGAAGTCGGCGCAGTGGGAGTCGAAACGGGCGGCCTGCCTCCAGTGGCTTCCACGCCGGGCGAAGCCGTCCCAACGCTAGGCACCGTCACGTCATCCGCTAGTGAAGGCGAGTTGCGATCAGTTAGCCCGCCGCAGCCAAGCAGACAAAGGGCGATGGCAAATCTACGCATGGATCCTCCGTGGGGCTTGAGTTCGGCGTAACGCTACCATGCCCAAAGCTGCCACGCCCAATGCCAGCATAGCGAGGTGTCCGGCGGGGGCAGCTGGCACAGCGGAGGCCACGGCAACGACGGGGCAGCCGTCTGTCGGGTTCGGCAGCACGTAATCTTCGAATTTGGTTGGGCAAGCGTCGCGACTGTTGGGGATGCCGTCGGCATCCGTGTCCGGGCAGCCGTCTCCGGGGTTAGCTCCACGGCCGTCCTCCTGACTTGTGCGGCATTGGTCAATGACCGTAGGGATACCGTCGCCGTCGCCATCCACGCAGCCCGGGGCGTCGCACAAGTCGCGAAAGTCGGGGATGCCGTCTCCGTCGGAGTCGATTAGCGTTTGCTGTGCCGCGAGCGGCGACGTGTCCGGGGCCATCTCGAACGTGCCACCAGTTTGCGCGGCCAACCGCGTAAAAAACTGAATATCAGAAGCCACGGGGTAGCCGCGGTTGGGCGTCGCCGCGGCGAGACTAACGACCTGGCCGGAAGGGCCATCGAGATCGCCGATGCGCGTCGTGGCTACTCGTAGGGCTATAATCCCGGGATCTTCAAAGAGGAAACCGGTGGGATCCACATCGCGTCGATTGTACTCATCTTTCATCTTCAGGACCGCCCAGTCTCCGAGCAACGAATCCGCGGGATCGCCTGGCAATCGAATGCGCATCGAGCCCGACGGCAACGTCACCTCGTCGCTGTAGTTCTCGTCACCATCAGTCAGAATGACCGCGCGGCGGATCTCTCCAGCTGGCAGTGGCGCAGTCAGAGGCGGACCAAAAACACGCGCCGCCTCGAACATACCTTGCGCGAGTGGCGTTGCGCCCGATGGGCACTCCTTCGGAACCAGAAGGTCCGGATGAGCAGCGTCCGCGTTGAAAGCAGGAGATCGCTGAAGGGCGCCAATGGCTGCATCGGGATCGACGAAGCCATTGGTGACATTTATGAGGCCGCCAGTAACAATTGGCGGAAGCGAACCCTCGAACATCCATACGCTGACTAGCTTGGAGCTACCCGCAGCCACGTTGCCATCGGGGCCCAACGGGCAGTTCAGGTCGTAGACATCCCCATTCTCAATTTTTTCGCCCTCATTGACCTTGTAAAGATTGCCATTCGCGAAAGCGGCGACCGCGTCGCTGGCGGCCTGGCTTGCTACTTTGCAGCGCGTGTCGCCGCTGCCATCTAGTCGAGGCGTCCGCATCGATCCTGAGCGATCGAGGATGATGGACAGCTTGCACGTACCGGCGCTGGCCGGGAGCGACACCAAGAAAATGGTGCTCGCCAAAACAATCGTTGCACAATGCGCTAAACGAATCATCGCTTTCTCCCAGCCTTGAAAAACACGGCTCACACGCAGGAGAGCCGAAATGAAGCCCCGCGCCACTATCCCAGTGGCGCGGGCCATGCCGTCGCCCTGACGTATCGCACGCAGCACCGTTAAGACGGCGCTAATCTTTTGACGCTCGGCCGTCACGCGAAAGTATCGAGTCTGCGGTTTCGACGCCAGGTTGTGACGAGGTGACGAACCGGTAGCCCAGGTTGCGGTCGCTGAGGAGGCGCCACGCTTCGGACTTGAGCTTTCGGCGAATTGAATGGATATGCACTCGAAGCAGATTTTGCGAGCGCGCTCGCCCCAACGAGGCCTTCGCGATTTGCTCATGGGTGGACCAACGCGAAGGCTCGTTCAGCAACGAACGCATGATGTGATACTCCGTCCGAGTGAGGCGCGCGTGTACCGCGCCGCAGCGGAGCGTGAGCGCTCCGCTGTCCAACGTGATTTCTTCTGGCTCGCGCTTCAGTCGCATCTCCACCCGAGCGAGCAGCTCCGCGTCCGGAAGCGGCCAGCGTAGGCAATCGCTCGCGCCAGCTCGCAGCAAGTCGGGGATCAGCGCTCGCAAGCGCGGTCCGACGAAGACGACAACGGGCGTGGCAAACCTCAACTGGCATTCACGCAGAGCCAAAAACGAGTCGAGCTCGCCCCAGCCCTCAACAACGAGCGTTAGCTCGGGCGCTCGGATCTCCTCGGGCGTGGATGACAGCTGGATCTCGCCCACGCGAGGCGCAAGAAGCGCGCTCAAGCGTTCGCCCCGACGGTCCTTGCGTTGAGCCCTCACGCAAACGAGTACCGTAGGACCGGTCGAGCGTAGTCTAAGCTCCGACGTCCCTGGTTTATCAGTCATTTGCGCGCTTGCGGCGAGGCCGCGATTGATCTCTCCATGTTCCCCTTCGGCCACGCGCCGGACTTTGGGTCAGAAATCGTCCAGCCTGCTCGAGAACGAACAGAGAGCCGATTCGCTGGGGCGGAGTGCGCTTTCCGATCGATCAAGGCGCGCCCCGGACCCAGGCTGCTCGGACCCCGGTGTTACGGCAGTAGTCATTTCATCGACGCGCGACGCCGCGTCAGCAACTCCCACGTCGCGCTGTTCGACAGCACGCGCGTCTTCCAGGCCTGCGACACCCCGAGCGTCTCCATCTCGGCCGTCGACACGCGCACGTCATCGCACCCGCTACGGCGAGCGACCCCGATCAACAGCGCCGCGCGGGGTCGCGCCGATCTGACTTCGCGCGAGAGAAAAGCGCGGTACGCCGCGCCAAACCGCTGAAAGAAGCGCATAGAACGCGTGCAGCGGCTTGACGCGCGCGCGCCCGCAGGCAAAGATACCGCGGAACACTGCGTAGAAGGCTGTCCCCCCGGCCCGCGTGGTGTTCACTAATTTTGTGAGAGCAGTCGACGCTGGCCAAACGGGGAGGCGGGCCGGACGACGCGAGCGCATCTAGGGACCACGGCGGCAAACCTCCTGCATGACCGGCGACGCGCTCGCAGCTAGTGCTTGCACCCTGGCAAGGCCCGGCGTGCTTGCTGCCGGGCTGCCGGTCTCATCGCCGGTTTCAGCGGTCGCAGCTCCGTGCCATCGCGCCAGTTGAAGCTCGCCAATTTCCTCACGCCGCTCGAGTTCGTCCGCGAGTTCCTTGAGCCGCGCTCCGCTCAGCGCGGCCCGCCTGATTTCACCTCCGTAGCGACCTACGGCGGCATTCTCGAGCAACGTATTTCGATGAATTCTGCGCTCCTCCGCGGTCGCCGGACCACTTGGCGCTCGCCGCACGGCCCCGCGTTTCGGCCCATCGCGTTCGCCAAGCGCACGCGAAACGACTTCGATCGACAGGCTACCTAGCCCACGCACCCGGTCGCCGCTGCGCCACCAGGCTTGTTTGGGCACGTTGTCGGCGATCCATTCGAGATCTGGCACCGAATACTCGGCGGCCAGCAGGACCAGGATGGCGCGCAGCCCAGAATCACGCGCAACTTCCGACAAAGGGCGCTCGCTGCCAATGGCGCGGCTGTAAGCCTCTGCGATTTTCCGTGTTTCCGACCATTGCTGCGGTCGCAGCCGCTGTCCTGCTCGAGGATCGTCGAGCACCAGTCTGGCGCGTTCGGCGATCGGTAGGTCGAGCCCAGCGCCGAGCGCGGCCGCCTCGCGCGCGCGCACGGCAGTGGCTTCCTTCTTTGGTTCCTTCTTGGGATCCTTCGGGTCCGCCAGGCGGACTGGTCCCGTCCGCCAGGCGGACTGGTCCCGTCCGCTAGGCGGACTGGTGGGGGCCGGCAACCCGTCCGTGAGGCGGACTGGTCCCGTCCGCCAGGCGGACTGGTCCCGTCCGCTAGGCGGACTGGTCCGCGTCGCGGAATGGCTCGCGTCGTGGTCCGGTTGCAGCGCCTCCACGACCGAGTGGAGTGGACCTTGTTCCGGCTCGGCGCCGTGCGGCGTCGCGAGTACCGCATCCGCCGACCCGTCCGCGAGGCGAACGGGTTCCTGAGCCTGGGCTTCGGGCTCGCTGGCAACTCGCTCTTTTGGCGTGGTCATTCGAGTCAACACGGGGGCGACGCGCGACAGATCGTAGCGGTTTGGACGGCCCTGTACGCGCCTCACGACAATCACACCGTCCCGCTCCAACGCCGCGATGGCCTCGAGCACCGCGGTGCGTCCCAGACTGCAACGCTCTGCGAGCGTCGGCATCGAGGGCCATGGTTCCGGCGAACTGTCGCTGTAGTAGTCAGCGATGGCCAGGAGGACGATCTTCTCCGTCGTGGAGCGTGCTGACCGCCACACGGCCCGCTGCATGCCAAGAAGGTCGATCATGGCGACAGCGCCTCGTCGAGCACGGGGTCGACCTCGGCCAGACTCAAGTCTGGGAACAGCCGCCGGAGCCGACGCCAGACTTGGAGCCGAGCCAAGTCGCCAGAGAGCGTGTCACGGAACGTGGCTTCTAGCGGCTTGCCGTACCGTTGGGCGACCTCCCGAGCACAGCGCATCGCGGCCGAGCGCAGCTGGCTCGTGCGCTGGCCTACGCATCCATCGCCTGCAGTGCCGACATCCACGTCCTCTTCATCAACGCGCAGACCCTCCATGGAGCCTCCTGAGTGTTGCGTTCCGCCTAAGAATCCCGAACGCCCGTTCCTCAATTTGCCGCACGCGCTCGAGGCTGATGCCCAGCGCAGCCCCCACTTGCTCGAGCGTGTGCGGTCCTTCGTTGGCCACGTCGAGCGAGCAGTCACGCGTCGGGGCGAGTTCGCGCTCCGAGTACCCACGGTGTGCCAGGTGATAGCGGCACTCGCGGCGCAGGCACGGGCCTGCTGGGCCCGCCCCGGCGCACTCAGGGACGGCCGGGTACCGCCTCCGGCGGACCAGCTCGACCACCGGCGCCCGGGTCGTTGGCGGCGTCGCCGTCAGCGCGAGGGCCGCCGACAGCGCCGCTAACCGGGCGCTCATCGGCCCCTACGGCGACGCTCGGCGCTCAGGCTGACGACCTTGGCCCGCGCCTCACGGCGGGCGCGAAGCTCGTTCGTCAGGACCTCGACGGTGGACCACGCCTCGGCGCGGGCCGCGCGCTGAATGGCATCGCCGAGCGCCTCGTCGACCGGATCTGGAGCAGACTGCGATGGCCCCCATAGGGGGTCTGATGGCCCCTTTGGCGGCTCTGCTCGTTCCTCCTCGGCCTCATGGCCAAGCACCTCAATGGCTTCGGCCTGATTTCCTGAGGGCCCGCTGCGTTTTGAAAATCCTCGTGTCGGCGGTTCAATTCCGTCCCGGGACACTATTTTCGGGGTCATCCCGGGGCCATCAGCGACCTGATGGCCCCCGAGACTCTTGGTCGACAGCTCCGGAATCGCGACGTCGAGCGGCACCAACGGACCCAGCCCGAGCTCGCTCGCAGAGCGTGCCGCGCGTCGGTAGCGGTTGATCATCTGGCTTGAGCGGTGGCCGGTTCGGTCGGCGACCCATGGGAGTGGCGGGACCGAACGTGCCCGATCTGCGCCTCACCCGACACGCCCATAGCAACGCCATCGGGGGATCGAGCCATCGCCGAGCTGCACGTCGGCGACCTCGTCTACAGCGTCGACGACGGAGCCACTGTTGCTGTACCGATCGCCCAGGTCGGCAGCACGCCGGTTCTAAACCACCAAGTGCTGCGCTTGGAGCTCGATGGCGGCGGCGTTCTGGAAATCAGTCCGGGTCATCCGATGGCCAATGGCCAGCCGCTGTCCTCCCTATCCGCAGGAGCGAAGGTGGACGAGCAACACAGCGTGCGGGCGATCGAGCTCATTCCGTACTCGCACGACCGCACCTACGACATCTTGCCGAGCTCGAGTACCGGCATCTATTTCGCAAGTGGAGCGTTGCTCGGCAGCACGCGCACGCTGATCGGCGCGCGTTTCCCAAACTAATTCGTCGCCCTGCCTCAGCAAATCGAATTGAAAGAAGCGGCAGCAGTCCGCCTCGCGCTCCGCGAGCAGCTTAAGCTCGCCTTCGAGGCCTGGCCGCGACCGAAAGCGCCAGCGGAAGCCGCCGTCAAAACGCTCGGTCTGAGCGAGGTCCGCGAAAGCGGACCTGTAGCGATCCATCTGTTCTTGGGCGGCTGGCTTGTCTCGCAGGTCCGCCGTGCAGACAATCGGCTCCTCTCCGTTCGCTGCAGCCGACCGAAACAGGCTAGCCACGCTACGCCCCTTGGGTGCGCAGCCGCAGCTGGCTGCGCGCTTGCGTTGACGCCACGAGCTGACCGCGCCCCATGCGAGCGCCGCAACGAACGCGACGCCGCCCACAACCAGCTCCGATCCCGGCCGGACGTATTGGGCAATGCTCACGAGCAGGCCGCTGCCCCCGGCGACCACCAGCAAGGGGACCGCGCAACACGCGACGCACCCTAAGAGTGCGGCACCCCCCGCCCACGCCAGGCGTCGTTTCGATAGAATGCGTTCGGGTTTGACGGCGATTTCAGCTCCGGCCATAGGCAACTCCTGTAGCGCCAGCCCCCATCGGCCGGCACAACCACTAGGCGGCCACGGCTGCGCCGTGACGGAAATCGACCGTCGTCCGCGTCACGCCGAGGCCCTTGGCGCCTACCTGGATCGCCGGGATCCTGCTGGCCCTTCCCGTCTGTCCCAGCTACCACGATCAGCGCATGAACCAGGTCGAGCGCAAATCGATTCACGAGGCGATCGTTCGCCTCGCGGACGGTGATCGCACCGCCGTTCGTGAGCTGCTCGACCGGCTTTGGCCTGTCCTGCTGCGGTTCGCGCGTCGCGGCCTCGGGCACGAGCACGACGGCGAGGACGTGGCGCAAGAGGTCTTCCTTCGCATCTGTGCACGGATTTCGGACTTCGACCGAAACCGCGACGGCTTGTCTTGGGTATTCGGCATCGCGAAATACGAGATCATGACGCGGCGCCAACGGCGGCGCCGGCAGCGCGAAGTGGGCGCTCCCACCGAGCTCACGTCGGTGGCCGATCCGCACCCCTCACAGGAGGCGGCTCTGATTGAGCGGGAACTGCTCGACGCGCTCGAGCACGCGCTGGGCGCGCTCACCCCCGAAGACCGACAAATGTTCGGCGCGAACGGACACGTCCAGTCAGCAACGCTGCGCAAACGGCGGCAACGAGCACTCGAACGCCTGCGTTTCGTGTGGAGGAGGCTCTATGGTGAACCTTGAACAACTAACGGCGCAAGGATTGCGCGCCTATGAGCTTGGGCGGTTACGCACGGCATCGCGCGTTGCTCTCGCGTTGGTTCCGGCAGCACTCGTTTGCTTGCTGGAGCCGAGCGGTCGCGAATCCTGCGCCGGCCTCGCCGTGCTGCTCGTCGGGCTCACCATCTGGCTGCGTTGGCGCGATCGCAGCGGCGTCGAGGCCGCGACGACCGGCCTCTTAGCAGGCAGCCTTCCACTCGTGGCTGGCATAGTCCTGTCTCGACTCAACCTCTCTTGCGGCTCGGCCAGCAGCGCTCCGTTTTGCACCGCTTTGTCCGTGCTCGTCGGTGTTGCAGCGGGCGTCGTCATCGCAGTCCGAGAGGCGCGGCAGCGCGGACGCTTTGCTAGCGTCGTGGCAGCTGCAACGGTCTCCGTGCTGGCAGCAAGCCTGGGCTGCTTGCGGCTCGGTGTTGCCAGCGTTCTCAGCGTGGCGCTCGGGATCGCGGCCGGAGCATGGGTGGGCGGTCGCGCGAGAAGTCCCGATAACCGGGGGTAGCCACCCTGGCGCGGGCTTCCCGCGCTACGGCGCGCATTGGTTGCCGGTGGCGCTCGCTTTGCAGTTGCCAACCATCGGCTCGAAGCACGCGATACGCGGGCACGCATGGGTGCAGCTCGCCTTGTAGGCCTTGAGCGCGCTCAAGTAGGCGGCATTGTCGGGAGCGGTGGCGGAAGCGGCTTCGACGCCGATGGGACAACACAGGCCTTCGAGAGAACCGGCACACTCGGCACCGGGCTTGGTCGACGCGGGATTGCACGTTTGCGCGGTGGCTTGAGCCTTGGTCACGTCGTCGAGTAAGGCAGCGCAATCCGGCATCCCGCCGGTGCCACCTCCACCCGTCGGGCACATGCTCGGACAGGCTTGGCCGCTGAGGTTGCTGATGCAGTGACCACACTCGGCTGGCCCGCAACACACTTGATCGACGCTGCACGTCTTGCCGCCACAAGCGCCGCTAGCAGCTCCACCGGTGCCAGCAGCGCCGCCGGCGGCGTCACCGCCCGCCCCGTCCACAGGACACTGGCGAATTTCCCAGCCGCAGCTGCCGTTGACGCTCTTCAGGCAACGCCCCGTAGGGCCGCCGGTCGAGCCATCCGAGCAGATTTGGTTTGGTAGACCCAGCTGGGGCCCGCATGCCGACTTGTCACACGTTTCTTGCGAGCTCCCGCCCGCACCGCTCGAGCTCCCGCCGCCCGAAGCGACGCCGCCTGCCGTGCTCGAGCCCGCAACCCCGGCACTACCACCCGACGTTGACCCGCTGGGCGAAAAACTCGACCCCGAGCACGCCACCACGAGCACCGGTCCCAGCGCAGCGAGACCGAGCCACGAGCACACCGAGATTACAGCTTTCTTTCGCATTTGGGTCTTCCTCGTAGCCAAGCCCTCGCCTGCCACCGCGTACGCGCATGGAGCAAGCTGAAGACTCACTCTACGCCGCGACAACACGCGCCGCCAGCGCCCTGGTCCTACTCGCTACTTCTCGGTCCGCCGCAGAATCGCTCAGGTTTTCGACACGCACAAGCTTGGGCCTCCGCAGCGCGCGCGGCACGTCCCGCCGCCGTGATGCTTCCGGTCAGCGTCTCGTGCTCGGGCTCGGGCTTCGGCGTGCGTTCAAGCGCGCTGTCGCTGTCGTGCGCGAAGTCACGCGGCCGGCTGCGCCGGCGGTAGGCCTCGTGTCTGATGCCCTGCGATCTCGACCTGCCCTGCGCGCCGAAAACGTGCTCCTGCGCCAACAGCTCGTGGTCGTCCATCGCCAAGTCAAACGGCCGGTGCTCACGCAACTGGACCGGCTCGTGGTCATCGCCGCCAGCGCGCTCACCGGCGCCTGGCGCGGCTCGCTGCTGCTCGTGCAACCGGCAAACCGTACTGCGCTGGCACCGGCAGGCGTTTCAGATCATCTGGCGCTGGAAGAGCCGAAGCTCGCAACAGCATCGTGTCGCACCGGAGACCATCGAGCTCATCCGCCGCTTGGCTAGAGACAACGCCCGCATCTCGACGAGCAAGCACCCACGGTCCGTCGAAGTAGCCGACAGGGGGCCCTGCGCTGAGTCATTGCGAGAATCGCCAACAACGGCCGCGGCACAAACATTAAGGAATACTATAGTTTTGTGGGGTACGCCTCCGTCGAGTTGCTTAAAACTAAAGTAAAGCTTACTTTTTGTGCATGGACCGGGCCTCCACAGACCGGCCGGACTGGAACCGGCTCTTCATGACCGCGCAGGTTCAGGAGGGGCTTTTCACGACTCAGCAGGCGGCGGAGGCTGGTTACTCGCCCCAACTACTCGTGCATCACGTGCACGGTGGGCGTGTCCTGCGCGTGCGGCGCGGCATCTATCGGCTCGCCCACTACCCCGCTGGCACGCAAGAAGAGCTGATCGCGGCCTGGCTCTGGTCAGACCGCGCTGGGGTCGTGTCGCACGGGACCGCGCTCTCGCTACACGGGCTCTCGGATGCGCTGCCCAGCCACCTTCACCTCACGCTGCCCAGCGATTGGCGGCACCGGCGCTTCCGAGTTCCGACCGACGTCGTGCTGCACTATGCCGACGTCCCACTCGAAGATCGAACTTGGAGCGGCGCGGTGCCAACGACCAACCCCCGACGCTCGCTCAATGACTGCGCCAGCGCCGGCCTGTCTCCCGAGCTGCTGCGACAAGCGGCACAGCAAGCTCTCTACCGTGGCCTCGTTACGAAACCCGAGCTTGGCTCCGTGGAGCAAGCGCTGGCGCCATTCGGTGGGCTCGCAGCATGACAACGCGCGCGTACGCTTCGCCCGAAGCCTTTAAGCACGCCGTCGAGCAGCGGCTCCGAACGGCTACCCAAACAGGCCCAGGGTTGGCGCGGCGGCGCCAATTGCTGGTCTTCGAGCGCTTTCTAGCGCGAGTTGTGGCCATCTTTGGCGATGCCGCCACTCTCAAAGGTGGCCTGGCGCTAGAGCTGCGAATCAAGCGCGCGCGTACCACCAAGGACGTCGACCTACGCGTCATGGGCTCGGCTCAGGAGCTGCTCGCCAAACTGCAGCAGGCGGGTCGAGTCGACAGCGGCGACTTCATGACCTTCGAGGTTCTACCAGACGCACAGCATCCTGAATTGTTGAACGATGGCCTAAAGTACGAAGGGCTACGCTTCCGCGTCGAATGCAAGCTGGCGGGGAAGATCTACGGGCAACCCTTCGGCACCGATGTCGTGCTCGGCGAGCCGATCTTTGGTGAGCCGGATGTCGTGACGACCGAGGATGTGCTGGGCTTCGCGGGCCTCGCCCCGCCGACGCTCCGCATCTATCCGATCGAAACGCACATCGCCGAAAAGCTGCACGCTTTCACGATGCCGCGCGCGCGTCCCAACACGCGGGTGAAAGATCTGCCTGACCTCGCTCTGCTTGCGACCGCCCAGACACTGGATGCACGACGCCTCCGCGCCGCTCTTGAGCAGACCTTCACGTTTCGCAAAACCCATCCGTTGCCGACACGATTGTCCGCCCCTTTGCCGGCCTGGACGACGCCCTACGCGACCATGGCTCGTGAAAATGAGCTCGTTTGGCCCGCGCTCTCTGACGTGACCGAGGCAGCGCGGCAATTCCTGGACCCCGTGCTTGCCGCGGAGCTCGACGCGACTTGGGAGCCTCGACACTGGAGTTGGCACTCTCGCTGATAGGACTATCCGCGGCTGCACAGGGCCACGTATCCTTGAGCGGATGCTGAGGAACCACGTTCTCGCGTGCGTGTTGCTGCTCGGGACAACGGCGGCAGAGGCGCAGGTACCGGTGGCTCCCGCGCCCGAGGCGCCACATACGGGCGTACCCACCTACTGGGTGATGATGGTGACGGGCGAGAAGGATGGCGCGCCGTGGATGAAGACCACGACGCCGGAGACGCTCGGCGGCAACGTGAAAGGGACCGGGCCGTGGACATGCACCTATCCGCCGACCACGCGTGGCGCCGACGCTGATTTCGGTTTCGAGGAGATGGAGATCGCGTGCGGAGTCGGCGAGGCGGAAGTGTTCGTAAGCTTACGCTGTAATTTCCGCACCAAAGCCAAGTCGGGAAAAGTGGCGGGCAAGGGCTGGAAGCGCAGCGAGCTGCAGACGCTCAACCTGCGCCGCAAGGGCGACGCGAAGAGCACGATCACGGTCAGCCTGCGCTGCGATGTCGACGCCGCATTTGCGACGGACTAGGCGGGCGAGACGGCGTTGGCGGGGAACCAGAACTGGCCGTTTTGCATGGCGCACAGGCAATGCTCGCCTTGCAGCTGCACGACGGTACCTGGGTAACGGTGGCCGTCTTGAGCCACCACCATCACGCGCGCGCCCGGGCCTAGCGCGGCTGGGGCGCCATACGCTTGCTGTGGCGGAGCGCCGCTTCCCAAGCGAACCTCGAAACATACGCCGCGCGCTGCACCAAACCTAGTGCCACCCCGCCGACGGCGGTGGGGGGAGTGCCTTTACCGGCCGGGGGGGACCGGGGCGAGGTGGCGGGCGGCACGAAACCGAAGTTTAAGGGGTCCGTCCACCGCCGATGAGAGTGGTTCAGCGGGCGCTTGCGCGCTCCTCGGGGAGGTTTTCCCCAGCCCCGGGTAAGACCGGTATGCGCATTCCGGCATTCGTGGTTTTGGCGTTCGTCGCCAGCGGCTGCACCATCCACGTGGTCGAGACGGCCAGCCCGGTTACGGTCGCCGAAGCGCCCTCTGGCCCTCCGCCTCGACCTCCGGCGCACGTCGCGGCGCCTCGCCCGGTCGTCTACGAGCGCGTGACGCCAGCGCCTGCAGCCGAACCCACGCCGACACCCAGGCCGCGAGTCGTCGATCGCACGGACTCGCCCGCGCCCGCACGGCGGCTGCTACGCACGCCAGTCAAGCTCGTTAGGCCTGAACCTCGCCCGACGCACGTCGCCGACCTCACGCTTCATCGGCACCGTGGTCCGATGAAGGTGAAGCTACCGGAGCCGCCGACGCGCTTGACGTCAGCCAGCGTCGCGAAGGCGCAGTAACACCCGCTCGATCTTCGGCAGCAAGGTCGAAGGATCGCGCTTCTCGACGTAGTCTTCGGCGCCCAAATCCAGGGCAATTCGGCGATCGGATTGCGGATCTCGACCTGACCAAACCACGACTGGGATCGAGCTCGTGCGCGCGTCGGCCTTGAGCCGCGACAGCACGTCACGGCCGTCAGCGTCCGGGAAATGGATATCGAGCACGATCAGATTCGGCATGTGCAGGAGCGCCGCTTCGTAGACGTCCGCGCCCGACAGCACGGGCACCAACTCGAAGCCGTTCTGCTCGGCGACGCGCTTGAGCGCGCGCTGCACACCAGGGTCATCATCTGCAAAAAGGATCCGCCTCCCGTCGCTCATTGCCCTTTAGGGTACGCCACTCCGAGCGACTGACAACGGCGGAAACGCCTGCGTCTCAGCTTGAGTCGAGGTGTGGCGTTTGTCCTCAGCCAAGCCCGAAATAGCCGCGGGCGTTGCGGAAGCAGATGTCGGTCACCATTTCGCCTAAGAGGTCGCGGTCGTCGGGCAAGCGGCCGCGTTTCACGTCGCTGCCGAGGATATTGCAGAGCAAGCGGCGGAAGTACTCGTGCCGCGAGTACGACAAAAAGCTGCGCGAATCCGTGAGCATGCCGACAAAGCGCGACAACAGGCCCATCTGCGACAGCGCGTGGATCTGCTTTTCCATCCCGTCGAGTTGGTCGAGGAACCACCAGGCGCTCCCAAATTGCATTTTCCCCGGTACCGAGCCGTCCTGAAAGTTGCCGATCATCGTCGCCAACAGCTCGTTGTCGCGCGGGTTCAGGTTGTACAGGATGGTCTTGGCCAGGCGATTGTCCTGATCGAGCCGGTCGAGGAAACGCGCCAGCGGGCGCGCGATCTCGAAATCACCGATCGAGTCGAAGCCGGTGTCGGGCCCGAGCGTCTTCATCATGCGCGTGTTGTTATTGCGCAAGGCGCCCAGGTGAAACTGCTGCACCCAACCACGCGCGTGGTCGAGCAGCGCAAGCTCGTGGAGTAGCGCCGAGCGAAAACGCGCCGTCCGACCAGGATCAGCGGCGTGACCGGCGCGGGCTTGCGCGAAGGTTTCGCGCACTTCGGCCAGGCTGTAGTCGTCGGCGTAGGCTGTTTCGAGCCCGTGGTCCGAGAGCCGCCCGCCCAGCTCGTGAAAAGCACGATGCCGCGCGTCGAGCGCCGACAGCAATTGGTCGAAGCTGACGATGCTGGTGCCGACGCGCGCCTCGAGCCGTTCGAGCCAGCCGTTGAGTCGCTCGGGACGGTCGACGTCGAGCGCGCGATCCGGTCGAAAAGTCGGGTACATGCGCGTGCCACCAGCGACTGCTTCGCGCGCGTAGGCGGCGTGATGCTCGAGCGAATCGGCCGGATCATCGGTCGTACACACGACTTGCACGTTGAATTGCCGCAGCAAGCCGCGCGCCGAGAACCCAGGTTCTTGGAGCAGCGCCGAGCCGCGCTCGAAAATTTCGCGAGCGCTGGTCGGGCCGAGCAGCTGGCGAATACCGAAGGGGAACTTCAGCTCCAGGTGCGTCCAATGGTAGAGCGGGTTGCGCAGCGTCCTCGGTACCGTAGCGGCCCACGCTTCGAACTTCTCCCAGTCGGTCTTGTTGCCCGTGCAGTAGTCTTCCGCGACACCGTTGGTGCGCATCGCACGCCACTTGTAGTGATCGCCGTCGAGCCAGATCGCCGTCAGTGACCGGAAGCTATGATCACTAGCGACGTGCTCAGGCGGCAGGTGGCAGTGATAATCGATGATGGGCTGGCCAGCCGCGTAGCGCTGGTACAGGTCACGAGCTACGTCGGACTCGAGCAGAAAATCGTCGTCGAACAGCATGGGTCAGCAAATCCTGCGAAAAACGCTCGAGCCGGAGCTCGGGCAGTAGCGACCCGCGCGACTGAAACTACCCGGAGTATAGCGAAGTTTTCCCGCCCCGCAGCCGAAAAATCACAGCAGAGCCTCGGCCTTTCGCAACAGCGCCTGGGCGTTGACCTTGCCCTTGTAGACGTAGAGGCTCGCCGCCTCGACGCCGTCCAGCAGCTCTTCGCTCACCCGCAGGCGCGAGCTCACGACGAACAGCACACGCTCGGACAGGCCGCTCTCGGCGGCTTCGATGCGTCGAAAGACCGCGTCCCGGCTCCAGAAACCGAGCAGCTCCACCAACACGGTCTCGGCCTTGGCGCTGGCTCCAGTTTTGCCAGCTTTGCCGCTCTTGCCTGCCTTGCCGGCCTTCGCGTCCTCGCTCGGTCGCGTCAGCTCCAGATCGGGCACGAGCACTCCCCCACCCTGCGCCGTGAGGTCGAGCAGCTTGTCGGAGAGCCGCGCTTGCCAGGTTGGGTTCGCTTTCAGGGTGTCGAGCAGCTCGGCAACCTCGGTGCGGACGCCGCTGTGCTCGTCTGCGTCGGCAGCTTGCGCGTAGCTCTGCTCGAAGGTCAGCTTTTCGCGGCGCTTGCCCCAACGTAGCTCGGCTTTCAGCCGCAGCTGCCCGCACGACAACAAGGCAGGCAACGACAGAGCTAGCTCGAGCCCGTATTTCGTGGTCGCTCCGAACAGGCTCATCGGTCCGTCGATTTCGAGTCGGTAGCCACCGCCGGCGAGCGGCTCGATCCGAAACAACAGCTGGCGGAACTTCAGTTTACGAAACAGCTCACGGTAAGCGTCGGGCCGCGACGCGCGCACCTCCGCTTCTATGCGCACCGCCCGCAGCAACACCGACTGAACCTGCGTAAGCTCGTAGTCGGCGACCAACGCAGCGGCGTTGTGCACCGGGCAGCGCTCGAGCCGCTGCGCGTTGCGCAGGTCCGCGTATAGGGCCTCGTCGATCTCCGCCGCCGAAATGCCGAGCTCGGTCGCCGCTTCCTCGAGCACGAGCTTGCGATCCAAGTACTCGCCCGGTCCGAGCGCCGCGCGCATCTGCGCGGCACGGCTAAATACCGCGCGCCGCACGCTTTCCGGCGGAACGCTGGCCGGCGCCGTGAATTCCGAGCGCGCCTCCACCAGGTGCGTAAGCCCCATCAACAGCTTGCGCTCCTTCGCCGCCACCGGAATGGCCGCCCAGCTCGCCTCGACCTCCTCGCGATCTTGACCCAGCCGCGCGCGCGTCACGCTCAGCAGCGCTTCGCTGACCTCGGTCGCGCGCGTGCGCTCGGCGGCGGACAGCGGCGATAGGGTCAGCTTACCTTCGCGCTTGCGAGCGCGCGTGAGCTCGGGCGGCAGCACTCAGCCGGCTCCCGCATAAGCCGAATGCTCGCGGCGCCGCTCAGAGGTGCCCGACTCGTTCGTGCGCGACGATACCAGCTCGTACAAGATCGCGCGTTTGTCGCCGTGACGGCGCAGGACGCGGCCCAGGCGCTGCACGTGCTCACGCACCGAGCCGCTGCCAGAAAGCACGATCGCCACGCTGGCGTCGGGCACGTCGACGCCCTCGTTCAGCACCTTCGAGGTCGCGACCGCGCTGTAATGTCCGGCCGAGAAACGCTCCAAGATCTCGCTGCGCTCCTTGATTTTGGTCTGGTGCGTGATCACTGGGATCAAGAACCGGCGCGAGACCGCGTAGGCCGTGGCGTTATCTTGCGTGAACACCAGTGAGCGTTGATTGCGGTGCTCGCTCAGCAAGTGTTCGAGGTATTCGAGCTTGGCGCTCGACGCCAACGCCAGCTCGCGCTGTCGACGGTAGGCGCGCATCGCCCGTTGGCCTGCCGCCGATTGGGCGGAGCGCATCACGAACTGGCCAAAGCCCGACGGATGATCGAAACGAATGCCCTGGCCACGCACGAATTCCAGATAAATCGCGCGTTCGGCGTCGTATTCACGCCGCTCGTCCTCGGTCAGCTCGACGTCGATGCGCTCGACCTCGTAGTCCGCCAAATAGCGCCCGGACAGCTCGACGATGTCCTTGCGGTACAAGGTCGGGCCGATCAGCGTCTCGAGCCGCGAATCCATGCCATCGGCGCGCTCCGGCGTCGCGGTCAGGCCGAGCCGAAACGGCGCCAGCGACAGCTCCGCGGCCAGCGCATAGCTCGGCCCCGGCAAGTGATGGCACTCGTCGAAGATGATCAGCCCGAAACGCGCCCCCAAATGCTCCATGTGCAGACATGCCGAATCGTAAGTCGTGACGGTGATCGGTCGCACGTCGTGCGTACCGCCGCCGACGATGCCGACCTCCGTCCCAAAGCTGCGCCGGAGCAGGTCGTACCATTGCCGGACCAAGTCGAGCGTCGGCGCGACGACCAGCGACGCCCGTCGCCGCGCATCGATCGCCATGACCGCGACGTGGCTTTTTCCGGCGCCAGTCGGCAGCACGACGACGCCACGACCGCGGGCCTTTTCCCAAGCCGCCAGCGCCTCGAGCTGAAACGGTCGGGGTTCACGCCGCACCACCAAGCCTTGCGTTAGCTCCGGGTAGGCGCGCGCCTGATCTTCGTAGGCGAGCTGCAGCTTGCGCAAGCCGAGCACTACCTCGGCGTAGGCCAGCGCGGGCGCGCGAAAAATGCCGCTACGCGCGTCCCAAGTCAGCGGCTTCGGCAGCTCGTCCGACTTCGAAAACCCGCTGAGCTCGAGGGTCCCGCTGCGAAAGGTCAGGACCGCCATGCGCCCTCAGAACACGCCGACGAGGCCTTCGCCCGCGACGGCGCCAAGCAGCTCCACCGGCAAGTGAAACACGATCTCACCCAGGTACAGGCCACGCCGCTCTCGCATCCGCACCAGCGTGGTCGTGCAGTTGCCGAACTTCAAGCTCATCACGCGCGGCACGGGCGCGCAGACCAGCGCCTTGACCAAGTGAAAGTTGGTTCCGCCATGCGCCACCGCCAAGATGCGATGCGCCGGCTCGCGGTGCCGAGCGTGCCAACGCTCGACCAGCCGCCGAACGCGGGCTTGTACGTCGTCGTAGCTCTCGCCGCCGTACTCGGAGAAGTCACCCAGCCCGGTCAGGCCGCGCTGCATGAACTCCGGGAAACTGTGGACGATCTCGGCGTGGGTCAGGCCCTGCAGTCCGCCGGCGTGCAACTCGGACAGCTCCGGAGCCAGCTCGGCCTCGGGCAAACCGAGCGCCGTGGTCAAAGCCAGTGCGGTCTCGCGCGCCCGCGTCAGTGGCGACGTGTACGCCGCGTCGATGCGAAAGCCAGCGTTGGCCAAGAAGCGTCCCAGTAGTGCGGCCTGCTCCTGGCCGGCCGGGGAAAGTGGGTAGTCGCGTTGACCCTGCATCCGCCCTTCGGCGTTGGCCACGCTCTCCCCGTGTCGAACGATCAGGAGCTCCATGGCGTGAGGGCAGTCGCGACGCAGACTAACCCGCTATCATCCTGAAAGCATTTCACGGCTGTTACCTCACCTGCGCCGACGTGACCGGCGGTGACGCGCAGCGCGTGACGGAGCTGTAGCGGCGCGCAATTCGCACAGTCTGCCGAGATTTGCCCGAGCTCACGTCGGCCGACCGAGGGCCAATGAGTTTCCGCCACCGCGTCGTAGCTGCGCGGCGCGAAAGCCGTGCGTTCCCCCAGCGCCGTCGGCGCATAGGCGACGTGGATCTGCTCGTCGTCTTGCGGACGCGGCTCGTCGAGATCGACCACCATCTCCGCTGACGGAGCTGGTCCCAGATCCCGCGCACTGGCGGATGCGTCGAGGCCAATACTCGAACTGGGATGCGCGACCTTCGCCGAACACTCGACCTTGCCGCGTGCTCCGCCGCGCCCGTGACACGCCTTGCCGACGATGAAAGGAGCCGCAAGCTCACCGGCACGTGCGCGCAGCACGCGCGATAGACGCGCCACGTTGCAGTCGACGCTGGCGAGCGTCTCTGCCTTGAAGGCCTTGGCACGCGGCGCTCGCGAGCAACTCACGCGCAGCGTCTCGCCGGCACTGTAGCCGGCTGGCAAGCTGGCAAGCTCGCCCACGTCACTCGGCCGAAAGCGCGCGAGGTTCGGCAACGGGGTGCTGCTGCACGCCGCAACGAGCAGGAGGAACCAGGGACTGACGAGGCGCATGGGTGACGCAGTATAGGTCAGACAAAAAACAAGCGGCGTGGCAGGACGAACCTGCCACGCCGACTTTTCCTTTTTAGGGGGTGCGGATCAGCCAGCGCCGCCGGCGCCACCGACAGCCGCGCCGCCGACAGCCGGCTCGCCGCCAGCGTTCGGGGTGCCACCGGCTTCGCTGCCGCCAACCGGGACAACCGGCTCGCCGCCAGCGCCGCCGGCGCTCTTGCCAGCCGTACCGGTGCCGCCCGTGCCGCCCTTGCCAGCCGTGGTGGCCGGAGCCGCGCCGCCGCCATTGGCGCCGCCGGTGCCGGTCTTGCCAGCGGTGCTGGTCTTGCCAGCCGTGCCGGGCGTGCTGTCGTCGTCGTCGCCGCCGCAACCCACCACAGCGATTGTCGTGCCGAGCGCGACCATCGCGAGCAGGCTAGTTAGCTTCTTCATTACAGTTCCTCCGAGATAACCTAGGTTAGTGTCTGGGCGTGGGACGCCCGCCGACCCTTAAGCACACTCCATGCCACAATGACGCGGCGCGCTTAAATGACGGCTAAGTATCAAGAATATTTCAATATTTTTTCTATGGCCCCAACGTCCGGGCGGAGCCTCCCGAAGGAGCACCCGGACTTTGGTGTCATAGTGGGTGCGGCTCATACAGTGGTACCGGGCCGGAGTGCAAATCGTAAGCGCAGCCAATTGCGGTCCCGGCCGTGGGCTAGCCCCGTTCCACCGGCATAAATGCCAATTGTTGTGGCTGGTTACGCACCAATCCACCGGTTATCCACAGTCTATGGCATTCGTGTCACAGTGCTCTTGGAACTCGCACCAGGGCGGGCCAGCCTGCACTCCCGGAACAACGGCCTAGTCGCCCGACTTACGACGCATCGAGGGCGTGACTTTGTCGGGCGCCGAGACCGCGCGACCGATCACTTGCGAGCCGAAGCGCTCGCGAATCGCGTCGAGCGTGGGACCGATCTGCGGCCGCCGCGGAGCAAACAGCTCGAGCTGCTCCTGACTGCGCGGCGACAGCGCGCTCACGCTCACGCCGATCAGCCGGACGGCTTCCCCCAGTTGCGTCTCGTCCCACAGCTCGGTCGCGGTGCGCGCGATCAACTGACCGTCGCTAGTCGGAGCGCGCAGCCGGCGTTGGCGAGTGAGCAGCGGGTAGTCCGGCTCGCGTGACTCGGTGGCGCGACCGCTGCCCTCGCGCAGTGCACGAGCTTTGGCCAGCTTCATCTTGAGCGTGACGGTGGCGCCCAGGTAGCCCGCACCGCGCAGCCGCCGCGCCACCTCCTCGGCGTGAGCGACGATCGCCTGGGCGATTGTATCGCGATCGCTGACGTTGCGGTCGAATGTGCTCTCTTCGCCGATCGACTTGGGCGCGCGTTCCGCGACGACCGGGCGTTCGTCGATGCCACGCGCCAAATCGACGAAGTAGCGCGCGCGATCACCGGCACCGCGCGCCGCCAGCTCCGGCGTCGCGCGCGCCAAATCGCCGATCGTTCGAATGCCGAGCGCGAGTAATTTGTCGCCCAATACTGGGCCAATTCCCCACAAATAGCGGATCGGCAACGGCTCGAGCGCGGCGGCTTCCCCACCCGCCGGCACCACGTGCAAGCCGTCGGGCTTGCTGAGGCGGCAGGCGATCTTGGCCACCAACTTGTTGGTCGCGATCCCGACCGACACGACTAGCTCGGTCGCATCCTGCACGCGCCGCTTCAACTCGCGTCCGAGAGCCCTGGCTTCCCCGAACAGGCCGAGCGAACCGGACACGTCCAAGAACGCCTCGTCGAGCGCAAGCGGCTCGATCTCGGGTGTGAACTGCTCGAACACCCGATGCACGTCGGCCGAGACGGACGCGTACAGTTCCATGTTTGGTGACAGGAACACGCCATCGGGACACAGGCGCTTGGCCTCGAACCCTGGCATCGCGGAGCGGATTCCGAACTTTCGCGCTTCGTACGAGGCCGCCGCGACGACGCCGCGAGCCTGGGCGCCGCCGACGATCACCGGTCGTCCACGCAGTTCTGGATGCTCGCGCTGTTCGATGGACGCGTAGAACGCATCCATATCGGCGTGGAGCACGGTGCGGAGCGTTTTGGCCAACGCTCAACCCGAGCGCTTCAGGGGCGCGTTTCCTCGACGGTCGCAGCGCCCGGAATGAACGACAGCGGCACTTCACCGGTGCTGCCGACGCGGTTTTTGGTCACTTTCAAGACCAGTGTCCGGGCGCCCAGCTTGCGTAAACGCTCGGTCGATTCAGCCGCGGGTGCCGCGCGCGTTTCGAGCTCGATCGCCAGCGTGGCGGCCGGCGAAAGCAGCGGCAAGTGATTGGACAGCACGGTGGCGATCACGCACGCGCCCTGCTCAGCGATGCGTCGCAGCTCGTAGCCAACCTGGGTCATGCGCGCTTCGAAGCTGGCGTTGACCAACGCCGCACGCGTGACACCGCCGTCACCCATCGCCAAGAAGCCTTCGACGTCGTCCACGACCAGCACCACGCGCTCGCTCCGCGCCCATTGCTGCGCCACGCATTCGGCCAGCGCCTGTGTGGTCTCGAGGCCAGTGCCGCGGAACAGGTGCAGCTGCGCGCCGACCTTCTTCATCACCGTGTCGATCGCGTCGGCGATCGGTCGGCGACTGGCGTCGTCGGCCCAAGCCTGGCCGGTCCAGATCTCGCCGTACGAAGTGTTCGCGTCGGGGTACTCACGATGCAGCGCCCGAGCCGCCAAGCGCGCAACGATCTCGGTCGGGTCGACCGCGGCACCAGCGACGACCACGCCCGCGCGTGCCCGAGCCGCCAGGTAGGCAAGCGCCAGCGCCACCGAGGTCCGCCCGCTGCCAGCTGCTCCGGACAGCAGCATCAGCGTCCCGGAACGCAGGCCACCGCCGAGCAGCTGATCGAGCTTGGGGAGGCCCGTCGACGTCGCCGGCCCGACCGCCCCCAGGTGCGTCGTAACGTCGACCTGCATGGCGGCCAGCGAAACGGCGGCCACTCCGGACACCTTGGGCAGTCGATCGGTGCTGCTGCTCACTTCCGCTAGCGTACCAAAGGCCGAGAGCTTCGCCGCGGATTCTCGACTTGAAACCGGCGTTTCGCGAGCGTCCCAATTTGGGGCCGAGGCGGCAGCCGGACGGCGCGTCTTTCACGGCAATTCGCAGATTTCTGAGGTGGCACGATGCTCGCACAGGGTTGGGGCATGGCACCTCGGAGGGCACATCAGGCCGCGATCGCCGTGGCTTCGGACGGCTCGGTTCTCATCAACGTGGTCGGCTTGCTGCCCGACGACGTCCAGGACCAGCTCGGGCTGGCGCTGGGCACGACTCAGCTGTTCGTCGGCGTTCCGTTGGGGCAGCGCGAGGCGGCGGACGTTGTCGCGCGGCTCGACGGCGCAGCCGCGGAAGCCTCGGCGCACCTGTTAGGTAGCCGGCGGCGGCCGCTCGCAGTGTCACCCGGTCCCGCCAAGCGCACGGGTGCCAAAGCCAAAGCCAAGCCCAAGCCCAAGCCAACCCCGAAACACCGCTAGCAGCGCAAATTTCCGACCCAGGCGCTCGCGACTGCTCGTCTGCCGAAAGCGCCCGAGGACCGCGTTTCTCCGCTGATTTCACTGCTTGAAGCGGCGTACCATGCGCGCCCCATGGCAAAGACGGACGGCGGTACGGGATCGGATTTCAAGAGCTCGCTGAAGTCGGCTTCGGAGCGATTTCTTTCGCAGACGGTCGTGCACGCGCTGGAGCGCGGCTTTCGCACACCTGACGACTTCCTCCGACATTTCAGGCCTGCGGATCTGATGCAGAGCTTGGAGGGCGCGCCAGACTTGCGCGCTAAGATTTTGATCGAAGGCGCCGGCGTTCACGAAAAGATCGCGCGCAAGAAGTCGACCGCGTCGGCGGCCGAAGACTTGAAGCTGGCGCTCGATGAAGGCGTCACGAATAGCGCGCAGCTGCTGACGCTGCTGCCGCCCGATGATCGCATCCGCTACTTCGATCACAAGAAGCTGTGGGCGTTCACGACCGAGGACGAGTTCTGGTCACCGCTCAATGCCGAGGCCGACGTGGATCGCGCGTTGTCGCGCGTGGTGTTCCTGCTCGACAACGCAATCAAAGAGAACCTGCTCACGCTGCAGGTCTTGACCGACGGCATCACGTTCGACTCGATTTCGACGCGCTTGCCGCTCAAGGAGCTGCAAAAGCTAGTGCGCCACGCGCTCAAGCTGGGCCGCGAGAAGAAGCCGCTCAGTGAGGCTGAATTGCTCGAAAGCGTGCCGCTCAAGACGCTGATCGGCTTCATCCCGCTCGAACACGTCTTCAACAACGTACTGGTCGAGAAGGTCGCCAAGCCGGCTGGCTTCATCGGCGGCGACGGTTGGGATTCGCGTCCCTCCGACAAGGCCGACGCCAAGGCCGAGGAGCAGCGGAAATCAGTGCCGCCGCCGAAGCCGGCAGCCGCAGCGCCCCAGCAGCAAGACTCGATCGCGGACGCCGAGGACGACGTCGACGCGCTGATGCAGAGCACGCGCCCGCCCGCTGAAGAGGAGGCTCGCCGCAAGGTGGTCGACAAGCTGACCGCGGTCAGCCGGCTGCCCCCACGTCACGACTCACTCACCACACCGATCCTGCTGTCGATCGAGTCGATGTACGCGGAGCTGCTGTCGTCGACGACCGACGAAGCCCGCGAGATGTGCATCCGTGACTCGTTCCCTAACCAGCAGCAGCTGACGACCGCGCTCTTGGCGTTGATCGAGCTGCTCGATCCGACGATCGACGTCAACGACCCGGTGATCAAAGACGCCGACGTAGACAGCCTGATCAAGGTGGTCCTGTTCGAGGAGCGGCACCGCTACGAGCTGCAGCATCCGTCTGCTCGGCCGGGCCCGGGCGCTGCGCCCTTGCCGCCCCCGACCTCGGGCCGGAAGGCGTCGATCGCTCCGCCGCCCCTGCCCCGCGCACAAAGCGCCTTGCCCCCACCGCTACCCGAAGGCAAACGCGCGCGCTGACACCACAAACTGCTTGCCGCCGCCCCGGGGCGTGAGCTACATCCCGCGGGCCTTTAGGGATTCGTCCCTAGACCCCACACGCCGACGTGGCGGAATTGGCAGACGCACGTGGTTCAGGTCCACGCGATCGCAAGGTCGTGGGGGTTCAAGTCCCTCCGTCGGCACCGCAAGGCCAGCTCTCGAGCTGGCCTTGCGTTTTTTAGAGAGGCCAGCTCGAGCGAGCTGGCCCTTTCTTTTTTGTCAGTCGGTCCGGCAGCTGGAGTAGCTGAGAGGGATGCGACAATTTCTACTCGGGCTGGGTGTCTCGGCGATCTTCGGAGCCGGCTGCGTGGCTGGCGCGAGTAACTTCGCGGTGCCGAAAGCCAAGGCCGCCTACGTCGAAGAGCAACGCTGGGCCTACTTCTGCTTCGACGCCAGCACCGTCGACGACGTCCACTTCAAAGCCAACGCGGCCGGAGCCCGAGGCTGGGAAATGGTCTCAAGCGCTTCGAATGGCGACGGCGAAGTGATCTGGTGCTTTAGACAGCCAAGGCCGTGAGGGATCGTCGGCCACCCCGTGGGCTGCTACCCGCCGCGGGGGCGCCGCGGGCAACGCGCGGAGAAGGAGAAGGAGAAGGCGAAGGCGACAGAGCCATCGCGGCAACCTGCGGCTAAGCCAAGGAGACGTCGACGCCATGCTATCGTTGGCGATCCCGAGATGGCCTACAAGCCCGGCGACGTCATTTCTAACCGGTACCGAATCCTGGAGCGGCTGGGGGCCGGGGCGCACGGCGTCGTGTACCGCGCGCGAGATTTGGAGACGCGCGGTGAGTTGGCGCTGAAGTTTTTGGGCGATGGCAAGGGGTTGGATCCGGAGCTGAGCCGCCGCATGGAGCGCGAGGCGCAAGCGATGGCGCGGCTGCGGGGCACGAGCGCGGTTTACGTCCATGGTATCGCCACCGCGCAAGACGGCATGCTCTACGTCGCGATGGAGATGCTGTACGGCAAAGACTTCGAGGAATACCTAGCCGAAGCCGAGAAGGTCGGCGGCCGCATCAAGGCCGCGCGCCTGCTCGAGATTTTGCGCCCGGTCGCGACCACGCTCGAGCAAGCGCACCGTCAGGGCATCATTCATCGCGATCTGAAGCCGAGCAACGTGTTCATCGTCGATCAGGCCAAGGGTGGCGGCGTGCGCCTACTCGACTTCGGCCTGGCCAAGCTGATCGACGCCACGACCCTCACCACTGACGGCATGATCGCCGGCACGCCGAGCTACATCGCCCCCGAAGCCTGGCGCGGCACCTCAAAGACCCTCGACCATCGCATCGACGTCTATTCGCTCGGGGTGATCGTCTTCCGCGCGCTCTCCGGCAAGCTGCCTCCGCCGTCGAGTGATCTGCTCGAGATCTGCAAATGGGCGACGACCGGCATTCGGCCTAGCTTGCACGCGGTACGCGCCAGCCTGCCCGCGGCCATCGACCCGTGGGTGCAGCGCGCGCTGGCAATCTTCCCAGAACAGCGCTTTCAGTCGGTAGCCGAAGCCTTCGCCCAGCTCGAGAGCATCCTGGTGACGCGCCCCGCCGCGCCATTTTAGCCCATCCCTAGCCTTCGCTTCATCGCGAAGGCTCCGTCGCTGACCCAGAAGCCGAGCATGTCGCCGAGCATGCGCCGCGCGGCCAACAGCGCCTTGCCTTGGACTTTGGCCTGGTCGCCTTCGCTGCGCTGCAGGAACTGCGCAGCCGATACAATGTCGTCGCAAACGATCGCCGCCGCACGCGCCGAGGTCATCCGGGCACACAGACGCCATTCTTCGATATCGCTTGCCGGCGCGCTGGCATAGGCCCGAGCCGCGTCCTCGATCGTGCCACGACCGATCCACGGCATGGCCTTGGCGACCCGTCGCTGTAGGCTCCCGAGCTCATCTTCGTCCGGCGTGCCCGTACCGAAGGACGGGTCAGCGCCGCGCGCAGCAGCCCCGAGCAGCTTGCGCAGCTCGTCCGCGTCCAAGCGTTCGATCGCCGAAAGACCGCGGGTCATGCTGGCGAACGCCCGTGCGATCGCGAACACGATGCCCGGCTCGGCCAACCCGGCGACGCTTGCCGGTACCAGCACGCTTACCGGATCTGTCAGCTCCAGCTGTACGGCTCCGCTGTGCGCCCGATGCACGTACAGCTCGAAGCTTTCGACGCCGAAAACGGCGGCGACTCGCTCCGCGACTGCGCGCAACGGATGGCCCGATTTCGCCGAAATTTTCTCGCGCGCGCTGAGCCCCCAGCGCTCGAGATCCGGCGGAAATACCTTGCCGGCGGCTTCGCCGAGCGCCGCGAGCAGGGCGGTCGCGGTGCTGGCGGTCGGGTTGACGTCGATGCTCGACATCTCGTTCGCGTCCAAGCTGCCCGGCGCTTGTCCGGCAGCGCGCACGACGCGCGACGACATTCCGGCGAGCTCCAGATCGTTCCCGGCGCCGAGCGCGACCACGGCGCCGACCGCACAGGCCGACTCCGCCGTGCGCCCCAACGCCCGCCACGCTTCCGCCAGCCCGCGGAACGCGTCCGGTCGGAAAATATCGAACGACAGCGCACGCCGGTAGGCGCTCGCCGCATCCGCGTAGCGCTGAGCCTCGAGCAGCCGCCGCGCGTAAGCCACCGCGAGATCCGGATCGGCAGGCGCGCCCGACAGGCCCTTTTCGAGTGCCATAGCCGACTGTTCCGGCTGGCTCATGTCGTCGCCCAGGACACGCGACAGCTCGATGTAGAGAGCGGTCAGCTCTGGCCCTGGGGTCGGGTGTTGCTCAGCGTAGCTCTTGAGCGCACCCGCGTACCGCGCATGACTCGGCGGTTCATTGCGCTTGGCCTGGTCGGCGGTGAGCGCGCGGAACCTTTCGGCGGCGGGGCTACTCAGCCCGGCCAACGCGACGGCTTGTTCGTAGGCCTGGACCGCGGCGGCCTGTTGTCCACGCCCACGCTCCAAATCACCGAGCAGGGTGAGCGCTTCCACGCGCTGACCGAGTTCGGGCGAGACGCGCACCAAGCGCGCGGCCAGCTCCGCGGCCTCGTCGCCTTTACCGCGTTGCAGCTCCAGGCGTGCCAGCCGCGACAGCGCGAGCCGCGAGCCAGAATCGAGCGCCAACGCTGCGTGCAAGCTACCGAGCGCCCGCTCCGGATCACCGAGTTGATCTTGCAAAATGGCGGCCAGACGCAGGTGAATGTCGACCCTCATCTCGTCCGAGGTGGCATGACCGAGCGCTTGCTTCAGGCGGTCGACGGCCTCGGCCCATTGCTTGTCGCTGGCATACAGATCAGCCAGCTTGATCAAGGTACTGGCGTGGCCCGGCACCAGGTTTTGGGCGCGGTGTAGCGCGGCGAGCGCGGCCGGAACATCAAGCTTACGGCTGGCATACAGGTCCGAAACCGAGATCCACAGCGCAGCGACGCGCGCCGGCGTAGTCGCCGAATTGGCGGCGTTCGTCAGCAAGGCGATCAGATCGTCAATCGCGCCGCGCGCCACGAGTAGCTCCGACAGCTTGGCCGCAGCTGCCTCGAAATCCGGATTTTGTTCGAGCGCACGCCGCAGCAAACGAATCGAATTGTCGACCTCGCCGCGTTCGGCGCGCACGATCGCCGAGCGCACCAGCAGCCGCGCCGCCACGTCGACGTCGCCGGTAACGCGCGCTTCGTGAGCGCTCGCCTCTTCGAGCAACGCTGGATCGCCGGTCCGCTCCGCCAGGCGCGTGATGCCGCGCGCCGCCGACAAGCTTTCGGGATCGGCGGCGATCGCCCCGCGCCACACCTCGAGCGCGGACGGATCATTGCTGCGCTCAAGCGCCTCAGCCAGCCGCGTCAGGTGCGCAGCCTTGACCTCGGGGTCCTCCGCCAACGCCGCTTGTTTGGCGTCCACGTGAGCGAGCAGGTTGGCGTCGCCGCTCTCCAGCGCCACACGCTCCAGCGCCGACAGCGCGGCTTGATCGTGAGGCGCCAGTTGCAAAATCGCAAAATAGGCGGCTTTTCGTTCCTCTTCGGTGCCGACGCCCTTGGTCTCTTCCAGGCGGCCCAGCTCGGCCAGCGCCGCAATCCGCGCGCTGGGCTCGGAGAACACGCGCGCTTCGGTGGCGTACACCTTCGCCAACGGCTCCCACAGCGAGCGCTCGGCGTAGAGCGCTTCGAGCGCCAACAGCGCGTCGATGTGTCCCGGATCCTTCTCCAGCACCGACTCGAAACACTCGATCGCCTTCTGTGCGGCGCCGAGTTCGGTCTGCCAGACCTCACCGGCACGCAGCAGCGCGCCGATCGCCAGCTTGGGATCCGAGCTGGCTTCGGCTTCCTTGCCGAGCTCGTCGACCAACCGCTTCCAGTCTTTGGCTTCGGTCAACAGACGCACCCGCGCGTCACGCGCCGGCCGGAAATCGGGATCGGCTGTCAATGCGCGCTCGTACGCCAGGAGCGCCTTGTCGGCGGCGTTCATGCGGTGCTCGAGCACCTCACCGAGACGCAGTGCCGCCCGCGCGATCGCCTTGGGCTCGGTCTCGGTCGAAAGCTCGACTTCGATCAGCTTGGCGATCTCTTCGAAATGCTGCTTGTCGGTCAGCTTGCGCTCGAGCGCCCGCCGCGCCGGCAAATGGTGCGGGTCGGCTTCGAGCGCGCGCCGGTAGGCGGCCAGCGCCTGATCGTCCTTGGCGATGCGCTGCTCGTAAATCTCGCCGATTTTGTAGTCGAGCCGCGCCGATTCGGGCCCGCGCGGCAGGCTCGAGAGCTCGGCCTGATAGACGTGAACCAGATCTTCCCAGCGACCAGCGCGGAAATAGAGCCGGCCCAAGCTGGCCAGCGCTGGCTGGAATTTCGGATCCAGCTCCAGCACGCGGCGTTGCAAGCCGAGCGCCACCGCGTCGTCGTTCAAGTCGTGCTCGGCGACCTCACCGGCACGGTGCAAGAGCATCAGCCGCTCCTTGGCGTCCTTGACCAGCTTGGCTTCGAGCTCGAGCACCTCGGTCAGCTCGCGGTACAAGCCGCCGCGCTCGGCGGCGCGCTGGGCGGCATGCACCGCTCCCAGGTGACCGGCGTCGATGCCGAGGATGCGCCGGTACGTCGTGAGGGCGGCGTTCGAGTCACCGAGCGCGTCTTCGTGCACGCGGCCAATCTTGAACAAATAGGTGATCTTGGTCTCGGCGTCGTGCGCCAGATCGACCCCGCGCTCGTACAGCTCCACCAGCTCCGGGTACTTCTTGGCAGCCGAATACAGCCGGACCAGCGCCTTGAACGACGCCGAGTAGCCCGGCACGATGCCGAGCGCGCGTGCGTGATGCGCCAACGCCAGTTCAGGCTTGCCCAGCTCCTTCTCCAGGATCTCCGCCATGCGGGCGTGAGCGTAGGCGCGCCGGTGCGGGTCGCGCGCCGCCTCGGCCTCGCCGGCGCAGATCGCCAGCAGGCTCTCCCAGCCCTTGGTGCGACCGTACAAGCGTGACAGTGCAGCCAAAGCTGGCGCGTGAGCGCGGTCGAACGACAGCGCTTTCTCGTACCAAGCCACCGCCGTCTGGTCGTCGCTCAGCGCGTCCTCGTACAGCTGCGCGCCACGCGTGAGGTACGCGATGCGCTCGGCGTCGCTGCGCGCGAGATCTGCCAAGCGCGCCAGCACGTTGCCGAGCGCGGCGTGGTTCTGCATCGCTTCGTAGGCGCGCATCAGCGCCTCGAGCACCAGCCGATCGTCTTTGACGATACCGAGCGCGCGTTCCAGCGCGTGCGTGCCTTGCGGCAGATTGCCGAGCTTATCCAGCTCGATCCGCCCGACACGGTAGAGCGCCATCGCGCGCGCGTTGGGATCCGAAACCTGCTCAGCCTCACGCTCCAAGACGCCGACCAGGTCGCGCCAACGTTGATGTGAGTAGTGCAACCGCTTGAGCGCATGCATCGCCGAGTCCGAGCTTGGATCGGCGTCGAGCGCCGCCTGGTAGAGCTCGGCGGCCTGCCCCAAGTTCTTGCGCCGTGACTCGGCGATCCGCGCGCGATCGACGAGTAGCGCGGCGCGATGCCGCGTGTCGCTCTTCACGGCGGCGACGCAGTGCTCGTACGTCTTGTCGAGCGCATCCCACGCGCGCGCCCCCAGCTCCGCGCGCACCACGGCCTTGAGCAGCGCTGCGTCACCCGGATTGAGCTCGAGCGCAGCCGCAAACGCTTCGCGCCCTTCGCGGCGCTGGCCCAGGCGATCCTCGAGCAAACGGCCTTTTTCGTAGAGCAGCGCCGCCCGCGCAGCTGGCGCACGCGTTGCCGTGATCTGTGTGTCGAACAGCGGCACCGCGGCCCCGAACTCACCCTTGCTCAGCAATAGCCGCCGCAGCGAGCGGATCGACGGCACGTGACTAGCGTTGTCGATCAGCGCCTTGCGGTAGTGCGCGATCGCGTCTTCGGGCCGACCGAGCACCGACTCACACAAACGCCCGCACTCGAAACGGATGCGTGCACGCGTGGCGGCGTGGGTCTTCGTGGGGAGCTCGTGCTCGGAGCGCTTGAGGAACTCTTCGGCCCGGGTCGCTTCGCTCTCGGCGGGCGGCTTCACCTGCAAGTCGGGCCGCACCATCGTCGTGGCATCGAGCACCTTCGGCGGAGTCGCCGTCGGTTCCAAGATGCGCGGCGCGGCTACCGCCACTTGCGGCACCGGAGCCGCCGGTACTGGCGCTCGGGCGACCGGAGCCGCGTTGGCGCTCGCGCTCGGATCCGACTTCGGGGCTTCGGACGGTTGGGCGCTGGACAGCCCGGGGCCCATAGAAGGAGCGCGCGCCGGCATCGACGGCGGACGCGGCAACGCCTTGCGCATCGGCGGCGCGGGCGTCGACGTGGCGTCCCCGCCAACCGACGCGGGGTCCACTCCCGGCGGAACGCCAGGCAACCGGGACCTGACTGGCGGTGGCGGCGGCTCCTTTGAACGGAGTGGCGGCGGGGGTGGTGTGCTCGCCTTGGCCGGGCCGGCGTTTGCAGTACTACTGCCACGCACGGGTGCGGGTGGCGGAGCGGAGCGGCCAGCACCCGGGCGGGGAGCGGCAGGGTTCGGTTTCTTACTCGATTCGCCTTCGTCTGCCATGCGCGGAGCGTCGAGCTTAACACGCCTGGCCGGAGGCTAGTCACGAGTGGAACCCATCGAAGACACTCAACAATTTGTCGGCTGGTTCGGGCCCCTTCCCGCCCGCACCGGTCCCGATTCCGGCAGATGCCGGGCCACCCCTGCCCATGCTATCACCCGCCGCCGTGCCCCCTGCCCCCCAGCTATTAGTGATTCGCGGCGTGCGCGCGATCGATCCAGCGCGCGCCCTGGACGCGACCGTCGACGTGACGATCGAGGGCGGAATCATCACGCGCATCGGCCCCGGCGCAGCAGCCGCGGTCGCGGGCGCCGAGAGCGCGCGCGTCATCGACGGCACCGGCTTGTGGGCGGTCCCAGCGTTCGTCGACTTGCATGCGCATCTGCGCGAGCCGGGCCAGGAATACAAAGAAGAGATCGCGACCGGTTTGAACGCCGCCGCGGCGGGTGGCTACGCGCACGTGTGCGTGATGCCCAACACGAAGCCGATCAACGACACGCGCGCGGTGACTGAGATGATGCTGCGCCGCGCCGAAGAGCACGACGGCGCGCAACTGCACCCGATCGCCGCGATCACCATCGGTTCGAAGGGCAAAGATCTCACGGAGATGGCCGAGTTGCGCGACGCCGGCATCGTCGGCGTGAGCGACGACGGCGTGTGCGTGATGAACAGCGCGGTCATGCGTCGCGCGCTGGAATACGCCAAAAACTTCGACATTCCCGTGATTCAGCACGCCGAGGATCACGACCTAACGTCCGGCGCCGAGATGCACGAGGGCAACGTCTCCGCGCGGCTCGGGCTGCGAGGCTGGCCGCGCATCGCCGAAGACGTGATCATCGCCCGCGACGTGTTACTAGCCGAGTACACGCGAGCTCGCTACCACGCGGCGCACGTCTCGACGCTGGGCGCGGTACGCATCCTGCGCGAAGCGAAATCGCGCGGCATCGACGCGACCGCCGAGGTGACGCCGCATCACCTGCTGCTCACCGACGCCTCGGTGATCGGCTACGACACCGCCTGCAAGGTCAACCCGCCGCTGCGCGAGCCGGAGGACGTCGACGCCCTGCGCCGCGCCCTGGCCGACGGCACGATCGACGCGATCGCCACCGACCACGCGCCGCACTCCCCGATCGAGAAGGACTGCGAATTCTCGGAGGCTTCGCCGGGGATGATTGGCCTGGAGCTGTGCTTCGGCCTGTTGCTCGGGCTGGTCGGCGAATCGGGCATCACCCTGGCCCGGCTTTTGGAGGCACTTTCGAGCCGTCCGGCGCGCATCATCGGCATCGAGCCGCCAGCGCTCAAAGAAGGTGCACGAGCGGAGTTGACTCTGGTCGACCCCGGGGCACGTTACCGTGTCGAAGAGATGATTTTGCGCTCCAAGAGCCGCAACACCCCGTTCATGAAGCACGAAATGACAGCCAGGATTGTGATGACGCTAGCGCGAGGCAAGATCGTGTTCGACGCGCTCGGCGCAGGAGCCGGCAAATGACCAAACGACGCGCTTACCTCGCGCTCGCCGACGGCACCATTTTCGAAGGTCGCGCCCACGGCAAGGACGGCGGCACGACCGGCGAGGTCGTGTTCACGACCGGTATGACCGGCTACCAAGAAGTGCTGACCGATCCGTCGTTCACCGGACAGCTGGTGACGATGACGGCGCCGCAGATCGGCAACACCGGTATCAACGCCGAAGACCCCGAGAGCGTCGATGCGAAGCCGCAAGTCGCTGGCTTCATCATTCGTGACGCGAGCCCGGTGGTGTCAAACTGGCGCGCGCAAGAGAGCCTGGACGAGTACTTGTCACGCTACGGCGTAGTCGCGATCAGCGATATCGACACGCGCCGCCTGACGCGTCACCTGCGCGATCAAGGCTCGCAGAACGGCGCCATCGGCACCGAGGATCCCGCGACGCTCGTCGATCGCGCCAAAGCGGCACCCAACATGGAGGGGTTGGATCTGGTGGCGCGCGTGACGCCCCAGAAGGCTTACGAGTTCAAAGAGACCCGCAGCGCCGAGTGGGCGTGCGAGATGAAAGACGGGCACGGCAGCCCGGCCTCCAGCGTCAAACACGACTACAGAGTCGTGGCGGTCGACTACGGTGCCAAGCGCAACATCTTCCGCTGCCTGACCGACGCAGGCTGCAAAGTCACGGCCGTACCGGCCAGCACCAGCGCCGCCGATATCTTGGCGCTGAATCCCGACGGCATCTTCCTGTCGAGCGGCCCCGGCGACCCGGCAGCCCTGCCCTACGCCGTCAAAATCATTCAAGATTTGCTTGGGAAAAAGCCACTGTTCGGCATCTGCCTCGGCCACCAGCTTTTGGCGCGCGCGCTCGGTGCCAGCACCTACAAGCTGAAGTTCGGCCACCGCGGCTTGAACCAACCAGTGAAAGATCTGACCACCGGGCGCATCGAGATCACGACCCAAAATCACGGTTTCGTCGTCGACGTAAGATCGATCCAGGGCGTCGCGCAGTCCACGCACGTGCACTTGAACGACGGCACGAGCGAAGGCCTCGAAGCCAAGGGCCACAAGGCATTCAGCGTGCAGTACCACCCGGAGGCTGCCGCCGGTCCGCACGACGCCCTCTACTTGTTCGATCGCTTTCGACGCTTGATGGACGCTCGATGAGCAAGCGGACAATCCACTTCGTCAGCCTCGGGTGTCCAAAGAACCGCGTGGACAGCGAAGTGATGCTCGGCGTGGCAGAGCGCGCCGGCTACAGCCACGTCAGCGATCCCGAAGACGCGAACGTGATCGTCGTCAACACCTGCGGCTTCATCGACGCCGCCAAACAAGAGTCGATCGACACAATCCTGACGTTGTCCGCCCACAAGAACGGTAACTGCGAGCGGCTGGTCGTCTCCGGCTGTTTGAGCCAGCGCTACCCGGAAGAGTTGGCGCGTGACCTGCCGGAGGTCGACCATTTCTTGGGCTCGAGCGACATGCTCAAGCTGGAGACGGTGCTGAAGGGCCAAGGCGACCGCGTGATGGTCGGCAATCCCGCTGATTGGGTAGTGAGCGCGACCGATCCGCGGCGCATCTCGACGCGCGGCCGCAGCGCTTACGTGAAGATCGCCGAAGGTTGCAATCGCACGTGCGCGTTTTGCGTGATCCCCGAGCTGCGCGGCAAACAGCGTTCACGTCAGCCCGACGACATCGTGCGCGAGGTGGAAGAGCTGGCGGCGCGCGGCATTTTGGAAGTCAATTTGGTGTCGCAGGACACGATCGCCTACGGGCGTGACTTGGACGAGCGCTCGAATCTGGCGGCCCTGGTCAAGCGCATCGCCGACGTGCCCGGACTGCGTTGGGTACGGCTCTTCTACCTGTATCCGGAAAAGATGGATGACGAGCTAATCGAGCTCATCGCCACGCATCCGAAGATCGTTAAGTACATCGACATGCCGCTACAGCACGCGGCTGACGGCATGTTGCGGCGCATGCGCCGTGGTCACGGCGGCAAACGCCTTTACGATTTGGTCGAGCGGCTGCGCACGCGCATCCCGAACCTGGTGTTCCGCACCGCGTTCATCGTCGGTCACCCCGGCGAGACCGAAGAAGAGTACGAAGAGCTGCTCGCCTTCATTCGCTTTGCCGAGTTCGACCGCGTCGGCGTGTTCCAATACTCCGATGAGCCGAGCGCCCGCGCCTTCAAGCTCGAAGAGAAAGTCGCGCCGAAGCTGGCGGCCGCGCGCGCCAAGAAGCTGATGAGCCTGCAGCGCAAGATCAGCAAAAAGAAGCTAAAAGCGATGATCGGCCGCGAGCTCGAAGTGCTGGTCGAAGGTCCGAGCGAAGAGAACGAGCTGGTGATGGTCGGACGCCACGCCGGTCAAGCCCCGGACATCGATGGCGTCGTCTACCTGTCGGGCGGACCGACCGGTATCGAAGCACGCCCCGGCGAGCTGCGGCTCGTGCAGATCGAGAGCGCGACCGACTACGATCTACTCGGCGAGCTCACGACCGAGGACGCGATCGCGCTGCCCAAGCCGAAAAAGAAGCCGCGCGAAGTCTCGTCTCTAGCCCACCGCTCCAGCGACGGCCGACGCATCAGTCTACGTACAGTGTGAAAGCACCAAGCACTCCCGCCCGCGAATGCGGAAACGACCGCTATTCCGAAGGCACAACTACAACAACCGTTTGCGACTCTTCGGTACCCTCGACGTACCAGAGTTCGATCACGTCTTTGATGTTGGCTTGGATCGTGAAGTCGTAGCGGGCGCTGTCGGTGGTGACTTGGCCGGCGATCACGTTGTTGGCGTGATTCCAAGCGATGACCTCGGACCGTGGCGCGGCGACGCCTTGCAGGCGCACCAGTCCGCCTTCATCCGGAGCGCTAACGTCGGGGCGGTCCGGCGGCGGCAACGGCAGCGTCGGAGACAGGCAGGTGACCAGACAAAGCCCCGCCACGAGCAAGAGCAGGCGGCGCATCGCACGGACCATCGCACCGAGGCTGTAGCACACGGCGTGCCCCTGCCGCGCGTTCGACGCCTCTCAGTTGACACGATCTTAACCTACTGGAATAGTTCAGTTTATTCCCAAACCCCGGGTCGGAGGCAACCGCCCTTCAGCAACTGGGTTGCTCCCGCGCGCCAACTTAGTTGCGGTTGGAGTCACCGGCACACCCCGAATAACTGGGCCGCTTCTGCTGGAACTTGCTAGCGGCAGCCAGGAACCAACAGATGGGCACGTCCTGGCAGCTCGAGCGCTTTCGCCCCTTGCTGAGGCCATTGCCGCTGTTGTGCGTCGGGTTCCTCTACCTGCATTGGAACGACGGCGCACCGCGCGGCGCACGCGCTGAGTCCGACCCCGCCAAAGCGTTGTGCATCGCGCTCAAGGCGCGTGGCATCGGCGCCGACTGGCAGGACGTTCATTTCATCCCCAAGTCGCCCTACCCCTGGGACTTGTCGATCGATCGTGGACGCGCCGTGGTGCGCGCGCACCACGATGATGATCCCGCCGACATCTACGTGGTCGAGACGCGCGTCGCGCCGGGCGGAGCGCTGCTCGAAATCGACGCGGTCTACAACCTGAGCGACAGCTCGGCCGCGGACGAACAGAACCTCGTCGTCAGCGACATGCGCGCAGCTTGGGCGATCGGCACCAACGACACGATCGCTTCAGTGCAGTTCGCAGACTTCCGTGGCGAGCCCGCACCGAGCGGTCCCGGTTGGAACCGCCCTCGCGTCATGCAGAACGCGATCACCAATCTGCAGGAGACCGGAGAGCTCGCCGGGGTCGGACGCCGTGCGTTCAAGCTCGAGCCTGCGGCGTTCAAGGTCGTGCTCGGGTTTGCGCGCGGCACGCTGCTGATCGACGCCGATTCGCACAAGATCAGCATCGCCGACCAGGGCAAGCCGCTCGAGGGCGATCGCTACGTCAAGGAAGTCACGCCGCCCAAGGCGCGCCCGGGCAACTTCGTCACCTGGGCGGTCGATCGCGTGCGCGCGTTGCCGTGGTTCGGCGATGATCGCATGCAGTGGCTGAAGGCAGTGGCGTTCGGCGGTCGCGATCAGCTCCAGCAAATCATGAGCGGCGTGACCGGCGATGATGGGTCCGAGACGGTGAAGGAAGAGCTCGGTGATCTGTTCGCCAGTGGCGGCGTAGAACAAACCAATCCCGAAACCGGTTGGCCGCCTCCACCGATGGACCCGATGCTCGATCCGCCAATCCCCGGCGAAGGCAAGTGGGGCTCGCTCGAGAAGGATCCGTTCGTCGCCAAGAACCCAGGCGCGCCGTGCCCGTTCGTATTCTCGTTCATCCGTACGGATCGCAAGCGCATCTACTCGCAGGTGTTCGTAACGCTATGGGATCCACGGCAGGTCCAGCTGCACGCGATGAGCGGCACCGTCGAACCGATCAGCGCCACCGGCGAAACCGGGCCCGGCCAAGTGCCGCGCGATCCACACGTGCTGAAGCGCTTCGTCGGCGGCTTCAATGGCGGCTTTCAGGCGATTCACGGCGAATTTGGCATGATGGCTGAGCACACGCTGTACCTGCCACCGAAACCGTACGGCGCCACGGTGGCCGAGTTGGATGACGGGTCGAGCGCGTTCGGCAGCTGGCCCGAGAACGCGGAGGTGCCGACGAACATCGTCTCGTTCCGTCAGAACATGACGGCGCTGGTCGAGAACGGCGACTTGAATCCGTGGAAGCGGCACTGGTGGGGAGGCTTGCCGCCGGGGTGGACGGAAGAGAGCCGCACGGTACGCAGCGGCCTATGCATGACGAAAGAAGGTTTCGTCGGCTACTTCTACGGCGGCAACGTCGACCCGGACGTGCTCGGCCTGGCTATGCAGCGCGCGCACTGCAGCTACGGCATTCACCTCGACATGAACCCCGGCCACACCGGGCTCGAGTTCTATCGCGCTGGTCCGAAAGGCACGCTACCCGGATTGACGCGCAAGCTCGACGAAGGCTGGGAAGCGCGCGGCGCCGTGCCCGGCCTCCAAGGTTGGGAGTTCATGTCACGGCGGATGATGAAGTTCATGGCGTTGATGAACTTCCCTCGCTACATCAACGTCGAGCAGCGAGATTTTTTCTACCTAACGCTGCGCGAGATTTTGCCGGGCGAAGCGCTCGCACCACGCATCAAGCCCGCCGAGCCGGGCGAAGGCGCGTGGCGTGTCGAAGGCTTGCCGCAACATGGCTGGCCGTACGCGGTCGCGACGACGAACCTGCGCGCTGACGCGAAAGATCCGGAGTTTCGCATCGGGTTAATCAAGCTCGACGCCAAGCTCGTGCGTGTCGGGCAAGCCGGCGACGTCGATCCACAGGTCGTGGTCGAGCTGCGTGGACAGAGCGACGCCGGTCCGGGTCAGGTCACGCTATTTCACGGCGAGAACGTCGGCTTTCACATTGCGTATCAGCCGCGCGACAAAAGTGCGCTGCGTGTGACATCGGGGTTCCCAGCCGATGCGGCCGCCTCCAAAGATGCGCCGGCGGTCATGGGCATCGATGCCAGCGGCGCGCTGATTTACGCGCGCGTCGCCGGCGGACAACACCCGAGCGGTGACGGCGATCGCCTGGCCGCGCTACTGACCGAGCTGGGCTGTCAAACGCTGTTGTTCCTGCCGCGGCCCCTGGCGACGCTGTTCGGCAACGCTGGCGAAGGCTCGAACGCGCCGGGTCTCGGCGTGAAGCTCGTGCGCGCCGACGGCCCCGGGGCGCGTCGCCTCTTCCCCGACACGCCGATCGTCAAACCAACCAAGTGGGCACCGCTGCAGCAGAAGCGCGTGCGTTACAAAGGTGGGTGATGACGACTCCCACGTTTGTCTACTTCGACACACCAAATGACCCGCAAACTGCGTTTCCACAGGGGCGAAATTCCACCAATACTTCTCGCCAACTCTGGGGCGGGGAGGTATCTTTACGCCACAAAATCTCCCAGTGGGGCCGACGCAAAAGGCTGGATCGTCCCAGCTTGGTCCAAATTCGAACCGCGGGCCGCCGCGGTTCGCTGCATAACGTGAGAGCGAAACGCTAGCCCCTCCGGGGTTTCCAAGACCGGCCGCCAGAGCAGGGTCAGAGTAAAGAAGCAGAGAGAGCAGCATCGATGAGCGACAAGGCGAGTTCGGACCTCGACGTGTTTGACGGGCTGGCGGCGAAGAAGTCTCGACCGAGCGGACCAGCGCCGGCACCCCTGCCCAGCAGCCGCGGTCCCGTGCCGCCCCCTTCGGCGACGCGGCAGAAGACACTCTTGGGCTTGCCAGCCCCCAGTAAGCCGGGCGCGCCTCCGCCCCCGCCACGCAGCAGCATGCCACCCGCGCCGCCTCCGCCACGCGGCAGCATGCCACCTGCGCCGCCCCCGCCACTCAAAACGACGCCAGGTGGTTTTCCGCCGCCGCCGCCCCCGCCCAGCATGAGCGGTGGACCGAAGCCGCCCCCCATGCCCGGCGCCTCCGCGGCACCTCCACCGCCCCCGCCGCCCCTCGCCGCGCCGAAGGGCAGGGACGACGAAGAGACGACGCCGCTGCCCGGGCTCAAGGCGCCAGCCCTCCCAGGCAAGGCCGCCGGTAGCAAGCCCGGCGTCGACATCGACTGGGACGACGAAGACGAAGCGACGCAGGTGTTCGACAAGGGCGTCGAAGACACCGCACGCGCGCTCTTGCACAGTGCGCCGCCACCACCGCCGGCTGCTGGCGCTCCGCCACCGCCACCCGCTGCTGGCGCTCCGCCACCAGCTTCGCGCGCGGCTGGCCTCGTCGGTCGACCGCTCAGCGTGCCGCCGCCTTCGGTGCCGCGCGCGCCGCTACCGCCGCCGCCCAAGGCGCACTTGCCGGCAGCACCCACGTTCGAGCAACACGTTGCCCCCTCGCCTTCGATCACGCTGCCGCAACAGCGCGGCGGACGTGGCGGATTGTGGATGGTCCTCGCAGCGGTGGTCGTTATCGGCGCCGGAGCTGCCGCGTACGTGCTGATGCCGAAGAAAGGCTCGCTCGTCGTTTCGGTGTCCGGCCCTGGTGGCAAGGCGATCGACGGCGTGCAGGTTTACGTCGACGGGTCGCAGCGTTGCGATGCGTCGCCGTGCCAAGTCACCGATCTGCCGCGCGGCGTTCACTTCGTGAAGGTTGCTGCAGCCGGCTACACGACCACGGCGCCCAAGGCCGTGAAGATCAACGCCGGCGAAGAAAGCGCGGAAAACGCCGAGCTGGCCCGCGGTAGCGAAGGCAGCGGCTTGAAGGTCATCGCCGAAGGCGCGGGCTTGAAGCTGTCGGTCGACGGCAAAGACTACGGGCCGCTCCCGCAAGAGCTGAAGGATCTGTCGCCCGGTGATCACACCGTCAAAATCGACGGTGGCGAGCGCTACGAGTCGATCGAGAAACACGTCACGGTCGAAGCCGATAAGCTGACAACGCTTGAGCCGAAGCTGAAGGTCAAGAAGGGCCTCGCGACAATCAAGGCGGGCAGCAACGCCGACGGCGCCAAGGTGCTGCTCGTCAGCGGTACCGAACGCCGGCCGGTGCCGTCGCTGCCGCTGCGCGTCGACATCACCTCGGACAAGCCGTACAGCATCGTCGCGACCAAGAAGGGCTTCGGCGACTTCAAGCAGAACATCGAGTTCGAGGACGGTCAGGCCGAGCGCACGTTCGTCGTCGAGCTCGGAGGTTCGAGCACCGAGGAGCCGAAGTCGGTCGTGCCCGCAAGCGACGACAAGGACGGCAAGAAAGAGCCGTCGACGCCTTCCACCAAGCACACGCCGACCCCGACGACGACCAAGCCGACGCCGCCTGTCGCCGCCGTGGAGAAGCCTGCTGCGGTTTCGGGTAAGGGCACGCTCAACATCAACTCCATCCCAGTCTCGAACGTGATCTTGGATGGCAAGCCGCTCGGACCAACGCCGAAGGTCGGCGTGAGCGTGAGCCCCGGCCCCCACACCGTGATCTTCGTGCACCCCGAGCACGGCCGCAAAGCGAAGTCCGTGACGGTAGAAGCCGGCAAGACCGCTCCCGCGGTTGTTAGGTTCCCATAAGCAAACAGCCTTGGGGCTGGGACCCCAACGCCATGCAGACGGCGCACGAGCGCGCTTCCCGCAAATCGCGGCCGAGGATTCGGGATTGAGCTATGCTCAGTCTTGAATGCGCCTGGCTCGATCCGTAGCGAAGTGTAAAAACCGCTGTTCTGCCCGCGGTTTTACACTGGTTGAGCTGCTGACGGTCGTGGCCATCACCGGCGTCCTGGCGGTCATCGGCGTCATGCTCGTGCGCAAGCACTTCCAGGAAGCCAAGTCGGGCGAAGCGGTCGCGATCATGCAGCTGATCCGCGCTGCACAAGAAGCGCGGCGCGCTGAGACCGGCACGTATCAGAACTGCTCCGGGCCCAGCTCCGGGCCCGACGACGCACCTTGGTACCCCGCCAAGCCCGACGGCAAACTGCGTTCCTGGCGGTTCTCCGGCCATGCCGATGCGGCCAATTGGGCGACGCTCGACATCTCGCGCCCGGACGGCACGCGCTTCGGCTTCCTAGTCAACGCCGGCAATCCTGGAACCGCGGTCACCACCCCGGTCACCACCACTGCGCCAACTTGGGGAACCCCTGGGGATCCTTGGTACGTGATTCAAGCCGCTGGTGATCGCGACAGCGACGGCACGCTTTCGCTGTTCGTCGCCGCCAGCTTCAACGGCGAAATCTATACCGAAAACGACGGCGAATAGCCGGCGCGCCGGCTGTGCGCCAACGTGCGTTCCTCTGCGCGTTTTTGCCGAGTTTGGGCCCTCCAACACTAACGAGTGCCCAAAATTGTCACCACCCTAACATGCGAGTCGTGGGCAAATCCCCGCGAAATACCCGCACTTCATGAAGTCGAAGCCAGGTGGCCTGCTAGTTGCTTAGTGCTCCACCCGTGCGCTCAAGGGTCCCTGCCAACCGTCGCGGCTTCACACTCGTCGAGCTGATGGTCGTCGTCGCCATGGTCGGCATCCTGGCGACGCTCGCGGTGTACGGCGTGAAGAAGTACCTGAACTCCTCCAAATCGGCCGAAGCGATCCAGATGATCGGTTCGATCAAAGCCGCCCAGGAATCGTACCGCAGCGAGACGTTCAACTACCTCGACGTCAGCGGTGCCAAGACGCTCCCCGCCTCGCCCTCGTATGCAACTTTCTACCCGACCACCACGCCCAGCAACAAGGCCGTGCAGTGGGGCGACACCAGTACTGCGCAGGGCGCGAACTTTCAAACCCTTGGTGTTACCGCCGACGCGCCGGTGCGGTTCACGTACGGATGCGCTGCCAACGTCAGCGGCACGGTCGCCGGTGCCGGCATGACCGTCGCCAACTGGCCCGCGACTTCGCCCGGTCCCTGGTACGTCGTGCGCGCGGCCAGCAACCTCGACGGCGACACCACCTACTCCAACTTCGTGAGCGCAAGCTTCGTTGGCCAAATCTTCATCGACAAGGAGGGCGAGTAGTCATGATTCGCCCGCTCGCAATTCAACCCCAAGCGTTCGGATCGGGTGGTCCGACGCACACCAATCGTCGTTCCACCCACTAACCGAGGAAAATAGAATGATCCGCACCATGCAACGTAAATTCCGTAAGAGCCGCGGCTTCACGCTCGTCGAGCTGATGATCGTCGTCGCCATCGTCGGCATCTTGGCCGCGCTCGCCATCTACGGCGTCCGCAAATACATGTCCAGCGCCAAGTCGGCTGAAGCGAAGAACTCGCTCGGTCAGATGTCGAAGGATGCTTCGGCCGCGTACAACCGCGAGCACATGGTTGCGGGCCTTCTTTCAGGCGGCGAAGCCGCCGGCGTCTCGAACGCGATCTGTGCCAAAGCCGCCAAGTCGGTTCCCGAGTCCGTCACCACGGTCAAGGGCAGCAAGTATCAATCGTCTGCCTCGGAGTGGGACGACGACAACAAAGACAAGGGCTGGACGTGCCTGAAGTTCTCGATGTCTGAGCCCCAGTACTTCCTTTACAACTACGACTCGTCGACGGTTGTGGGCTCAGGCGCAGACGGTGACACGTTTAATGCCATCGCCAACGGCGACCTGGATGGCGACGGCATCCCTTCGACTTTCCAGATCGACGGCGTGGTTCGAGACCAAACGGTCGTCGTTGCGCCCACGATCGCCGAGACCAACCCCGACGAATGAGGTTCAAACTCTAGCGCCCGAGCCCCCGTTTGGCAGCGTCCAGGCGGGGGCTTTCGCTTTTCCATACCCTAGGCCCAGTCTCGCTTGCTGCGTAGTGGGTTCCTAGCTACGAATCGTGCGATGCGCGCCCTCGCCCCCGTAGAAGCAGCCCTGCTGTTCGCGATCGGCGGCTCGCTTTTGGCGGTGACAATCCCGACCTTCGTCAAGAACCTGCACGCCTCACGCATGAGCGAAGCGCTGGACGGCATCGAGCAGATCGCCGGCCGCGCGCTGGTGCTGTCGGACGCGGCGCCAATCAGCTCCGCCTTCCCTGCCAGTTGTCCGCTCACTCCCGAGCGCGTGCCGCGCGCCACGCTCGCGACGGATCCACCCCATACTTGGGACAACCCGACCTGGCGGCTACTCAACTTCTCGATCGACACGCCGCACGCCTACGCCTTCCAGTTCGACTCGCGGAACGGGCCTGACGGCTCGCACTTCAGCGTAGAAGCGCACGGCGACTTGGACGGCGATGGCGTGCTCAGCGCGTTTCGGTGTGGCGGTTTCGTTCGCCAAGGCCAAGCTCCGCAACGCGACGTGCTCGAGGTGACTCGTGAAGTGGAGTAGGTCGGACCTGCTGGCAGTCGCTACGTTAGCGCTCGGCATTGGGCTACTGTCCCTGGAGCGCGCCCAACTGGCGGAAGCGCATCATCGAATCACCCAGAAGCGCGACGTCTACGTGTTGCCCGCAAAAAACCGGGCCGTCGCATGGAGCCTGGGCTATCGCGCCGCTGCCGCCGACTTGATCTTCGGTCACGTGCTCGTCTCCGCGGGCGTTCATATGAGCGAGAAACGGCTGTTCGAGTTTGCCGCACCCTACATCGAGACCATCAACGAGCTTGATCCCAAATTTCGCGATCCTTATCGCTACTCGGACGCGCTGATCACCCTGCAAACGGTGGTTGTCCCGGAAGAAAGCTACCGACAAGCACGCGAGATCCTGCTGCGCGGCACGCGCGAGCTTCCCTACGACCAACAGTTGTGGTCCGCCGCCGGACAGTTCCTCGCTTACCTGGCGCCGCCCCGACTACACGACCCGGCCGAGCAAGCCGCGTTCCGTCAGGAGGGGGCCCAACTGATGGCACGCGCCTGCGAGCTGATCGGTTCGAACGAGAACATTCCGTACAACTGCATCACCGCGACCAAGTTCTTCACCGATGCGGGTAACCGGGCAGCGTCGACCGCGCTGCTGCAAAAATTGCTCGTCGTCAGTGACGACCCTGAAATTCGGGCGATGGCCAACGCCAAACTGGCGTCGATGGGCGAGCAGGCGCACGCCTTGCGCTTCGAGAAAGCTTGGCGCGAAGACCTATCGTTCGTGACTCACAACTTCATGGCCACGCTGGGCCCGCGCTTCGACCCGGCTGAGTGCGCCGGCAAGGTGGCTGCGAACGGCAACGCCTGCGCTACAAGTTTTCGCGACCGTTTTCCACCCGACGACGCGCCCTGAGCACGGCCTCGTCGAGCGTGAATAGCGTCACCGCTCGTCGCCGTCTTCGTCCGCGTCGTCGCCCAAGCCCTGCTTCTGCAGGCGGTAGCGCAAAGAACGAAATGTGATGCCCAACACCTCCGCCGCGCGTTTGCGAACGCCGCCGGTGCGCTCCAGCGCGGCGACGAGCAGCCGCCGCTCGGCTTCGTTCAGCACGTCGTCGAGCTTGAGCCCGCCCGGCGGCAAATCGAGCAAGGTTTGCGCCGGCGCGCTGGCGTGCCCGCTGATCGACTCCGGCAAATCACCCAGGCCAATCACGCGTGAGCCCGACAACGCCACGGCGCGCTCGATCACGTTCTCGAGCTCGCGCACGTTGCCGGGGTAGCGGTAGGCGGTCAGCGCGCGCAAGCCGTCGGACGTGAAGCCGACCACCTCTTTGCCCATTTCGGCAGCGAAGCGCTGGATGAAGCGTTCGGCCAACAGCGGGATGTCCTCGAGCCGCTCGCGCAGCGGCGGCAAGGTCAGGCGAATCACGTTCAGGCGGTAGTACAGATCTTGGCGAAATTTTCCGCTCGCCACGTCGGCTTCGACGTCGCGGTTGGTGGCGGCGAGCACGCGCACGTCGACCGGCACTTCTTGCGCCGCACCGACTGGCCGCACGCTGCGCTCTTGCAGCACGCGCAGCAGCTTCACCTGCAGGCTGAGCGGCAGCTCCCCCACTTCGTCGAGCAAGACGGTGCCGCCGTCGGCTTCACGAAACAGGCCGAGGCTCTTGCTCGAGGCGCCGGTGAACGCGCCCTTCTCGTGACCGAACAGCTCGCTCTCCATCAAGGCCTCGGGCAAGGCGCCGCAGTTCACGACCAAAAACGGCCCCGCAGCACGATCCGAGCGATCGTGGATGGCGCGCGCGACGCGTTCCTTGCCGGTGCCGCTCTCACCGGTGATCAACACCGTCGTCTTGGCCGAAGCGATGCGCGTCGCCAGCTCAAGCACTTGGCGCATGGCCACGCTCTTGCCCAAAACCTCGGTCGACGAGATGCGCGAGATTTGCGCGCGCAGCCGCTGGTTCTCGACGACGATCGCGTGCTTCTCGATCGCCTTGCCGACCAACGCCGCGAGCTCCGCTGACTCGAACGGCTTGGCCACGAAATCGTAGGCGCCAGCGCGCATCGCCGCCAACGCGTTTTCGATCGTCGAATGCGCCGTGACCAGGATCACCTCGGTCGAGGAGCTGCGGCCCTTGGCGGCGGCCAGCACGTCGAGCCCGGAACCATCCGGCATCGACAAGTCGCTGACGATGGCCGGAAACGGTTGCGGCGCGCTGGCGATCGCGTCGAGCGCGGCCTTGCAACCAGGAGCGCTCACGACCGAATACCCCTGGCGCCGGAAGAGGATCTCCAGCATTTGGCGCAAACCGGGCTCGTCCTCGACGAGGAGCAGCTTCACTGGCGGCGGAACGATGGAGGTCACGACAGGAATGTCAGAGTAGTGCGTGGCGCACTCAGCCTGCTAGGCTTTTAGCGGGCAGTTTGCTGGCCCGCTTTGCTTCGATGCGCGCTTTCCTTGTTTCCACCCCAATGTTGGCGCTGATGCTATCGCTCGGCGTCGGCTGCGCCAGCTCGGGAAGCGACGACGCCAGCCCCGGCATCCCGACCGGCGGTAGCGGCACGACCGGCGGTCAGCCGAGCCAGAGCGACGTGCCTGACTCGCTCAAGTTCGCGACGGTGCGGGAGCTGTCGGCGCGCGAACAAATCACGCTGATCGTGCAGTCCGCACCGGCAGGCAAATACCACGTGCGTTTCGCGCTCCCGACCAGCGGTGGCGACCCGCTCGACGCGATCCTCGACGCGGCCGAAGCCGACACCGACGCCAGCGGCATCGCCATCGTGCACCTGACCGCTCCCAGCACGCCCACGACCTTCGACGTGCGTGCCAGCGCCGGAACCAGCGTCACGGCGTCGGTCGCGGTCAGCGTGAAGGACACCGGTTTCGCCACGCTGCTCGTGCGGCCGGTGTACGCCGGCGTCATTCGTAAAATCACCACTTGGGTGGCGAGCGCGTACCCCAACAAGACCTGCGCCGATTTGGCCGGCATCCCGCCGGAGGACGGCCCGTTGCAGACGCTGCCAGCGTCCTCGGACGCTGCGCCGAAGTTGCATCAAGTGCCTGCCAGCACGCCGCTGGCGGTGACGCTGCGTTCAGGACATTTCGTCGGTGGCTGCGCCTCGATCGAAGGCGTACCGCCCGGCCCCGACACCAATCCGCAAGTAGTGCCCGTGATGGTGCTCAATCGACCGATCGATCTGGGAGTTTCTTCTCTGGCGATCTCGTTCGGCCTGCCAGCAGCGGAGTCGAGCTGGAACGACTCGCTGACTGCCGCGGGCGACGACGTCCTGCACGCGCTCCCGGGCACCAGCGTTGACGACGTGGATGCGCTCTTGGATGCCATGCGCGACGGGAGCGGCAACTCACGCCAAGCGCTGGAAAGCGCGCGTCAAGCCGAGGGCTGGGACAACCTGCTTAGAGCTCACTGGGGGCAGAACGCGGCGACCAAGGTCCACGACCTCGTTGCAGGCTGGCTCGTGGCCGGGCGCCAGAGGTTCAGGGACAGCGAGCACCTATTTACTGGTCTGCTCACACCGATTCAGCCGCCCGAAGGCGCGCTCGAACCGCTCGGCGCCGACTTCACGCTGCTCTCCGTAGCTGGGCTCGACGGCGCGAAAAGCGGCTTTGTCGACCGTGCGCAGGTCTCGTGGAGCGCCAGCCCGGCCGACGCCGTCTTTTTCGGTACCGACCTGTACTTCGTGCAGTCCCAGCTGGCGGAAGCGTTGGCTGAAGCCGCCGCACTCGAGCAATCGACGGACGCCGACGCGGCCGCGCCGCTGCTGGCTGAGACGCTCGATTGCAAGGCGATCGGGGATTTGCTCACCACGGCTGGCGTGAGCGACCAAATCGCGTACGACGCCTGCGACTCGGCGTGCCTCGTCCGCCTGTGTGAGAGCGCCGTCGCGGCAATTTGGCGCCGCGGTGGCGATGCTACCGGCTTGTCGCCGGCGCGGCTCAGCGTGACGGCCACCGGCGAGGCGTACGTGGGCGACGCCGCCGAGTTGGCAGGCGTGAAGGGAACTTGGATCGGCGAGCTGCATGGCATGGCGCAGACGCGCACGACCGGTGGCGCGCTCAGCGCCGCCGTGCCCGTCGTCGCCAAGTGAGCGCTAGCTTGCTTCGCGCAGCGCGCGCCGCAAATCCAGCACGAACGCGTAGGCCGCCAGCCCGGCCTCGACCGAGAGCAGGGTACCGGCGCGCGCTTCGCGCACCACGCTGCGAAACTTGAGGTAGCGGCGCGGCTCGACGCCGAGCAAGAGCGCGACCAGCGCCGGATCGCGCGGTGCGTCGTGAGAAGAGCCAGCCAGAGCCGCTCCACTCGCAAGGGCGCGCGCCACTAGCTGGTCCATCCCGGCGAGCGCGGCCGCTGGATCACCCAGCGCCAACGCCGATTCGACGACCCGCACAACGCCCTGTTCGGACGTTGGAAACAGTGAACCAAAGCTGAAACCATTCGCGACGGGCGACACGGCCGGCGGCGGATTGGTGCTGTGCCGGGGAGCATGGCTGAGCGGCGGTTCGCTCGGCTCCGGTCGCTTGTCGCTACCACCGCCGCTGACGGCGGGCAGCGTGACGTGCGTAGGCGGCACTGGCGGAGTCTGGATCGTCAGGCTCGGCCTGTGCTCGGTCTGCGAGGCGAGGTCCTCACCCGTCACGGCGCGCGCTGCAGCCTCACCGATATCGGTCTCGGGCATCTCCGAGAGGCGCATCAGGCCGCTCGGCGTGCGAATCGTCATCCGCGTCTCGAACACCGGCTCGCCAGTGACGCTCTCGGCGCGCCGCAGCGCCTCGACCAACCCGCCCTCGGGAATCTCCAGCGAAGTGCGTTCCATGGCGCGCGACTCGGGTACGCGCCGGTCGAAATCCTCCATCACGGCCCGTGTGATGGCTTCCAGGGATTCGTAAACCCCCTCCCCGCTCGTGGCGGTGGTCGCAAACGACGGCGCCGAGTGACGATTCAGCGACCGCTCCAGCTCATCGACCGGAATGACGTCGTACAGATCGCGTTTGTTGTACTGAATGACGTGCGGCAGCTGGGCCAGCGATTTGCCATGCGCGCTCAGGTTCTCTTTCAAGTTCTCGAGCGTCTCGAGGTTGGCGTCTTCGCGCGCGCGCTGCGAGTCGAACACCATCACGATGCCGTCGGCGCCGGTCAGCACCAACTTGCGCGTGGCGTTGTAGTGCACTTGCCCAGGCACCGTGAACAGCTGCAACCGCACGCCCATGCCGCGCACGTGCGGCACACGGATCGGCAAGAAGTCGAAGTACAGCGTGCGGTCGACCGGCGTCGCCAGGCTCACCATCTTGCCGCGGTGCTCGGGCTTGGCGGTGGCGTGGATGTGCTGAAGAGTGGTGGTCTTTCCACCGAGCCCAGGTCCGTAATAGACGACCTTGAAGACGAGCTCCCGCGCGAGCGGATTGACTACGGGCATGAGGGCGAAGGCGGAGCCTACTCCGATTCCATGTGACTTCGTTCGGCTCTTTCGGCCCGCGCTTCCTCCGCGCGGCGCTGCGCCTTCCAGACTGGCGAACTGGCCGAAAGCGCGATGGAGGCGATGACTGCGACTACCCCAACCGCCGCCAGACCGGTCACGAGGCGGTCGCGTTTGCGCGGTTGACGCTCGAGCTCCAGCAGGATCCCGAGCAGGAAGCCCGAAATGAAGCCACCGGCGTGAGCCGAGTTGTCGACGTTCGGAACGAAGTACGCCAGCGCGAACGCCATGATCAGGTTGCTCATGAAGACGCGCTGCCAGCCCGGGTTTCTGCGGATGACCAGCGCACCGATGAACGCCCCCAACAGCCCGAAGATCGCGCCGCTGGCGCCCACCGAAAAGGCATGCTCGCCCCGCCACCAGACGGTGGCGCAAAAACCGAGCATCCCCGACAACAGGTACAGCAGCAGAAACCGCCCGCTGCGAAAATGAGGCTCGAGCGTCCGCCCCAAGTTCATCAGGCTGAGCATGTTCATGACGATGTGGATGCCCGACGCATGCAGGAACACCGCCGACAGCACGCGCCAGGGTTCGAGCCCGATGATCGGCGGTCCCAGCAGGGCGCCAAAGCGCAAGCTCGTCCAAGCGCTGAACCCCATCAAACCAAAGCCGTGACTCCCCGTGCCGCCGCTCAGCGCGTCACTGGCCATACTCAGAGCAAAGACGAGCACGCAGATGGCGAAGATCAGCTTGGTCGCCGGCAGGCCGTCCTCCGAAAAATTCGACAAAAAGCCGAAGACGGACGATGCCACCGGCCCCGGCATGCCCTTCCCGCAGTGAAAGCAGGTCTTGTCGTCGACCGAATTGATGCGGCTGCAGCTGGGACAGACGCGGGAGCCGTGAGCCATGACCCGCCCGGCTAGCCCGGTACGACGCGTGGCGCAAATTCCGGCCCCGCCCCCTGGCGGCAAACCGCCCGCGTTCGAGCGTAAGGACAGGCCGGGAAGCCACGTTACCTAGGGGTGCGCGGTATAATCCTGGTAGAAAGCTGGGCTCAGTGTCAGCCGATGGGCCCAACCGAACGCCGCTCGGCAGCGGTCTGCCGGACAGCGCCGAGCTGGCCGCCGAACAGGCGCTGTGCGAACGCGCCCGCGCTGGCGATCGCACGGCGCTTGGGACGCTGCTCCGCAGCCACGGTCCACGGCTGTTCCGCGCCGTGCTGTTGCCACGGCTGGGCTCGAAATCCGCGGCCGAGGAGGCGCTCTCGGTGACCTACCTGAAGGTTGTGGAGCGCTTTGATCAGTTTTCCTGGCAGGCGGTCGGCATCTACCCGTGGCTGCGTGTCGTCGCGCTGCGGGTAGCCCTCGACCAGCTACGCGCGCGCAAGCGTGAGACGGTTTTTCAGCCGGAAGATCTCGAACGTGAAATCGACCAGGGTGAGCGCGAAGCCCGTGACGCGGTCACCAGCGAAGCGCATGACGTAGCGGTCGCCAAGCAACGCGTGCTCGACGTGGTCGGGCGATTGCACCCACGCTACGGCCGTGCGCTGACGCTGCGGGTATTGGAAGAACGCCCACGCGAAGAATGCGCGGCGGCGCTCGAGGTTTCGACGCCGACGTTCGACGTCGTCTTGCACCGCGCGGTCGCGGCGCTGAAAAAGGAGCTGGCACGTGAGCCAAGCTGACGAAGAAGAGTCGCCTCTGCCCCCGGACGAGGAGGCAGCGGTGCTGGGGGCGCTCGAGGCGGCATGGCGCCCAGCCGAGCTCGATCCAGCCGTCAACGAGCGCTTGCTCGAGATGGCGCTGGAAGATCCGTTCGCCGAGCCGAGCGAAGAAGAGCTGATCGAATCCGGGCGCCTACGCGAAGCACTCGAACGCGGCACGCCGCACGCCGACGCCAGCTTGCTGGCAGTGCTGGGCGCGTCGTTTACGGCGCCGAACGCCGGCGTGAACCACAACAGCGCCGTGGAGCGCGCCGTCGCAGGCGCGCTCGGCGGCCCCGTCACCGCAAAGCCGAAGCGCACTAATGTCGTCTACGCCAGCTTCGGCGCCGTCAGCGCGGTGCTGGCCGTCGCTGCAGCCGCCCTGCTCTTCGTCGGTCTCTCGCGCAGCACACCGATGCCGTCGGCGGCCGTGCAGAACGAGCTGGTCAGGCCGCACAGCACCGCTGCGATGTTCGCCGATCGCTTCGAAACCGGTGACACCACCGCGCGCATGGACCTGATCGCCAGCAGCCGCGGCCGAGATCTCCGCGACAACCGCTATGCTTCGTGGGGTGTGCGATGAGAGCGTACGCCTGGACCTTGCTGATGACCTGCGCGCTCGCGCTCGGTGGTTGCTCACGACAAGAGCGCAACGACGACTGCGGCGCGAGTGAACGCGTCGTCGATCCGGTGCTGCTGGCGTTCTTGAGCAAGGCCCGCAGCGCCCACCACGCGGCAGATCTACGCGAAGCCGAAGGCGACAGCGCCGCGGCCTTGCGCGCCTTACAGGCGCTAACCAACGGCGAGCAGCCGCCAGGCCATGCGCCGGAGGTCGACGAAGTGTTGGCTGACACGCGCGCTCGCGTCGCCGACCTGCTGAGCCGCGCAGGGCACTTCGACCAAGCCGACGTCGAGATCGTCAGCGGCCTCGAGCGCGCCAAGGCTGCGAGCTACTTCCGCGGCCACTTGCTAGAAGTTCGCGGGCTGCTGGAAGAGCGGCGCGAGAAGGACCTGCGGGGCAAGGGTCACGGCCAGGAGGCCGACCAGGCGCGCGGCCGTTCCCTCAGCGCCTACGAGGAAGCGATGAAGATCCAGGCCGAGGTCATCCGCTCGGCCGTACCGCACGGGGCGCCCCCGGCGCCTCGTCCCTGAGTCGTGTGCCTCGGAAACGTGCGCCATCCGCGGCTCGGGTTTGGGAACGAGCCACGGCTGAGCTAGAGTCCCCGAGGATCTACGGGACGAGCTGTTGACGTCTTCGACCTCTAGCCGCCTGCCCCGGCTCTTACCCGGGACAGATCTTCGGGGGCTCTCGATCAGTCCCGCGGAGGCGTTCGTCGTTTCGCGCGTCGACGGCACCACCAACATCTCGGAGATCGCCGAAGAAGCCGGCAAGTCGATCGAGGAGGTGAACGAGCTGCTGGAACGGCTAGTCGCGCTCGGGGTGCTCGCGATCGACGAGCCGCCGCGCAGCCAAGAGCGGCGCCATTCGCCCGCACCCGCTCCGCGCCCATCCGGCGCGTTCCGCGTCGGGCCGATCGTCGAGACCAGCTCGGTCGGCGAGCAAAAGCACCCTGCGGCTTCGCTGTACGATCCTGCCGAGCTAGACGAGACAGTCGAGATTGACCTGCCCCGTCGCCGCCAGATCCTCGACGCATACTACCGGCTCGATCAGGTCACGCATTACCAGCTGTTCGGCGTCGCACCCAGTTCCGACAAGAAAGCCATCAAGTCGGCGTACTTCCAGATCGTCAATGTCTTCCATCCGGATCGCTACTTTGGGAAGAACGTTGGCAGCTTCAAGGCCAAGCTCGAGAAGGTCTTCTCGCGACTCACGCAGAGCTACGAGGTGTTGGCTCACCCGGCCAGTCGCGCTGAATACGACGCTTACCTGCGTGCCCAGTCGACAACCCGCGCCTTCGATGCCGGTCACGTTGACAACGCCGCGCACCAAGCCGCCTTGCAAGAGGTGATGCGCCGAATCCAGGCGGAGGCCAGCGTCGAGAACCGTGGCTTGAGCGTACCGCCGGCTTCGCCCAGCATGCCCCCGCCGGCATCCGGATCTGGCGCGCATCAGAGCGTGTCGCCGAGCCCGAGCATGCCGCCGCGTACGGGTTCGACGCCGTCGCTCCGCCCGTCAACGTCAATGCGCCCGAGTGATCCGGACATTCGCCGACGAGCGCTGGCGCGCAAGCTGGGGCGTTCACCGCTGCCTTCGGGTTCAGACAAAGACGCTCCGACCGCGGCCGAGGCGGCGGAACAGCAGCAGCTTTTGGCGCAGCAGGACGCCCAGCGCAAAGAGTGGGCGGGCGACGAGCTCAAGCGCCGTTACCAAGATCGTGTGGGGGCCGCCCGCGACCGCCAAGTCGAGGTCTACACGACGGCAGCTAAGGTGGCCCTGAACAAGGGTGACAACGTGGGCGCCTCCAACGCGCTCAGGATCGCGGTCTCGCTTGCCCCCGATGACACCGACCTCGCTTTGCAACTTACGGAAGTGGCAGGCAAAGCCAAGCACGACCTCGCAGCGAGCTACATGCAACAGGCCGAGTACGAGGAACGCGACGAAAAGTGGGTCGCAGCAGCCAAATCTTACGCGCGCGCGCTGGCGGGCCGGCCCGAAGCCAAAATCTACGACAAGGTCGCCCACTGCCTGCTCTCGGGCAACGGCGACTTGCGCGAGGCGGGTGAGATGGCCAAGCGCGCCGTGATGATGCAGCCCGATAGCGCGCGGTTTCGGGTCACTCTGGCCCGTTTCTATGTCAAAGCCGGCATGAAACAGAGCGCCGAGGGCGAGCTTTCCCGAGCAGCGACGCTGGCCCCGAGCGATGATAAGGTAGTGGATTGGATCCGGCGGCTGAAGCGTGAGCTTGGTTGACCGTCTCTTAACCCAGGGTGCTTCCCCGCCCTCTCCCGGCACTTAGACCCCAACAACGGAAAACGAAAAGTCGATATGGAGCGCGTCATCGGCATCGACCTCGGGACCACGAACTCCTGTGTCTCGATCCTGGAGGGAGACACCCCGGTCGTTATTCCCAATCGCGGCGGCTACAAGACGACGCCCAGCGTCGTCGCCGTTACCGAAGCGGGCAAGCGACTGGTCGGGCACATCGCCAAGCGGCAAGCCATCACCAACGCCGAGAACACGGTGTACGCGGCCAAGCGTTTGATCGGCCGCAAGTGGAACTCGCCGCAGGTCAAGAACGCGATCATGACCTCGAGCTACTCGATCGTGGAGGGGCCGCACGCCGACGTGCGGATCAAGCTCCGCGACAAGACGTACTCGATTCCGGAAGTCAGCTCGATCGTCCTGCAGGAGATGAAGATCATCGCCGAGGACTACCTGGGCGAACCGGTGAAGAAGGCGGTCATCACCGTCCCTGCGTACTTCAACGACAACCAACGCCAAGCCACCAAAGACGCCGGTGCGATCGCCGGTCTCGACGTGATCCGCATCATCAACGAGCCGACCAGCGCCTCGTTGGCCTACGGTTACGGCAAAGATCTCGACCGCACCGTGGCGGTTTACGACCTCGGCGGCGGCACGTTCGACGTCAGCATCCTCGAGATCGGCTCGCACGGCGTGTTCAAGGTCATCAGCACGACCGGCGACACGTTCCTCGGCGGCGAAGATTTTGACGCTCGCATCATCGACTGGCTAATCGGCAGCTTCCAAGAGGAGCACCAGATCGATCTGCGCCAGGACCGCATGGCGCTGCAGCGCCTGCGCGACGCGGCCGAAAAGGCCAAGTGCGAGCTGTCCAGCGTGCGTGAGACGGAGATCAATCTACCGTTCATCATCTCCACCGGTCGCAACGAAGCCCTGCATTTGCAGCGCACGCTGTCGCGCCAAACCCTCGAGAAGCTGACCGAAGACTTGGTCGAGCGCACGATCGATATCTGCCGGCAAGCGATCGGCGACGCTAAGCTCGACGTCGATGAAATCGAAGACGTGATTCTGGTCGGCGGCATGACGCGCATGCCGGTCGTCCAGCAAGCAGTCGCCACCTTCTTCAGCCGCGAGCCGAACAAGAGCGTGCATCCGGACGAGGTCGTGGCGATGGGCGCCGCGATTCAGGGCGCAGCGCTGGTGCAAGAAAAGCAGGACATGATCCTGCTCGACGTCACGCCGCACGCGCTCGGCATCATGACCTTCGGCAGCTACTTCGAAGAGCTGATCCCGCAAAATACTACCGTTCCAACCGGCCGCACCAAGACCTTCACCACCAGCCGTGACGACCAAACGGCCGTAAAAATCCTAGTCATGCAGGGTGAGAGCAAGCGCGCCGACGACAACGAGCTGCTCGGCGAGTTCATCCTGACTGGGTTACGGCGTGCGCCCAAGGGTCACATCGAGATCGAGGTCACTTTCGAGATCAACACCGACGGCATCGTCAGCGTCCACGCCAAGGATCTCGAGACCGGCCAGGCGCAGTCGATTCAGGTCACGGCCACCAGCGGGCTGACTCAAGACGAAGTGAAGAACATGATGTCGGGCGCACAGGACTACCTGGTCGAGCGCCGCGCCGACGAGCAGTTCGAAGGCGCCAAGCAAGAAGCCGAAACGCTGATGGCGGAGATCGAGCACATGTTCCCCGAAATCGAGCGGGTCGTGGGCGGGGCCGATTTCGGTCGTGACGCCATCGCCAAGGCGCGCAGCGCCGTCGACAAAACCCGCGCCGCAATCGCCAGCAAGGACACGAACCAGCTGAAAGAGCAGGTCGACCAGCTGGCGCGCACGCAGCGCATGTTCAAGGGAGTGGTCTCGCGCGGCTGACGGGTGCCGCCTCGGCCAGACCCCGATCCATGAGCGACGACACCCGGAAGCCTGCGCGCCCGTCGCATCCGCGATCGATGCCGCCGCAGATCCCCGCCGAGCTCGATTCGAGTTGGGACGACGACACGATGCCGCGACTCGAGCTCGACGATCCGATGTCGGAGAGCGCGTTCGATCGCGTCACCGCGATCCCAGAGCTGCCGTCGGAGCTGTTCGCCAAGCAGGTGATGTCGGAGCAGCCGAAGTCTGCACCGCCGGAGCACGTGCCGCGCCTGGCCAGTGAGCCGCCAGTGGTGGAGGTCCGACCGCTCGATCCGATGGGCATGCAGCAGGCTCCGCGCGCTGGTCGCGCGGTCTCGCTGGCCGACGTTGCGATCCCCCCGCCGGTGCATTCCACCGCCAACCCGAGCGGCGCGACAGCGCGCCCCGGGCGCAACACCGCTCCCCGCAGCGCCGAGCCGACTGGCCTCGAGCTGATGGACATGAGCCCGCCGCCGCCCGCGACGTCGCGCAGCCCATCGACCTCGCAGTTCGGTCGTGATCCACGCGATCCAGTGCTTGAGCTCGATCTGGGGGAAGTAGCTCGCTCCGGACCGCCGCCGCCGGTGTTGATGCCATCGGCGCCGACCAGCGCACGCGACGCTGAAATCACGGAGATGAAGGATCGCTACGCGATGGGCGACTTCACCGGCGCGCTGGTCGTGGCCGAAAGCATGCTCGAAGTGAACGCTGACGACATCGACGCGCAACGCTACGCGCAGAGCTGCCGCGACGTCTTGACCCAGATGTACTCGGCCAGGCTCGGCGCGCTCACGCAACACGTGCGCGTCGCGGTCCCGAGCGACCAGATCCGCTGGCTTTCCTTGGATCACCGTGCAGGCTTCGTGCTGTCGTTGATCGACGGCTCGTCGACGGTCGAGGAGCTGCTCGACATCAGTGGTATGAACCGGCTGGATGCGCTGCGAATCATCTACACGCTATTCGATCAGCGCGTCATCGCCCTCTCCTGAGGCCGCGCGGCGTCGCCCGAGGTTAACCCGGCTCAGCGGCGCGCTGACGCTGGGTGCGTTGATGGCTTTCCCGCAGCCGAGCAGCGCCACGCAACCTTTGCTCGAGCACCCGGTGCGGGTCGCGTCGTACACCTTGGACGCCAAGCTCAACGCCGTGGACCACAGCGTCCATGGGCGCGGGACGATCGAGCTGTACAACTACACCGAGGTGCCGCTCTCCGAGGTCTATCTGCACCTGTACATGAACGCGTTCAAGAACGACAACAGCCTGTTCCTACGCTCGCCGTTCGGCGCCGGCCGCAGCGGTGGCCACGGCAACAAGTGGGGCTACATCGACGTCAAGCGGCTGTACGCGCGCGAGTCCCAAAGCGAGCTTTGGCCAGGTCACAGCGCCAAGAGTCCCGGTGATCCCGAGGACGAGACCGACGTGCGCGTGCCGCTCACGCAACCGCTCGCGCCGGGCCAGACGTTGACGATGGAGGTCGAGTTCGACGTCAAGCTGCCCGAAGTGGTCGAACGCACCGGCTACGTCGACGACTATCATTTCTTGGCGCAGTGGTTTCCCAAGCTGGCCATGCTGCTGCCCGACGGCAGCTTCGCCCACTTCGCGTTTCATCCGCAGTCGGAGTTTGCAGCCAATTTTGGCTCGTACGACGTGACGCTCGACGTGCCGGCAGGCGACGTCGTTGGAGCGACCGGGAGCTGCGCAGCCGCTGCGGCCCCAGCCGGGCGCCGTGCGCTGCGCTGCCGCGCCGACGACGTTCACGATTTTGCTTGGACGAGCTGGTCGAGCTTTCAGGAGCGGAGTGAACGCATCGGTTCGGTCGACGTGCGAGTGTTGGTGCCACCGGGGCACAGCCGCAACGCCGAGCTCGAGCTCGATACGGTGCGCTTCGGTCTCAAGAACTTCGGCGAGCGTTTCGGGCCGTACCCCTACCCGACGCTGACGGTCGTGCATCCGCCCGAAGCCGCCGGCGACTCCGGCGGGATGGAATACCCGACGCTGATCACGACCGGCGGCAGCTGGTACACGCCGTTCACTGGCGCCCGCGCGATCGAAGCCGTCACGATCCACGAGCTCGGGCACCAGTGGTTTTATGGCGTGTTTGCCAACGACGAGCACCGCTTCCCGTTTCTGGACGAAGGTCTGAACAGCTACGCCGAACATTCGTCGCTGGCCGCGCGCTACGGCAGCGGGTCGGTGTTTTCGGGGTTCGGGCTTACGATCTCGAACGAAGCGCTCTCGCGAGCGATCGCCGCCGCCCGCGGCGCCGACGAGCCGATCGCGCAGGGCGCGGGCGATTTCTTCAGTTTTCGAAGCTTGGGCGCGATCGTCTACAACCGTACGGCCAGCCTCTTCAGCACGTTCGAGCGTGTTTATGGCAAGGCCAACCTCGACTTGGCTTTTCGGGACTACGCTGCGTTCGCGCGCTTCCGCCACCCGGAGCCGCAAGATTTGGTCGCGGCCGTGCGCGGCCGTCTCGGCGAAGCCGCAGCAAGAAACCTAGAGCGAGCGCTGTTCGAACGCGCCGGTGTCGACTACTTGGTACGCGACGTGCAAAGCGCGGCCAAAGATCCGCGTGCCGGCGTCTTCGACCAAGCGAGCGGACGACTCACCGTGGCGCGCTCCGAGGTGCGGCCGCCCGCGCACTGGGCCGGGCACGCGATCGTGCTCCGTCACGGCACGCTCGAGCTGCCCGTTCAAATCGAGCTCGATTTCGAGGACGGCCATCGCGAACGGCGCGACTGGAACGGCTCCGGCAGCCGCTACACCGTGAGCTACGAAGGCCCTGCCAAGCTGGTCGGCGTGGTGATCGATCCGGAGCGCCGTGTGCTGCTCGACGATGACTTGAGCAACAACGCCACCAGCAGCGAAGATCAGGGTGCTCCCCGCAGCTTGGAGCGGCTGCTGTACGTGACCGAGCTGTTGCTCGGCGGAGGACTGCCGTGACCGCGCTGGGGCCGGGTGAAATCCGCGCTCGGCGCCGGCCGTTCGTGGTCCTGGCGATCGCCGGCTCGCGCATTTTGTCGGGATTTTGCGTAGCTTGGCCGCTCGCCTCGCTGATTTCGGGCGGCGGCGTTGGGCTGCGTCCCGAGGGCGATCGCGCGCTGTTCGAGGGCGGTGGCTACCTGCTGCTGGAGCTGCTGCGACTGCAAGGCGGCCCGCTGGCTGCTGCAGCGCGTGGACTGGTGCCGGTGTTCGTGCTGGGACTAGTGCTGACGACCGCGTGCAACGCCGCGCTGTTGGTTGCGCTCAATCTACGCGACCGCTTGGCGGTGCGCGGCTGGCTCGCGCGAGCGGTTGAGCGAGTGCCAGCGTTGCTAGTGTTGGGAACCGCCACGGCGATCGGCCAGCTAGCGTTGATCGTGGCCGGCGTGTTTGCGGTCGACGCGATCCCGGAGGCGTTGGCTAAGCCGGTAGCGACGAGCGTAGCGCAGGCGGCACTCTGGCTCCTGATCGCGCTCTTGGCCGGCGCACTGGGCGGCTTCTCGGACGTCGTGAAGGCGTCGCTCGTCCGCCACGAATCGCGGTTGCTCGACAGCCTAGCGCGGGCCTTCAAATGCCTGCGTCATTCGCCGATTCGAGCAAGTTTCGGCTGGATTCCGTACGCGCTCGCGTTCCTGGTGGCGGCGCTGGTCGCAGCCGAGTTGACCGAGCGCCTCGACGTTTCACGCGCTGGCGCTTGGCGCGTCGGCGCTGTACTGATCGTTCACCAGCTGGTGATCACCCTGAGCGTCGCGGCGCGTGCAGCTTGGTTTGCGCGCGCGCTGCGGCTGGTCGCCACCGATCCGTAGGCGTCGACCCGACGGCCAGCGCAACACAGCCGATGTAAGCCGCGCGTCACTGCCGCGCCTCCCAGAACGTCTGCAAATCTTGCGGCAACGGCGCGATCAGGCTGAGCGGTGCTTGGGTCATCGGGTGGGTGAAGTCGTAGCGCTCCGCGTGCAGCAATTGACGCGGGTGCTCGAGCAGGCGCAGGTCGTCCTCGGTCAGTTCACCGTCGGCCGCGCGCGCCAACATGCGTTCATCGGGACCGTACAACTTGTCCCCCACCACCGGACAGCCGAGAGCCGCTAAATGCAGGCGAATTTGGTGTTGGCGCCCGGTATGCAACGCCAAACGGCAAAGCGCGTAGCCGGCGCGCTTCTCGACGATCTCGATCCCGGTGCGCGCCTGCAAGCCTACGCCCGGCGCCGCGATGCGCATCTTCACGCGCAGCGAGTTCTCGGTATCGAGCTCGACCGGCAGCTCGCAGAAAGCGACGTCGGGAATGCCGTGCGTGACCGCGATGTAGGTCTTCTTCACCGAGTCGTCGCCGCCGTGCGAACGCTCTTCCAAGAGGCGCTTGAACGCCCGCTCCGACTCGATGTGCTTGGCCAGCATCAAGACGCCGCTGGTCTCGCGATCGATGCGGTGAATCAGCGCCAAGAACGCGCCTGGGCGAGCTTTACGTAGCCGCTCGATCACCGTATTTTTATGATAGCGCGCGGTCGGGTGCACCGTGACGAGCGGCGGTTTGTCGATCGCCATCAAGTGCTCGTCCTCGTAGACGACCGGCAGCGGGACCTCGTCGATCTCCTCGAACGGCTCGCGCCACAGCGCGATCCGCTCGTCGGTCTTCACGCGATCATTAGCGCGCAGCGCGCGACCGTCGGCCGCGTGCGCGCTCTGCTCGATGATCGCGCGCGCTCGAGTACGGCTGGTATTGCGCATCTGCGTGCGCATGAACACGTCGAGCCGCATGCCGGCGCACTCGGCCGGCACCCGGTAGATTTTGAGGATCGCGTCCTCGTGGACGCCGGCGGGGCGAACCGGTGGCGCTTCGGACGAGGCCAAATCGCGCGGCTTCATGCGAACGCGGCCCGCCCGCCCTGACTCAGCTACGCGCCTTGGCGCGGTGGATCTCGGTGCCCACACCGAGATCTGTAAAAATCTCGAGCAAGAGCGCGTGACGGCGCCGACCGTCGATGATGTGCACCTTCTCGACGCCCGCCGACACGGCGTCGAGCGCGCAGCGCACCTTCGGGATCATGCCGCCCGTGATCACGCCCTCGGCGATCAGTCGCTCGGCCTCGTGAGCATCCAGAGAGCTCAAGCGCTCGCCGGTGGCCGTCTTCACGCCCTCGACGTCGGTCATCAGCATCAGCTTGGCCGCGTTCATCGTGCCGGCGATCGCGCCGGCCGCCGTGTCGGCGTTCACGTTCAGCGAATGGCCGTCGCGATCCACGGCGATCGGGGCGATCACTGGGATAAAACCGCTCGTGATCAGCTGCTCGACGATCTTGGCGTCGACGTTGGAGACCTCGCCCACGCGGCCTAGGTCAACCATCACCTCGTTGCCGCTGGCGTCCTTCGTCTTGACCAACTCCTGGCGCTTGCCGCGCATGAACTGATCGTCCTTGCCGGAGAGGCCCACTGCGCGCCCGCCATGCTGACAAATCAGCCCGACGATCTCTTGGTTCACGGCGCCGCCCAGCACCATCTCGACCACGTCCATCGTGGCGTCATCGGTTACCCGTAGCCCTCCGTTGAACGTCGACTTGATGCCGACGCGCTCGAGCATGCTGTTGATCTGCGGTCCGCCACCGTGAACGACGACCACGCGGATACCGACGTAGCGCAGTAGGCACACGTCGCGCGCAAAGCTCTCTTTCAGCGCTTCGTCGATCATGGCGTGCCCGCCGTACTTCACGACGAACGTTCGCCCCTGGAAGCGCTGGATATACGGCAGCGCCTCGTGCAAAACCTTGGCTTTCTCGACCAGCTCGTCCATTTTCCCCGCCGCTATAGCGCAGTTTGGGGCCGCCGTCCGGCACGAGGAGGGAGCGCGAGACAACAGGAAGGCGGGAAGGCGGGAAGATTTTCTTGGGGAGGGTGCCCCGGCGGCCGCATGCCGCATGCTCGACATGCGGCATCGAATCAGACGCTCGAGCAATCGAATCCTTCCCGCCTTCCCGCCTTCCTGTTGTCTCGAAATACCGAGAAATGAGGCATGAAGGCGGCCCTTGGGCAAGCCCTGTCAGAGCTGTGCTACGAGCGGGGCCGTTATGGATATTTTGATGGTGTCGGCCGAGCTCTCTCCTTACGCCCGCGGCAGCGAGGTGGGAGACGTGGTGGCGGGCTTGAGCAAGGCGCTCCGCCAACTGGGCCACCGCGTGACGCTGGCGTTGCCTCGCCACCCTGGCTTCGAAGCGGGCGGGCTGTTGATGGCTCGGCGTCTCACGCCGCTGTCGCTCGGCGGCACGGATCTCACCGTGCTCGACGGCCAGCTCGCCTCCGGCGTGGAGCTGGTGCTGTTCGACGATCCGCCGCTTTACGACCGCCCGTCGGTGTTCGGCGACGGCGAAGGTTACGAAGACAACTTGCCGCGCTTCGCGGTGCTGTGTCGGGGCGCTGCGGCGCTCGCCCGCCTGCGCGCCGAGCAAGGCAAGCCGTTCGAGGTAGTGCACGCCTTCGACGCGCCTGCCGCAGCCGTCCCGGCTTTGCTCAAGCAGACGCCGGCGCTCGCCCTGGCGACGCTCCTCACCGTGCTCGATACGGAGCGCCCCGGCCGCTTCACCAGCGGCGCCCACACGGCGTTTCCCGGCCTGCACGGCATGGTCGACGATTCGCTGTCGCTGCTCGAGCTCGGCTTGGCCAACGCGCAACTGGTCGTTGCCGGCTCCGAAGACGCCGCGCGCGACCTGGGCAGCCCGCGGGTTGGCGGGCAATTGGCGTCGAGCCTGGTCGGCGAACGCAAGCCGAACGCCGTCAGCTCGGGCCTCGACTACGCGCTGTTCAATCCGGCGACCGACACCGCCATCCCGGCGCGCTTCGACGCCGAGGACGCTTCCAACAAGGGTCGCTGCAAATCGGCGGTGTTGAGCGAGCTATCGCTCGAGCTGGAGCTGGATCGCCCGCTAGTGTTCGCGCTGGCAGGCTCCGCCGCCGAAGCGCAGCTGCTGCTCGCGGCACTGCCGGTGCTGCTCAAGAACGACATCGCCGTGGTGGCGTCGGTCCCGGCCGCTTCAGCCGCCGAGCTCGATCGTCTGGCCGGCGACTACCCGGCCGATCTCGCGCGCCTGAAAGACGGCAACGACGCCGCCCGCCGGCGCGCGCTCTCCGCGGCGGATTTTGCGATTTGCCTCAACAGCAGCTCGCTGACGCCGACGTCACTGCAAGCCGCGCAACGCTACGGCGCCGTGCCGATCGCCCTCGCTCAAGGCGCCGTCGTCGACGCGCTGGTCGACTGTGACGCGGAGCTCGAAACCGGCACCGGCTTCTTGTTCGACTCGGCCGACGCCGACGCGCTGATCGGCGCCGCAACTCGTGCCTTTTCGGGCTACGGCTCGCCCGGCCACGCACGCCTGCGCCGCCGCGTCATGCGCCTCGACGTATCGTGGGAGCGTGTCGCGCGTCGCTACGCGCAGCTGTATCGCAAAGCCGCCGGCTGAATCAGCCGGCGCCGCCCGCTGACTGACCCGCGGCAGGCGCACCAGCGACGCTCGAAGCACCGGCTTCGATCACCGGCGCCGTGCCGCCCTCGGCGATCGGTGCGCCGCCGTTCGTTGCTCCCGCAACCGGGGCCACGCCCGCGCCACCCGCGCCACCGCCGCCGGGCACTTCGACTTGCTCGCACGTCGCAAGCTCAACGTTGAGCTCGGCCGCCGCAATGCATGGCGACAACTCGCGACACGACGGCGCGTCTTTGTAGCTCTTCTCGCACGCCGCCACGCTGCTCTCGTAGTACTCGTAGCAGCCGCTGCCACCACCCGGTCGCAAGAAGCCGGGGCACTCCACCGCCTTCGGAGGAGCGCAGGCCAAGCGCTTGTACGCGGACGCGGACGCCGAGAGCAGCCGATCGCAGGCGTCGTCCTCGGAGATCAGCGCTCCCTCGCCGGTAGGCTGGTTAGCCCCCTCCACGGCTGGCACGAACGGCTCCGTGTCCTCCGAGGAGGTGCAACTGGCGTACAGGGGCAGGGCCAGGAAGGCCAGGGCCAGGCCGGTACGGCCCCAGAGCGAAAGCGAAGCGGAAGGGATCCGGGCGAACATCGGGCGGCATCGTAGCCTCGTCTCCGGCAGCTTTCTAGGGAGACGAGCAGCAGCGTTGACGGCGCACGCTCGCTTGGATACCCCGACGGGATACATGCCCATCCGTCGTGCCCTGCTTTCCGTCTCTGACAAAACCGGCCTGATCGAGCTGGCCCGCGCGCTGTCCAGCCGCGGGGTCGAGCTGCTGTCGACTGGCGGTACCTTCAAAGCGCTCTCCGCCGCCGGGATCCCGGTCGACACCGTCGAGAGCTACACCGGCTCGCCCGAGGTCATGGACGGTCGAGTGAAGACCCTCCACCCGCGGGTCCACGGGGCGCTGCTCGCCCGCACCGGCACCGACGACGCCGACCTGGAACGCATCGGCGCGAAACCCATCGATCTAGTCGTCGTCAATCTCTACCCGTTCGAAGAGACGCTGGCCAAGCCGGGCGTGCCGTTCGAAGAGCTGATCGAGAACATCGACATCGGCGGCCCCAGCATGCTGCGCTCGGCTGCCAAGAATCACGACCGCGTGACGGTCGTCTGCGATCCGAAGGACTACGCCCTCATTCTCGAAGAGCTGAAGCGCGACGGCGACGTCGGCCGTCTGACGAAGGAGCGGCTCGCGGCCAAGGTGTTCGCACACACTGCCGCCTACGACGCGGCGATCAGCGGCTGGCTCTCGGCGCGCGGCGAGGCCGACGGCTACCCGCGCTTCTACTCACTCGTGCTGGAGAAGGCGTACCCGCTCCGGTATGGCGAGAACCCGCACCAGTCGGGCGCCTTCTACAAAGAGCGCAAGGCGCAGGTCGGCTCGCTCGGCCGCACCGAAAGCGTCGGCAGCGGCTCGAAAGAGCTCAGCTTCAATAACTTGGTCGACGTCGAGGCGGCCCTCGACGCCGTGCGCGAGTTCGAAAACCCGGCCGCTGTCGTGGTTAAGCACACCAATCCGTGCGGCGTCGCGACCGCCCCCACGCTGGCCGACGCTTACCGCGCGGCGCGCGACGCCGACGCGATGAGCGCGTTCGGCGGCATCATCGCCCTCAACCGCGAGGTCGACGACGCCACCGCCGCGATCCTGGCCGAGACGTTCCTGGAGGCGATCATCGCCCCCGGCTTTGCTGACGGTGCGCTCGAGCGCCTGCGCGCCAAGCAAGCTCTACGCCTGCTATCGACGGGCGGCTGGCTCGGCCCCGCCCACCAGGCGCGGCAGTTCAAGCGCGTCGGCGGCGGCTTCGTGATCCAAGACCGCGACGCCACCGGCATCGGCGAGGTCCTCAAGGGCCGCGTCGTCACCGATCGTCAGCCGACGGCGGCCGAGCTCTCGTCGCTCGATTTCGCTTGGATGGTCTGCAAGCACGTCAAGAGCAACGCGATCGTGCTGGCGGCCCCTGGTAAGAGCCCTGGCATCTACGAGACGATCGGCATCGGCGGCGGCCAAACCGCGCGCGTCACCGCCGTGCAGGTCGCCTGCGACAAAGCAGGCGATCGCGCCAAGGGCTCGGTCCTCGCCTCCGACGCCTTCTTCCCGTTCCCCGACGGCGTCAAAGCCGCCGCCGCAGCCGGCGTCCTCGCGATCGCCCAGCCTGGCGGCTCGAAGAAGGACGACGACGTCATCCGCGCCGCCAACGAAGCTGGTATCGCGATGATCTTCACTGGTGTCAGGCATTTCAGGCACTGAGTGCCTGAAATGCTCTTGGTTTTTGTTCGCGCTGCCGTTGGGCGCCGTGCGTCCGTCGCGACCAGTGAGGGTAATTGCTCCGGTCTCGCCGGTGTGTCCCAAGCCCGGTCTCTAGGACGATCGTGATCTGATCGTGCCAAGGTCTTGAGCCGGCGATCCATGCGCTGGGGCCCCGCCCAGCGAAATGTGACCGGAATCGCGGCCCCCCAGCCCGCGTCGCCGCCCCAGCCCGCGTCCCGCGCCCGTTGCGGCTCCGCCGATGGCCGCGGATCCGAGCGATCCGATAGTATCAAGTGATACTATCGGATCGCTGATTTTCCTCGGTTTTTCGCTGCAGCGTGGCCGACCGGAAGGCCGTTCCGAGGGCGCGGCGTGGCGGTTGAAAGGGGAGCCGGCGAGCCAGGGGCTCTTTGAGCACCACGTTGCCCACCAGGCCTCACCGCGCAACCCGCCACACCGATTGTACGAAACTACTCGCACAAATTTGGCCCGGGCTGAGACGGCGTGGGAAGTACTTCGATAACAGCTCATGGTTGTCATCCCGCGAAATTGTGACGTCTGCAAAACCGAGTTCGAGCTGCACTTCCGTTATCAAATGGAGGAGCGGAACGAGCTGACCGAGGGTGGCGCAGCGGTGACGCGCTACGCCTTCTACTGCTCGCAGCGCTGCCTGGAAGCGAGCCACAAAGAGCGCTCCGACGGCCAGGTGCCGTGCGATGCCTGCGCGACGCGGTTCACGGTCGAGCTTGCCGCTCACGTGCTCTTCACGGGTGGCCAACGCCACTACGCTTGTGGTCCCGACTGCCGCGCCCGCATCCTCGAAGGCGCGCGCAGCGTACGCTTGGGCGAGCTGCGCCAAAACGAGTTCGATCTGCCAGGCGACGCCGAGCCGCTGCCCGAGCCGTCCGACAGCATGCGCCTGACCGAGCGCGCTCCGGCCCTGCCGCCCTCCGTGCAGGCGCCGCGCCTCGAGTCCTTGCCACCGCCCGCCCAGAGCGAGCGCCGCACCACCAACCTGCGCCGCCTCCGCCCCGGAAAGCCGCAAGTTCTGGCGGTTTTCAATCACAAAGGCGGCACCGGCAAGACCACCACCTCGGTCCAAGTCGCCGCCGGCCTGGCCGAAAAGGGCGCCAAGGTTCTGCTCGTCGACACTGATGGGCAAGGCAACGTCGCCACCTCGCTCGCCCTCACCTCGGAGCGCTCGCTCTATCACGTGATCGTGATGGGCCTGTCGCTCGAGCAAGCCGTGATCGAAGCGCGCCCGAACCTGGACGTGCTGCCGTCGAACGAGACCTTGGCCGCCGCCGAGCTGTATCTGGCCGGTCAGAAGCGCCGCGACCGCATCCTGGCCCAACGTCTGGAGCGTGCCCGCGACCTCTACGACTACATCATCGTCGACTGCTCGCCGAGCCTGTCGCTGATGAACCAGAACGCGCTGGCTTTCGCCGACGCCGTGCTCTGCCCGGTCGCCTGCGACTACTTGTCGCTGGTCGGCGTTCGCCAGGTGCTGCGCACGATCAAGCAGGTCAATCGCATCTTGGGTCACGCGGTCCAACTGTGGGGCGTCTTGCCGACCCAGTTCGACACCCGCGCGCGCATCTGCCGCGAAGCGCTTGAGACCCTGCGCCAAAACTTCGGAGAAGTCTGCCTGTCACCGATTCACTACGTGAGCCGCGTGAAAGAAGCGCCTTCTGTCGGAAAAACGCTGTTCGAGTACGCGCCATCCTCGACCGCGACTGAAGACTACTGGCGCGTGGTGGAAAAACTTCTTTCCTCGACTGCTGCAGCTTCATCGCCGCAGGCTGCCGAGCAGGCTGGAGGTGTCAAATGAGCGATCGTAACGACTTGCGACAGGCTACGGCCAAGGTGCTCGATCCGGCAGACGTCGATGGCGTCCTGTCCCAAACCTACTACTCCACGGCAGCCGGCGCAGGCTCGCGCCCCGCGGAAGCGAACGGCGAAAAGCCGACGCACTACAAGGTGATCTGCATCTCCATGTACACCGAGGACTTGAAGCGCCTCGACACCATGGTCGACTCCTTGAAGGCGCGCGGCCTCACCAAAGCCAACCGCAGCGCGCTGATCCGCTACGCGCTCGGCGCCGTGAACCTCGAAACGGTTCCGAAGGGCCTCTGAGCCACTACTGGGTGTAGGCCCAGTTACGGGCGCCCAGCTGGGCGCCCAAGATGCCTGCCACGCGTCGCCCGAGCGAGCGAGCGAACAGGAAGGCGGCAAGGATTTTCGAGTTCGAGATGAGCGGCGCTCCGCAACGCCGTTGACGGCTACTGTCGTCGCCGCCCATCTCGAACCCCAAGATCTTCCGCAGTTCTTCCCGCCTTAATGTTGATCCTCGCTCGAGCTGCTAGCGTCGGAGCGTCATGGGTGTAGGCCACCGGGACCAGGTTGACGCGCGGATGACGGCTGAACGGCTGGGCGTTTCCGGCGAAGCCGTCGCGCTGCACGCCGCCGCGGACGTGATCGACTTGCACGTCGACTCGTTCATTTGGCGGCGGACTTTTGGTTACGATTTTCGGCGGCGACACACGGCGTTCACGCGCGGCGTGATGATGAGCCAGTTCGATTTACCGCGCGCGCGCGAGGCGGGCGTCAACGGCGCGACCTGGGTGATCACCACCAATCCGCTCGGCGACGCGCGCGATCGCGAAGCGAAGTTCTTCGAAAACCTGGGCGAGCTCACGGCGTTGCTCGAATCACCCGAAGCGTCGGCGCGCGTCGTGCGCACCGCTGCCGAGTACCACGCCGCGCGCGCTCAGGGCCTGCATGCGGCGTTCATCGGCGTGCAGGGCGGCAACGCGCTCGCGCATTCGCTCGACGCGATCGATCGCCTGTCGCTGGGCCTGATCCTGCGCGTCACAATCTTGCACCTGACGAGCTCACGCCTCGGTACCACCAGCTCCCCGCTCGGTGGCAATTCGGGGCTCACCGACTACGGCAAAGACTACGTGCAGCGGCTGAACGCCCACAAAATCCTGGTCGATTTGGCGCACATTTCGCCGGCAGGCTTCTGGGACGCCGTCGCTGCCCACGACCCGAAGATGCCATTCGTGGTCACCCACACTGGCGTGTCGGGCGTGTTCCCACACTGGCGCAACCTCGACGACGCCCAGCTACGCGCAGTCGCAAGTAGCGGCGGCACCGTCGGCATCATGTACCACTCCGAGTATCTGGGCGATCGCATCTTCGGCGGCCGCTTGGAAACGATCGTTCGCCACCTCGAGCACGTGATCAACGTCGCTGGCGAAGACGCCGTCTCGCTCGGCAGCGACTGGGACGGATCGATCATCACCCCGCGCGACATGCCCACCGTGCTCGAGCTACCCCGCCTCACCCAAGCCATGCTCGATCGTCACTGGACCGAGGCGCGCATCCGCAAAGTGTTGGGCCTCAACTTCCTCCGCGTCGTCGAATCCGTCCGCGGCTAACGAACACGAGCACGCGGAGACGCGGAGGATTTGGTGTTGGCAGCGGAGCCAGTCGACGCGTCAGGCCGGCTGGAGCCCGGGGCAATTGAGGTTTTGTTTGGTCCTCCAAACGAAACCTGCGCCTTCCTGCTCGCCCTCCCCGCCTCCCCGCCTCCCTGTTAATCCCGAGCCGTCACACCGCTTCGGCGGTATCCGTGGCCTCTTCGGCCTCGAAGTCGTCGTCGTCGTCGAACTCGTCTTCGTCCTCGTCGTCGATCTCAGCGACCGGTGCGACGACGGCTTTGACCTTGGTTTTGGCCTTCGCCTTGCCGCCAGCCAGCTCTTCCTTCGACAGCGTGGGTAGGCGGCGCTTGCCGACCGGACCCTCGTCGACGTAGTCGCGGAGCGCGTACATGTCGTTCAGCGCTTCGAGCTTGGCGAGCGCCTTGACTTCGACCTGACGGATACGTTCACGGGTCAGATTCATGATGGCTCCCACGTCTTCCAGCGTCGTGCCGCCGCGATCGGCGACGTCGAGCGCGCAGGACTCGCCGAGATCCCAAACCTCGAGATCCGGAAAGTTGAGCTTGATCGCGCCGGTGCGCGGCGACACGTCGATGAACAAGTGGTGCTTGCACGAAACGAACGGACACGGCCGCGGCCCCTCGGCGCATTCCGCACGATTCTTTGGCTTCCAGTAATCCGTCTCCGGGAACAGCAAGCGGCCGATCTCGAGCTCGCGCTTGGTCATGCGCTTGACGCTGATCGTGCGGGCGCGCACGTCACGTTTACGGCGCGAACGGCGCTGTTCGCGGGTAATTTCCGGCTCCAAATCGAGGGCCAAGGCGCCGTCGACACCGAGCGTTGCCTCACTTGAGGTTTCCAATTCGATTCCGCCTTCGAGCTCGTTTTCGTTCATGGCGCTTCTCCGCTTCGTTCCCTAGACGTAGCTATCCCGTTCGACCCGATCCGGTCGCCAAACCGCGTGTCCCCTACTCAGGCTTAACCAGCCGAGACGGAAGGAACGCTCTCCAACCTGGATCGAGACGTGAGCTTGGTTTCGATGGCCTCGAGTCGGGCCATCAGTTCTTTGCTGAGGCTGCGTGCATCGCCGACATCGCGCTGCACCGCCGAGGACACTCGCTCGGCTTTACGTTCCTTGAGCACGCCATCCAGCTTCTTGAAGATCCGCGTGAGCATCGACTCGAGTTGTTCGACTTCACTACGAATGAACAAGAACTCACGCTGGATTTGATCAATGGTGTAGCTCTGGGCCATCATCTGCTTGATGCGCAGAATCTGCCGAACCACACCCACCGGGTAGATGCCCTGTGAGCCCTGGTGCTTGCCCTTGCGACCGACCCGCACGCTGCGCGGTAGCAAGCCCAGTTGAACGTACTTGCGCAGCGTGGCCTCGCTCAGCTGCACGTCGTGCCGAGCGAAGACGTCCAGGATCTCGGCCGAGCTGAACCCCACCGCATGGGCTTTTTCGAGCTGGGTGAGGGTTTCGGGGTCGATCATGGAAAGCGTGCCGGGCGACTTGCTGAAGCAAGCGGCCAGGCTCCCTTGACTTGCGCGAATATATTCTACTCAGTGGATCTGCCAAAGGACTTACTGCACGAAATTTTGCGCAGATCCGCGCGTAGCTCCATCGACGCTACAAGCGCATTCAGGGCGGACATTATTTGGCATATCTAAGCTGTCGTCCATGGAGCTAATCCGCCGTCCATGCGCACATGGAACTACACGAAAAAACAGCCAGCGCGACCACCTACGCGAGGTGCGGCGCGGGCCCCCGCCGCGACGTGCACCGAAAACACGATGCACCGGGCGTTTGTCCCGTGCGCGGCACCTTTGCTAGCCGCGCGCGAGCGCGAGGCGACGCTGGTTGCCGGCTCGCGTACCAACTGCGCAAGGACCCTTACGGGCCAGACATATTGAAGTAGGCTCGGCCTCGCCCATGGCCGAGCGCCCTGCCCAGCCGACGTTCGATGACCTGGGCGCCACGACGCGTGACGTCACCGCCAGTGGCGTACGGCTGCGCGTCGTCGAGCGCGGCCATGGTCCCAAGCTGGTGCTGCTGCACAGCCTGTTCATGGATCACTCGACGTGGAACGCCGTCGCGGCCGAGCTGGCCGATGACTTCTGTGTCATCACGCCCGACCTACCGGGCTACGGCGAGAGCGAGAAGCCCGCGCCGAGCCGGTTCGGGTACGACGTCGACGCTTTCACGAGCGCGATCGCCGACTTGTACGCGGCACTGTCGCTCGGACGGGCGGCGGTGGTCGGCCACGGTCTGGGCGGCGCCGTGGCGCTCACGTTGGCGGCGCGGCACCCGGAGCTGGTGTCCGAGCTGGTCGTCGTCGACGCGCTGGCCGAGGGCGCCGAGCCGTGGCTCTACGGACGGCTCGCCCACTTGCCGCTCGCCGGCAGCCTGGTGTTCAAGCAGCTGCTCGGCCGCAGCTTGTTCGGCGCCTATTTTCGTGAGCTGTTTCTGGGCGACGGTGCTGCCATCAGCAACGAAAGACTGGACGCTTACTACCAGTCCTTCAACACCCCGGCGGCACGCGGCAGCGTGCTGGCCACCTTGCGCGCGACGGTCGATACGCGGCCCGTAGCGGCCCAAACCAGCCGGATCCAGACCCGAACGCTGGTGGTTTGGGGGCATAAGGACCGATTGCTGCCGGTCAGCGTCGGGCAAAGGCTGGCGCGTGAGATCCGTGGGGCACGTTTCGAGCTGCTCGACGCTGGTCACGCGCCGCAAGAAGAACGTCCGCGCGAGTTGGCAGACGCCGTGCGCCGCTTCCTGCGCGAGGGGAAGTGAGTTGGCAGTTTGGAGTTGGCAATTGGCAGTTGGAGCCCGGCTTGTGCAGGCTGCAGCCAGTGCCCCTTAACGAAGTGGCGACAAGTTGGGCCGACGCATGGCTGTCGACCTAGATTGCTCGGCAGCCATGCGTCACCTCCATGCCCTTTGCTTCGTCATGCTTGCGTTCAGCGTGGGTTGTTCAGGAGCCAGCGCGTCCGCGCTACCGTCGCGACTCCCGGTGCGGATTCTGAGCAGCGAAGCCGCAGCAGCACCGCGACTCGAGGTCACGCCGCTCGAAGACTTGCCGCGTCCGGAGTCGTCCGCGCCGCGCATCGGTGCGCCAGGTGGCAGCGGCGCCGGCTCACGCCGCGTCGTACCGGCTCAGTCGGGGAACGAGACGGTCGGTGGCTTGCCGGCAGGCGCCGGAGCCGGAGCTGGCGTCGGCGTTGGACGCGGCTGAGCAGGCGCCGGAGTCGGTCGCGCTGCAGCGGGTTCACCAACTGGACGGGGTTTGGGCGTCGGCGCAACCGCCGGCGCGGCGGGTGCCGGCTTCTCTGCGTGAGGCTTGTCTTCGGGCTTGGCGACGGGCGGTGCTGCCGCGGGAGCGGGCGGTGGCGTCACTGCCTCGGGCGGCGGCAGCGGCGTCACGACCTCGGGCGGTGGCGGTGGCGGCGGCGTAACGACTGCTGGCGGCGCCGGTGGTTGAACCGCGGCCGGCGGCGTCACCGCGTGCTCCGCTCCGCGAGCGGCGGGATTCTGCTTGTCGTCTTCGGTGCTGCTGCCCCGCCCGCGCAAGATCGCGAATACGAGCACACCCAGCACGACACCAACGACGACACCGACGACCCGCATCATGCGGTTGCGCCGCATCTCTTGCTCGGGCGTGCGGACAATCAGCCGAGGGACATCGTGCTCCAGCTCTTCGTCGAGGACATGGTGGCTCTCGGCGCCGTGGCCACCCTCGTAGAGCCCCTGCTCGCCGGCATCGAAGAAGTCGTCGTGGAGGGCTTCGTGGACGCCATCACCGCGCGTCCGCGTCGACGCCGGCTTGTCGCCGTCGGGGTGGCTCTTCAGCGTCGACAAGCCCGCTGGGATCGCTGGCGGGGTCGCAGCCGTGCCAGGCGTCCGCACATCGAGCATTTGCGTTCCACCACTGCCCAACCGCTGCGTGGCACCGACTGGCGCCACGGCCGCCAGCGGCGGCATGCCGGTCGACGCGACTTCGGCAGGTAAGCCGCTGCCCAAACTAAGGGTTTGCCCGCCGACGCGCTCTTCGCGTTCACGCCGGCGTTCGAGCGCCGGCTCGCGCACGGTGGGCTCGGCCGGCGCGACCTGCTGCGCGAGCGCGGAACGCTGTGAGGCCAGCACGTGCGCCATCGGCGGGGTGTTAGGCGCAGCGGAGATTGGCGCTTCTTCTTCGGCCGCTGCAGCCACGATCGCGCTCGCGTCAGGCTCAGCGGTATCGTGAGCGTTCGGCGTGGCTTGCGGAGCGTTGTACGCGGCTTCGGCAGCACTCGGCTCGTCGTCGCGCCGTGCCGGAAACGGAATCACTTTACCTTCGTGACCACGGGCGTGAGGCGTTTCACGAGCGGTCGAAGCAATGCGCGACTCGAGCTGACCGCCGTCGCCTTGAGCTGCCGCCGCCGCCGCCGCGCGCGCGTCAGGGGAATCCGCGAGCGTGTGCTGCTCGCGTTGCACGGGCGCGAAGGGTTTGGCTTCGAGCGGCTTGGGCTCCATCGGAGCCGAGGCCGGTGGAACCGGGGCTGACGCGGGAGCAGCCAGCGCCGGCGCGCTCGCCACGGGGCTCGACGGCACTTCCGGCGGAGGAACACTCAGCAGCTCGGCGGGCACGAGCGGTCCGAGCCCGGCATGGGTTCGGTGCGCTTACCGGCCATCGAAAGGTGAAGCGACGACCGCAGCTGCGGCCGCCTCATGCACGCTGGGCATGACCACGCGAGGACGTGAACGCTCGGCGCTCGACTGCTCGCTCGCCGCAAATCCAGCGTCCGGCGAGCCATCGCGGGGGCTCAAGCCGGGCAGCGTCTCGGGCGGCACCGTTGGCTCACCGGGCAGCGCCAGTGGGGGCGCGGAGGGCCGCCACGACGGCGTGGCGGGCTCAGCCGGGAGGCGCGGCTCGCTCGTGTACTCGGGCACCACGTCTTCGTCGGTCGGCACGCTCCAACGCTCGGGTCGGGCGCTGGTTTGCGGCTGTTCTTCGCTCGGCACGACGTCGTCGTCCGGGGCGGTGTGCGAAATCACCAGCAAGCCTTCGAAGAAGAGCTTGGTGATTGTCGATAGCGTCGACAGATCCTCGAACGGCGAGTCGTCGATCACGTCGAGCAAGGTGCGCTTGCCGTCGAACAGCCGCATGATGCCGTTCAGATCATCGGGGATCTCGTTGAGCCGTTCGACGAGCTGCTCGTGATCGACGTCGAAGATGGTCGCGAGCGGCGGAAGCTGCTCGAGCAAGCGTCCCCATTCGTCGACGCGGCGCATGCCCTCCATCAACAGGCCCTGTGTCGACGTCGGGATGATGTCCTCGCGATCGATCGGACAGAACTCGACCTCGAACGTCCCGGTGGTCCAAATCAAGGCGCGATACACGGCTTCTTCGCCGCGTAAACGGCCGAGCTCAGCGTCGACCACCTTGCCGTCACGGAAGTAGATGCGGCATTCACGCCGGCCGTTGCCGATCTTCCCGACACCGGTCTTCCGGCTAATCTCAAAGGTTTGCAGCAGATCGACCACGCCCATGTCCTCGAGCGAACCGCTCAGGCGGGTGCGTCGGCTCATCGGCATGGCCGTCGCCATCCGCTCTTGCGTGCGACGCGCGAGCAGCAAGTTCACGCGCGCGATCAACTCGCGCACGAAGATCGGCTTCGTGAGGTAGTCCTCGACGCCCAGCTCGAGACCGCGAATCTTGTCCTCGATCGATTTCTGACTGGTCAAGAAGACGACTGGGATATGCGCGTGCTCCGGCTTGTCCTTCATGCGCCGGACGAGCTCGTAGCCGTCGAGGCGCGGTAAGCGCGTGTCGCTCAGGATCAAGTCCGGCGCCGACAATTCGATTTTGGCGAGCGCATCCGCCCCGTCACTCGCGGTCGTGACGCTGTACCCCGACTTCTTCAGGCTAACTTCTAAAACCCGGACGCTACGCGGGTCAGCATCGACCAGAAGGAGCTGTTTCTTTGCCAATATTCCACTTGCCCGTCGTCCCCCGTTGGACGACTCGGGAAGCGTTGAAGGCTTTCAACCTGCTGTCAAGCCGAGCTACACGCGCGTCGTCGCTCAATGTGCCCAAGGATCGACAATCTCGCCTCCCCCGAGCGGCCGCTTGCCGCTCGGCCCGGTGCGTTTCTGCGCTGGAGTAGGCACCGGCCGGAGGCCGGACTGGGTCGGCTTGCGGGCAGGTAGCTGTGGCTGAGTCGCCGCTGGCGTGGGCAAATTGTCGGAGCGGGAACTGGCCGAACTCGGGGCTTGGCTTTGCCCGCCGGCATTCGGCACCGGCTCGGCCACCGCGCTCGGACCTGCCGCCACGGGTAGCGGTCGCCGTACGTCCTCTGCCCGCGCGCTCGAATGGACACGGCGCAGCGCAATCACGAGCGCCACGCCGGCGACGAACGCAAACACGATCACGAGCGCCGGCCAACGACGATCGACCCGCTGCGACGCAAGCTCATCCGACGACGGCAGCTCGAGCTGATCGGCGAGCACCGAGGCCGGCAACGGCGCGCGCGCTCCGTTGACTCCGGCTTGCGGCAGGCGCCGATCGAGATCGGCCAGCAGCGCCGTGAGGTCGTCGTAGCGGGCGGCCGCGCGCTTTTGCAAGCAGCGCAAGATCACCTCTTCGAGCGCGCCGAGCGATTTTAGCTCTGGGCTGAGTTGGCTGGGCGGCGCCGGCTCCATGTACATGTGCTTGGTCAACACGCCCATGTAGCTGTCGGCTTCGAACGGCACCTTGCCGGTGAACATCTCGTACATCACGATGCCGAGTGCGTAGATGTCAGCGCGGTGGTCGACAGCCTCACCCGCGGCTTGCTCCGGGCTCATGTAGTGCGGCGTGCCGAACACCATGCCCGCGCGCGTGAGCTTGCTCGAGCCGATCACTTTGGCTAGCCCGAAGTCGACGATCTTGACCAAATCCGTCTCACCATCACCGCGCGCGACGTGAATGTTGTCGGGCTTCAAGTCGCGATGCACGATCGACGCGTCGTGCGCGGCCTTGAGCGCGTGGACTAGCTGGCGCACGATGTTCAGTCCGCGCGCGGCCGGTAGCGGCCCGCCGGTGCGGAGCAGCGCCGCCAACGACTGCCCCTCCAACAGCTCCATCACGAAGTACACCTGGCCGGATTCGAGCCGGCCAAAGTCGGTGATCTCGACCAAGCCCGGGTGGGATACGGCCGCGGCGGTCTGCGCTTCTTGGATGAACCTCGCGGCGATTTCGCCGTCGAGCGCGAGATCCCTACGCAGCGCCTTGAGCGCGAAGCGCTTGCCGAGCGCTTTGTGGCGCACCTCGTAGACGGTGCCCATGCCGCCTTCGCCGATCACCGCTAGAACTTCGTAGCGACCGTCGACCACGCTGCCGAGCAGCGCGTTGCTGCTCGGATCCCAGCCGACGGCCGCCACCAGCGGCGAACCGTCGAACGGACAGAAGCGTCCTTCGGGCGAGAAATGCGAGCCGCACGTCGGACACGAGGTCGCGCGCGGCGCGTCCACAATCGGCACGGGTATCGTCTCCTCACGGAGCGAGCGGCCGAACTGCGGGACAGTCTCGTCGTTCACGACATTTTGGCGCCACACTCATTGCAGAAGCGAGCTTGCGGCTGGTTCTGCGCCTGGCAGGCGGGGCAACGCGAGCCCGGCGCGGGCGCCGGTGCAGCTGCCGCGGGCGGCGGACCGTAGCCGGGCGGTGGAGCGCCGTAGCCCGGAGGTGGAGCGCCGTAGCCGGGCGGTGGAGCGCCGTAACCGGGCGGTGGAGAGGCATAACCGGGCGGTGGCGCGGCGCCCTGCGGCGGGTAACCGGGCGGTGGGTAGCCGGGCGGAGGATACCCGGGCGGCGGGTAGCCGTAGCCGGGCGGAACCGCAGCGCGTTGGCCGTAACCAAGGCCTGCACCGAGCGCCATGCCTTGAGCCATGGCTGCGGCACCGGCGCCATCACCACCTTGAGCCAAACCCTGACCTAGGCCGATCGTGGCTTCGGCCGCGGCGAACTGTCCGTAGCGCTGCATGTCGAGCTGGTTCACGTAGCGCGCGCGCTGCTGAAACTCTTGATCGAGCGCGAATTGCTTGGCCTGTGCTTCGGCCTGCGCCTTCGCCACGCCGCGCTGGGCAGCCATCGCCTCGACCTTTGCCTGCGCGATCACGTCCTGCTTCTCGTCGAGGCGGCGCTGATCTTCCTCGCTGACGTTGATGTTCAGCTTGCCAATCTCGAGCACTTGCACGCCGCAGTTGGCTAAATCTGGGCAATTTTGGACGACGCGTCGCGCGACCTCCGGGCCCATCTGCCCGAGATCCAGCAACGTGTACTCGCGGCTCTTGATCAGCTCACCGAGCGTGCTCTTGAGGCCCATGAACAGCAGGTCCTTGACCCACTGCATCGCGCGATCGGGATCACCACCCTGACCGACGAAGCCGACCAAGAACTTGTACGGGTCGATCACGCGAAACGAGTACGTGCCGTTGGCGCGCAAGGTCACGCGCAGCTCCAAATCCGGATCGCGCATTGAACCGATTTGGTCGCCGAACGTCTCGTTGTACAGCGGCTTCATCGTGATGAAGTAAAGCTCGCTGATGAACGCGTTGCCGCCGGTGAACTGATCGACGAGCGAGCCAAGGAACGGAATGTTCTGCGTCGTGAGCGTGTACGGCTCGCGCTGCGGGCCGAGCGTACCGACGTAGAAGCCGTTCTTGAAGAACAGCACAACCTCGTCCGAGTCGACGGTGAGCTGGCTCCAGAAGGGGAAGTTCTGGTCCGGGTGCTTGTAAAGAACGCGACCCTTCTGCGCGTCGGCGCGCGCGATCATCATCCGCTGCACGCCACCCTTCACGAAGTCCATGATGCCCATCTGTCTCTAAACTCCTGAGCTGAGCTCGATTCCGGCCGAGCGGCACCGCACAGTGTACACGGGAGGCGCCCCCTCGTGTAGGCTGAGAACCTTGTTCGCCGCGAACTCGGACATCGAGCTAGACAAGCTGGGGGCCGCCGTACAGAAGGTGTTGTCGGAGGGGGCGCCCCTGCCCGTGCAGCTGATGGCTGCCCGAGGTGTCATTCCGGGCGCTAAGCCGCACGAGATCGTGATCGCGATCTCGGTTTTGGCCGGCCGCGCCGACGAAAAGCTGCGTGAGACTGCGCGGACCGCGCTCGGCAAGTTGCCGCCGCCGATCCTGACCGGCGCGCTGTCCCAAGACCTGCCCGGTAGCGTGATCTTGCAGCTCGCCAGCCTGTACGGGACCAATCACGAGGTCACCGAGCAGCTGTTGCGCATGCCGCGCATCTCCGGCGAGGCGCTGGAGCTGATGGCGAGCGGAGCCGACGAGCGCGCCGGCGAGCTGATCGCCACCAACGAAGAGCTGATGCTCAAGCACCCGGTGGTGATCGAGAAGCTCTACATGAACAAGCGCGTGCGCATGTCGACCGCCGATCGCTTGATCGAGCTGTGCGTGCGCAACAACATCGAGCTGTCGATCCCGGCTTTCGCGGAAGCCGCGATGGCGATCAAGAACGAGCTCATCCCCGAGGCGTCGGCAGAGCCCACGTTCGACGACGTCTTGTTTCGCGAGACGCAGGAAGCGGCGGCCGAGATCGCCCTCGGCGACGACGAAGACACCCACGAGCTCGATGACGAAGGCCAGGAGAAGGTGAAGCCGAAGGTCGTGCCGCTGTACGCGCGGATGGCCGAGATGACCGTCTCACAGAAGATTCGCTGCGCGACGCTGGGCAGCGCCGCCGAGCGGCTTTTGTGCGTGCGCGATTCCAACCGGCTGGTAGCCGCCGCCGCCGCCAAGAGCCCGCTGCTCAAGGAGCCGGAAGCGGTGCAGATCAGCGCCAGCCGTGCCGTCTCCCAAGACGTGCTGCGGCTGTTGGCGATGAACAAAGATTTTACGCGCAACTACCAGATCAAGTTGAACCTGGTATCGAACCCGCGCACGCCATTCACCTTCGCCTCACGCCTCGTGCCCATGCTGCGCGAATCCGAGCTGAAGATGTTGTCGAAGAGCAAGAACGTCACGGGCGCAATCTCGACGGCCGTCCGACAGACGCTGGCGAAGAAGACCAAGACTTAGGAGTTGGGAGTTGGGAGTTGGGAGTTAGGAGTTAGGGGCGGGCGGCCGCGGGACGGCGCGGCTTCAAGATGCAGCGCGCTGCGCGCAACTCCCAACTGCTAACTCCTAACTCCCAACTCAATCGCCCGTCACGCGCTCGCGGTGCTTTTGCATCGCCGAGATGCGCGCGGCCTTGAGCTCTTCGGCTTGCTTCACTTTTTCGGGGTCGATCAAGAACGGCGCAATGCGCTCGGTGCGCTCGAAACGCTCCTTGTATTTCACGGCTTCGAGCTTGCTCTTGAACGGACCAATTCGTACGCGGTGCCAAAGCCCGCGATCCGGCACGTGCGCGGCTTGACGAAACGCGCGATGCCCGCGCTTCCTCAAATCCTCGACGGCGCGGTCCGCTTCGGCCTGGTCCTTGAAGCTCGCGACCTGCAGCTGAAAGCCGCCGTCGCTCCCCTCGGGGGCCAGCTCGGCGTCGGTCTTAGAGGCGGCAGCGCTGGCGGCCAGATCGGTGAGCGCGTCGCGTGGGTTCGTGATCACGGGCGATGAGTTGAACAGCGTCCCGGCCGGCAGCGGCACGACCGGCAAGCGATCGCTCGCTGGTGGCGGCGAGCCCATCAGCGCCGTGGCTTGACTCGGATCGGCTGGCTCCTCTTGCTTGACGAGACGGCCGCGTTCGTCCTTCACCGCGGCCAGCGCCGTGGTCGGCGAAGCGCTGTCGCTCAGGATGCGCGGGAAGCTGACGTCCTTGCCGTCGAGCTCTTCGGCGGGCGTACCGGGCGTCTTGGCCTCGGCCACCAACGCCGCCAGCGGGTCCTGAGTCGAACGCGCCGCGGGGCCGTTCTTCTTCGACATCATCACGAAGGCACTAACCACGGCGGCGCCGGCCAACGAAACCAGCAGCAGCGTGCCGATCCGCGAAGGCCGAGCTGAGTCGTGTTCTTGGATCTGTTCGAGGTTGCGGACGTTGACCTGTGCCATTGGCGGTTCTGCCTTCGGTAGTCGCAAAGCGCCGAACCGGCCTAATTTTCTGCGGTTTCGTCGAACGGCACCACTCGCCCCGAGCCGAGCACGACAGCGCACGAAAGCGGCGCAGCCACGGTCGCGCCCGGCCAGGCGATGACCTCGGACAGGGTACCGGAGCCGCTCAAGGTCACGCCGGCGCCGATCAGGCAGCGCTCGAGGCGGATCCGCGCGGGGACGTTCACTCCGCGGCCAAGCCAGGATTGAGGTGCGAGGAGTGAGGAGTGCGTGGGAGCCGCCCGGTATGCGTCGAGCCAGCGGAAGTTGGCGGCGACGTACGCCCCGAGATCGCCGAGGTCACTCCACGGCGCTGTCGAGGTCACCGTCCAGACTTTGCCGCCGGCGGCCAACTGCGGCAAGGCGACGTCGGCCATCAGGCAGCCGCGCTCGGGGAGCCCGGCGACCACGGTCGGGCCGAGCGCCATCACCCCGACATAGTCGCCAGCCTGCGTCTCGCGACCGAACACCTGCCCACGCAGTCGCACGACGTTCCCCTCCTCATCCATGCCGACGGTGCCCTCACCGCTCGGCCTGGGGCTCACGGCCAACACCTGGGCGTCGCGCGCGCCGGCGACTGCGAGCAGCGCGGACACCGGCGCGGCCGTCAGGATGTCGGCGTTCCAAACCAGCACCGGCCCGGGCCCGAAGCGACCGCGCGCTCCGGCGACGCCGCCCGCCGTGCCGCGAATTTCTGGTTCCACCAGAACATCAATATTGAGTTCTAATTCGCTGATAACAGAAGATAATTTCGTGTGCTCATGATGAGCATTAGCGATCAGCCGTTCAATCCCCGCAGCGCGGCAAGCAGCGGCGACGTGAGCGATCAGCGGACGGTCCCCCACCGGTACGACCGGCTTGGGTAGCTCGAGCGTGAGCGGGCGGAGCCGCGTACCGAAGCCGGCCGCCAGAATCAGCGCGCTGCTCATGCGCCCGAGTATGCCTGAAAGCTCGCCCCGTTCGGCGGCTGCGTGGTACCCGAGTGCGAGATGAGTTACTTCCGATCGCTCTCGGCGACGGTGCTGTCAGCGGCGGCGATGTTCAGCCTCGTGACAGCCTCCTGCGGTACGAGCGCGCTGGGTGTCGCTGACTGCCGGGACATCGAGCAAGCTCGTTGCCGCGCCAGTGCATCCTGCCTCGACTCGAACGGCGCGCCGCTGATCGACGACGTGCCGGCCTGCGAGCGCTACTACCGGGACCACTGTCTGCACGGCCTGGCGATCAAACCGCCCGCCGGCGCCAGCGTCTCCGCCTGCGTTCAAGTCATCGAGGAGGCCGGCCGCTGCGCCAAGCTCGACCCGACCAGCCGGCTCGACGAGTGCCCCAAGACGGTCACCGCGGTGCAACCCAAGTTGGTCCATGTTTGCGACGTGGTGACCCACCCCGAGCTTGCGACTGAGTGCGCCTTTCTGACCAACACCGAAAACACCGGCGGCCAGCCCAGCACCGATACTTCGAGCGGGGCCAGCGCTGGCCAGCCAACCGCCGTGGGCGGCGAAACGGCTCAAGGCGGCGCGGCGACCGAATGACCTGATGACGCGCCAAGCGTCGGCCCGGCGCCCCTAGCTTGCCGGAGCCGAAGCCCTGGTCTAGAGACGCGGGCGCCTATGTCCGCCCGTCAGCTCCGCTCGTTCCGCCCGGCCTCCCTTCTGGTCGCGTTCGGGCTGCTTGCCTACGCCGGTTGCTCGAGCAGCGGGGCGACCACGACCTCGGTCACGCACCCGACCATGATCGAGGTGGCGCCCGAAGACTTCCTCGGCGCCGTGCCCTGTTCCGATGGCCCTGGCCTCAAGCGCTACGTCGCGACGCTGTTCGACACGAACTACGTCGCGGAGGGCGGCGCGGGCGGCGCCTCGGCTGAAGACACGGCGGCCGCCGGCTCGCACCCCGAAGACTTTCAACTGCCCAGCTCACAGGCGACGAGCTGCCTCGCAGCGGTCGGTTTTGGTTTGGTCGTCCCTGGTCGTCACTACCGGGTCGAAATCGACGGCTACGACAGCGACGACCTCACCCCGCGAGCCCTCGGCGCGCGCGAGATGGTCTCACCGGAACCCACCGCCCTCGAACCGACTCAGCCGCTGGCCACACCGCGTTGGACCGCGCACTGCGACGATGCGGTTGCCGTCGGTTTGACGATCGTACGCGCCGATCACTGCGCAACCTTCCAGCCACTCGAGCCGGACGCTCTCGGCAGCGTGCGCTTCCCGCTCGGCGCGCTGCTCGGCGGGCTTGGCTGCGGCGACCAGCCCGGGCAGGTCGACCACTTCAGCGTGCGACTGGGGACTGGCCAGGAGCTGACCGACATCGCCTGCGCTGCGGCCGCCGAAGCCGTGTTCTCGGAGCTTGCGCCGCGGTCCCGCGTGTCAGCCACTATTTCGGCGTTCAGCGCGGACGGAACCGATGCGTTTGCGGGCACGTCTTGCGACGCGTTCACGCTGCCCGAAGCCCGGGTCGATGCCGAATGCACGCAGCTGACCCAAGTCGGTACGCTGCGAGTAGATTTGAAGAGCGCGCTCGGGCAACTGAAGCTCGCCTGCGACGCCAAGCTGATCAGCACCGTCGAGGTCAACGTGCCCGGCGAAAAAGCGCCGCGCGGCTTTCCACCACCCGACTGCCTGCAGCCGTTCGAGCTCGGGTTTGCGCCCGGCGACGCGGTCGTTACGGTAACCGCGTTCACGCCGAACGGCGCGGACGGTGTGACGAGCAAAGCCCTCACCTGCGGCGCCAAGGTGCAACCGGGCCAGCTCGCGCTCGCCGAGTGCCAGCAGAATTAGGCTGGCGGAACGCCCGCTCCGTGCCGAAGCGGGCAACCTGCGTTATAGCAACCTAGGACCCGATGCAGAGTAGCGATGGCTTGATGGGCGGGCTGCCCCGCCCGGGCAAGGCGCTGATCGGCGTGATGGTCGTCGTCACCTCGCTGTGGTTGATGTTCGCCATCGGCCTCAACTGGGGCGGCGCGCCGGAGTCGGTCTTCGTCGCGCTAGCTGGGAACACACGCGACATCCTGCACGGCGAGGTGTGGCGGTTGTTCACGGCACCGCTACTGCTGACGCCGCGTGGCGGTCCGGGTGTCAGCCACCTACTCACAGCGCTGTTCGGCCTTTACTTCCTCGCGCCACGACTCGAACAGCTGTGGGGCGCGGCGCGCATGCTCCGCTTCATCGCGCTGTCGTGCATCCTGGCTTACCTGCTGCAGATGCTGGTCGAGCTGGCGTTGCCGGCGACGCTCGCGCCGCGTTTGGTCGGGGAGTACTGGTGGGGTCTCGAGCCGGGCATCGCGGCGATCGCCATTGCGTGGGCCTGCACCTTCCGAGGCCAGGTCGTGCAGCTGTTCGGAGTCCTGCCGATGACCACCCGGACACTGATTCTAGTCGTGGTCGGGTTTGGGTTCCTGCGACTGGCAGCGGCTGAGCTGCCACCCGAGGGATTGTTGGCGCCGTTCGGCGGCATGTTCTTCGGCTGGTTGCTGGGCGGCGGCACCCCGTCGCCGCTTCGCAAGACCTGGCTCAAGCTGCGCCTGGCTCAGCTGGAAGAGGCCGACCGTCGCGGCGAGCGCAAGAAGCCGCGCCCGAACCCCGGCGGCCTGCGCGTAATACCCGGCGGCCGAACCGACGACGACGACACCAAAGGCCCAGACGGCCGTTGGCTGAACTAGGCCGCACGCTAGGGCAAACCCCAGGCTCGCCACGCTAGCTGAGCGCGGGCCAGGCCCGCGCCACGAACCTCGGCCTATCCAGGAGGAACCCTTGGCAAAACGCACCCGTTTTCGGGCGCGGGCACGTTTACGGGGATGCAGAATTCAGGGACACGCCCCAGGCCGCACGCTCGATCGAGACCCCCACCTGGTGTAGAACGCTCGCTCGAAATGCCCGCGCGGCTTGCCCACCTCACGACGATCGACAGCCTGACGCCCCAGCTCTCGAACGAGCTGCTCGACAAGGCCGACGAGTTCCTGGAACTGACCCGCCAACCGATCGTCAAGCTCGCCGACCTGCGCGGCAAGACGATCATCAACGTCTTCTACGAAGCGTCGACGCGCACGCGCACGTCGTTCGAGCTGGCCGGCAAGCGGCTGGGCGCCGACGTCGTGAACATCAGCGGCTCGACCACCAGCACCAGCAAGGGTGAAACGCTACGCGACACCGTCAAGACGCTCGACGCCATGCACGCCGACGCGATCGTGATTCGCCACCCAGCTTCGGGCGCCGCCGACTACGTCGCTAAGCACACGCGCGCCGCAGTCATCAACGCTGGCGACGGCATGCACGAGCATCCGACCCAAGCCCTGCTCGACGCGCTGACGATCCGCCGGCACCGCGGCAAAGACTTTCGCGGCCTCACGGTCGCGATCTTGGGCGACGTGCTGCACAGCCGCGTCGCGCGCTCCAACGCCAAGCTGTTGAAGATGCTCGGCGCGCAGGTGCGGCTCGCCGGACCGCGCACGCTGTTGCCGCGCGACGCCGCCGCGCTCGGCTGCCCGCTGTTCGAGCGCGTCGAGCCCGCGCTCGAAGGCGCCGACGTGGTGATGATGTTGCGGATCCAACGCGAGCGGCTCGGCGCGGCGCTATTTCCCAGCTTACGGGAGTATTCGCGCGTATTCGGCCTGAACGCGGCGCGCCTGGCGCTGGCGAAACCCAACGCGCTGGTGATGCACCCTGGGCCGCTCAACCGCGGCGTCGAAATCTCGGAAGACATCGCCGACGGCTCGCATTCGGTGATCTTGGATCAAGTCGAAGCCGGCGTTGCCGTACGCATGGCCGTGCTCGCGTTCGCGGCGAAATCCTAGCGCTCGAGATCGATCGAGATCGAGATCGAGATCCGGCGCTCGCCAAGGTAGTTGTCGCTTTGATGAACGCCGGTTGCGAACCGCGCCCCTTTCAAGGCGAAGGCTCTCGGCACGCGCTTGGCGTGACGCAAGTGCGACACACATTCCTCAATGATTCTGCGGGCGGTCTGGGATGGCATGACGCTGTCGCACTTGCGACAAGGTCAGCGGCTGCGGACGAAGGTGTCGCAAGTGCGACAGCGTCATGCCAACGAATCGCGGCCGCGAATTCATTGAGCAAAGTGTGTCGCAAGTGCCATACGGATTGACGCGCCGAAAGGGGCGGCCCAACCATACGGGAGCGCGAGTGCGGACGGGAGCGCGAGCCGCAGCTGAAACAAAAACCTCCCCGACTCCCCGTCTCCCTGTTTGCTTCGCTCTGCCTTCAAGCCGTTAGGTCGACTTGCGTTACGTGCGGGGCACTGGTGCCGAGCATTTGCTCCGCCATCGCCGCGAAGCTCTTCGGCAGATCGGTCACGAGCAGCTCGAGCTCCTCGCCCGGCGTTGGCGCGCTGAGGGCGGGCGTGATTTTTTCGTCGTTGATCCAGGCCTGGACGGCGGCCGCCGTCGCTTCGGCACTGTCGACCACGGGGATGACGTGGCCGGCAAGCTCGGCCACGACCTCGGCGATCATGTGCTTGAGCAGCGGATAGTGCGTGCAGCCGAGCACGATCACGCTCACGTTCGCGGCCACCAACGGCTCGACATACCGGCGGATCGCGAGCCGCGGCACCTCGCCGGTCAGCCAGCCCTCTTCGACCAACGGCACGAGCAGCGGCGCCGCCTGCGCCACGACCTCCAAGCGCGTGGAAAGCTGGCTCACCGCGCGCGGGTAGGCCCCCGACGCCACCGTCCCAACCGTGCCGAGCACGCCAATCGGGCCGTTACTCCCCTGCCCGAGCGCGTTCAGCGCCGCACGCGCGCCCGGCTCGACCACGCCCAGCACCGGCAGATCGAGCTCCGCGCGCAAAATCTCGACCGCCACGGCGCTAACCGTATTGCAGGCGATGATCAGCGCTTTGACGCCACGTTCGAGCAAGAGCTTGGCGCAGCCGCGCGCATAGCGAACGACCGTCTCGGCCGAACGCGTGCCATACGGAACGCGCGCCGTGTCACCCAAATAGATGATGCGTTCGTTCGGCAAGGCGCGCCGCAACGCAGCAGCCACCGTCAAACCACCGAGACCCGAGTCGAAGACACCGAGCGGCGCGTCCGCGGGCAGGCGCCGCGACGCGCGGTCAGCGCTCACACGTCCTCGATGCGAATCAGCCGCGCCGACGTCTTCAGAATGGCTTGCTGCTCGATCGAGGCGATCGCGCGGCGCACCGCGCCCTCTTTCGTCTGATGCGTCAGGATGCAGACCTGGACCGCGTCCTCGGCGCCGCTGGCGCGGCCTTCCTGCACCATTTGCTCGATCGAAACGCCTTGCTCGCCAAGCGCGGACGCGATGCGACCGAGGACACCCGGGTGATCACCCACGCCGAAGCGCAGGTAGTAGCGGGTCTCGATCTCGTCCGGTGACATCACTGCGCGCGGGCGGATTTGGATCCCGCGGGTGGCGAGCCCCGATTCACCGTGGATGCGCGAAGCCGCCACGTCGACGATGTCGGCGACGACGCTGACCGCGGTCGGCATGTCGCCAGCACCGCGCCCGACCAGCAAACAAGGCCCGAGCGCGCGCCCCATCAGGAACACGCCGTTGAGCACGCCGTCCACGTTGGCCAACACGCTATTTTTCGGAATCAGGGCGGGGTGGGCACGCAGCTCCACCTTTTCACCGCGATCATGGCCGATGCACAAGTGTTTGACCGTGAAACCAAAGCGGTCGGCGAACCGGAAATCGATGTCTTCGATGTCGCGGATGCCCTCGATCAGGAACTGATCGGTGCCGATTGCGGTATCGAACGCCAGCATGCTCACGACCGACAGCTTCTGCGCGGCGTCGCCGCCTTCGACGTCGAGCGTCGGATCAGCCTCGGCGTAGCCTAGATCTTGCGCCTCTTTCAGCGCGACCGCGAACGACAAGCCAGCTTGGCGCATGCGCGTCAAGATGTAGTTGCACGTCCCGTTCAAGATCGCGTGCACGCTCGACACGGTGTCGCTGGCCAGCGCCTCACGCAGCGTGCGGATGATCGGGATGCCACCACCAACCGAAGCTTCGAACGCCAGGTCCACGCGATTGTCGATCGCCGCCCGCACCAACTCGGGCCCATGCTTCGAGATCAGGTACTTGTTGGCGGTGACGACCGAGCGCCCGGACTTGAGCGCGCGATCCAAATACGCGCGCGCCGGAGTCTCACCACCGATCACTTCGACGACCAGATCCACAGTCGGGTCGTTGAAGATTTTTTCGGCGTCGTTGGTCAGCCACTCGCGCTTGCATTCTTTGCCGCGCGCTTTGCCTAGGTCGCGCACCAGCACGTGTTGGACCTGAAGCTCCGCTCCAACCCGCGACGCCAAGAACTCGCGATTGTCCTCCAGCAGGCGCAGCACGCCGCCGCCTACCGTCCCGCAACCGAGCAGGGCGATCTTTACTGGGGGCTTCTGTGTCTCACTCAAAGCAGGACCTCCAAACAGGGCAGCCGCGGTTTTTCGCGAGATCTTGCTCAACGTCAAGGCCTTTCCTGGCCAAGGCGCGGACGCTGGACTAGCCGGCCGCGGGCCGCTTGGCGTTCGGTCCGAGGGCGGGCGGCGGGTCGTCGGCCGAAACGCCGGTTTCTGAAGGTGCCAAGAGCGCCTCGAGCCAGATTGGGCGCGGGCGGATGCGCGCCAAGATACTGCGGCGCGGAGCGTTCTGCATCTCCCCCTCCCAGCTGCGAATGCGCGGGCGGCCTGCGTTCGCCGCGAGCTCGGTCGGCATGCCGCTCAGCGGATCCGCGTCGACGATCAAGAACGAGTGGTAGTGCAGCTTCTCGTCGTCGCGCGGCCCCAGGATCGCCACGATGTCGCCACGCCGGAACTGCGCGCGGCTGCGATACAGCTCAGCGAAAAACTGCGAACGATTGCGCAGCGGCACGCGCGCCTCGGCCGGCGGCTCATAGACGTCGAACGCCTCGGTGTGCAAGCGCGCAAAGTCGATGAAGCGCTCCACGCTACGGCGATTCTCGAGGCCTGGATTGTCGAACTGGAAACGTCCGAGCACGCGCTGGCGTACTTGGCCGCGTGCTTGCCACCAAGTGCCGCTCGCCCGCTCGAACGTATCCAGCACGAAATCGATGCAGACTTGCGGCGGACGCGGCCGCCCCGAAGCGTCGAACACCGCGTACTTGTCGCCGTTGAACTCGAAGCTGGAGCTGCCGTTGAGGTAGGCGTTGCGCCATTCGGGTCGCAGGCTGCCGTCTTGCTGACCGTCTTCGGTTTTCGGCTCGTCGAACGGCAGCGCCTCGTCGACTTGCTCTTTGATCACGGAGATCAGCCGCGCCTGCGCCTGCGCGGCGCGTGCGGCGTCGGCTCGGTGCGCCAGCACGTGCGCGCGTTCGGCGCCGAGCACTTCACAACCGAGCGAGAGCTTGCCCTGCTCGATGCTGATCAGCGCGGGGACTCGCAGCGAGCCGTAGCTGATAGCGACGGCCAGCTGCTCGCTGGTCGCGCGTTCGATCGACAGCTCGTCGAAGCCCAGGGTCTTTGCCAACGCGCGCAAGTCGACGTGGCGCGCAGGCCCAAAGCTCACGCGGGCCGGCGCAACGCGATCGAACAGCAAGAGCTTGGCGCGATGCCCGCGTTCATCGCCGGTCGTGTACTCATAGTCGCCGTCGTTGAGTCGGCGCGCCGACAGCTCGTCGGCGCCGCGCACGATGTGCAGCTCCGGCTCGCGAAACAGCAGTGAGAGCGTGAGCGAGCCGTACAGCGCCGCCAGCTCCGGACTCTCGGTGTAGAGGTAGCCGTCACGCAGAAAAACCGCGCGCGCCAGCTCCGGGCTGCGACGCACTTTGCCGACGACGGTGTCGAACGTCGCGTACCCGGGCGATGTTTCCAACAGCTGACGAAGCGGGTCAGCTACGGCGTTGGCGGCCTCCGGGTCGGGCCGCGACAGAAACAGGACCGGGACGTTCTTGGTCCGCCCCAGCAATTGGGCGCGCAGCTCCGGCGCGTCGGTCGCGGGCAGCACCAGCTCCGGTAGTTTCCAAGTCTCCGCCCGCCGCGCCAGGCACTCCCGGTCGGCGGCGGGCTCCTTGGCAGGCTCAAGCTCGGTCACGGAGCCCTGACCCGCCTGCGCCGGGCGAGGAGCCGGCACGCCCCAGAGCCCCGCAGCGTCGGTCGGAGCGTGCGCGCGATGCCAGGCTAGCGCCCCGCCGAGCGCGCTGCTGAGCAGCACGGCGAGCGCACGCACCCAAGCGCCGCGCAAGAGGCGAGCTTTCACCATCAAAATCTGTAACATACTCCGCCCAGGAAAACGCTTTCCCCCGCCATGCCGATTCCGTACAAGCACCGCCCCCGCCCCGAACCCCGTATTTCCACCTGCACTGCCCTGCTCAGGAACCAAGAGAACAGCTCGGTCCTGCGCACGCTCTGCATCGATATCGGTGGCACGGGCATCAAAATGATCGTCCTGGACCCCGAAGGGCGCCCGGTGAACGAACGCGCCCGCGAGCTCACACCCAAGCCAGCCACGCCCGAAGCCGTGCTCGGCGTGATTCGCGCGATGGTGAAACAGCAGCCAGCGTTCGACCGCGTGTCGGTCGGCTACCCCGGCATCCTGCGTAAGGGCATCACGCTGAGCGCGGCCAACGTCGACCACTCGTGGCTCGGCTTCGACCTGCGCACCGGCATCGAGTCCATCACCGGCAAGCCAACCCGGGTGCTCAACGACGCGGACCTCCAGGGCTACGGCGTCATCGAAGGCCAGGGCGTCGAGATGGTGCTCACGCTAGGCACCGGCGTCGGCTCAGCACTGTTCCTCAACGGTCACCTCGTGCCCAACCTCGAGCTTGGGCACCATCCGTTTCAGAAGGACAAGACTTACGAGGAGCGCCTCAGCGACGCCGAGCTCAAAGAGCACGGCAAGCAAAAGTGGAGCAAGCGCGTCGGCGAGATGATTGAAGTGCTGAGCGCGATCTTCAACTACGACCGGCTCCACATCGGCGGCGGCAACGCCGAGCACATCAAGTTCGACCTCCCGCCCAACGTCTCCATCTTCGACAACGTCGACGGCATGACCGGCGGCATCGCCTTGTGGGACGACGACCAGATTTAGCGAGAGCGAGACAACAGGAAGACGGGAAGGCGGGAATATTTTTGGGGTTGCGAGTCCGCCCGTCCCCTCGCCCCTATCCGTCCTCTTGCCCGCCTCCGTCGAACCGCTCAGCAGCAGCAGTCCCTCGTCGGCGAGACCGAGCGCAGCTCTCGCCTCTGGCCACCCCAATCGCAGGGCGCCCCGGGCGAGGGCAGACCAAACAAAAACCAAGCCCGAAGTGAATTCTATCGTGCGCCGCGCGAAAAATTCACTTCGGCGGCTTCGGAACGTTGTCGTCGTTTTGAACGCAGGCCGAGAGGTCGAAGAGCATGAAGGCGAGGGCCTTCTCTTGGCCCGAAAGGTCGCGAACCTCGCAATCCTTTGGGAAGCCTTGCGGGTCGGGCGGTTTCATACTGCGCATCATCGTCGCGGAGACGTGTAGACCGGTGTAAACGGCGCGGCCGCACACTTGCTCTTCGGGCACGTTGAGCGGCGCGTTGAAAGACATGTACTCTACGGTGCGTGACGGCGTTTCGCGCGGATTCTCGAGCGTGATCCATTGACGCGCCAGGGTCGGGTTGACCGACTGGATGTTGTCGAACGGGAACGTGACGTCGAGCTGCCCCAACGTCTGCGTCGCGTTCACGTTGACCAGCCACTTTGCCAACGCCGCTCCCTTCGGAAACGACTGATCGATGCTCGCCGACATCGCCGCACCGGCCAGCGTTGGGTCTTTGCGGTCGCGCCAGCCACCGGTCTCCGGCACTGGAGCCGGCCCCTCCGAGAACCAGATATGGTGCCAATGCGAGGCAAAAACGCGCCCACCAAGCGACGCATACTCGTACATCGCTTGGCGCGCCTCAGGCGGCTTTTCGTTACCGAAAGTAGCGCCCTCGCACGACAAGATCACCAGGTCGTACTTCTTGAGCGAATCGACGCTGGACCACAGCTCCGTTGCGTAGGGCAATACCGCGCCCGCGTTCAGCGCATCGTCGAACTTCACTGGCGCGTGCGTTCCGTCGGTGGCGTTACCGCGGAACAGATGAATGCGACCGTCGCCCGCGCTAGTGGTGAACTCGGCGTCGTCGATGCCAAGGCGGCGCGGCAAGCACTCCATTTGGTCGGCACCACCGGCCGCGATGGCGATGCGCGGGATGTCGCCCTCGGTCTTGTTCCGAGGCAAACGCGTGACTTGCGGATCGGTGAGCGCGGTATCGCTACAGGCCGGGACCGACGGAATCACCACTTGCCGGCGCCACTTGCCGACCCGCATCACGAGCGGAATGTCGACCCCTGCCGGCGCGCCTTTCAGCACGAAGCTGCCGCTCTCATCGGTGACCGCTGAAGTCACCGGGTTCACGCCGCCCGCATCGCAACGGTCGCACGTCGCGCCCTCGGGAAGCGCCGGTACGGGCGCATTTGGCACGTAGACCAGCACGTTGTAGAGCGGCACCTTGCCAGCTGGGTCGTAGACCTTGCCGCTGATCGTCGTCTTCGGCGCGCCGTCGCAGGCCGCTACCTGGCACTTTAGATTCACGCACGCGCCCACCGGCGTCTCTGTCGGAATACCAACTCCGATTGAGGCGCCACCGGTGGCGGGCGGGTCAGTCACGGCAGTCGCGCTGCATGAGCAGGCGCCCACCAACAACAGCGCGCACCGCGTGACGGAAATCACTTGGGGGGTTTGGGGATCGTGTCTTCGTTCTGAACGCACGCAGAGAGATCGAACAGCATGAACGCGACGGCCTTTTCCTGCGCCGAGAGATCACGCACCTCGCAGCTGGCGGGGAAGCCCATAGCGTTGTTCGCGCTGTTGTTGTCGACCGATGCGACGTGCAAATCCGTATAGACCGCGCGCCCGCAGATCTTGTCGTCAGCGGCGCCAATCGGCGCGTTGAACGACATGTATTGAACGGCGGTGGGCGCGGCCGGGAAATTGGGGTTGTTGACTGTGATCCACTCACGAGCCAGCATCGGATTCACCGATTGAATATTGTCGCGCGGAAACACGACATCCATGTTGCCCAGCACCGTCGACGCGCCGACGTTCATCAACCACTTGGCCAGCGCCGCACCCTTCGGAAACGTTTGGTTGACCGTGGCCAGCTGCGGAGTGCCGTCGCCGTTTTCGTCGGCCGGCCGAGGCTTCCCAGCCGGATTCGGCATCCGGGTGTTCCAGGTACCGGTCGTCGGGACTGGGGCTGGCCCCTGCTCGAACCAGATGTTGTGCCAGTGCGAGGCAAACACGCGACCACCCAGTGACTCGTATTCGTACATGGCCTGGCGCATCGCCATCGGCTTTTGCCGCTCGTAGGCGTCACCCTCGCACGACAGGACGGCGATGTCGTACTTCATCAGGCTGTCGGTGGTCGCCCATAGACCGGACGACGGCGTCAACGCCGCTCCGGCGTTATGCGTAGCGTCGAAGTTGAGGACGGGCTGCTGGTTGTTCCCGTGATCCCCCAAATAGAGATGAATGCGACCATCGCCTGTGCCGGTCGTGAACTCCGCTGGATCGATACCCATCCGTAGCGGCAGGCACTCCATCTGATCGGCTGAACCCACCGAGATCGCGATCTTGGGGATGTCACCCTCCGCCTTGTTACGCGGCAAGCGCATCATTTGCGGATCCATCAGCGGTGTATCCGCGCAACTGGTGACCGCTGGAATCACGATCTGCCGACGCCATTTACCAACCTGAATGACGAGCGGGATGTTGGCGCCCGTCGGGGCGTCTTGCAGCACGAACCCGCCCTGCTCATCGGTGATCGCTGAGGTGACCGGGTTGACGACGCTGGCGCCGCAACGGTCGCAGGTCGCGCCGTCGGTGAACTTGGGCACGGGCGCGTTCGGCACGTAGACCAACACGTTGTAAAGCGGCACTTTACCGGCCGGGTCGTAAACCTTACCCGTGATGGTGGTCTTCGCTGCGCCCTCGCATTTGGCGACCTGGCACTCGAGCCCCATGCACGGTCCGTCCGGCATCTCTTTGGTGATGTCGACACCGATCGAGATGCCTCCGGTTCCTGGGCTCGACGCGCCGCCGGTTGCCGACGCGCCGCCTGTCGCAGGGGCGGCTGGCTTACCCGCGGTGCTACCGCCATCAACCATGCTGTCGTTGCCGATAGGCGTACACGCGATCGCCAAAGCAGCCAAAGGCACGATGGATCCGAGGACACTCAGCCGACGAGATGTCGTCGCTTTCATCCAATTTTTCATGGGAAACCTGGCCTCAGAGCACACGCACTCCCTAAGGCCCATGTAGTGTGCCCCCATCCCACAGAAATTACCCAAGTTTCGCTAACAGGAAAAAGTGAAGCGCAGGCACTTTCAAACTGCAGATCGTGCTGTGTGTGGTGGCCGTCCTGGCCTTCGATGAAAAAGCGAAAAGCCCAGCGCTCCTCGCGGAACGCCGGGCTTTCAATCGCTTCGCGTTTTCTCAGGCGTTTTCAGCCTGATCACGAGAACCCGCCTACCTAGTTGGCAGACGGTGTCGTGGCGGCCTCGCGCTTCGCGACTTCGTCGAGGTAGGCCTGCGACGGTTGCGGCATCGACTCGAGCGCTGCTTGCAGCACTTCGTCGAGCTTGGTCACGAACACGAACTCCAGCTCATCACGGATCTCTTTCGGTACCTCGTCGAGGTCCGCCTTGTTCCGCTCTGGCACCAAAACTCGCTTGATACCGGCACGGTGAGCCGCCAGCGTCTTCTCTTTTAGACCGCCAATCGGCAGTACGCGGCCGCGCAGCGAGATCTCACCCGTCATGGCTACGTCGTGGCGCACGCGAATACCGGTGAGCAGCGAGACGATAGCCGTGAACATGGTGATGCCCGCCGACGGTCCATCCTTGGGCATGCCACCCGCAGGGATGTGCACGTGAAGATCGCTCTTCTCCAAGAAATCCCGGGGGATACCGTATTTTTCAGCGTTGGTGCGCACGTAGGAAAGCGCCGCATGCGCGCTCTCTTTCATCACATCACCCAGCTGACCCGTTAGCTGGAGCTTGCCAGTCCCGAACATGCGAGTTGCCTCGATGAACAGGATTTCGCCGCCCACGCTGGTCCAGGCCAGCCCCGTAGAAACGCCAGTTTCTTCCGTGCGTTCCGCCACGTCGCTCGTGAACTTGATCGCTCCCAGGTATTCGCGGAGGTCGTCCTCGTTCTTGATCGTCCGGGCGGTGAGATCCCCCTCGGCCACCTTCACGGCAACGCCACGGATAACGCTGGCGATGGTGCGCTCCAGGCTGCGGACGCCGGCTTCGCGCGTGTAGTGCTCGATCAGCTCTTCCACGGCTTCATCCGTTATCGTCAGCTGTTCCGACTTGAGGCCGTGCTCTTCCAGCTGTTTGGGAATCAAGTGCTGGCGTGCGATGGCCAGCTTCTCGCGCCGCGTGTAACCCGGAATTTCCAGGATCTCCATGCGGTCGCGTAGTGGCGGCGGGATTGGATCGGCGATGTTAGCCGTCGCGACGAACATCACGTTGGAGAGGTCATATGGGATCTCCAAGTAGTGGTCGGCGAAGGTGTTGTTCTGCTCGGGGTCGAGCACCTCAAGCAAAGCTGCGCTCGGGTCACCGCGGAAGTCGTGCCCGATCTTGTCGACCTCATCCATCATGAACACGGGGTTCACGGTGCCGGACTTCTTCATGCCCTGGATGATTTGACCGGGGAGCGCGCCGACGTACGTACGCCGATGACCGCGAATCGCCGCTTCGTCGTGCACGCCGCCCAACGAGACGCGTACGAATTTCCGACCGAGCGCGCGGGCGATGCTCTTGCCGAGCGACGTCTTACCAACGCCGGGCGGGCCGAGCAGGCACAGAATCGGGCCTTTTTTGTCCTTCTTCAGCTTGCGGACGGCCAGGTACTCGACGATGCGCTTCTTGACCTTGTCGAGGCCGTAGTGGTCCTCGTCCAGGACCTTCCGCACCTCGGCAATGTCCATGTTGTCTTCGGTCTGGTTGGACCACGGCAGATCCAGGATCCAGTCGAGGTAGGTGCGAACGACCGTGTACTCGGCACTGCCGACCTGCATCGAGCGCAACCGCTTGAGCTGCTTCTTGGCGACGCTGTCCGCCTCGCTGGGCAGGCTGGCCTTGGAGATGCGCTCTTCGAGCCCATCCAAGTCACCTTGATCGCCGTCGTCCTCGCCCAGCTCTTCCTTGATCGCCTTGAGCTGTTGACGGAGCACGTACTCGCGCTGGTTCTTGCCCATCTCCTCTTTGATCTGGGAGTTGATGCGCTCACGCATCTTCAAGATCTCGAGCTGGCGAGTGAGCAGGCGTAGCACCTTCCTGATGCGCTCCTTCACTTCGACCGTCTCGATCAGCTGCGCCTTTTCCTCGACCGGGGCGTCGAGGTTGGCAGCCACCAAGTCAGCGAGCGCGCCAGGCGCCTGGATCGAGTCGATCAGCGAGCCCGCTTCGCGCGGCAGCTCCGGCATCAGCTGGATGACCTGCTTGGCGACGTCGCGCAGGCTCATCGCCAACGCTTCGGCTTCGACATCCTCGCTCGCCGGCGACTCGACGCGCGTCACCTTGGCCCGCATGTACGGGTTCGACTGCGTGACCGAGTCCAAACGAATGCGGGTGAGGCCCTGCAGTATAAGCGAGTAGTTGCCCGAGCTGTGCTTGAGCGCCTTGAGCACGCGCGCCGCGCAGCCAACCGGATAGAGGTCGTCGGCTGCCGGATCATCGGTCGCCGGATCGCGCTGGGCGAAGATGGCGATCACGGGGCTGTCGAGGTTGTGAACGTCTTCGACCAGCGCGACCGATTTCTCGCGACCGACGTCGAACGGCGCGACGGCTCCGGGGAACAGCACGGCGTTGCGAATCGGCAGAACCGCTAGCTCGTCACCGAACTTGATGTCCTCTTCCGCGGGAGGCGGCGGGGGCGGCGATTGCGGCTGCTGCTGCTTTTTCTTGTCACTCATGAAGCCTCATTCTTGGCACAGAGACCACGAAACCGGAAAACCAAACGAAACTAACCACGGTCACCTACGGCACAATGGCTTCCGCTCTGAATCGCGCGGGACTATACGCGCGCGACCATGCGCGCGGTGTTCTTCGGCACTCCTCAGATTGCAGTCCCCGCGCTCCGCGCGCTCACGCAAGTAGCCGAAGTTACCGCGGTTGTTTGTCAGCCAGATCGGCCTAGTGGCCGAGGCTTGAAGGTGTCGGCGCCACCCATAAAGGAGGCCGCACTAGAGCTCGGGATTTCCGTACATCAACCTACCAAGGTACGTACGGGCGAGCTGGCTACTTGGCTTCGCGAAAAAGATGCCGATGTCGCGCTGGTCATGGCTTACGGCCGCATTCTGCCGGCGGATGTGCTCGGCGCGCCGCGGCGTGGCGCGATGAACCTGCACGCTTCCTTGTTGCCGCAGTACCGCGGCGCGGCGCCGATCAATTGGTGCATCGTCAACGGTGAAACGCAGACCGGCGTGTCGCTGATGCAGATGGACGAGGGGCTCGACACCGGTCCGGTTTACGCACGCCACGCGCTCGACCTTTCCGACACCGAGACCGGCGGCAGCCTCGCCGAACGCATCGCAACGCTCGCCGCCCACGTCGTGCGTGCCGATCTGGCCGCCGCCGTCGACGGCAAGCTCACGGCCGAGCCGCAAGATGCCGCGTTGGCCAGCCACGCACCGCTGATCGAACGGCATCATCTCCAGGTCGACTGGGGCCGAACCGCCATCGATGTCGCCCGGCTGATCCGCGGTATGGCCCCCCGCCCCGGCGCTTTCACGCTGCTGAACGGCAAGACCCTGCGACTCCATGACGCCCGGCCGGTGCCAGGGCCGATGCCGCCCGGAGCCGTGCCGGGCACGATTTCCGTGCTGGGGAAGCGCGCATTCATCGCCACCGGTAGCGGAACGCTCGAGCTGATCAACGCCCAGCTCGAAGGCAAAAAAGCCTTGATGGCGCAGGATCTGATCAATGGCCGGGTGCTGGTCGAAGGCGTGGTGCTCGGGGTTTAGTTGGGAGTTAGGAGTTAGGAGTTGGCAGTTTCGGGAGCCGAGGCGGACCCGAACCTCTTGCCGGTTCGCAACTGCTAACTGCTAACTCCCAACTCCCAACTCCCCCAAGACAACTCAGCGGAACAACAGACATTTTCGACCAAATGGCGCGCGTAGTGCTACGGTGCGCGACGTGGACTTGTCGGAGCGCTTCGTGGCCGACCTCAAGGTGGAGTTTCCCGCCTTCTGCATCGTGCCGAAACGGGGCGACGCGCTATCGCGGCTGATCGATCTGGCGCTCCGAATCGTAACGTTGGGTGGCCAGCGCCACTACCTGACGCGTTACCACACCGTGATCGGCGACACGCTCTACGTGCCGGAAACTTGGGAACAACTGGCCGACCTCGATCGGCTGATTTTGCTGCGCCACGAGCGGGTGCATCTGCGCCAGCGTCGGCGCTATGGTGGCCCGCTGATGGCCTTCCTCTACTTGGTGCCGTTCCTGCCGCTGGGCCTAGCCTACGGACGGGCGCGCATCGAATGGGAGGCTTACACCGAGACCCTGCGCGCCACCGCCGAGCTGCGCGGCCGGGAAGCCGTCCAAAGCGCCGAGCTGCGTGAGCAGATCGTGAAGCGCTTCACCGGGCCGGACTACGGCTGGATGTGGCCCTTCCGTTCGGTGGTCGAAGGTTGGTACGACCGCGTCATCCAGGAGCTCCAAGCCGAGCCCCGAGCGCTCGAGGGAGCCTAGAAGAAGAGCAATGGCGCCTGTTATCGGCATCGATTTGGGGACCACGAACACCGTCGTGGCGGTGGTCAAAGACGGCCAAGCGTCGGCGATTCCAGACGAAAACGGCAATGTGCTGATGCCGTCGGTGGTGTCGTTTCACCCGAGCGGCAACGTGCTGGTCGGGCGCTCCGCCAAAGAGCGACGCCTGGTCGACTCCATCAACACGATCTACTCCGTCAAGCGCCTGATCGGCCGCAGCTGGGATTCCGAGGAGGTGCGGCGTGCGCGCTCGCGCTTCCCGTTCCAGATGAAAGAGGGCCCCGGCCAGGCCTCGCTGGTGGTGGCGCGCGGCGAAACCTACACGCTGCCGGAGATCAGCGCGTTCGTCCTGCGCAAAGCCAAGAGCATCGCCGAGGCCGCGCTCGGCACGACCATCGATCGCGCGGTCATCACCGTGCCCGCCAACTTCAACGACCTGCAGCGTGCCGCCACCAAGGTGGCCGGGCGCGTCGCTGGCCTCGAGGTGATGCGGATCTTGAACGAACCTACCGCAGCCGCGCTCGCGTACGGCTACGGCAAGACGACGTCCGAGCGGATCGCGGTCTACGACTTCGGCGGCGGTACCTTCGACGTCACGCTGCTCGACTTGTCGGACAACGTGTTCGAGGTGCTGGCGACCGCAGGCAACACGTTCCTCGGCGGCGACGACCTCGACATGGCGATCGCCGAGCGCATGGCCGAGACGTTCCTGGCGCGGCACCGCTACGACCCGCGCTCGGAACCGCAAGTTTACGAGCACCTGAAGGTGGCTGCCGAAGACATCAAGCACCGGCTCTCGAGCGAGTCGGAGGTAACGATCGAGATCAAAGACATCGCGCACGGCGCCGGCGGTAAGCCGCTCGGGCTCACGTTCACGATGACGCGCGGCGAGCTGGAACGGCTGGCGACGCCGCTGATCGACAAGACGTTCGAGGTCTGTAAAGAGGCGCTCGGCATCGCCCGCCTCTCGCACAGCGATTTTCAGCAGCTGCTGTTGGTCGGCGGCTCCACGCGCGTGCCGCTCGTCAAACGCCGGGTCGAGGAGTTTTGGAAGCGCGACGTGCGCGCGCACATCAGCCCCGACGAGGTCGTGGCGATCGGCGCGGCGATTCAAGCCAGTGCGCTCTCTGGCGCTGAGCAGCGTCGCAAGGGCACCGTCCCCCCACCGCCGAATCCGGCGCGTCAAACCATGCCAAGCTCGACGGATCGTCCGTCGGTCCTGGCGAAGCGTCGCGGCGGAACCTTGCCGCCGGGCGTGCCACGCCAGCGCTCGGACACCGCGCCGGGTCCGGCGATGCTGTCGGGCCCAGCGCGGCCGCGCATGGACACTTCGCCGGACCAGTTCGGCGTTCCGAGCACGCAGCCGTTTCAAGGCGGTCGACCGCGCATGCCCACCACGCCCGGTGTGCAGGAAGGCGCCGACCCGATGGCGCCGACCCGGCATCCCGCGCTCGGCGTGCTCGGACGACCCGGGCAAAGCTCGGAGCCCCCTGGCGAACGCCCCAAGCAGAAGACGGGCACGGGCCTCGGGCCGGCGGCCCGGGTGATCAGCGGCCCGACCTTGGTCAGCGCCGCCGACGCTGCACAAAACGCTCTCGCCGCCGCCGAATCCGGCTTGCCGCTGGTGATGCCGGAGCCACCCCCGAAGCCTGCGTCGAAGGAGGAAAGCGTCGCTTTCCAGCTCGGGGACGGCGACATCGAGGATCTGGCGGCGCCCCCAGCACGCGAAGCACCCGGCGTCAGACCACTGGCCCAGCCGATGGCGCTCACGCTCCCAGAGGAGCTCGAAGACGCCGACTTGGAAGTGCCGGAGATCCCGGAAGACGAACCGACCAAAGTCGGCACGCCTTCGCCGCTGGAGCTTGAGCGCGCGCGCCAAGAAGGCTTGGCGATGTTGGCGCAGCGCGAGCGAGAGGAGGCGCGTGCGCGGGCTGCCGTAGCGCCGCCGCCTCCCCCGTTCGCTGTACCGGCGCCGCCGCCGGCTATGTTCGCCGGTACAGCGCCAGGCCACGGCTTCGGCACGATCGATCTCGATATCCCGAAACCGCCGCCAGCGCCGATGTCACCGGCGGCGATCGGCACGACCACCGCGCCACTTCAAGCGGTCGGCACGACGACACAGAAGCTTCCGTCGGCGCACCCGCCACCGCCGCCGACCGCGCCGATGCCGCTGGCGCCGGTGCTGGTCGACGTCACGCCGCTCACGCTAGCGGTCGAAACCGTCGAGGGCTATTGCGACTCGATCATCGGTCGCAACACCACCGTACCGTGCTCGCGCACCCGCGAGTTCGTAACCGCCGCCGACAATCAAACGTCGGTGCGAGTGCGAGTCAGCCAGGGCGAGTCGAAAAAGTTCGGTGAGAACACCCTTTTGGGTGAAATCGAGCTGTCCGGACTACGCCCGGCGCGACGCGGCGACGTGCGGATCGCGGTTTCGTTTGCGCTCGACGCGAGCGGTATGCTGGTGGTCAGCGCGAAAGACGTCGGCACCGGTCGCGAGACTTCGACGCAAGTGCATCTGGTCGGCTTGCCCGACGCGGAGGAAGTGGCGCGGATGGCAGCACGACAAGCCGCGCGCGGGATGTGAGCCATGGATCTTCGGGACATCGAGCGCATCTTCGAGTGGGACGCGCTGATCGATCAGTCGTCGTACTACGAAGTACTGGGCCTGCTCGAAATCGCCGACGCGGGCGCGGTCCGTAAGGCGTTTCACGAGTTCGCGGTGGCGTTTCACCCCGACGCTTTTCCGGTCGCCGACGACGAAACCGCCGACGCGCTGCGGCGCGTGTTTCAGCGCGGCGCCGAAGCGTATCGGGTGCTGTCGCACCCCGACTCGCGCGCCGACTACGACTTGGCGTTGGCCAAGGGTCAGCTGCGACTCGACGCAACGATCGCCCCGCCACCGCTGGCTCGGCACTCCGACATCCGTTCCCTGGACGAGCTGTGCCGGTCGCCCGGGGCTCGCCGCTTTGCCAAGCGCGCCGAAGACCTGATCTCCAAGGGCGATCTCCCGGCTGCCAAACGGGAGCTGCAGATGGCCCTCCGCGAGGACGGCGACAACCCAGACCTGGCCGAGCGCCTGGACGCCATCGACCTCGCCCTCTTCGCCATGGGCAGCTAACCCCCCCGGACGTGAGCGAGAGGAATCAACAGGAAGGCGGGAAGGCGGGAAGATTTTTTGGGTGGGTGACCGGTTGAGCTAATCGCCGGCCGGCCCGCCCTGTGGCCGTTTGCGCGGATTGCTGCTGGAAATACTAGATCCTTCCCGCCTTCCCGCCTTCCTGTTGTCTCGCTCTCCCAAGGGTTTCGCGGGGCGGAGGTCCAACTCTTCTTATGAGAGTGAACACGGCGCTAGCGAATCCTGACAGGGATGGTAAAAAGGGGCCCGTTTCGACCCGGCGGTGACTGGCTCATCGCCACAGACCCCGCTTCCAGAATCAGACCGAACATCGAGCAAGAACGTACCTTTCTTCTCGATAGCTCCAGACGCGAGGCCGCTAGTGAAGATTTCCTGTCCTGCGTGCGCTGCCAAGTACTCGATTGCCGACGAAAAAGTCTCTGACCGCTTGGCGAAGATCCGCTGCCGCAAGTGCGGCGCTACGATCGTCATCGACGGCAAAGCCAATCCGCCCAGTGTTTACACCGCCGCCGGGGATGCCACGACTGAAGCCAGCGACGACGCCGGTGACAGCCAAACCGCAGGTCTGCAGTTTACGGTCGACTTCGGTGAGGGCGATCAGCGAACGATGAGCGTCCCCGAGATCGTGGCAGCGTACAACGCGAGCCAGATCACGCAGGACACCTACCTTTGGGCCGACGGCTTCGCAGATTGGAAGCCTCTCGCCGAGGTCGAAGAGGTCGTGGCGGCGCTGAACGCCGGTGGCGGCGCGGCCGCTCCAGCCGCCGCCCCCTGGGCTTCGGCTGCAGCCAGCCCGGCGCGCACTGCCGCGCGCACCGCGGGTCGCGCCCCCGCTCCCGATTTGTTCGGCGGCATCGACGCTGCCGGCAGCGAAGACGACGTCGCGACCAGCGCGCCCGAGCAGGGCTCGCGCGGTGGCGGCGGCGGTCTCGGCAGCAGTGCCGCGGCAGGCGGTGGTGGTGGGGCCGGAACTGGCGCTCGCAACGAGTCGTCGGTGCTGTTCTCGCTCAGCGCGCTGACCTCGGCTGCTAGCCGTCCGTCGTCGCGTCCCGTCGCTCCGCTGGCTGCGCCGAGCGGAGCTGCCACCCGTGAAGACTCAGGTCTGATCGATCTCAAGGCGCTCACCGCAGCCGCCACGAAATCCGAGACCTCGGCCGCCCCGGCGCTGCCCACGGCACCGCTGATCTCCCCACTGACCGCGTCGCCGCTCGGAATCGCATCGCCGCTCGGTGGTGGGCTCAGCGCCGCCGCCACGGATTACGGCGCGCCCCAGCAGAAGAACAAGACCGGCTTGTTCATCGGCGGCGGCATCGCCGTCGCAGCCATCGCCGCAGTGGCGATCGTCTTCTTGCTGCGTCCGCCGCCACCCGCGCCAGCGCCCGCACCGGTCGCCGTTGCGCCCGCACCGACGCCGCCACCCGCACCAACTCCGCCGCCCGACGTCACCGCGACCCCGCCGTCGACCGGCACGTCTCAGAGCGAAGACGCCCCGAAAGCCGGCGCCAAGCCCGGCGGCGCGATCAAGCGTGGCGGCGGAGGTACGATCAAGAAGCCCGGCGGCGCTGCAACCCCCAGCCCCGCGGTCGAAGACAAACCGGCTGCGCCAAAGCCGAAGAAAAATCCGTGCGGCTGCGCAGCTGGTGATCTGCAGTGCGCGATGCGTTGTGCGGCGGGGTAGAGCTTGATGCCACCAGTTTAGGTTGGTCCTTTCACGGGCCAACCGCTGGCATCATGGCGTGCCGCTGCTTTTTCTCCGCCGTGCTGCGCCCGAAGGGCGTGGCGACCAACGCAACTTGAAGCGCGATCGGCGCTCGGCCTCGCCCCAACTGCTAACTCCGAACTGCCAACTACTTGCCCGAGAGGGCAAGGTCTCGCGCTTCGCTACGAGCGGCGCCATCCGCGTGCTCGGCTAGGTACCGTCGAGCTTCGCTGGCGGCGCGTGCGGTTTGGCCGGCCTGGCTGAGGGCGCGGAAGCGCTCGACCTGGGCGACTTCGCGCAGCGTGCTCTGCGGGTAGCTGCTGAGCAGCTCGGCGAATAGCTCGGCCGCCCGTGCAGCGTCACCGCGGTTGCGCGCCTCGACGCCAGCCGCAAACATCCGGTTCTCTTCGGCGAGCGTGCCGACGCGGCGCGACGCCTCTTTGGCGGGCGGCCCCGGCCTGGCTGTGATCGGCGTGGGCGCCGCGACGTCGGGTTCGGTTGCTGGTGGGGTCACTGGGCGCGGCGCCGGAGGCATTCCAGCCGCTTCGACGCCGCCGACCGAGCTCCAGCTCTGCCCGGCGCTGAGCAGCGCGACCTGTACGCCTTGCGCAAGCACCCAGACGCTGCCGCGCGTAACGTGGACGTGCGTGTTGGTGGCGCTGGCTAGCGGCTCGACGCGCACGTCGAACACCGTCCCGCGAACGACGACCTCGGCATCCGGCGTCTCGACGACGACCGACCGCTTCGTCTCTACCGTCTTGTCGACTGACACGTCGACCCGGCCGCGGCGCAAGCTGATGCGCTCTTCAGCCGCGCTCGGCTGCGATAACTTCAGCTCCGTCGCCTCACTCACGTTGACGGACGACTTATGCGTGGCCAAGTGCGCCTGCGCGCCGGTTGCCGTCTGCAGCGAGTCGCCATCGCGCAGCGCGCGCTCGCCCGAACCGACCACGCGGACCGTGCCCTCTTGCGTCAGCACCACGGTGCCGCTCACGCGATCGAGACCGGCGATCGTGCTCGGACCGCCATGGGCGCGGTGTTCCCGGAACAGCAGGCCAGAAAGCAGCAAAAACCCAGCCGCGGCAGCGACGATCGCCCCGCCGCGCCCGAAGCGTCGCGAGCGCTCCGCGCTCTCCGCCGACCGCTCGACCGCGTCTTTCATCAACCTAACCAGCCGGTCACGGCGCGCCGGCGACGCGTCCTCAGGCGCGTTCGGCACCGACTCCTGAGCGAGCTGCCGCAGTAGCTCTCCGGGCTCGCTGTCGAGAGGGGCTCGGCTCATCGCGCGCCTCCCTCGCCTACTGGCACCGCAACGGCCAAGCGCTTGTGCAAGTCTTTGCGGCCACGAACGAGCCGCGACTGCGCGGCCGCCACCGAGACCCGCATCATCAACGCAATCTCAGCCAGCTCGTGGCCGAGCACGTCGTGCAAGAACACCGTCTCGGCGTACTGCGGCTTCATGTCGACCAGCGTGGCTCGGACGACCTGCAGCTCGGACCGCACGGCTGCTTCACGCTCGGCATCGCCGCGCGCGGCGTACGTCTCGCTATCGGGCGGTGCGTCGCGATCCATCACTTTGCGTTCACGCCGGCGTGAGCGCAGCGCGTTGAACGCCACGTGACTGGCGATGCTGGATGCCCAAGTGCGCAGGTTGCAAGCACGCGCATAGCTGCGGCGTGACAATGTCACGATGATCTGCTCGAAGACCATCTGCACGAGGTCGTCGTGGTCGACCTCACGGCGTCCGAAAACGCGATACACGGTATGGTCAACGACACGGATCAGCCGATCATAAAGGGCTGACGCAACTTGCCGGTCGCCGCGCTGCACCGCCAAGATCAGCGCCTCGTCATCCAGCGCCTCAGCGCTCACGCCAGCGGCTGGGGTGACCAGACGAAGCGGAGCTTTGGTGGCAGGAGCGGGCCGAGACACAGGGACTCGTTGAGGATAGTAACCGCTCTTGCGCGGTGCCAGGCAGACATCCGATCCCCTGCGAATCCCTGCCAGATTTCCGGGCTTTTCGCGCCTGGGCGAGTCGCTCGGTCACCCTCCGCGTGGTAACCTGCCCGGGCCATGTCGGACACACCGCGCCTGGGCCACGCTGGACGGCTGGCAGCGTTGCTGTCGCTGATCGCGGTCTCGTGCGGCTCGGATATCGTCGATCTCTTGCCGCCGATGAACAGCGCCGGCTACGGCGGCGGAGCGGGCAAAACCGCGAGCACCGCTGCAGGGACGAACGCAGGTGGCTCCCGAAACGAGGCCGGCTCCAACTCGATGAATCAAGCCGGCGTGGCTGTTGCTGGCGGGTCGAACGGCAATGGCGGTGGTGGCGGCTACGGCGGAAAGAACGGCGGTTCGAGTTGCGCGGGCTTTGGCTGCGCCGACGCCGGCCAGGGTCCCGACTTCGGGGGCACCTTCGGCGGGCTGATTTGCGGCAACGGCGTGAGCTCGTGCACGCCGTGCCTGAGCGACGCGCAATGCCTACCCGACCAACACTGCTCGCACTTCCTCAACAATGTTTGCGTGCAGTGCACCGACAAGAGCCAGTGCAAGTTGGGCTACAGCTGCGACCGTTTGGTGGGTCGCTGCGGACAAACCTGCAACAGCACGGTCGATTGCAGGGACGGCCGCGTCTGTGACATGGAGCAGGGCACCTGCGTGCCGTGCATCGACAATCGGGCGTGCGAGACCGACGGGTTTCCAGAGACGCACGTGTGCTATCAGCGGCGCTGCGTGGAATGTCAGGCGGACGCGGACTGCACGCAAGGCGATCGCCACCGTTGCGCCAATCTGCAGTGCGTCGAATGCACGAACGACAAGGATTGCCCTGGTATCAACGGCAATGCGTTCGGTCATTGCGACACCGCACACGCTCACTGTGACTAGCAGCGTAGCCATAACGGCGCTGTTTAGCGCAATTTGAGCCGCAAACCGAGGAACCCGCTCAGCCCGATGGCAGGGGTCTCTCCCGCTTGCTGGCCACCAACGCGCACCACCGTGTGCTCGGGATCGATGAACGTCGCTGCGCTCACGATCACGCTGAGCGGCAGCGCCACGTCCCAGTGCGCGTCGATGGCGCCGGTCACGCCCGGCTTCCAGCGCGCCGCTCCACCCGAGCGCGCGCCGTCGACGGCCGTGAACGCCATGCGCTCCAGCGCGAGCATCAACCGGACCTCCACGCCGAGCGAAAGCAGAGTGGGTGCCAGCGGATGCCCGATGCCGGCTGCCACGTGCAACCAACGAACGCGCAGTGATGGCTCACCGATCCGCTCCGCGTAGCCAGTCTCGGCCACCGCGAACGCGCCCAGCGGAACGATTTCGGACGCGGCCCGGAGCGCGCCGCCCACGCGCGGTGGTCCAGGGATCAAGCCCAGACCCACGTTGCCGGCCAGGTCGACCCACGTTGCCCGCGGCGGCGGCCGCTGGGCTGCCGTCAACTGCCGCTTCGGCGCGACGGTTGGCTTTTCTGCTGGGGTGACCGGATTGGCGGGCTCGGTCTTGGCCTCGGTTGGCGCCGACGGCTGCGGCTCGACCTGGCGCGCGACCAACGTGCCGATCGCGAAGCCAATCGCACGGTAGCGCTCCATCTCGTCGTCGCCCGGCTGAAATACCAGGCCGCGCGTCGACCATTCGGCGCTGACGACGCTGCGCAAACCAAGCTCGATCCGTGCGCGTTCGCCATCACGCCGCACGATCGCAACGCCGAGCGGCGACTCGGCGCTCTTCACGTCGGAGGTGATGCAGTCGTGCGGCGCGGCGGCGTGCGAGCAAGCCGCTAGCAACACCGCCAGCTCCTGCGGGCGCGGCTGCGGCGCGTAAACCTCCACGACGACCGGCGCTGGCACGCTAGTCGCCGCCCGCGTAGGGGAGCGACTCGACCGCGCCTAGCGGCGCGCGCGGCTCATACACTCCCCCGCGCCGATCAGCGCTGCCCAGCCGCAGCGCACCATCCGCCCACAGCAGCGCGAATGGCGCGCCAGGCGTCGGCTCCGCGCCCGCACTCTGGACGATCAGCACGGTAGTCGGCTCAATCTCGGTGGCGTCCGGCTTAGCGGCACCCCCGCAGGCCTCGGAGACCATCGCGTGCGTGTCGCTCTCCTGGCAGCGCGATAGCAGCCGGAGATCCGAGCCTTGCGGGCCGCTCCGCAACAGCAGCTCGGCAGCGGCGCGCCGTACCCGCGCACGCGGATCCGACCCGAGTAGCGTCGCCGGGTAGCCGTCGGCACAGCGGGCGTGAGCGAGCCCCAAACCGCGCAGCGCTTGCTCGCGAACCGACGCGCGCGGGTCGCGCAAGATTGCGCCACACAGCGCGCTCGTCGCGTGCTCCGGATTGGCGCGCGAAAGCCGGCCCAGGGAGATCGCAGCGTTGCCGATCACGGCTGCCTCGCGGTCCTTAAGCGCTTGCTCCAGCACCGGGCGGGCGGCGGCAGCTGCGCCCGCTGCGACGAAGCCGAGCGACCACGCCGCGTTCGCGCGCACGCGGGCATCGCTATCACGCGCCAGGCGCGCGAGCGCGGCCACGTCGGGCCGTGCCGCCAAGAGCTCGGCCGCTTTTCCGCGGTCGCCAAAGTCAGCGCTGTTCGTCAACTGAAGCAGCGCCGCCCGCGCCGCGGGACGCGGCGAGACAGCGAGCGCCTCGAGCAGCTCGTCGCGCTCGCTGCCGCGCGTTTGGTCGAGCAACTTAGCCGCACGCGCCACCAAGCTGTCGTCTTGGCTCCCAGCGATTGGCCCGGGCAACGCGGCATAGACCAGCGCGCGTTCGCTGCGCCCGCCCCGGGTCAAGCGCGTGAGCAGCGGTCCCAAAAGCTCGGCGCTCCGCGAGCGCCGGATCGAAAGCGCCGCCGCGCGTTTGACGCGCATCTCGTCAGCGTCGAGTGCTTGGAGCAACGCGCGCCCGGCCGCCTTGCCCGGCACCGCGCCGAGCGCCATCGCAGCGCTCTCGGCCAGCGCCGGATCGCTCACGCTCTCGAGCAGCGGCAACAAAGTCGGAAGCGCGCGCTCCGACCCGGTCCTACCCAACAGCCCGACCAGCCGCAGGCGTTCGGGTCGCGACACGTTGCGCGCCGAAAGCGCGCGCGCCAACGGCTCGACCGCGCGACCGTCGGCGTCTTTCGGGGACAGAAGTGCTTCGGCGGCGTCCATCGCGGCGGCGCGCGTCTCAGCGTCGGGCACCGTCAGCCGCTCCAACGCGGCGCTCAGCGCGCGTGCGTCCCCGAGCTTGCCCAGCACCGCGAGGCCCACTTTGGGCGATAGCCGCCCGCGGTCGAGCGCGCTGCGCACGCGCGCAGACGAGGCCGTGTCGTGCGCCTGCGAGAGCCCGAGCGCGCAGCCCTCGGCCAGCGCGGAGTCGAGCGCGGAGTCGACGCAATCGCGCAGCGGCTGCGTGAAAGCGCTCGGCGTTAGGGCGAGTGCAGCCAGCACGGCTTCGCGCTCGCGCCCCGCTTCGTCGCCCGCCAGCTCCTTGACCAGGGTCTGCCCAGCGTCGGCGCTGCCGATGTGTCCGAGCGCGAGCAAGAGCGCGCGACGCGCCTCAGGCTCTGGACCGTTGCTCAGCAACGCAGCGAGCGGAACCACTGCGGCCGACTCCCCCAACGCGCCTAGCGCGCGCACGACCGCGATCACCACGCCCCGATCCGAATCACGCAAGGCCAGCAACAGCGCGCTGCTGCTGCGCGAATCCTTGAGCGAGCCGAGCGCCCGCGCGACAGTGGCGCGCACGCTCGGCCGCGGATCCTCGATTTTGCCGATTAACGGCAGCACGGCGCGCGCGTCGCCCAGCGCGCCGAGCGCGTTGGCGACGGCTTCGCGCACCTCCGGCACGCTGTCGTCCAAATGACCTAGCAGCGGCAAGACCGCGCTTTCGACCTGCGAAGCGCCGAGCGCGCTGGCCGCGGCCGCCCGCACTTCGGCGTCCGAATCACCCAGCGCGCGGCCGAGGGCTGGCACCGCGTTAGGCGCCGGCGCCACGGCCAACGCCAACGCCGCCGACAAGCGCAAGCGCTTGTCCGACCCCGACAGCCAGGGCACCACGCTCTCGGTCACGTGCGGCGTCTCCAAACGCAGCAGCAGCTCGAGCGCCGAGCTTTGGACCTGCGCGTCGACGTCGTCGAGCGCGCGCAGCAACAGGCGCCGCGCAGCCGCTCGCGGCAATTCCGAGAGTGCCGCCACGGCCGCCAGCCGCGCCGCGGCGTCGCTCTGCGACAGGTCGCGCTCGGCTCGACGCACGGCGCTCGGCCAGATCGCGGCACGCGCGTTGGCGGAGCTCAGAGCCAGAAGCGACGTCAGGACGACGCCTCGAAAAAACTGCGCTTTGGTGCGGAGCATGCGCGCCATGGACTTTCGACCCCGACGGCGCCCGTGTCAATTCGCTCAGCGCGGCTCGACACCGAGCGCCGCGAACGCGCGCTCGGACGCCTGGCGCTGCCGCCGCATGAGCGGACCGTAAAACACCAGGCTGTAGAGGGTCAGGCGCAGCAAGAGGTAGTACTCGGGCGCCTCGAATGCGAGCGCGAGCGCAATACCAATCATCAGCGATCCGTAGCCGAACCAGCGACGCCAGGTCCCCATCACACCCGCCACGTGGTCGCGATAGATCTGCGCGCGCGCCGGATCGTAGTCACCGAGAATCGAAAACTCAGTCACCGTGTGCGGATCGAACTTGCGTACCGTCCGGCTCTGGTTGCCGACGAACTGCAGGTACAGCGCCCACGCCAGCCGCGTCACCAACGTGAAGCTGGTCACGGCTTCATAGCGCCGCCGCGCCTCCGGATACGACTCCGCTTCCTTGAAGCCCGGCACCGCCAGCTTCATGAACACGGTCTTGTAGTGATCGAACAGCGTCGTCTGAATCGACGTCGCCACACCAGCGACGAGCGTGAACACGGCACAGAGCAGCGCGAGCCACCAGGTCACGCCGTATTTCTGAACGATGTGGTAGCCGCCGGCGACGAGAATCGCCGCGGTGACGATCACGTCAGCGGTGCCGTCCAGCATGCGACCGATCACCGACGACGTCTTGCGCATGCGCGCGAGCTGCCCGTCAGCGCAGTCGAACACCGTCCCTACGAACGTGCACAGCGCCGCCCATTGGAAATGGTGCGGCACATTCATCACGATCAGCACCGCGCCGTAAACGCCGACGCCCATCGACGCCAAGGTCACCAAGTTCGGCGAAATCGGCGTTGGCAGCAGCGCGCGCGCCAACAGGTATGCGAGCGGCCGATGCACGTAGACGTCGATCGGCTCTTCGACGTCGAGCGACTTCAAGCTCTGCCAGTAGCCGGCCCAAAAGCCCGAGCTCACTCAGCCACTCCGGATTACTCGGCGTCGCTAGGCGGCGCGGCGAGCGTCATCGGCTCGCGCCGTACGCCACGCCCCAGCACTCGCTCGAAGGCGCGCACGCAGCGCAGGTTCTGCTCGCGCATGCCGACGGTGACGCGCACGTAACTCCTAGCCGCGTGGTGCACGGTGAGCGAGCGAATCAAGACGCCCTGCTCGAGCAGCTGCTCGACCAGCCGCTCCGCCGAATGGCCGGTGCGCGACACGTCGATCAGCACGAAATTGCCTTCGCCCTGCACTGGAGCCAAACCGGGCACGAGCGACAAGGCGTTGTAAAGGTCCTGCCGTCCACTCGACAACTCTTCGCGGCGAGCTTCGAACTCGGCTTGGTCATCGAGCGCAGCGGTAGCGGCAGCCAGCACCAGGCTGGGCACGTTCCACGGTACCTTCACGCGCGACAGCAGCCGAATCACCACAGGGTGCGCCAACGCATAACCGAGCCGCATGCCGGCCAGGCCAAACGCCTTCGAGAATGTGCGCAGCACGATCGCGTTCGGGAACTCCGCCAAAAGACCGGTCGACGAGCCGTCGGTCTCGAAGTCGAAGTACGCCTCGTCGATCACCGTCGGCAGACCGAGCCGCAGCATGCGCCGCAGATCGGTCTGCGACATGCGGTTGCCGGTCGGGTTGTTCGGCGAGCACAGGAACAACACCTTGGTGCGCTCGTTCACGGCGCGGATCAGACCGTTCAGGTCGTGATCGTGCGTGTCGGTCATCGGCACCAGCACTGGAATGCCGCCGGTGACGCGCGTGCGCGCTTCGTACATGCTGAACGTCGGCACGCTGAGCAGCACCTCTTCGCCCGGACCGACGAAGGTACGGATGACGACGTCGATCAGCTCGGTGGAGCCGGCGCCGAATAGCACGCTGCCGGTGGCCAAGCCCTCACGTCGAGAAATCTTGTCCGACAGCGCCTTGCCGCCGCCCGGGTAGTGGTTGCCGCGGCTGGCCGCGTCGATGATCGCCTGCATCACGCGCGGGCTGGGCGGAAACGGGCTCTCGTTCGACATCATGCGCGCGGCGCCCTTGCGCTCGGCGACCGCGAAATGATTCTCGTCGTAGGGCTTGGCGGCGCGCACCCAGCTCGGGGCGAACGTCTCGATCGCCTCGGGATCGATCTGCGAATCCGAGCTGCCCGGCTCGTCGCCGAGGTCGTCGCCGAACACGCGCAACATGGCTTCCGCGCGTTCGAGCGCCGGCTGCGTGTCGACGTCGATCCAACGCACTTCACCGACATCAATCGCGGTCACGACGCCGCGACGACTGAGCGCCTGCACGCCGTCGCTGAGCGAAGCGTCACCGTTCTGCTCCACCACGCGCGACAGCTCGGTAACGAGCGACGGACCGACGCGGAACACGCCGGTGTCGAGCGCATCGTAAGCGTCGAGCTCTTTGGCGATGCGCACGATGCGACCACGCTCGACCGCGACCTTGGTCGCCCCGTCGAGATCGAAGCAACGCGGCAGATCGTAGTCGACAGCCAGCGCTGCGCCGTCGGCCGGCAGCTCGCCGGCGAGCAGGCGCTTGACCAGCTCGGGCGAGTACAAATGATCGGCCATCGTCAGCAGGCATTCGCGATCAATGTGGGCGGCAGCAACCAGCACCGAAACGCCGCTCTTCTTCAAGTAGTCGGTGTTCTCGACGAAAGTCACATCGAGCCCGAGCTCGCTGTCCGCGACCACGGCGTCTTTGATCAGGTGACCGGCGTGGCCGATCACGACCACCGCCTGCTCGATGCCAGCGGCTTCCAAAGTGCGGAGCACCCGGACGACCAGCGGAACACCGGCCACGCGGCGCAGCGGCTTGGGGGTGAGGTCGGCCCCTTCGCTAACCCGGGAGCCCACACCCGCGGCGAGCACGATGGCTCTCGTCACACGGGCTACCTGGATCGGTCGCAATTGGGTCGCCATCAAGCTATGAGCCAGCAACTAGCATGCGCTGGTCAAACCGGGCAAATCCTTTTCTTATCGCGGATTTACACCATGATCTCGGTGTCGCAGCCGGCTCACAGTGTTGCAAAATGACAACAGCAACGGGACGCTCAGGTGCCGTCCGAGCGGCGCTTGGGTGAGCCCCGCCACATGGCTGTAACACTGCGAATTCTAGACATTTACCTACACGGCGCCCGAGTGGTCGTGCCCTGCCACACTGCGTCGAGTTTTACGCACCTGAGGGCGTAAAGAGTCGGCGCGCGGCTTCCAGATCCTCGAATGTGTCCACTTCGGTCCAGCGCAAACCGGAGACGTCTGCGACCTCCGCCGCCAGCTCCCCTCGCCCGATCATCTCCGAGTAGACGTCCTCGTAATAGAGATTCGTGACGCCAGCGGCGATGCGCGCGTCGAGCGCATCGAACAACTTCTCGGACGCGGCCGCGGCGATGCGCTCGATGCCGATGCTCTCACCGTGACTATCGGCGAGTGGGACGACTTTCCCAAAACGCCGGATCACTCGGCCTTCGACGACTACCTTCATCGCTTCCGCATCGAGCTTTCGCGCTGAATCGACGCCCACTGAAAGCTCGGCCGCAGGCGCGGCGATCCGCGTCAGCACCTCGGGATCGAAGACCACGTCTCCATCGAGCTTGAAGAAAGCGCGACCGGCGACAGCGTCACGACAGAGCGCGAGCGACACCGAATTTTGGGTACTGTCGTAGCGCGGGTTCGGACAGAACACGACCTCGCAAGCCAAGCCGCCCAGCGCCGCGCGCACGGCGTCCTCACGGTAGCCGGTCGCTAGGACCAGACGTGACACGCCGAATTCGAGCAGCAGCCGAACCGCGCGCCCCAAAATTGTTTCGTCACCCACCGGAGCCAGCGCTTTTGGCCGCGTATCCGTGATCGGACGCAGCCTCGAACCAATTCCTGCCACCAAGATCACTGCCGCTTCGACCATGTCGGACCTATGAACGCTGCGCTGCCGATTGGCAGGTGAAAAGCGTCGGAAATTACGCACCGTGCTGCCTCTAAGGCACGGCCCTCCTACCACGGCGACGCGAAAGATAGAGGAGCCTCTGAGATGAAGCGACCGGAGAATATTAAGAAACCTGAAGGCAAGTTGGCGGTGCTGTTGCCGGGTCTCGGCGCAGTGTCGACGACGTTGATCGCTGGTGTGCTGTTGGCGCGCAAGGGCCTGGCCTCTCCGGTCGGCTCGCTGACTCAGACTGGGACCGTCCGGCTCGGCAAGCGAACCGAGAACCGCACCCCGCGCATTAAGGAGTTCGTGCCGCTGGCCCAGCTCGACGACATCGTGTTCGGCGCGTGGGACTTGTTCCCCGACGACGCGCTGGAAGCCGCGACGACCGCCGCCGTGCTCGACGCCAAGCACATCGATCCAATCCGGGCCGAGCTTCAGGCGATCAAACCGATGCAGGCGGCTTTCTACCCGGAGTACGTCAAGCGGCTGCACGGCACGCACATCAAGACCGGCAAAACCAAGGCCGACATCGTCGACCAGCTGCGCGCCGACATCCGCGGCTTCATCAAGAGCAGCGGCGCGGATCGCGCAGTGTGCGTCTGGTGCGGCTCGACCGAGATCTACCTCGAGCCGAGCGAAGCGCACCAGTCGATCAAAGCGTTCGAGAAGGGTCTGCTCGAAAATGATCCGAACATTCCGAACTCGATGCTGTACGCCTGGGCCTGTTTGAAGGAAGGCGTGCCCTACGCCAACGGCGCGCCGAACCTCACAGTCGACGTGCCGGCGATGCTTGAGCTAGCTCGCGAGACGCAAACGCCCGTCTGCGGCAAAGATTTCAAAACCGGACAAACCTTCTTGAAGACGCTGCTCGCGCCCGGCTTCAAGGCGCGCATGCTCGGCATGAAGGGCTGGTTCTCGACCAACATCCTCGGCAATCGCGACGGTGAAGTGTTGGACGAGCCGGGCAGCTTCAAGTCCAAAGAAGTCAGTAAGCTCGGAGCGATCGAGCAAATCTTGCAGCCCGACCTCTATCCGGAGCTGTACGGCGACATCTATCACAAGGTGCGGATCAACTATTACCCGCCGCGTGGTGACGCGAAGGAGAGCTGGGACAACATCGACATCTTCGGCTGGCTCAACTACCCGATGCAGATCAAAGTCGACTTCTTGTGCCGCGACTCAATCTTGGCGGCGCCGCTGGTGCTCGATTTAGCGCTGTTCAGCGACCTGTCCAAGCGCGCCGGCTTCCGCGGTGTTCAGGAGTGGCTCAGCTTCTACTTCAAGAGCCCGCAAACCGCCCCCGGCCTTTACCCCGAGCACGACATCTTCATCCAATCGATGAAGCTCAAGAACACCCTGCGCTGGATGATGGGCGAAGAGCTCATCACGCATCTTGGGAATGAATATTACGACTGAGGGCGCAAAGCTTCCGTCGTGAGTCACAGCCGCCACGCGGGATGCTCTTGGTTTTCCTCCGCACTCCGCGTGGTGTGCCCTGCGACAATCGCCGCCTGAGGCGCGGCGGGCGCTCGGCCTCGCCGAGTTTCGCAGTCGCGTCTCCCTTTCGAGTGAGAACGAGAACGAGAACGAGAACGAGAACGAGAACGAGAACGAGAACGAGAACGAGAACGAGAACGAGAACGAGAACGAGAACGAGAACGAGAACGAGAACGAGAACGAGAACGAGAACGAGAACGAGAACGAGAACGAG